>NZ_JBQWAR010000017.1:0-418047 GCF_052491725.1 Haloleucobacter ellipsoideus
CTTCAGACCGAACTGGCCTGCCGCAACGGCAACCTTTGTCAGATCCTCAGCGGCCACGGGGATGCGCTCGGAGAGAGCCATCAGGTCGCGGCCAAACTGCTTCACCCCATCTGCACCGGCGGCAAAATCCACCACCTTGGATACGTCAGCCAGCGCGCTTTCAAACTCCATCGCGGCCTTGGTCGGGGCCTGTAGCGCCTTGTAGAGAGTGATGCCGACTGCGGCGGCTTCCACAACCCTTCCGCGCATTTCGTCTAACTGACGATTGTTTTCCTTCAGCTTGCGTTGCAGGTTGTTGATGCCCGCAGTTACAGCCTTAGATGGCCCGGTGACGCGGTCAACAAGAGACAGGATGAGCTGGGAGGTCATCGTGGCCATAGGGGTGTCCTTTCGCGACCGCATGAGGCGCGTTGCTTTGGGTCTGGGTACTATTGGGTGCGCTCTAGCAGGCGCGACCGCCCCTTCTTCGGCGCAGGAAGTCCCGCGCTACGATCCTGAAGGCTGGTGCAAGCGAGTGGCGGAAAGCGGCGGAGGCTCCAGCGAGTGGCTGAAGGATGCTTGCCTTGAGCAAGAGCAGGCCGCCTATGACAAGCTGAAACCTCAATGGGGCACGGTTCCGAAGAAAACGCGCTCTTGGTGCAATCAGGTTGCCACAAGCGGCGGGCGCGGCTCCTATGTACTGCTAGAGCAGTGCATCGATATGGAGTTCGCCTCCAAGCAGAAAAACGATAATTCCAAATTCAAATTTTGAGGCGAGAAATGCGGTTCGCGGGCAATGTCATCTGGTTTGTATTTGGCGGGGCGGTCATTGCCCTTATCTGGCTGATTGGCGCAGTTATATTTGCCGTCAGCATCGTCGGGCTTCCTGTGAGCAGGGCGGCCTTCGAGATGGCGAAGATGACTGCCTTCCCATTTGGGAAGGATGTGGTTCATATTCGCGAGCTTGATGGGAAAGGTATTACCGCCACGACAGCAGTAACCGGGACCATCGGCTTTATTGCCAACATAGTGTGGGCATTTAGCTTTGGATGGGTGCTGTTCTTGTCCTATCTCGTAGCCGGCGTAATTAACTGTATCACGATTATTGGCATTCCGTTCGGGATCCAGTCGTTCAAGCTGGCGGGTATCAGCTTCTGGCCAGTTGGCAGGCGCGTCGTTCCAAAGGAGCTCGCTCATGCCGCGCGCGTCAGGAACGCTCAGGACAGGCTGAGTAAATATCGAAATGAGGAGCCGGGGGCGGATCGCGCGGTTCAAATTGAAGTTCGTGAGACACAATACCTGCCGCCAAGATAGCCCAAAACAAACAGAGCCGCCCTTAGGCGGCTCTGTTGTTCAGTGTATTGGCTTGCGACTGATGACCTTGCCGATCACCAGCCCGCCATACCGATGCGGGACATAGCGAGGCTCGCCGCGATGTGAACTGGTCAATACGCGCCACGCAGAATAGATCATGCGCGGGACAATTAGTACCTGGTACGATATGTCGATATATCTTTGATTTTCCGATTTGTATCTAAATTCACGATCTCAAGCATCCGATCAGACCGGAAAGTCCGTTTCTCATCACGAAGGAAACACCAGCATTCATACCGCGTTACACCCCCGCTTTTCCGCCATCTATCGACGTAAATATCTCGCGTCGTTGTAGAGCCATCTTCATCCATATACTTTATGCGGAATTGAGGGTAGGCGGTGCCGTCAAAGCGATACTTGTTATGGTCATACTCTCGTGTATAGGCCCCGACAGAAACAGATAGGCCGCCCCCAATAGGGCGTTTAGAGTATGAGACGGTATTCCATCCCGCACTGCTGTCAGATTTGTTTTTGCTGGTATCCCATGCCGCACCAGATAGCTTAGCGGGAGCTGCGGGCGGCTCAGCTTGAGACGGTCTTTGATCGGCCCGCCTTTTGGCGAGCCAGTTTCTGATGAAAAGTCGCCAAACTAGGTACGCGAAAAGCGCGACCAGAACCAACTCTGCCATATGACGCCCTTTTTGCGGCGACAATGACATGAGACGCAACCCAAGGTCGAGTCATCCTTTGGTGGCCAGCGCCTTCGCCATCAACTGTCTGATTGCCTCTAGCCTTGTGGGCTTCGGCTCTGGCTGAGCGGCTATCAATGCGTCTAGGGTGGCTATGGTCTCATTAGGCACACGAACTGGCGTCGTCGCAGGCTTTGTCCTCCCTGCGAAGCCGCCTACTGGAACCAAAGGGCCGATCAACAACACTACGCGTGATAGACCGCAGCCGCCACCCAAGCCTAGGCCGGCCCCGCCACCACCACCAAAACCGCCTAAGAAGTGAATGAAAGCGCCGAGGCTCACCCCTTCGGCGCTTCCGCCTCCAGCATCTCAATCATGGCCGAATGGTTGGCAAAGAAGTCCTCTGCCCACCACTCCATGATCTCAGTGAATGATTGATGCAGATGACGGGACATTTGCACGGCCATCAGTCGGAAGGTTCCTTTGCCTTCTCCGCGTCCGCCGCCGCCTTGATCCGAGCGCGAGCCGAACGCCCCAAAAAAGGCTGCATAGCCTCCCCAAGTGCTTCAAAGTCATCCACGGGCAGCTCCTCAATCACCGGCAGAGGCACGCCGCAGACACTGGCGAACATTGCCATGCTCTTGCGGACCTCGCCTTTGACGGAATCCATGGCCACCAGGTCTTTCCCCTTCAGCTTGCGCAGATTGAGGACGGTATAGGTCTTGCCTTCAAAGGCGACGGGCTCGGACAGGGTAAAAACATTGTCGCTCATGGCATCCTCAGATCATGCGCAGAGCCGCGGCCTTGCCGGGCTGCTGGGTCTTGCCGTTGATGGTGATGGTGAAATCATCGAAGGCGAACACTTCGTTGCCATCGACAACGAGCCGGCCTTCATGCACGGCCAGCTCGTATTCGCTTTCGGACTTCTCGCCGGTGGCCCATTCGCCTCCGTCGATCTTCTTGAAATCCGCAACCATTTCGAAGCGAGCTTCGTGCTCCCGGCCATCTTCGCTTTCGAGATACCCATAGGCGATTATGTTGCGGTTCGAGCCGGTGCCGATGCCGTAGAGGTTCATCACCGCCGGGTCGAAAGCGGTTTCCTTGAAAGTGGTGGTGGTGACTTCATATCCCATCGCCACTTCGCGGGGCTTAATCATCCCGGCGTTGCGGAATTCTTCCATCGTGCGTTCCAGCACTGGGATAGTGATGGAATTGCACTGTCCGATGCGCACGTCGCCATCAATGGCGAGCGAGCAATTCTTCAGGATGTACGCGGGTTTGCGATTGCCAGCCATATCGGCCTCTCAAAAAGAAAGGGCCGCCAAATGGCAGCCCTGTTGCATGGGAATGATGGGGATGATCAGGCCATCTCGCTGATCTCGACAACACCACGGATGGAGTTGTAGAGCAGCTCATAGGCCAGCGTGTGATTGCGATAGGCGTCCACTCGCAAATCAACGATGGGGGCGGGTGGCTCGTACTTCATCCCGAATTTCAGGATGCCCTGCACGCCATCGTCCGCCGTCTGCCCGTCCAGCAGCCAGAAGTCGGAGCCGGTGAGGATCACACCTTCATCTTCCAGCCGCTTGAGCGTGTTCCGGCCAGACATCAGCATCAAGTCAATCTGAGCCTTGCTTTGGGGGCGGTCGATGAAGGTGAGGAAGGCTTCCTCAATCGCCTCATTGACCAGATCGGCCACGCGCACGACAGGAACGAACTGCCAGAGGGGATGATCCGCGCAGGTCCACACGCCCCATGCCCGAAACCCGCCCGCGCCGTCGATATTGGCCCGGTTGACGATGGTGTTGACGCGGTTGAAGTTGAGGTAGTTCGCCTCTTCGCCATACTCGATGGGCCGGTTCACGCCGGCGATGCCATTGATGACGATGTTCGACCCTGCGTAATGCGGCCCCTGTTCCTTGTCCATCTTGGCCTGAAGGCCCGCGAAGATGGTGCTGGAAGGTCGGGGATAGTTGATGCCATTGACGCTCTTCAGCGAGCGCGGATCACAATAGGCCACACGCTTGGAACCGATGAGCTGGCGCGACTGCACCGCAGCCTGATTGGTGCTGTCCGGCCCGTCGGTGTAGATCATGGCCCGCAGCTTCTCAGCCACGCCGATCATCTCCGCGAGGATCGGATTGAGCGTCTGGCCAATGGTGCCGGTGAATGTTGCGCCTGTGCCCTTGCCATCGGGGTCATTGACCGTGAACACCAGATCGCCAGTATAGCCCCAGCCGGGCTTGGCGACTGCGACGGCAGTGATCGCGCCCTCATCACCGATAACCGGCGTGAGCACTGCGCCCTGTCCGGTCGTGCCCGCCACCGTGATCGTGGTTTCGGCGGAATATCCCCCGCCCGGCACCGTGACGGCCACAGCCGCGATGCCGTCAAGCGCCGCGACTGTGGCATAGCCAGCCATCGAGATCAGCTTGGGCCGGGGCAGCCCCTCGCTGGTCGCCTTGAGCAGAGAGTGGACGCCGGTCTTGCGACTGAAATCGCCCACCATTGCCGCCGTGGTTTCAGCCGGGGTCGCGCCCTTCTTGACCAGCGAAATGACGATGGAATTCAGCGTCTGGTCGTAGAAGCTGTCAATCTCTTCCTTGACCTCTTCCGGCAGCTTGGCCGCGTCAGAAGCTTTGGAAACCAAAAACGGCTTGTCGAAGCTGTATCCGCTCGGCAGATCAGCCTCGGCAATGGGGATGACCATACCGCCAGTGCTGGTATTGCGAAAGCGCGCAATGGTCGCTTCTTCGGCGCTCTGGAATACCCGAGTGCCGTGGTGACTTTCGATAGAGGCCATGCGGCCCTCCTTTGGGCATGAAAAAACCCGGCTCGCGAGGGCGACCGGGCATGAAAAAAGCCCCTCGAAGGGGCTGGTGCTTTTGTTGGGTTGATTATGACGCAGGGGAATGCCAGCCTGCGCCGATGTCAGACTTCAGCGAATACGCATATTCCCAAGCCAGAGAATTGGCAGAGCAGGCCCGCCAGAACGGTATGACCGACCTCGCCTATCTGCTCGAAATGGCGGCAGAGGAGGCGCTCAATCAGCCCAGACAGCAGCCGCCCGCGCGGCGGCCTCAGCTTCTGCCGCCGCCACCGCATCCTTGATCGCTCGCGCCTCAAAGATTAGCCCCTGCTTGTGCGCCATGGCCGCCTGGCCGAACGCGTAGACCGTCTGGGCGTCCATCGGGATCAGGCTGTTATCCTCGGCGATCCAGGTGAAGTCGCTCCCCGCCCCATGCCAGCGCAGGTCGCCCGGCTGGGCACCGGCGACCATGGCACCCAGAGCGGCCACTGCCGCCCCGGCGATATTCTCACGATCTGACGGGCGGGACTGGTAGCGCACGGACTGGAACTCGAAGCCGGCGTCCGTGCGGCGGTCGCGCTCGGCATCCACGCCTGCGCACAGTTCGCCCTTCAGAGCATCCAGATCAACCGGCTCTGGTGACGGAGGTGTGAACGTCTCCCCATCCCACAGCCAACCGATCTGCGCGCCATCAGCGGGGACTAGCGTATGGCCGGGGAACTCAAAATCGGGACCGGCAACGATGATGTTGGTGGCGACGCCAGAGGCATCAATGATAGCATAATTCATGCCTTGAGCCTCCACACAAATACCGCGCCACCGGCACCGTCTGTGCCACGACTGCCATCGGTATAATTTCCGCCTCCGGCACCACCGTTACCGCCAAATCCGACACCAATCTGCGGCAAAAATGGCAGATCAATAGTACCCCCCACCATGCCGCTGCCTGCCCCGGTAACTGTTTTGAGCACTAATAGTGCATCGCTAAACGACGATGCGCCCCCAGCGGTACCGGCGGTGCCAGCAGAGCCACCGCCAGACGCCTTCGCGCCACCGGCTCCACCGGCACCGCCAGCCCCAACAATGACATTCACGGTTGCAGGCAACCAGGCGGCCGGGATTATACCCAATACCGCAGATCCCGACCCGCCGCCGCCGCCATTACCGCCCGTATCTTTAGATCCAGATGCCCCGGACGCTCCATTCGCGCCGCCGCCCTTGCCGCCATTGCCGTTAGCGTTTGTGATGGACCCGCCATTACGTCCGCCACCGCCACCGCCACCGCCACCGCCGCCGTCCACAGTCACTACAAAATAGAGGGCATCATCTGCGTCCTTCGTAAACGTCCCGCTTTGGGTAAACTCATTAAGAACCACAGTCGTGCCACCAGCCAGCGCCGCGATAGCCAGCGCCACATTAGCCGGGTCCATGATCTTGCCAGTAGCCACACCGGCAACGGCCTCTGCCGGTGTGGCAAACTCCGGCACTGTCGGGATCTGCCCCGCATGTGCGATTTCTCGCCATTCCGTGGTGGAGGTCGCTTGCACCATGCGGCTCTCATTGGTGATCCAGATCAGCTCCCCGGCGACCAGCTCCCCCGCTGCCGCCACGGCATTGAGCCGGGCCCGCGTGGCTGTGGAGGGTCGCAGGCCCGCGCCTGTATTGCGTACCGCCATGCTCAGACCTCCCCGCCGCTGATCCGGGCGACAATCGTGCCACCGGTAATGTTGACATTATCTGCGGCCTGCTCTGCCATGCTGCGTAGCCCCAGATTGGCCCGGGCGGCGGCATCATCCGTCAGGTCTGCCAGATTGGCCGATTTGCTCAGTTTGCTCGCCAGATTGGTGGTGATCGTCGCGGCAAAATCCGGATCGTCCCCCAGTGCGGCCGCCAGTTCGTTGAGTGTGTCGAGCGCGCCGGGGGCTCCGCCGACGAGCGCTGCAATGGCCCCGCTCACAAATGCCGTGGTGGCAATCTGTGTGGTGCTGGTGCCTGCGGGCGCGGTCGGGGCCTTGGGCGCGCCGGTAAACACCGGGGAGGCCAGATTGGCCTTGGTGTCCAGCGCGGATTGCTGGGCAGACGACACGGGCAGATCAGCTGGGGCGAGATTGGCCACATTGGAGAGGCCGACATCTCCCTTGGTGAGGCTGGACCACGCCGGGGCCTCGCCAGCAGATGCGCCCGCACGCAGCACCTTGCCGCCATCCCCGGCCGCCGTGGCTGGCACATGCCGGTTGCCGTCCCCTGTGGGGTGGACATAGGCATTGGCACCGGCAGCAATGCCATTGAGCTTGGCCTTGTCGGTCGCGCTCATAAACCCAGCCGCTTCCGCTGTCGCCACATCATGAGCATGTGGAGAGGGCGGATAACTGGCCGGGCGATCCTGTACGCCGGTCCACGGCACAGTGTCGGCAGCCTCGGCTGCATCCACCTTGCCGTCATTATCGGCGTCGTACACGCTCCGGAGCATGTCGCCAGCACCGGTGTCTTCCAGTGCCGCATCCAGTGCAGCACGCGTGACAAACAGCCCCGGCCCGCCAATGCCGATGATCGATGTAGCGTTGCCCGAGCCATCATCGCCAACACCGATATAGAGCACATTGTCCTGCTCATTATAGGCCGGCTGGCCTGAGCGCAGGGCGGCAGGCGCACCGGGCGCACCGCCTGAGGGGCGGCGGGCAATGGAAACGTCTGCGGTAATGTTGACCGCCATCAGAAAAATCCTCCGGAGATATATACGCGCCCCTCACCCAGAGCGGGACCGGGCGGCCCCTGATCGCCGTCCCGTCCATCCTTGCCCTTGGGGCCGCGGCGGGTGGAGACATGGACCGATACGGTGTGACGCACCTGCGCTGTGGCTGTGACCTGACGGCGCACGACGGTGACAGAGACGGTCATGGGGTCCCTCCCAGCATTTCGGCAGGAGGGGCGTAGATCCGCGTCAGCGTGCCAGCCAGATAGTCTTCCGGCTCACCCCCCGGTGCGGTCAGGTCGATGACGTAATGCACCAGCCCGGCCGGGCGCAGCGCCTCGGTCTGTTCCGCCGTCATGCGGATCACCGGCACCGGGGCCGTGATGCCATCAGCAACCTCCACTGGTTCGATGCTGACCCCGTCGCCCTGCGCCAGCGTCAATCTCATCCCTGCGGTATCGTGCCAGATGTGCATGCGCACACCCCAGTCCGGCCAGTCGTCGGGCCGCTCCCCGGCAAACTGCACGTCCAGCACCAGTTCCCAGCTGTAGCCGGGCGTGATGGTGGTGACGGCGTTCGGGAGCGCGGCACGGCTCATAATGCCCCTCCCGACAGGCCACCGGTCAGAATGGCCTCAATCCGCGCGCGCTGGGCAGGCGTGACAAACACACGTGCTGTTGTCTCCGCCACCTTCGATGCAGAAACGCCGCCATCCAGCATCTGGTTGATCTCATCCTGTACACCGACAAGATCGGCCTCGGCCTGATCAATGGCATCGCGAAGGGCTTCGAGATTGACGGCAGTGACGGCCTTAAAGTCGTCCAGCAACACGGCGTTTTCAGCGGCGGTCTGCGCAATGTCCGCCGCCAGCTGAGACAGGCGGGTCTCTGCCTGCGCGATAACCGGGCCGATGGCCGTGTCGAGGCGCTCCAGGCCAAACAGCTTGAGCTCGTCGATCACATCCGAGAGTGTCTCGCGCTGCGCCTCCAGCCCCCGCAAACGGGAGCCCACAGACAGCATCACGGCAGACCATGTGGCCCGGTCCAGCACCGCCCGGTTGGGCGCGGGCGGGAACTGGTAATCGTTATCGGGGCCGGGCGCTGTCGATGACATCACGGCCCTCCTGCGCAACGATACGATTGAGGAACTCGCCCCGTGCCTGGTGTTCTTCTGCGCGGCTCAGGCGGACGCCGTCCACCCGCACGGACTGCATCAGGCGGAACACATAGTCCGTGGCGGGGTCATAGGGCTGGGAGCCCGGCGTTTCATCAGCCATTTCGGCCTCCTCAATTAACCATCAGGAACAGGTTTTCCCCGAACCACGCATCCACACCGGATTTCGTGCCCTCAATGAGCACCCGCACGGAGGTCACGTTCGGCAGCGCCGTAAACGTGCAGGTGAGGCGACGGCGCTTGGGCTTGTCAGGGTCCTGCCAGATACTGGTGTTTGTCGGTGTGTAGGTGGTGGCGCCCGCCATCAGCTTGACGCTGGCGGTGTGCTCACCCTCAACCCACTGGTCGATGGTCAGATCGACCGTGATCGATGTGGCCGTGACCCCGAGCGCCAGCGGCTTGGTGATCGCGCGCAGATCGCCGCGATGACGCCCGACCTCAACCCGCGCATACTCATCCAGCACAATGGATGGAGCGAGATCGGTCGTGCCAACCATGGTCAGCCGCAGATCCAGCGACGCGGGCAGACCGTAGAGAGCATCCGCCCCGTCCGGGCTGAATTCGCGCCATGTGTTGGAGTCGGAGGGCTTGAACTCCCATGTGGCCAATGTCCCGTCAGGAGCCCAGCCCGCCGCCAGAATGCGCAGATAGTCGATCCCGTTTTCCAGGGTGATTGGCTGGAAATCCACCACGGTGCGGGTTGAGCGGAATTTGGGGCCGACCAGCTCGAATTCGAAATCGTCGGTCAGGCTGGGCACGGCCCATGCCCCGTCCGACAGCTGGAACATGCTGCCCTCGGCGAATTTGTTGCCGGTGACGTAGCGGATCGAGTGCTTGCCGACCGTGATCGCATACCAGCCATAGCGCTCACCCGCCTCATACAGGCCCGGCCCCAGATCGAACTGGACCTGACCGGGCTTGAGAAGGCGATGCTCAACCGTGGCATTGCTGATGGTCGCGGCGATCTCGGGGCGGCCGGAATCGTCACACTCGCTGGTGAGCAGATGCACATCACCATCATTGCCAACAGAGGTAAAGCGCAGGCGAATACCGGTCAGGATCTGCGTCTGGCTGTTGAGCCATGTCTGCCCGTACACAGAACCGTTCAGGCCCACCGTGGTGGTTTTGTAGGACCAGTAGGTCGACGTGTAGGTATTCACGCTCACCTTCTGGACATCATAATTCTTGTGGCCGACCGAGTTCGGGTCCGCATTCCAGTTGGCGGATTTTGCATTGGTGCTCAGCCCGACAACCTGAAATGTCTCTCCCGCCACCGTCAGCTTCGAGCCGGTACGGGCGGCCTCCCCAACGGTTGCCCAGTCTTTCTGGTTTTCACAAACCGTGACCGTCGGCCCAAGTTCAATACTGGTGCGCGACACGGTGCGCTTGGTCGCCGTAACCTCGGTATGGGTCAGCTGGGAGATCAGCTTGGACGATTTGCCCCCGCTCACCGACAGACGGACAACCTCATCATAGGCTGGCAACAGGATATCGCCCTGGACCATGATGGCCGGATCAGCGCGGTTGCGCAGCGTGAGGCGGTCGCTGCGCTGATGGGCGAATGCAAACCGGATGCCCTCATTGACCCGCGCCAGCCACAGTGAGTGCTCCGTATCCCACATGTCCAGCGTGAGAGCCGGGTCATAGAAATAGGCGCGCGGGTCCTGTTCGAACACGCGCAGGGCGCGGCGCATACCGGAGATATCCCGGATCGCCTGCTCGAACACATCCTTGCGCACGGCATCGCGCTGGGCAGCGGCAAGGGCCGACAGATCGGTGCGCAGAGACGCCACGGACTCGGCAATCTCCCGTGCCCACAGTTCCAGCGCCGTGACCCGCCCCTCGACCTCGGACAGGGATTTCACGCGCCATTGCCCGCCCGGCACGATCTCCTGAATGCCCGTGGTCTTGACGCGGACAAAAGCGATGCAGGCGTCCGTCTCGGCAATCACCGGCTGGCTGGCCGGAGGCGGAACGGCAGAGCCCTGCTGGACCACCACGCGCAGGTCACGGTGCAGCACCACGGGCGTGGAGATGGAGACCGGCTCGGATGTTTCCGGATCAGTCGCGGTCTCGAATGCGCGCGCCTCGTGGATCTGGACATCCTCACCACGCAACACCAGCGCCAGCCATTTCTCGTCACTCGCGGCCATGGGGAAGTATGTGATGAGGTTGAGCGTGATCGGGGCGTCGGACGCCCACACGATCCGCCCCTCGAAATACCGCCCGGCGGAAATCTCCACTTCCTGCGCAGATTTGACCGATACCGTGAACCCGGCCCAATGCGCGGGATAGCCGATGGCGTCACCCACCACATCATCCAGCGCGGCGCGGGGATATTCCCCCATGCGGTTGTAATCGGCGGGCTCCAGATATTCGGCCTCGCCAACCTGTACGATTTTGCTCATAGCCGGATGCGGTCCTGATACTGACCAAGGACGCTGCCCGCCTCATCAAGCGGCAGTCCCTGATCAAGGGTTGTTGGAAGGCGGTGCGCAAACGTCACCGTGTAGGCCGGGGCCGGGCCCTTGGCCGTGGAAATGGCGGTCATAGCGCGCCGCAGGGGCTCGCGATCAATGGTGCGCAGGGCTGAGCGGCCCACAGCAGTGCGGCCTACACAGATCGCGCGGGCTGGTGCGCGCAATGCCGTTTTGAGCAGGTACCGCGCTACGAATGGCCTGTGGTTCACCGGGTGAATACCCGCGGCCAGCCGCCCCACCGGGTAGCGGGCGGGGTGCGCCACTTTGTGGACGATAGTCGCGTCCACAAATGCCAGAAACGGTTCCGCTGCTGCCCGCGTGCCGATCAGCCATGCAAGGCGCGGCCACTGCGCAATGAGCCGCCGCTTGCGTTCCTCGGGCCAGTCTGACCACCAGAGATGCACACCCTCATGCACGGCCAGCCATGGCAGCAGATCGGCTGGCGTTTGCATCGGGTCCAGCGCCTGCGCCAACGGCACAGGCAAATGGTCACTCATGGCATCAGCCAGCGCCAGCTCAAAAGGCCCGGCGTTAGGCGGCAACAGCCGCGATGCGCTGGTCATGCCTGCACCTGCACGGTGATCGTCACATCACCCAAAACAGGAATGGTGTAGGGATCCGGGGCAATGTCTGAGACCGGATGAACCAGATCCACGCGGACTATCGACGCGCCATAGGCTGCGCCGGACAGCAGGGAGCGCGGCACCTCAGCACCTATCTGGAGGCGTTCGGTTGCTGCGGCACGAATGCGCGAGACCACCTCCTGCCGTATCGTCTCCGCGTCCGGTCCAGATGGCACGACCACGTGCCCTGTAACCGCGTACACCCGTCGATCCGCCCGCCGCACATAAGCGCCGGTCGCCTCCGGCACCACATCGTCAGCGGTGCAGGCCGCGCGGACCACGGCCAATTCGTCGTCTGTGGAGTCGCGCCCTTCGGGTCCAGCGATGACAATATCCACGTCGCCAGCGCGCCCATGCACCGCATGACCGCGCACCGCCACATCATGGAGCCCCGGCCATGCCGTCAGTGCCTCCAGCCTGTAACGATCACGGGAGCCCGCAGCCGGGCGGGTCATCGCCAAAAGATAGCGGGTCAGCAGTCTGGCATCACTCTCCAGTACGGCGGGGGCGCTGCCGGTAGCGGGGGCCACAACAAGCCGCTCAACCCCAACGCGCGCAGCCACATTATCGAGATCAGAGCCTGTTGCCAGTGGGGCCAGAACCGCCTTGATGGCGTCATTCACCCGCGCCCGGTCCAGCAGTCGCAGATAGGACCACGCCTGCGAGACGATCACGACAGGGTCAGTCTCCAGCACCTCCACATCATAGGCCGGAAGGTCCGGGTAGATGGCGCGCAGATCGGCCCACGAGGCCAGAAACCGCGAGATAAATGAGGATTGAAGCCCCTCATAGTCCAGCGCTTCGATAATCAAAGGGGCAGGCAGGCGGGAAAGGTCGATCATATGACCTCCGATCAGGCAGCCAGAGCTACCGTAAATTCCCGTCTGCTATCGACGGTGCTATCCCCCAGGTGACCGCGAGGCATGTAATCACCGCCCATCATCAGGTGCAGTGTGCCGTCAACGGACGCCTGGACGATCTCGCATTTGGTGAGGCGGAATCGGGGCTCCCAGCGACGCAGGGCGTTGGCCGTGGCCGCATAAACAGCGAGGATCACCCGCGTGGTCATCGGCCGATCGACCAGTGCCGGAACCTCGCTCCCAAAATCCCGGCGCATGACACGCTCGCCCACCATGGTGGTGAGGATCACGGTAATACTTTGCTGGACGTGATCCCAGCCCCTGAGGATTTTGCCGGTGCGCCGGTCAATGCCGACCGCCGACATTATTCGGCCTTTGCCTTGGAGGGCGCGCGCTTCACTTCCGGCTTCGGCTCAGCGAGGCGACCTTCGTTCACGAACATGCGCGCCTGCTTTTCGGTGAGCTTGATCGTGCCGCCAGCCTCATGCCAGTCACCAAACAGAAAGCCGCTCGTCAGGATCGTGTAGTCTTTCACAGGGTCAGCCATGTCATGCCTCCGGGCTTGTCGCTGATGCAATAATCACGGCCCCGCACCCACAGACTGAGCCGTGGAGCGCGACCATCTTTCCTTCGATTTCAAGAACTGCGGACACTTGAGCCACAATCGGTGTCACGCCGTGTCCGGGTATGGGGCAGCTATGCAGGTCGCCCAATCTGGCGATGCGCCGCCCGTTATTCGCGTAGTGGCGGTCACAGGCTGAAATGATTGTGCCGCCATGATTGCTGGTATCCCCCAGCGTGGCGACAGGCTTGCTCACGTGAAGCGCACCACGCCGCCGGTCCTGAATGTCACGTCGCCGCCCACATCGTGAGCCACGTCACCCTCCGTCTTGTGGGTGCGCGCCTTGGCTGCCGTGGTTTCAGCCCCGTCTTTGTCGATCACTCCGCGATACCCGCCGACCGTTACCGCCAATTCACCAGCCCTGTTGTGCGGGCGGGCGTTATCCTCGGTATAGGCGCTCATCTCGATCACGCCGTCTGTCAGGTCGCCGCTCTCGGACACCACCTCAACCCATTGGCCTACGGTTGGCTCCGCCTGGATTTTGAGAGCGCCTGACGCCAGAGCCTTCACCTGGAGCCAAGGGCTGTCGAAAGCCTTCTGGCTGCCATTCTCTTCCCGCAACCGGACCCGATACAGCCCCTTTTCGGGGTTGGCCTCGATGATCCTCCCCTCACGCCGCCGGTTGCGATTGCGGCGCTCTTGCTCCGCCTTCTGCCGGCCAAGCCAAGAAATCATTTCAAGGAAATCATCCGGTGGAAGCTGGCTCATCGTTATCGCCCTCCCGTACCGCGTAGCCGAGCGCGGCGGCCTCAGCTGCGGTTTGGCCGAACGCCTGACGGATCGTGTCCACGGTCTCTTCCCCGCGCGTGCCCAGCATCATATCCAGAGTGGACAGCAATTCGGGGCGGTCACGCTGCACAAGGCGACGGAAGCGCATCAGCGCATGGGTATCTGCCAGCGGTTCGCAATAGACCGGATCGGGTTTGGCTTCCACTGTCACGCGCATCTGGCGGGCGGCGCGGCGAACCCCGTCATCAGCGCGGGCCACACGACTGCGCTCCAGCTTCAGGGCTCCATCTGACAGTTTGCGCCAGACCTCCGCCCATTCGTTGCCCGGATCGGTGAGAGCGCGCTGAATTTGCGTATCAATCACGTCCAGCGCGGCCTCAAGGCCGGGGTCGGTGGCTGGAATATCCATGTCCACGATCACATCTGTGCCCGTTTCCGGGTCGATTTCGACCATTTGCGCGGTCACGCCGCTCTCAAAAACCACCTCCAGAGCGCCATTCTGCCTAAGGTTGCGCGTGTCAATGCTCTCAGCAGAGCTGGCGTCCGTATAAATGGCGATGAATGGAGCGCGGGCCTCCGGGTCCACATCCAGCCTGCCATCCGCCGCCAGATCAATGGCGGCAATGGCGCTGTCACGGACGTTCTCACCGGCAAGTGTGCGGCCCTTCAGGGCTTCCTCAGCGGAAACCCGGAGCGCAAAGCGGATTGCGGACATTTCACCCTGCCTGATTGAGGACTAGGACCAGATCGCCTTCATCACGGTCATTGACCGTCGCGACCTCGTAGAATGGCTGATTTGCACGATCCAAGCGCCGGACGCGGTCGCCAACGGCGATATTCGGGCCGCCATATGTGGCGCGGGTGATGAAGACTTTCGCGGTCCCGGCACTGATCTTCACAGACCAGTCGCGCGCACCGCCACCAGAGGCGTTTGTTGCCCATTCATCGCCTTGCCGGACGGCGGCCTTGAACTCATGCTGTGGCCGGGATGGGTCAACCGCGCCCTTCTTTTGAGGGAAAAGGCGTAGCGTTTCATCCCAGATTGGCCCGCGCCCTGCTTTGGCAAGAGCGCGGAACCGTTCATCATTCGCCGCCATCGGGCTTTTCGGCCTCATCGGCCTTCCGGGCGTGGCGTTTGGCGCGGGGCTTGTCGTCATCCGGCTCCACCGGGGCAGGAACAGGCTGCCCCGGCTTCACCAAACGACCGTCCACGAAGGTGGGCTGGGTCGCGATTCCCGTCATCACACCTTGCCCTTAAAGAGGACTTCAGGGCGAGTGCAGACAAACATGGGATAGGAGTAAATCTCAATCCGATCCCATGCGTCGCGGCCCGAGTTGTCAGCCAGCAGCAGGCCATAATGGTCGCGCGCGCGCTGGTTGAGATAGGGCTTGAACTCATTCGCCGGGCTGAAAGCTGCCTTGAACAGTCCACGGATGCCACGCGGGAAAAAGCGAACATTGTCGCTGCCGATAGCAATAGTACTGCCATCATCGGAGCCGCGGAAGTTGATGAAGGTGATGCCTTCGATCTCAATCGAGGAATAACCCTCGATATTTTCCAGAGCGGCGGCGCGCTCAGTTCCCAGCTTGGTTTCCTTGATCTGCTTGTGGTTCACCAACAGGTCAAAGAAATTGTCGCCGCACAGGGCAACGATGCTGGCACCGGGGGCCCATGCGCCCTTGGCGGCCTTCATCATGGCACGCTTCAGGTCGCGGCACTTCTTGCGCACGTCCGTGTCTGCTGTGCCGAGGGCGAATGTCACCTCGGAAGGCGCGGAAACACCCCAGAAGTCGTACCAATCGATCAGCTCGGCGCCATCAGAGTCCAGCACCTTCCCCTGAATGGCCCCGAAGCGCATGTGCTCCCACGTCAGCTCAAGGTCGGCCTTGATGTCTGCCGTCCGGTCCGCAATCTCTTGCGTCACGTCGCGGGTCTGCACATCGAAGGGGAGCGCCGTCACAGCGGCCAGCTCGGCAGCATAGACGGTGGATCCCTTGGCAAGGCGGACGGTCTGGAAAGTGCGCAGGTTCGCGCCCTCCGGGACCAGTTCCACCGGCGCTTCACCCATTTCAGAGGTGGGGATCAGGGACATGGTGCCGCCCTTCGCCGCAATCGCAATGGTGCGGGAGCGGGAATAGACCGGCTCGAAGATGCCCAGAGAACCAAGAAGGCTGGGGTGAAAATCGACACGTTCCACGAGCTGTTCGTGGAAGTCGACAACGCCCCAAGCGTTCTGGTTGAAAATATCGGTAACGAGTGCCATGTGCCGTCTCCTCAGCGAGCGATGATGCCAGCGCCGGCCAGGGCGGCTAGGGCGGCGGTTTTCTGAACGTCCGTGGTCCCGGCCTTCCAGTGCAGCACATCGGCATGCACTTCAGTGTCGCGCAGGGTCAGGGTACGGGTGACGTCAGTGTCAGTCGCATCACAGCCCTCCCAAAGGATAGCCGCTGCGGTCTCACTGCCGTCCTCGCCATCCGGATCGAGCAGAGTGTACTTGCCGGACGCGGTGATCTTTCCCAGCACCGTGCCTGCCTTCAGGACGCCGGAGCCGGAGGCGATCACGCCAGTGCCACGCGAGCGGTAGCCATTGGCCTCGGATACGATGTAATGCGCTGCGCCAGTGCGCAGCTCTTTCTCAAGAATGGTCATGGATCACCTCAGCGGCGCTTGTTGGTGGCGGCCACAGCGGCGGCCAGAATGGCGGGGTCGCCCTTCTTGGGGGCGGACGCGCTGGCGGAGCCAATGCCAAGGCCCGCTCCATAAACCGGGGCGTCAGGGGCGGATGCGGTGGGCGCAGCGACAAGGGCCGTCTTGGCTGCGGCTACAGTCATGCCGCCGGATGCCAGCGCCCTTGCCAGATCCTCTCGGCCCTTGGCCTCATCCAGCGCCATGATGGCGTCGGTACGCTCACGGTCAGCCTTCTCAGCCTTCAGGGCTTCCAGCTCGGCGCGCATGCCGTCATCATCGGCCTTGGCCTGTGCGGCCTGCAATGCTGCAAGCTGGCGCTTCAGTTCTACATTTTCAGCGGCAATTGCATCCGCCGTGGTCTTGTCACCCATATTCGTCTCCGATTGAGGGGCAGTTGGTGCCGAGGCGGACGCCACCGGCTTCGGGTTCCAATGCTGCGCTTTCGCCATAGCCACGAGGGGCTGCGGTGCGCGGGCATAAATCTGGTAGGGGAAGGCCGCGACTGCTGGAGCGGCAGCGCCATCGATCTTGTCGGCAAATCCTTGGGCAACAGCTTCATCAGCCGTCAGCCAGGTTTCTTTGCGCATGATTTCGCGGCATTCGGCGGCGGTCTTGCCGGACTTCTCAGCGTAGAGGGCCGCATAACCGGCAGAGAGCGCGTCGAGTGCTTCAATGCTCTTGGCATGAGCAGCCGCATCACCGAATGTCACCCCTGCGGGGTCGTGGATCATCATGGTGGAGCCGGGCGACATGGTGACGGTCTGCCCGGCCATCGCGATCAAGCTAGCGGCAGAGGCGGCAATGCCATCCACCAGCACTTCAGTTTTGCCCTTGCGCCGGGCAAGCATGGCGTGGATAGCCGCGCCTTCCGTGGCGATACCGCCGCCGGAGTTCAGCACCACCAAAAGCGGTGCGTCATCATCATGGGCGGAAAGAGCGGCAAACACATCACCGTAGCTGAATGCGTCGTCCCCCCAATAGCCACCCACATCGCCGGACAGCGTTAGCCGCCCGTCGCTTAAAACACATGCCATATCAGGATTCCTCAGTAAGGCCGGGCGCGGGCCGCCATCGCGAACCGACTGCGCTTGCCGCTGGCCTTGGCGCATTGGTCCTCGGCATATCGGATGGCTGCCGCCAGATCCTCGGCATTGGCGGACACGAATTTCACCATGTCCTGCCCGAAGCGGCTTTCCGCCACCTGTTGCCCGGATACGCGGGCAAACTCGATTTCCCGCAGGTCTTTCGCGCGCTGGCACCAATCGACATCTGCCATCACGCATCCTCCCTTGCCGGCTCTCGGTTGCCATCAGCCGCCGCGCCCATTGGCCCAGCGCCACCAACAGACCGGCCAAACGGCACAGACAGTTCGTTGCTTTCGAGCCACGCCTTTTCACGGGCGATCTGGGCTAGGGTTTCAGACGGGTTTTTGCCCGCCGCCGCCAGCTCATCCTCAATTGAGGACTGGTATGTCTCCAGCCGGACTTTCACAGCCATGGCTGACTTGTAATCGTCCGCCGTGGGCTGTGATGGCCCTTGGAATTCGGCCTGAAAGACCTTCTCCCGGTTGGCCGCGAACGCTGCATAGCCGCCCCGGAACCCGATCCGCCCTTCAGCGATGCTCTCATCCAGCCAGCGCTCATAGATGCCCTGCACGAAGGGGGCGGCGATCCGGGCGCGGCGACGCAGGACAACAGGCCAGATCGAAGAGCCGGCCATGCGCACGCTGGAATAGGTCGCGTTGCTATGGTCTCCAGTGAAGGATTCATAGGTCACACCGATGCAGCGCGCGATTTCGCGAGCCAAGTTCTGCCAGTGCGCAACGTAATTATTCGCGCTGGCGTGCGCCGTCACCATCTGGAATTCTTCGCCCGGCCCAAGATGAGCTATTCGGGCGGGGTCTGTCATCGACAGCGACCCTTTCTTCATGGCGTCAATACGAGCGCCCCAAGCCTCTACCAGATCGGCCTGAATGCCGCCAACAAGATCGCCCCAAGTCTCAGAATCGACACCTTCTGGCGCGTCCAGCCCACTCAGCGTCTGTAAGGCCTCGAATGCGGCATCGCTCGGCTCAGGCGACTTGATAACCGCTGCAAACGCCTGCTGCATCAGGGCAACCGCAAGTGTCGCATCAGCAAGCTGGTCGCCCTGTGCGGCAGCCTTGAGCGCAGGGGCCATCGGCGTGATGCCGCGCGGACTGCCCAGATGCTCCCCGCGATCCATGACGTGGATCACATTGGCCGCCGGAATATCCCGGTCGCGCTCAATGCCATCCTCACGCAGGCGGAAGCGATAGACTCTTGCCCGACCATAGGCGTCATGGAAGATGCCGCCATCCATACCCACCATTTCCTGCGTCACGCGCGGGAGGCGATGGGACGGGACAAGGGAGACCTTTACACCGGTCTGCACACCAAGGGCGCGGCGCTGCCGAACACCCAGCCGATCCACCACGCCAAGAGCTTCACCTGTGGCGAGATAGGAGCGCAGAGCGGCGTCCGTCATCTCCGGCACGGTCATCTTGCCGGCCAGATCGCACTCGCGCGCATCGTAGGCCCACTGTCGCCATGCCGTCTCGGTTTCGCGGCACCACGCGCTTTCATCTTCCGCAGACCAGCCCAATGACTGGAGCTGCGCCCGGCAGTTCAGCCGCAGCTCCTCGCCAACAGTGTCACACAAGACCTGCTGCGCAGCGCCTGCAATCCAGCCGTTATTCTGAATAAAATCCAGAGCCAGAGCCGCCGCACGCTGGGCCGCCTCGTACACATCCCATTTCGCATCGCGGGTGATGGCCCGGCGCATGGAGAGCAGGCCGCCGCTGGTATCGCGCAGATATTTGGCTTGAGCCATACGCCTCCCCGCAGGGACGCGATGACGCGGCTTTTCAGTGCTCATCGATATATTCCCCATGAGGATCGGCGTCTGACAGGCCGTTTTGCGGGCAGTTCAGACACGGGCTCTGGTTCCGGGCCTGGCGTGAGCTTGGGTACATCCTCAGTTCGGGCCACCCTCACTGGCGCGCGGGCCTTCAGCCTGTTCGGCAGTGAGAGACGCGCAGCGAGGCCATAGACCATGCAATCCCACGCCTCATTTCGGCTCCCCTCAACCTTCTGCTGCCACCGGCGATACGTAATGCCGTTGGAAACAGCTGTGACAGCCTGCTCTGATGTCAGTTGCTCGAAGTAATCCGCACTCAACCCTGTCTGCGGAAAGTGGACGCAGAATGGAACGGGACGGCCATCCTCATCCGGTAACGTCATCAGACGCGATGACACCGCATCCTTCGCAGTATCCACCCCAACCAGATACAGGCGATCACCGCTGTTCTTGGTTCTGCTGGGTGTTTTCGGCCAGATAAGCTTGGAACCGCGTGGGTCGTTTGCCTGACCTTTGATCGCATAAATCCGCCGATGCTTGCGCGCCCGACAGAAAGCGTGAACCATTTCGCCACGATGACCTTGGGAGTCTATGCAGCCCGCCTGCACATAGAGCTTGCGGCCATCAACCGTTTGGAACGCGCCTTTCAGCACCTTATCCAGCTCATCCCACACACGCTTTTTGGCAGTGTCGCCATGGATTACGTCATGGCGCAGAACCCAGCATTCCTCATCCGGACCATAACCAAAGAACGTCACCTCGATACGGTCATCCTGCGTATCCGCTCCGAACACGACGAGCTGCACCGGCTCCGGCACGCTGTCGGCTGAATACGGCTCGCACCGGGCGGCCAAAGCCTCCGGGTCCAACCGCTCGACCTTATCTTTCCAGACCTCGGCCAAGGCGGTGTTAATGAACTTGCGGAGCTTCTCGCGATCCTTGTGAGACGTGAGCCATTCCTGAACCACATCCTTGAGCTTGTGCCGCGTCGAATAGAGCTTTGAGACCTGAAACCCGGCGTGGCCGCTATAATGCGACGGCCTGGAGCATGTCGGGCAACGCGAGCGGCCCCTGTCATCCCAGATGCTCGGTACATGCTCCTGACCGCAGCACATGAACTTGCGGGTCTGTCGCCATCCATGATCCGGCGCGTTGACCAGATCGCGCAGCGCACGCACCCTCTCAGCCTCAGACCACCCGGCACCACAGCCCACGCAGTAATAGCGCGCTGTCTCCGGCAGGTGATTCCCGGCTTCATCCTTGTCCCACATCACGGTTTCTTTTGACCAGTGTAGTGTCTGTTCATGCCCGCAGTGCGGACAGGCGACGAAGCATTTGCGCTGGTCAGATTGCTGGAACTCCCTATAAATCCGGGACGAAAGCTCATCCGTGGGGGAGCAGGCGCGGACCTTTTTGCGGTTCCAGAACGTCGATGCGCGCTCTTCTGCCAGCGCCAGAGGGTCGCCTTCAGATCCGGCAGAAGCGGGATATTTGTCGATTTCGTCAGCCAGCACGATGCGTTTAGGACGGGAGGCCAGATCAACCGGGCTGTTCGCGCCCACGAAATCTAACGTGCCACCCGGATATTCTTTGTGGCTTATGGTCGAGCCAGAATCCCTGCTCTTTGCATCCGGTATCAGCTCGCGCAGAACCGGCGTTGTGTCGCGCGTCGGGGCGAACCGCTCCTTCGAGAAATCCTCTGCCAGCTTCTGCGTCGGCTGCACGAACAGGATGCTGCCGGGGTCCTGATGGATGAAGTAACCAGCCACATTCAGCAGAAACTCAGTCTTCAGCATCTGCGTGGACGCCATCACCGTGACCGTGTGCGTGTCCCGCTCAGTCACAGCCAGATATGGGCCATAGGCAGACGGCACGCGCGACGTTTTCCATTGGCCGGGGTTGGCTGAATTCTTCTTCGAGACCTGCCGATAGGTATCAGCCCACTCAATCAGATTCAGCTTCGGTGGCGGCTTCAGTGCTTCCGCCCGCGCCTTCTGAAGCCTCTGCCTCAGGCGCATATAGGTCATCTGCCGAAAGCCCATGGAGAATTTCCGTCACCTTCGCCATCATCAGCTCTTGGATTTCAGCCGCTGTGCAGCCTTCCAGATCAGGGGCGATGTCTCCCGGCATGGCGGTGAAGTTGGCCCGCACCGTCGCATATTCATCCGCAACCAGTGCGCCCACCTGCTCGATCTCGACGTACTCACCGCGCCTCACGGAAAGTTCCAGCTCGGCAAGGCCCATCTCAGCCGCCAGCTTTCGCTTCTTCAGCTCCGCCTCATCAAGAGCACTGGCGTCTCCGGTCGCGGCCAACGCCGCTTGCTCCTCGCGCCACCGGATGACTGCCGCTGTGTTGTAGGCCGCTCGCTTACCGCCCCCGCCCTTCACTTCCTCTGGGCAGCCCTTGCGGACCCATGCCCGAATAGTGATCGGCTGCACCCCAAAGAGCGCCGCCAACTGCGCCTGATTCACGAGCTGTCCAGACATGGCGACCTTCGCGGTTTCGGGCATTTTCACAGCCCTGCCGGCCCGGCCTAAAGCGAGGCCAGATCAAGACTTTCGCAACCCATTGATTTGTAAGGGATTCGGGATAGCAAGATGCGATTTCGGAGGTCTGGACCTAGCCAAATCTCGGGAGTCCTCGCCCGAAGGGGCCGCCACACCCCCTGAAACGGTCCCTGAACCGGGGGGGTGGTGCATTTTTGCAACACCTACCAAGGTAGGGGCGGGGCCAAAATGTCACGCCCTCCCGCTCCTGCGAGCCACTCGCATCCGCAGCCGGGTCACCGTCCACCCGTGATGACGCCATTCGTCACCTTGGCGATCACCTTCGGGATGTGTTCTCCCAGCTTGGCCTGACCCACCCGCTCGAATGTCTCGGCTGTGATATCCTTGACCATCTCCTGAGGGATTGTCAGGCCGGATTTGGCCTTGGTGAACTTTCGGCCCCACTTGTTCGTGGCAGTGTTCGGCTCGTATGCGTGGCCGTTCAGGTTAAGTGTCTTCCTCTTGGGAAACAGGCCGCCCTTCATAAAGGTGCCGTCGAACACTTGCCGCTTGTTCCACGGCGCTGCGCTGACGCCCTTGCGCGTCTCTCTGCCGCCGAAGTGCTTCAGACCGATGTCACCACCTCGCCCTGTCAGGGTGTAGGAGAGGTTGTTGGCAGATGCCGTCTTGGCCTTGAGAGCCTTGCGCGTGACCCTCTTCTTCAGGCCGGTCTGGTCTGCTAGGGCGTCGTATGTCGGCTTGCGGGTATCGCGTCCAGCTTGATTGATGGCCATGCGGAATGCGCGCTTGGCCTTACCTTCGCCGAGGGTCTTCACGGCCTGCTCGAAGCGCTCGAGGCCATTGCCTTTGATCTGGACCTTCAGCATGTCAGCCCTCGTCATCCTGCATATCGAGCAGGAACAGCTTTGCGCCTTCGAGTGCGCCTATCATTGCGAATGAGCCGACAAAGCCGACTGACGCATGGAAGGCCCCTTGCTCCGCATCCTCACCGATGATGGTGAAGCCTGACAGGCGGCCTGCCTTGGCGCGCTCCAGCATCTCTTCGAGGCCAGCGATGACTTCCGGGCTTGGCTCTGCCCGTGCAGATGGGTGAGCGATGCCACCATGTAGGGCAATGACGTTGGATGCCTCAGTCATTCAACCTCCCACCACGGCTTGGCATAAGCGCCCATCATGCCCATCCATATGGCGTACCAGCCGCAGAGCATCAGCATGGGGCGTCTCCAAATAAAAAGGGCCGCCAGCTAAGGCGACCCCGATGTTCATGCGGCCTGCTGTGCTGGCCTGCGATCAATCACTTTGCCAATGAGTATCCCGCCATAACGATGGGGCTTGTATCTGGGCATACCTTGATGAGAGGCGTTCAGAGCCCGCCACGAGGACAGGATCATCCGAGGGCCGAGTTCCTGCCGTTCCGAGACAGACGCCCCGCCATCGCCGCCAAACTCATTGATCTCGATATTGCCATTGGTCAGCGCGACAAGGATAAAATCGCCTCGCCTTAGGTCTGTATCCATCGCGTCGAACGTGATGACCTCACCGCCGATGACGAACAGGCCCTTGCCATCAGGTTGAGCGCGGGGAATATGCCGCATATCCCAGCCCGGAATAGCCAGAGAGCCTTGGCCCTTCCGTTCGGCCAGATGGCGCTCAATGGTGGCTTTGCCCTCTTTCTTGATCCACGCCAGCGAGGGAGCATAGTCGAACAACCGCCCACCATCCTCTCCTGCGGCAGTGATCTGAAAGCCCTTGTCCGCAAGTCGGTTGCCAACCCACTGCGCAAAATTGACAGGAAGGCCCGTATATCCGGCAGCCTTGAGGATGTAGCCGGGTGATTTGCCCGCGTGGAACACGCCGGGGACAGAGGGCGCGACCTTCTCTTGCAGAACGGCAAGTGCCTTGCTCTGCTCTGCCGCCTTCTTGTCCGCTTCCGTGACCTTGTGGGCCAGCATGCGGACAATACCGTCTGTGCGGCGGATCATATCAACAATGTCAGACGGCAAGGCGGGAGGGGCTGCCACCGCCGCTTCCAGTTCCTGCCAGCGGTCCACCACACGGGCGGTGAACTCGGGAGAAAGCTGGGCGACGACGATCAGGGAGGATCGTTTGTCGAGAAGGTAGACCTTCACAGGGCGCGGACGGCCCATACTGTCTACGCCGGGTTCATCCTGCATTGCAGGTTGGACGATAGTTCCACGTTCTACAAGGCGCTCAATCGTCACCTTCACATTGTCATGCCGGTTCCCGAGAAGCTCGGCAATCTCCCGGCTGGACATGGTGAGGGGGCCGGGGCGGCCCGTTACGGCAGCGATATGGCTTTCACCCGCACCGATGCGGGCAGGACTCGAAAGAGCATTCATGATAGTTAGGTCCGGTCGTGGCCGCAGGGCCGGGCAAGAGTGAGGCGGGAGGGCTCAGGGGACCAATCCGTTGCCTTCCCGCCTCAACCATCACGCTCCTGCGTTCGTGATGGGGTCGAACGGAGCCGCGTGGGCGGCAAACTGTCAGGGTTTTTGTACACCGTGGATCACAAAAAGCCAATAGGCAGACCAAGGGGGTCTGAACACAATGAGCGGCTTCAAATCCGCGTGTCTGATGCTCTATTGGCGCGCGTGGATGAATGGCGCGCGGCACAGCGCCCAATCCCGTCGAGATCAGAAGCCGTGCGCACGCTCACCGAAGCCGCGCTGGATTTGATTAATTGGGCCGACAAGAACGACCCGAGCAAAACCTAGAACAAAGCCTATTCACCAGCCTGCAGCAGCGAATGACACGCCCGGCACACGGCCCGCATGTTCTCACGCATGAAGATCAATCCATCATCGCCATGGTGTGGGATCACATGATCCACCAGCACAGAAGGCGCGCCACAGCGCTCGCACACAGGGTGAGTGCAGAGGTAGCGATCCAATGGGGTGACAGGTGCGGGCTTGGGCTGCCGTGGCTCGAAGGGGAATTTCATGCCCGCGGTGGCCTTAATGCAGAAAAGGCCCACGCCAGAAGGCACAGGCCAATGATTGCAGCCATGACAGGCGCATCTGGAAGCATGGGGCCTCCGGGGAATGTGGGGGCGAGCTATCCGGCATTTCCGGGGAGTTGAGGTGTCAAGCAATCCTTGACAGTTGAACTATTGAGCTAAACTCAATGGTTGAAATTGAAAACCGGCCCATACACCCGAGAGTGCAGAGGGGCCGGTTGATCCAGCGAGACGGGAGATGCTCAAGCTGGAATCGAAAAGGGCGCAGCCTTGGCCGAAACCTGCTGCGCCCCTATCACCCGTGACTTTTCTCACGCGCACGCGCGCATGTCAACACCTGTTTTGAAGAATTTCGCAAGAGATGTGAGGCCCAGCTTCAGGCTTTCAATGTCGGCGCAGTCCCCGTCGTACAGGCAAACCTCTCTCACGGTCCCAATTGCTTTGCGCCCGGCATCCGAAAGTGCCGTCTGCATCTTCATGTAGTCGTTCGTTATCCGCTTGATTGCCGCATCAGCCGGAGATGAATACAGAGTCAGACCGCGCACGCCTGACAAGTCCATTGCGGCGGGGAATGGGGAGGGAAGGCCCTGAACGCGCTGCCATGCCTCCACCAGAGCCGCATATTGCAACCCTGCCTCGTGAAGCGGCGAGGTGATTAGGCCCTGTAGATAAACTCGACCAAGGGAATACCCAGCCTCTGGCCGCATAGCATTTGTCGCCCCGACAAGGCGGGAACGATAGGCGCGAGCGATTGCCGTCGCCTCTTGTTCAGTCTCACGCTTGCGGTATCCGGGGCGAAGCTGCCCATTCGGGAAACGCGCCGCAGAACCAGACTTCTTCTTCGACTTCCTGGACATGCTCTCTCCTGTTGAGACATGCCCTCCCGGTGTCAGCGCCTTGACCACCACGAAAAGGTGCTGACTGTCAGATTCTACTTTTGTTCAGGTTGGGAGGCAAGAGCCGCATCCACCATTGCCCGCCATATCGCTGTGTACAGCGACGGCTCTCGGCTGGGATTGTTCAACGGGCCTTCGAGCATCGCCAGCGTTGGATCGCGCATGGCCGTGAGCGCAGCCGTTGCATCCTTTAGATACGGCCCCCGGTGCGCCTTGGGCTGGGAGCGGAATGGCTTGGCACCATATCCGTTCCGGCCCATGTAAATAGCCTCTGCGATGCGCTCGACCATGCTGGATTGCGCATGCTCTTTTGCTTCTTTCAGCCCTTCCGCGATTTTGTCAAAGGCCGCTTTGGTCATTCCCCTTCCTCCGCTGGTCGCCATGCAACTATGGTCCCGTCACCCCAATCTTCACGCCACACAAACCGTCTTGCGACACCACGTTCTGTAACGATGGTGAGGGGCTCAATCGCTTTCTTGCGTAATCCTGCGGTCAGGATGGCTATTCGCTGATCCCCTTCACACGGCATCGGGGCTCCCGGCGTGTGCTCACGCCAGTTCGGGTTGTCGTCGGGGTACCAGATGCGCGTCTCCCCATCCATTTTTGTGGTATCTTGGCTCACTTCATAAGCTGCCTGCGCCATAGCCTCGTAGCAATCACGTAGCGGCCTTGCGATCATTTCGGCGCGCTTGGCCTCCATTGCCTTCGCCATGCTCTTGACCATATCGAGGCCACGCTCGGGATGGTCCGTACCAACCTTTTTGTTGGCATCAACAATATGGTTCATCACCCCTCCAAATCCTGCGCATTGAACCGGCGCGGCTCCTGCCACCAGTCCCCCTGCGCGAAAATCACGGTGTCATGCGCGGCGATCTCCCGTCGCGCTCGCCGGTCCCACCAGCGGTGAATGAAATCGGGAAGGCCCCAGACCTTCACCGCTGACCTGTATTCCTCGCCACGGAAGCCGACAAAGTGGACGGCGGGGGTCACAGGCGCTTCCTCCCGGCGTACTCCACCTCCGCCTTGATCTCCCTTGATCTCCCTTAAGCTTTTCTTCTCTGGCGGAGGCGAACACAGGTCTGGGATTAATCCTCTACGACGAAGGTCACGCTCGATCTCACGCTTGCAGCCAGGAGAGGTGGAATCCCATTCTTCCCTCGTCCAACCAAGAACTTCCGGAGGGTCACACAGAGGTTCATCCGCCCGGTAGCCGCAAGCCCTTCGTGTGGCGTGATAGCTGATGGCATCGGGTATAGATCTGCCCGCCATCACCCCGCCTCCCTCTCGCCGATCTCACCGGCAATCGCGAAATACCCCGCCCCGTCCACATGGTTGTCCCGGTAGGCGTGGTTGTTCATGGCGCGGGCCTGCTTGAAGCCCACCATCATCTGCGCCACGTCATAGGCCGTGATGGGGCGGGAGAGCTTGTCACCCAGCCACCAGTTCCAATGCCCGGCGATGCGCGCAAACGCGTCTTCCGGCCCGCCATAGGTCTGGGCACGCTCGGCATATGCGGCCTTGGCCTCGTCCAGAATGCCTGTGCGGGATGTGGCGTTGCGGGCGTTTTTGCTCCACTTGTCCTGCAATTTCCCGAGGCGCTCTGACATTTCGTTCATGGTCTCGGTCATGCCGCTGCCCTCCCATCCATCTCCACACCCCGGTAAAGCCCCATGCCCTGAAGGGCGGCCAGCATCTTCCGGGCCTGCTTTTCCGCAGACCGGCGCTTGGGCTCGCATTCCGCATGGTGTTCAATCGCGGCCATGAAGGCCGTCACCGCGCGGTCGGTGGCCGTGCCATCGCTAAATGCGATGTATCCCGTCTCAACCAGCCGCTGGATCACGTAAAACACGATCAGCGCGACCTTCCCGACCTCTTGGCAATCCTTGGAATAGGGGTTGATGACAGCCTCCAGAACACGGCAGATGCGCCGTGCCAGCTTCGGCCCCTGGCGTGTCTTGCCCGCCGTTTCCAGCAGTTCTTCCTGCGCAAGGCTGATATCGGCCATCGTCTGCACATAGACGGGATCGGCCTTGTTCCGGGCCTCCACGCCATCCAGCAACATCCACTTCATGGCGGTGAGCGGCCACAGCAGCTCAATAAGCTGACGGTCGGTCATCAGATTGCCTCCAAAATCGCCGGCTGCGCACCCGGTGCCTGATCCTGATATTTCCCGGCATATGGAAATGCCGTTACGCCCGTCAGCTCATGGAATATGATCTGGGCAATCGGCATCCCGGCAAGAATCTGGATGGGTGCTGCGCTGTGGTTGGTCAGCTCCAGCGTCAGGAATCCATGCCAACCCGGTTCGGCAACGGTGTTCTGGAGCGCAAGGCCAAGCCGGGCCCACGTGCTCTTGTCATGCACAAAGGCGATCAGATCCGCCGGTATGTCGAAATGCTCAATCGTGGAGGCCAGCGAGAATCCGCCGGGCTCCAAGATCAGCGTTTCGGCGATCCGCACGTCATAACCCGCTGGGCCCAGGCCAAATGTCATGCCGTGGGCGACGGTGCGCTCGTAGAATGGCGTGATGATTCCATCGCGCTCACGGACGTGTTGTGCTGCGAGGATCATTCTGCGGCCTCCAATGCAGCCACAGCGCTGGCGATATGCTCTCGCTCGCACACCCCCCGCAGGTATTCGTTCTGCGCCTTGAGCACCGCAATCTCGGCATTCGCCGCCTGCAATGCGCCCATGACCTCATCCAGATCGCCGTAGAGAGATCTGATCGTTTTTGATGCCTCTCCCGTGTATTTCTGGACATCACCCCATGATGTCGGTGTGCCGACAGAGATCAGGTCGAGCATGTCAATGATGGTGATCTGCATCAGCGGAACTCCGGAGCGAATGGGATTTCATCATCGATGTAACCGCCAGCGGAGCCCGCAGACTGGCGCTCCGACCCGCGACCGCCCGATGTGCCAGAGCGCTCGTAATCGCCGCCCTCGCCATCCTGCTTGCCATCAAGTAGCGTCAGCTCACCCCGATAGGGGCGCAGCACGATCTCGGTCGTGTACTGCTCGCGGCCATTGCTCTCAAACTTGCGGGTTTCGAGCTGACCCTCAACGTAGACCTTTGAGCCCTTGCGCAGGGAGCGCTCAGCGCGGCCGATCATGGTTTCGTTGAAAACCACCACACGGTGCCACTCGGTGCGATCACGCCACTCACCGGAGTTCTTGTCCTTCCAGCTTTCGGACGTAGCCACCGACAGGTTGCAGACCTTGTTGCCATTCTGGAATGTTCTGATTTCCGGGTCACGGCCAAGATTGCCGACCAGAATGCACTTGTTGACGCTGCCAGCCATACTGTTCTTCTCCTATAACAATTGTTATCTTTTAAGTAGTTGCTGGTTGGAAAGGGTTGTTGTTCAGGGCATAGGACGACCATCCCCGGCAATCTGCTGGGGTGGTCCCTATCCCTGAGCGATCTTGCTGGCCGGAGCCGGGCCGCCGCCTTGGGCCGATCTGGTGAGGTGACTACTCCCGGATCGTCGAGCGCTACTTGCGACAGCTTTGTCACTCTGCCGGGGGCCGCGCTTCGCTCTTTCGGACTGCGCTGTGCCTGTGGCCCCATCCCGTGGTAGGCGCTCTGTGTTTGGTGCCACCGTTATGTTCGTTGGACCGTCCGCCAAACCAGCCTCGCAGAACGTGCGCGAGGTCACGCCATGTGCGGTCACAAGACCATCACCTCGCGCAGATGCAGGGCCACGGCCCGCAGCCCGTGCGCCATATGCATGTCGTTGAAATCACCCATCTCGGGAGGCATGGTCCACACGCAGCCAGACTGGCGCGCGAAGTGTTCTCCAGTGCCCAATCCATTAAAAACCGGCACAGGCTTGTCATGGTCCGCCGCGACCACAGCATCGGGGATAGATGCAGCGACCTTGGCGGCATTGGATGCGGAATAAGCAGACAAAACCGTCCAGTTTTGCCCCAGCAGGCGCAGGGCGGCCCGGACAGACAATGCCGTGGCAATCCCCTCGCAAACGATTGTGCGCCTGCCTGTGGCGATCCTGTGCGATGCACCGCCCATCCGGCCCCGGAAGATGTTTTTTTTGTCGCCATCAGCCGTGATGAACTGGACTGTCGTGATGACCTTCCCAATTCGTCCGGGAACGATCAGGACAGGCCCGTCCGTCTCCGGCATGGCAGAGCGCAGCACATCGCCAAATCGTGTGCGAGGCATGAGCTGGCGCGGGTCATCATGGACAAGCCCACACTCATCCGGGAAGCCCTTGCGCTCTAGATAGGGGTGCATGTCGTTCCGGCATGAGCGCACGATGCTTGCGCAAATACTTTCGACGATTGAGGCTTCCTCACGCCGCCGCTTTTCCCGCATCGGATCAGGCTTTGGCGCGTGGCTGACTGCATCGCCGCCCTGGTCGCGAATGGAGAAGTTCTGGCTGGTCTGCGTCTGGTGGTTCCAGACAATGCCCCCCATGCCGTCATCGAACAGCAGGACGCGCCCGTCGCCTTTGCCATTGCGCTCATAGGTATCGGTCTGCGTCCAGCGGCCCGGCACAAGCGCACGGCTTGGTGGGGTGACGCGCACAGCATCGCAGGCGGCAACCATTGCGGAGTGCAGAGACTGGCTCATGCTGCACTCCTATGGTTGTTCTTGCGATACCTCTTTACCTCACGCTCAATCAGCGCATAGGCGTCCGGCATCGGTGCAACAGGTGCCATGTCGTACCAGCCGAATGGCAGTTTGCTTCCGGGATATATCCCTCGGAACGCGCCATACGCCCACTTGCGCGCCTTTACGGCATCACGGCTGTGCTCCATGCAGTAATTGAGGGCCGCATTCCAGACAGCGCGCGGATCGTCTACGCACTTGGCCCGCAGGCCCTTGCGTGGCTCCATGAGATTGCGCGGGGCATTGAACTCACGCAGTTCGCCGGCAACCTCATTGATTTCCGAACGGGCGGGCTTTTCCCAGCCACATGCCGTGCATGTGTACCCACGCAGCGCGCCTGAGCATTCCGGGCAAACCACCTTTTCCCGCTCCTGCGGCTCGCGCTTGCGTGCAACCGTGTCTTTCTTCGTGGCCGATGGCAGATCCCCGACGCCATTATCCCAGATATCGAACATATCCAGAGCAAAGCGCTCGATATTGCCGCTATGGTCGAGCCACAGGCAGACCTTGTCTTCCCCCTCCATGGGGCGCATGACGCGGCCGATTTCCTGTATGTGGCTAGACAGGCTCTTGCGATATGGCTTGCAGGAGATGCCGATGCGCACATCCGCAACGTCGAAGCCCTTTGTCAGAACGCCGCAAGAGACGAGCCCATGGATGATGCTGTCAGGGCGACGGAACTCTGCAATCTTCGCCGCGCGCTCTTCTTCGCTGCGGTCCAGATAGCTGATCTGCTGAAAATTATATCCAGCCGCGCTGAAGGCCGCGCACAGTTCGCGCCCGTGCTCGACGGTGGGAGAAAACACAATGGTTTTAGCTGGGCCGCCGAAATGCTCGAAGGTCTTGCCAATCCACTCCTGCACCACATCACCAACGATGCGGATGCCAGCAGCCGAAGCACTTTCATCGGTAAACTCGCCAAATCCTGACAGGCTGAACTCTTTGTCATCCGGGCTTTTGGCAACATAGATCTTTGGCTCGACAAGGAACTTCTCGTCGATCAGGGCGCGCGTGGTCGTGACATTGACCATTCCGCCCCAGTGCTCAGCCATGCCGGCGGTGAATGGGGTTGCTGTCAGGCCAATAGTTGTCGCGTCAGGATGATTGGCAATAAAATCGAGCGTTGCCTTGTACTGGCAATTATGAACTAGGACGCCATCAGCGAAGTAAGAAGGGTGTCCGCTGACTTCGAGGTTGTAGACAGCTCGACCGCCCGCGCATTCGACACCCTGAACACTGACCACCCTTTTGAGGCCAGAAACTCGTCCTTGCGTGCGTCCCTCTCCCGCACCTTCGTGCTGGCGTGACTGCTGCCATCCACTTCCACGGCTATCATCAGTTCGGGATTGGCTATGTCGATTTTCCAGTGCCCCGGGATCCCGTTGCCCGGGCGGACGCCCGTGCTCACCGTCAACTCCGCAATCCAGCCGCCGCCAAGTTTCTGCAATAGCAGCCGCTGCGGCTCGGTCATCCCGCGTCCGTTGCCGCCCATAACGCTGGGTCTGTGACCAGTGCTGCGAAGGGTCGTCGCCATGCGCTCCCGCGATGCTGCTCGGTGCATCGGGTTCTTCAACCTCTTCGCACAGCTTTGCGAGCAACATCGGCGCTTGGTCCAGTACCCCTCGTGTTCTGCCAGCCAGCTGCCCGCCGCTGTCTTGGATATCCTCGGACGAAAGGCACTTCCACAGGCCGGACATGTCTTCGACGCCGAACGCGCTCTGTCCATCCATGAGCCGGGCTTGCACCCATGCGTCGCCGGTAAGGAATCGATGGTCAGGGGTGCATACGACCGAAGTGCCGTCATCAAAGTTGACCCTCACTAGCTCATTGGCGGGATTGCAGAACGTATGACGAACACAGCCGACGCCAATGGCGGTATAGACCTCATCGCCAACAGCGACTTCCTCAATCGGGCGCGGGCCGTTCGGCGTCTCAACGAGGGTTCCAGCGACGAAGCAATGCGCTTCATCATAGATAATCAGCTCAGGTCTGCGCGGCATCGAACGACGCGCCAGCGTCTGGATTGAGCAGACCTGCACATTCTCATATGGGTGCCAGCGCTCATTGATCCCCTGCACGATACCGTGCGGAATGCCGTAATCATCCAGTGTGCCGCTGGTCTGCTTCACCAGAGCCACACGGTCCACCAGGAAGAGCGCATATTTCCCCTTCTGGTCTGCCTGCCGCAGAAGATGCGATGCGATAACGGTCTTGCCGGCACCTGTCGGGGCGACGAGGATTTGCCGGTTGATACCAGCGCGAATACCTTCTCGCAGCCCCTCAACAGCCTGAAGCTGGTAGGGTCGCAGCTTGATTTCTTTCTTCGGGGTCAGTTGCAGCATGGCGCGGTCTCCCGTTCCACAATCTCATCATATGCAGCGGCGTCGGCTTCTTCGCGCGATTGGCCACCATCGAATTCACGGATTGCTGCCCGCTCCAGCCAGTCGTCATAGAGAGGCCAGATTTCCCGCATGAGGTCGTCTTTATGGGCTTTCACCCACTCGATGGCCGCTGGCGACATGTCGCCGGGGCGCAAGCGCGGCATCCACCTGTCACGCGTTACGCTGCCGCCGTTTGCCTCAATGCGGGATAGGATGCTCACAGCGCGATCTCCATGTTCTGGAGTTCGTCCACGCGCTTCTGGAGCGCAGCCTTTTCCCGCTCGGCGCGCTTGCGCTTGGCTTCCTCAACCTTGCAATCGCCCATCGCCTGATCGCGGCGGTACTTTGCCGCTGACAGTTCCTCATTCAGCTTGCGAATGAGCCGATCCTTGTCATCGCACTGCATGTCAGCGAGCGTTGCTTTCAGCGCGTCACGCTCTTGCTTGGCTGCGCTCAGTTCATCGTGCAGTTCAACGATGATGCGGCACTTCTCGACCCACATATCTTCGCGCCCGTCTTTGGTCAGGGAGCGGAATTCGCGACGGGCTTCGGCGTCGATCTCGTCATCATCCGGTGCAGTGGCTGGCGCGGGCTGCACATCTTCCGGCGTGACACCAGGCGCGTCCGGCTCACCGGCGCTTTCGTTCGGCGCGGGAGCGGGAGCGGGAGCGCGCTTGACCGCGTCATCCGTGGCGCTCACCTTTTCGAGCGCAGATGGCTCCGAAGCTTCACGATCAGGCTCATCATCAGGCTGCACAACCTGTTCAGCCTTCTGCCTTTCAGACTCTGCCTTGCGCTCGGCTTCAAGGCGCGCTTTCTCCCGCTCGGCTTCGATCTCTTTCCATTTTGCATGGATGCCGCGCACGGTGCGGGCATTGCCAGCGGCACGGGCTTCATGGAACTGGTCGAGATTGGCAGCGGCCCACATGGCGGCGGCGCGTTCGTGTCGGTCCACCTCCGCTGTGCCAAGTTGACACAGCGAGTTTGCCGCCACCCACTGCCCGAATTCCAGATCGCCGGGAAACAGCGCCCGCCCTTCATTCAGCGCCGCGCCATAGGCAATCCAGCCCTCAAGGGTGTCCTGCTCACCACGCGCAACGCGGTCCAGCGCGATCTGCGCATCACCCGCGAGGGCAGCAAGGCGCACGGCATTTTCATTGTGCCCACGACTTTCCATCACGCGGCATCCTTCTTCAGCGCAGCCTTGATCTCGGCTTCCTTGAGCACCAGCCATTTCAGGGTGGTCACGGCGGCATCCAGTGCGATCTGGCGGTCATCGCGAACAGCGAGAAGCTGCGGGAGGTATTTGTCACGCCGGTCTTCGGTCTGGTTGCGATGCCCTTGCGCCACGACCTCAACGGCTTCCGCCTGCTGTTTGATGCTGGGCTTGCTCATGTCGCGATCTCGCTGACAACGATTGTGAGGGACGGATCTGCGGCATAGACCTTGCGTGCTGTCGTGGAGACGATCTGCGCGTCGTCGCGGAACACGATCTTGTTCAGCCCGTCGATGCCCTTGATTATGTTGTCGAGGTCAGGCTTTCCGGTCGGGAAAATTTTCCACGCCAAGGCATCGGCCTTCTTTTTCTTCGACCATGACACGGGCACCGGCATGTATGCGGCGATGTCCACATGCAGCGGGCCTTCGAGCATGTCCCTGCCAGCCATCGCAGCCTTGGCTGCCCAGCCAAGGTCAGTCTCAAATGCAGCGGACTTCTTGTCAGAATAGACGCCGCGCCCGCTCAGACGGGGACGGGCTTTTCCACGCGGGACGCCCGGCAGATTGATGACGACTGGGGCGGCCATCAGAAATGGCTCCCCGTGATGGAAAACGGGCTTGTAACTGCTCGCGGGCGGACGGGGCCCGCCCATACCAGCATTCGTAGGCGCGGCTGTAAGTCATCCCGGCCCGGCGTGCGGCACGCGCGATAAGAAGCTTGATGCTTTCACCAGCCCGCACCGGCTCCGCGAGGCGGCGGAGGCCAACACTCATTTCGTCGGTTGCAGTTAAGGCGGCCATTTTGCGCTCACATGAGAATTGTGAAAATTTCATCTCCGGCCCTCGTATCTTGAATATCGAGGGTCGAAGGGCTCTCGTGGTCAGAAACCCCAGCGGACAACTTTGGCGGGTCGGCCGCTGGGGGTCACCTTGTCCAGCGCGGACAAAGAAAGAGGGGCGCGCATGGTGCGGCCCAGTTTGGCCGGGAGGGCCATATGGTGTTTGTTGGAAACAGCAGCGTGCTCGCGATCATGTTCGCGGCGGTCTACGCACATCCCGGAAACCTTGATGCCGCCCTCCACCTGATGGAGCGCGAGGCCGCATACCGCCGACAGAGCGAGCCAGGTATTGCGGCCATGATCCGAGAGCTGGTGCGAGAGGTTCGGGGAATGATCGAGGTTCCGGCATGAGATCATGACGCCCTCCGCTGTTCGGGGGCGGGGCCGTAGATGTCGGGGCGCAGATCATGGCGGGAGACCACTCCGTCTGTCGCGCTTTCAATTGCAGCAACATACTCGGCAGGCGCTCCCCGCTTCGCGCGGTTGAGCCAATGCCAGAGCGTGGACTGGCGAACGCCGATCTTATCCGCAAGAGCGGACTGACTTCCCACTATCGTACAGGCTCGGTGCAAGGCTTGTGTGCTCATGTCACCGATATACCGATTTATCGTTATGGATGCAACCGATTTTTCGGCGATGACCCTCGTTTAATTCACCGATAAACCGTTAAATATGAACAAGCCGCGCCCCGATTCATCCCCCGTCTTAGCCACCCGCGTGAAAAGCGCCCGCGAGGCAGCCGGTATTTCGCAAGCCGATCTGGCTGAACGCGTGGGCATGAAGCAGACCGGGATTGGCTCTATCGAATCTGGTGAGGTTCAGCGACCTCGCAAGCTGAGAGAGATCGCGAGGGCTCTTGGCGTTTCGCAGGAATGGCTTTTGGGCGAGGATGAAGGGGGGCAAAACAATGTCCCTCCTCTTATCCCGTCCTACGATCCCGACGATCCATCAGTTGACGCCTGCGACGATGGCCAGATGACTGTTGGCAGCGAGACGGGCCGACGCGGCGTCCCAAATGATGCGTCTGCTCAACTTGATGTGACGGCGGGCATGGGCGGCGGCGGGCTGACAATCGTTGCCGATGGGGTGCCCGGAAAATCCGGCATGACCTTCGCTGCCGAGCATGTGCGGGATTATTGGCGGCTGCCGCATGAGATTCTGGCAGCGCTCGGCATGCGCGCGCACGATGTCATCATCGTACCGGTGCAGGGCGACAGTATGTCAGACACGCTCACGGAAGGCGATTATGTCTTTGTGGACACCCGCCACCGCTGGCCTTCGCCGGATGGACTGTATTGCCTGACGGACGATTTCGGGGGGCTGATCGTCAAGCGCCTGGAGGTGATTTCCAACCCCGGCGAAGACATTGCCATCCGCATCATATCTGACAACACGAAGCACGCCCCTAAAGAGCGGCTGCTTTCAGATGTTCGGATTATCGGCCGCGTAGTGCGGCGGTTCGGCGTGGTGGAGTGACCCTGCCACCGTGTGGTCGGGAGCTATAAGAGGCGGGGGTGAGGGGTGAAATTGAAGTGGGCCATTCTGACCGCCCTATGTGTCTTATGCCTGCTTCTGGCTATGGATATATCCCTCCGCATCTTTGCGGCACCGCCAGACTGGAAGCCCATTGACGCAGTAACGGCCATGCTGGGCGGCTTAGCCGTCATGCTGGCTATCGTGACGATATTCCTCGGAATCGCCGCCATTCTAGGGTATTTTCATATTCGGGACATCGCCGTGCAAGCGGCCAAGGATGTCGCAAAAACCGCAGCCGAGGAAGTCGCAACTCGCGCAATTCGGGAATTGAGCGATCAGGAAGATGGTCAGGGAGGCGGCGATGAATATGCAAGAGGCGCGGCCGGCCCGAATGGTGACGGACCCGCTAGCTCCGGCAGTTGAAGTGATCGGAGCCTTCCACCATTCAGCCCCCGTTGATGTCGAGGGCATTGCTGCGGCGCTTGGGATTGATGTCGTGTTCGATCCTTCACTGCCTGACGATATTTCAGGCAAGATTGAGCGCCCTGGTATTTTTGATGACAGGTACCGCATCACGGTCAATGGACGTCATGGCAAGAACCGCCAGCGATTCACCATTGCCCACGAGCTGGCTCATTATGCGCTGCACCGCAGCCTAATTGGCGATGGGATCGTTGATGACGGCCTATATCGCAGCACGAAGGGCAGCGTTATCGAGCGGCAGGCGAACAGCTATGCGGCAACAATTCTGATGCCCGCCCGGCTTGTCCGGCAGCATTACCAGCAAGGGGCGACAGAGCCGGAGGATATGGCAAGGATATTCGGCGTCTCAACCGAGGTCGCCCGGATCCGTATGCGAGAGCTCCGCTTTATCCCTCCCTTCTGACCCCAGCCCCGCTCCGGCGGGGCTTTTTAATGCCTAACCCGCCATCTCCGGCACCTGCCCATAGCTCGCCAGCTATCGACTCTCAGATTGCGCCAATGCACAATGGCAACTCGTGCGTGTAACCTCAACTGGCAAATTGAGACAATACACGCACGAGCGCCTGTGCCTTAAGGCGGAGATAATCCGTAAGGAACCTCCGCATTAGGGGTGCCACGCGGGCCCGCTCAGGATTGTGCGCACAATTCAAAGCGGCCCGGCACTTCTGTGAGCGGCGGGATATCCGCTCAAACAGTCGCGTTAGAGCGAAACCTTACGGTCTCGCCACGTGGCGGGCCGGAGGACATCCAATGCGGAAGTCTTTCCGACTCGTTGTCACTGTGAAGATAAACCTCGCGGCATGCATAACTGCGGTCGCGGGGACCATCTATCTCCTCACATGACAGGAAGGGGCTGGCGCAAGCTGGCCCCTTTTTGTTGCCGGGCGTGAACCCGACGCAGCCACTATACACGGTTTCGGTAGTGCCTGAATGTTTTTTCGGTATGAACCGACAATTCGGTTGACACGATAACCGATAAATCGGTAGTGTCTCCCCATCACCACGGGAGACCACCAATGACTACCCCTCTGAAGCCCATCCTCGTCTGCACCCAGCACCGCGGCGTTTTCGCCGGCCTCGTGCCCGAGGATACCGACATGTCCCAGCGCACCCTGTCTCTGAAAGACGCCCGCATGGCGATTTATTGGGGAACCACACGCGGTGTGATGGAGCTCGCTGAAACCGGCCCCACCTCCAAGAGCAGGATCAGCGCAAAGGCAGACATTCCGGTTTTGCACGACATCACTTCTATTTTCGAGATCACACCGGAAGCTTGGAACAAGTGGGTATCTGCATGAGCGCGGACCCGCTCAAGAGGATCATCACTGCTGATGATCTCATCAGGGGTGGCGCTTGTTACGACGGCGTCATGGCCTCTGCATCCGAAAAGTGGCCTGCCGCCTTCACATTGAAGGCGGCAATGGTCGAAGCCAGATCCAGAAATATGGCCGATCTCGTCAGGAGATCCTTGGCGTTGGACGGCAACGGCTACGGCTACGGCGACGGCGACGGCGACGGCTACGGCTACGGCTACGGCGACGGCGACGGCTACGGCGACGGCTACGGCTACGGCAACGGCAACGGCAACGGCGACGGCAACGGCAACGGCAACGGCTACGGCTACGGCAACGGCAACGGCTACGGCTACGGCGACGGCTACGGCTACGGCAACGGCTACGGCTACGGCAACGGCTACGGCAACGGCTACGGCAACGGCTACGGCTACGGCGACGGCGACGGCAACGGCTACGGCAACGGCGACGGCGACGGCGACGGAGGATACTCAAATGATTGACGCCATCCGCGAACTGCCTGCGGGCATCGCATTCACCGTTCTCATCACATCGCTCTATCTCTGGGCTGACGTGCTCGCCTCCCTCGTGGGAGTGGTGGCATGAGCGACTATTTCCTTCTGACCGGACAGATCGTCCTTCTTCGCGAATACGGCCGATACGGGAAGCCCTGGGCCATCGAGGCGCGGTGCCTGGTTGACCGGCTTCTGGGCGATGCGAAAGAGCACGGCCTCGGCGCGACCAGCCTTGTCGAGGATATGGAGCTGGCGCTGGAGTACATCCGCGATGTGGAGCGGGCCTTTGACCGCACGGTTGATGCACAAATCAAAGTGCTGGAAGCCGCCCGCGAAGAAGCGCGGAGGGCCGCGTGATGGATTTCTCCATGCCGTGGGGCGCGCTCGTGGAGGTCGACGGTCGGTCCGTTGATCTGGATTTGAGCATCCACGTCCGTGTCACAGATGTGATCGGCGATGACGCGCCGGAGATCGAGTTTCTGGGGGTGATGGCGAGGCGGTCAAAAACCGGCAAGCCGTTTGACCTCCCCAGCGATGCCGAAGCGTCGATCCTCGACAACCCGAAATTGGACACGGCCATTCTGGTTTGGGCGCGTGACCTGCGCCAGTACGAGCGGGACGAAGCCGCCGACAACAAGCGCGAGATGATGCGGGAGGCGGCAAATGGCTGACGCTCTCCGCACCCTCGCCACTGTCCTTGGCGGTCTGGCGGTTGTGGCGGGCTTTTCGGTCGTCTTCGGCCTGATCCTGCACAACGCCTCCGCTCTCATCCGCAACCGTCGCCGTCGTTCAGACATTGCGGCGCCCCTCACAAGGAGGAAGGCATGAGAACCGCACTGGCCACAATGGGCCACAATAACCCGCCTGCACCCATCGAGATTGTGAAGCCGATCATCGCCAGCATTTCCGACTGGCTGGCAGATAACCCGATCTTTCTGGACCAGCCCACGGCATCCAAGTCGGCCGCACATCTGGATAGAATCCGCAAGCATATCGCCGATCTGGAAGATGAGCGGAAGAGGCTTGTGAAGCCCCTCAATGATGAGGTGAAGGGCATCAATGCTGAATACAAGGAGGCGATCAGCCCCTTGGAAAAGTTGTCTATCGAACTGAAATCTCGAGCAACGGCATATGCCCGTGCGGAGGAAGACCGCCGCCGTAAGGAAGCTGAGGCCGCCCGCAAAGCCGCCGAGGAAGCGGCCCGGATTGCCCGTGAAGCCGCCGAGCGCGAAGCCGAGGCCGCCGAGAATGCCGCTGTCGGTGAGGTGGTCGATATGGGAGAGGTCATGCTGGAAGCAGAAGCTGCTGGCCGAGCTGCCCAGCTTGCAGCCCGTGAAGCTGCCCGCGCTGAACGTGATGCCCATGTCCGCATGAAGGCCGGTAACGCCCGCGCCATGAGCCTGCGCACCACTCTGGTGTTTGAGGTGACGGACCCGGTTGGTGCGTTGATCGATTTGCCGCTGACCGATGGCATCCGCGCCGAGATCATCAAGGCAGCGCGGGCATACCACAAAGAGCATGGCAAGCCCCCGTCTGGCGTGTCCGTGCGCGAGGAAAGGAGCGTGTGATGCAACATTCCGAACAGATCAACGAAATCGCCGCCGCTCTTGCCGCCGCGCAGGGGGAGTTCAAGGCCGTTGCCAAAGACAAGACGGCAAAGGCTGGGGCCTATTCATACAAGTACAGCGATATTGCTGACGTGCTGGCGATGGCGCTCCCCGTCCTGTCAAAGCACAAATTGGCTCTGGTTCAGGCCACCGATATGGATGGTGGCGCGATCCTGCTTCGTACAAGGCTGGCGCACGCATCGGGGCAGTGGGTCGAAAGCGTTTACCCGGTATGTGATGTGCGGGCCGGGGATCACCAGAAGATGGGGGGCGCTCTTACCTACGCCCGGCGCTATGCCGTCTCATCCCTGCTTGGCATTGCCTCTGAGGAAGATACGGATGCGCAGGAAGCTGCACCTCCCGTCGCCCGGGGAAGGGCGAATGATGCGCCCGCCCGGAAGCCCCCGCAGCAGCGCAACGAGCCGAAGCCCGGAGACAAGGGCGCAACGGCAGCCCTCTTGCATGCCATCGGCTTGTGCGAGAGCGAGGCCGAACTGAACGCCTGGTATCAGGACGACGCCACGAAGCGGGCCATGAGCGGTCTGGCCGAAGGTGACTTCGCAGATGTTCGTGCCTCATGGGCCGCACGTCGCAAGGCCGTTCGCCAGCAGACAGAGCAGGAGGCCGTCTGATGCCCACTCCCGCCACCTATTGGCGCGACGTCGCCATCATCATCCGTCGCGAAATCAAATCCATGCGCAGCCGCGCTCGCCCGTGGCCGGATCGCAGCCGGCGCAACAAGCGTGGCCGGTCTGAAGCGCTGAGCCTGCGGGACATGTGGGCAGAACTATTTGAGGAAGGGGCTTGGGCATGAGCAAGATCACGAACGAAGAACTGCGCAAGCTCCTTGATGCGGCAACGCCGGGGCCTTGGAGCCTGTGCCATCACCTCCGATCCAAGGAGAATGACGAGGGTTGCTCATGCGGATATCGCGGCGTCGTGTTTGGGCCGGAATTGGAAGGTTTTGCCGTCTGCCAGCCCGGCCATGATCCTGCACCGGTTGGGCAAGAGGGGTTGGTGCCGCAACGCTACCCTCGCGCGACGGAACTCGCCAATGCCCAACTTATCGCCCATCTGCCCGACCTAGCCGCCGAGCTTCTGAAGCTGCGGGAGCGTAACGCGCAACTGCTCAATTATTGCAGTGCGACTGTGCATGATCTTCAATCGGCCCTCACAACATTAGAGGCTCTTGACCTCAGAGCCGAACTTCCCCGCACGGTTGCAAGCCTGAAAGACGCCTCCGAATTCATGCGCCTTGCGGCTGAGAACAAGGAAGATCATTCGAAGTGGCAAGACGAGATAAGCGTTCGTAATTCTCAGATTGCGGAACTTCGCGAGGCGCACGAGCGCCAGCAGGAGATGGTCGGGAAGCTGGTGGAGGCGCTGCGTTTCGCGCTAAGCCACGTTGATTTCCGCATTGAAGTTGGGAAGCGGGCGGAAGCCGCCCTCTCTGAATGGGAGGCGCACAATGGGTGAGATCTATGTCGTCTGGTCAAACGAACACAGCGCGTGGTGGGGGCCTGATCGGCGGGGCTATAACACGCACCTAACGCACGCAGGCCGATATACACGGGATGAGGCGCTGTGGATCTGCACCCGCGCGCGCGGCGGACGTGAGTTCCATTCTAATCCTACAGAGGTGCCCGTCCCACTGCGCGATGCTGAGCAGTTTTGGCCTGATGCCGATCTGGAGGCCCAGCACCGATTTTTCGCGGAACAGCGCAAAATAGAAGCGCGGCGTGAAGAGCGTGAAATGGCGGAATGGGAGGCATCCCATGACTGACCGCATCCCCCCGATCCCCATGCAATGGGATGGCGAGGCCCTGCGCCCGGTGTCTCCATATTGGGCGCGTGAGGCCGATAAGCATTATGTCGTCGGGGATAAATACCCGATGGCCCCGGAATATGGACGGTCCGTGGCCAGCCATAACCACCTGTTCGCGTGGCTTGAGCCCGCGTGGCATAGCCTGCCGGAATGCTATGGCGATGAGCGCTGGGCGGAAACGCCTGAAACGCTGAGAAAGCACGCGCTCATCAAGTGCGGGTTCCACCACACCACAATACTGGACATTGGGGCGAAGGCCCCCGCGATCAGGGTGCGGGATGCCCTGCAAGCCGCAGAAACCAAGCTTCACGGCTACGCCATTGGGATGGTGCGCGGACCTATCGTGCAGATATGGACGCCGGAAAGCATGTCGAAAAAACACATGGACAGGGCGCGGTTTCAGCAGGCGAAGCAAGCCATCATGGAATGGATCGCCGACATCCTGAGCGTTTCCACGGCAGACCTCCAGCGCATGGGAGAGGCGGCATGACTAAGCGCCTACCAATCAGGCAGGACCCGGACCGTCTGTCAAAGTCCGCAGCAAGATCTCTCAAATGGCTACAGGGGGGGTATTGATGGCTGAATTCATTTCCGATGAACGCGCCACAACAGGACGCCGCCTCACAATTATTCCATCCGGTCGCCGAATGACGGAACTGGATTTTGATGAGCTTGTCCTGAAGCGGCGGATTGTGGAGCAGAGAGACGGCCTGCTGCCAGACACATCACAGTCTTGGAGGCTGGCATGAGCCGGCGCGAGTTCTCCAAAAAGGTCATGCGCGATGCCGCTATTCGCGCAGACGGCCTCTGCGAATGCTGCTCACGCAAGCTGCTGACCGGCGACTTCCATTACGACCATATCATCCCCGATGCACTTGGGGGGCGAGCCGACGCTGGATAATTGCCAAGTGCTTTGCCGTGCATGTCATGGCGAAAAGACATTCAAAAAAGACGTACCGACCATTGCAAAGGCCAAGCGCATTCGGGACCGGAACATCGGCATCAAGCGCCGGAAAGGCCCGCCCATGCCGGGGAGCAAGGCCAGCAAATGGAAACACAAGATGGATGGGAGCGTGGAACTGAGATGAACACAACAGCCCAAGCCAACCCGCGCCCAAAGCTCACACACCGTGTTCCCCGCGGCCTGCTTGAGGCCCTCTACGCAGAGGCCCGGCGCACCGGCGAAACAGTGAGCCAGTACATCAAACGCGCTGTTCAGATGCGCATACAGCAGGAGCGCCGAAATGGATGAGCGGAAGCCAAAAAACCACCGGCAAAGACGTGATGCGCGCCTCTCCATCAAGTTCAAGGTCTCGCCTGAAACGATGCCGTTTGTTGTGATAGCGGCCGAAAAGTCGGGAACATCAGTGAGCCAATACGCGCGCTCTGCGCTGCTGAAACAGATGCGAGAGGATGCGAAATGACTGACATGACCGAAGCCGACCGGAAGGCATTTGAAGATCTGTGGGCGGATCACCCGCACGAGGCGCTGCACCACCCCAAAGACCATACGGGGATTGGTTTCGAATGGGGCCTCGCCCATGCACGCGCTCAAGAAAGCGAGGAAATCGCGCGGTTGCGGAAGCACGTTGGGAACCTGCTTATGATCGTGAGCGGCGTTCCTATGACGGGGATACAGGCCAGCAAGATTGAGAGCGAAGCACGCGCCGCCCTTGCTGCCAGCCATGCGCCCGCTATGGGAAATCCCATAACGGAACAAAATCAATCTGTTGCGACCATCAAGCCGAAGGTGAAGGCGCTGGTGTGGGTAAACGACCCCCCATACGCTGCTGTCATCGCTACGTGCGCGGTCGGCAGATATGAGATCTCGCTGAACACTCTGGGCAGCCCAATCCTGAACCATATCTCATATGAAACGTCGTTTATTGCGGCCGGAACCATTGAAGAATTAAAGGCCGCTGCCCAAGCCGACTGCGAACGCCGCATCCTGAGCGATATCGAGGGAGGCGAGGATGAGTGAGCCTGAATACGCATGGGCCTGCATCGCGCCCGACTTCGCGTCGCCGCCATCCGCCCCAAGGCAGATGGGAGGGAACAGAACATGAATCATTGGGCAGAAAAGGCACTGGATTTTGGGCGCTTCACCCTCGCAACGATTGGCCCGGCGCTCGTGATTGCCATCGGCGTTGCCTTGGCCGCCGTGTCCGGCCGCACTGGTGACGGCTGGGTGGCGCTGAGCGCCTATGTCGTCATAGGGCTTGCCCTTGGCTGGGCTACGTCAATAGCTGAAGCGAGGGGCGAGCGCCGGATCATCCTGAGAATGTTGGAGGCCCTTCAGCCCCAGAAGGCGGGAGGTGGAGAATGAATCATCATATCCCCCCGTCCATTGACGACGACACCCCGATCACACTGGCAGAGGCATGCGAGACGATATTTCGAGGGGTCATCGCGCCATCCACGTTGCGGGCAGAGGCAGCGAGGGGCAATCTGGTTATTGAGAGGATCGGCCGGCGGGACTTCGTTACACCCCGCGCCATCAGGGAGATGAGAGAGAAATGCCGCGTCGATCCAAAGGGCCAAGGCTCTATCTCGACCCAAAAGAGCGAGTCTGGCTTATCCGCGACGGAGCGCGCAAACGCCGCACTGGCTGCGGTGAAGGTGAGGTCCAGCGCGCTGAGGAAGCCCTCGCGCAATACATCGCTGAAAAATACGAGCCAGTCAGCGACAGTCGTCCAGATCGCCTGATCGTCGCTGACGTGCTGGCCTATTATCTGGAGCATATTGCCCCCAGCCATCGGTCTAAAAGCACCACGGCCCATGCCGCAGACCGCCTGCTAGAGTGGTGGGGCACAAAGCCCCTCACGGACGTAAAACGATCTACATGCGCGGCTTATGTAGAGCATCGCACGAGCCAGCCTGTTCCGCAGGCCCGAACAGAGAAGGCCAAGCTGAGGAAAATCTCGGCAGAGACCGCACGGCGCGAACTGACGGTGTTGCGCGCAGCCATCAATGCCTACCACGCAGAGCACATGCTAAATAGTGTACCGGTCGTGACATTGCCCGAGGCGTCCCCGCCACGCGAGCGATGGCTGACCAGAAACGAGGCGGCTGCGCTGATCGCCGCAGCAAGAAAAAACCCTGATTCTCGAGCTCGTGACAGCCTAATACGCTTTATCCTCATTGGCCTTTATACGGGCAGCCGCTCCGGGGTTATCAGGGCACTACAATGGATGCCTAATACGATATCGGGATGGGTTGATCTGGAAGCTGGCGTTATGCACCGCAAGACGGCAGGGGAAAGAGCTTCAACCAAAAGGAAGCCCCCGATACGGATACCGGTTCGGCTGCTGGGACATTTGCGCAGGTGGCGGGATATAGACGCGCAAGGAGTTCCTACGCCGGACGGGGCAAAACGCAGAGTTACCCACATCGTGCATTATGCAGGACTGCCTGTAGAAAAGCAGCGGAGGTCATGGTCTTGGGCCCGGATAAAGGCTGGGTTAGGGCCGGATGTGACCCCCCACATTCTTCGGCACACATGTGCTACATGGATGATGCAGGCGGGCATTGACCAATGGGAGACAGCGGGGTTTCTCGGCATGAGCCCAGAGATATTGTGGCGGGTGTATGGGCATCATCATCCAGATTTCCAGAAAAATGTGGCGGACAGAATCGGCAGAAGATAACTGCCCACCGGACAGAAACCGGACAGATTGATGTGGACATATTCAGAACATTAATGTCCGGACCGCCCAATAAGGGGCTGATTTTTATAGATTTTGATGATCGGCACTCCCTTCACACGGGAGGGGTCACTGGTTCAATCCCAGTATCGCCCACCATTTCCAGAATTGGAAATGTATGGTTTCGCCGGGTCTTGCCGGTGAACTCAAAAATCAAGCTCATCAATATGAAATAAGATTGCTGATCCGCGAAGAAGACGGGTCGTGCTTCCTTTATGTCTCACTCTTCACAGCGCCGGCCCTGCCATGCGGCCGCACCCGCCAAGGCTCGGTCTGACTGCGCGCTCATTCAGGCGATTTCTGTGCGTTGATATGGGTTGGTTCTGCCAAAATGGGGTTTTGCGACCGGCCGGCAGATGCAATTTGCCAGTGGAGTGATATAGCAAAAAGAGCGCTCATCTTCGCAGGCCGGGCCGTTCCCGAAGGTCATGCGCATATGGGTCATGGAAGGTCGAACGCAAATTTAGAGGTGAATCTTGCTTGCCGAGGCCAGTTCCACCATCAGCGCTGCTGAGTCCTTCACGCATATGCGCATTATCAATGGCATGGGCATCAGCCTGTGCCTGTCCCGGCTGCTGATCTTTGCTGCCAGATTTGTGCAGAGCCCCAAGAAATACAAATTCTCGGCGATACATGCGGGCTGGATTATCGTCATATTCCTGTGGCTGATCGAGTTCTGGTGGGAATATCTGATGAATTCCCATACGCGCACTCTCAATGTCTCGGCCTATATTCTTGATCTTTTATATGTGTTCGGTCTCTTCTTCATCTGTGTCACCCTCACGCCCGATGATGTGGGGGAGGATGGCAGTTATGAGAAATATCTGATCCAAAGACGGATCTTCCTGCTCTCTGTCATCTTCTTCCTTGCATCCGTTGATATGGTTGGTGACATTCTCGATGATGTGCAGCAGGGAAACTGGGAGGATGCCAAGCTGAGTGCCCTTTATGACTCTATCGGGCTGGCGCTGATTGCCATTGCCATGTTGATAAAGGGCCGGAAGTTTCAGTATTTCATCATTGTTCTGCTGTCATTGAGCAGTCTGCTGGGGCTGTTCGTGCAATAGGGCGCGTGGCGCGGCTTGTGCGGATCGCCGCCTCTTCATCACGCGGGCAATTCCCATGATCTCAATCCGGGCACCATATGGTGCCCGTTTCATTTTCATCGGCGGAGGAAAAATGGGAGAAAAGGCGCCCGTGCAGGCTTCCCGGAGTTCAAAGGTTAAGATTTGATCCCGCTAAACTGGAAATAATAAAAATATTCCTGCCTTTCTACGAACACAATCTCCTTCCATAAGGGAGACATCGAACTTGCTGACGAACTTTGTACCGCACGATTAGTGCACGAACGATTTTCCCCTCTCAAATTCGAAATGTTGAGCGTCTGGCACGTGGTCAGGCGACAGCAAAGTATGTCGGTTTGAAAGGAATCGTCATGACTATCGGTACTGTTAAGTTTTTCAACACCACCAAGGGTTTTGGCTTCATCCAGCCTGAAGATGGCTCCCCGGATGTGTTCGTTCACATTTCGGCTGTCGAGCGCGCTGGCATGCAGTCTCTCCACGAAGGCCAGAAGGTCGGCTTCGAAGCCGTCACCAACCAGCGTAACGGCAAGACCGCCGCTGAGAACCTTCAGGCTCAGTGATCAAATAGCGCTTGTGTCGTTTGACCACGGATGTACTGGCATCTGACATGACAGCGTTTGGAAAGGTCGGGCCGTGCCCGGCCTTTTTTGTTTTTGCACACAGCTGCGGGGCGTGAGGAAAGGCGTGTTTCCGTTGTTTCCCGCCCTGTTGCCGCCCGCCCGCCGCATGATAAAGGCGCGCTGCGGGCAGGGTGCCGGACGCCGTGCCCGCATGTGGTTCCCTTGATATCCGGTCCGCGCGCCATATCTCCTGAACAGCAACACACTGGAATGCCGGATATGCGCGGCGCGCATTTTCCCGTGCGATGTCCGGGAGAACATGATGATTCCCTTGTCCATTCTCGAACTGGCGCGGGTTACGGAAGATGTGGGGCCGGGCCAGGCCATCAACAATGCCCGTGATCTGGCCGGCCATGCGGAAAAGCTCGGCTATCACCGCATCTGGGTGGCGGAGCACCACAACATGCCGGGCATCGCCAGCGCGGCGACATCCATCGTTCTGGCGCACATTGCCGGCGGCACCAGCACCATTCGCGTGGGGGCCGGTGGCATCATGCTGCCCAACCATGCGCCCTATATCATTGCCGAGCAGTTCGGCACGCTTGAGCGCCTGTTTCCGGGGCGGATCGATCTGGGGCTTGGCCGTGCGCCGGGCACAGACCAGATGACCCTGCGCGCCTTGCGCCGCTCGCCCGAGGCTTCAGACAGCTTCCCGCAGGATGTGCTGGAGCTTCAGGCCTATCTGGCGCCGGCGGGGCGGGAACAGCGCATTCAGGCGGTGCCGGCGGCGGGCACCAATGTGCCGCTGTGGATTCTCGGCTCAAGCAATTTCGGGGCGATGCTCGCGGCCGAACTGGGGCTGCCCTATGCCTTCGCCTCGCACTTCGCGCCGGACATGCTGTTGCAGGCGCTGGAGATCTATCGCCACCGCTTCAAGCCCTCCCACCAGCAGGCCCGGCCCTATACGATGGTGGGCGTGAATGTGATTGCGGCGGAAACCGATGCGCAGGCGCATCGTCTCGCCACCACGCAGCAGATGTCCTTCACCAACATGTTCCGGGGCAATCGCGGTCTCAGCCAGCCGCCGATCGACGATATCGAGACCTACTGGACCCCGATGGAAAAGGCGCAGGCCATGCGCATGCTGGCCCGTTCGGTGATCGGCTCGCCGGAAACGGTGCGCGCCGGGCTGGAGGCGCTGGTGCAGGAAACCGGGGCCGATGAGCTGATCATCGTTTCCGATGTCTACCACCATGAGGAGCGGCTGCACTCCATCCGCCTCATTGCGGAGGCGGTGGGGCTGAAACCGGCCTGAGCCCTCTCAGGCCGCCTGGCCGGCGCACCAGCCGGATGACCAGGCCCACTGGAAATTGTAGCCGCCCAGCCAGCCGGTGACATCCACCACCTCGCCGATGAAATAGAGGCCCGGCACGTTCCGGGCCTCCATCGTGCGGGAATCCAGATCACGCGTATCCACACCGCCCAGAGTCACCTCGGCCGTGCGGTAGCCTTCCGAGCTGGCGGGCTTCAGGCGCCATTGGCTCACCGCGGCCACGATGCGTTGCAGGGCCTTGTCTGGGAAATCCGCCAGATTGTGGGGCGTTGGGAAATCGGCTGCGATGAGCTGTGCCAGCTTGCGCGGCAGATGGGCGGCAAGCGCCGTTTGCAGGGCCTGCCTTCCATTATCGCGGCGCTGGGTGCGCAGGGCGGCCAGAAGGTCCGTGCCCGGCAGCATGTCGATGAGCAGTTCCTGCCCCTCGCGCCAGTAGGATGAGATTTGCAGAATGACGGGGCCGCTCAGCCCGCGATGGGTGAACAGCATTGCTTCCGCAAACCGGGTCTTGCCGCAGGCAATCGTTGCATCCACCGCCACGCCGGCAAGGGGCCTCAGCCGCTCCAGCAGGTTGGGCTCAAGGGTGAGCGGCACAAGGCCGGGGCGGGTTTCCACAAGGCGCAGGCCGAACCGGGTGGCGATGTCATAGCCAAAGCCGCTCGCGCCCATCTTCGGAATGGACTTGCCGCCCGTGGCGATGACAAGCGACCGGCATGTCGTGACCCCACCCGCATGGCGCAGCTCAAAGCCATCAGCGCTTTTCTCCACGGCGGTGACAGGCGTTGAAAGCCGGAGCCGCGCGCCATGGGCCTTCATCTCGTCCAGCAGCATGGTCACGATCTGCGTGGAGGGGCCATCGCAGAACAGCTGGCCCAGCGTTTTTTCATGAAAGGCGATGCCATGGGCCCTCACCAGCTTGATGAAGTCTTGCTGGGTGTAGCGGCTGAGGGCGGAGATGCAGAAATGCGGGTTGCGGGACATATAGTTCTTCGGGCCCGCATGCAGATTGGTGAAATTGCAGCGCCCCCCGCCGGAAATGCGGATCTTCTCGCCCGGGGCGCGGGCATGGTCCAGCACCAGCACCGAGCGTCCGCGTTTTGCGGCCTCGATTGCGCACATCATGCCGGCCGCGCCCGCGCCCAGCACGACCACATCGACGCTATCCTGTACCGCGCTGCCCAAGGCCAGACTCCCGAAATGACATGCCGCTTTTCAACTGCCGCGCACGATATTGTGCATGGGGTCATGCGCAAGGGCGAAACGGCACTTCTGCGGCTGCATCCTCTGCAAATGCCGCTGGGAGAGGTGAAACGGATCATGTAGCATCATGTCAGCCAAAGCCTGATCAGAGGCGGGAGGGGCCATGTCGCCGTTCGATGGATGTCGGGTCGCGTTGCATTTCAGCCGGTCTGCGCAGGTTCGCCTGTGCGCCGTGGCGGGGTTCATGCTGCTGGCCGCATGGCCGGTTGCGGCAAGGGCGGATCACATCAAGCCGGTGCCCCCGGCGGAATGCGCCGCGCTGAAACAGTTTGTGGAGAAAATCTCCGGCCTGAAGCTCTCCATGGCGGAGCTGGACCCGGATGACGAGCTTTTCGCGCTGGAGCAGGACGGGCTGGCCTGTGTCATTTCTGGCGAAGGCACGGGGGCCACACACCAGTTTGGCGATGTGAGCACGGCTCTTTCCGCCCATTTCAAGGGCTGGAAGCCGCTGCTGGACCTTTCCGCCGATGGGCCGGGCAGCACCCGCATGGGGTTCACCAAGGGCAAGCGCACGGTCATCTATTCCATTTCCGCCGAGCCGCCGGAAGGCAAGTGCGAGGTGCCGGATGACGCCGTGGAACTGCCCGAATGCCAGTTGCCGGCCGGAGAATGGGAATGGGCGGTGGATCTTATCGCCTATGAGCAGGGGCATTGAGGGCTACCGCTCCCTCTTCCGCTCCCTCTTCCCACGTCCCATGCCCGCCTTCCGTGCGGGCATGGGGTGCATGATGCGGATGCGGCCCCGAAGGGCGGGATGCTCAGGGCGGGCGCTCATGCGCCCTGTGTCATCCGCGGCTGGCTGGCGGGGTGCGGGCCGTGGTTTCAACAAAGGTGCGCACCGCCCAGATGAGCTGGGCGGGCTGGTCATCCTGCACGGAATGGCCGCAGAAGGGCAGGTTCAGCAGGTGCGCGCCGGGCACCCTGTCCGCCAGTTCCGCCGCATTGATGCGCGAGACGAAGGGGTCCTCATCCCCGCGCACGATGAGCAGGGGGCAGGTGATGTTGCGCACGCTCTCTCCGGGGTAGCCCTCCGGCCCGTCATTCAGCCACAGCGCCACCACATCCCGGGTGATCTTCTCGAAATCCGGCTGCGGATTGCCGGCCAGATAGCTCTGATAGCTGGCCGGAAACATGTTTTTCCAGCTCTCGGGCGTGACCGAGGACAGAATCTCCCGGCAGGGGTCATCCGCTGCCAGATGCCAGTGCGCGCCAATGGGCACGATGCCGGAAAGCGGCGCTGAGCCGGTGGCCGCCAGCCGCAGGGCAATGATTCCCCCGTCGCTGTGGCCGATGAGAGTGGCGGGGCCGAGGGAAAGATGGCGCAGAATCGCGTCGACATCCCGGCTCATGCGCTCATAGGTGAGGGGTGCTGTGCCAGCGCTGGAGCGGCCTTGCCCGCGGCTGTCGATGCCGATGAGGCGGAAATCATGCGCCAGAGCGGGCAGAATGGGCGCGAAATCCATGATGCTGCCAAGGCCGCCATGGAGGAAAACCAGTGGCTTGCCATCCGCGCGCCCCTTTTCCTCGACATAGATCTGCGCACCGTCAATCTCGATATGCCGTCCGTCGCGATGGTTGAACACGCTCATCCTGTCCCCCTCCGGCGCTCGCTTCTGCCGCCTGCCGGCAGCTTCCGGCAATGGCCGGGCAGGTTTCATCTCATTGAAAACAGGGGGAAGGTCAACCGTACAGGGCGCGCGCCGGGGTGCGCGAGGGCAGGGGCGCAAGGGATATAAGGGCGTCCATGCTGCGGAAAATGTCGCATCGCAATAAAAACCATCTGGACGGTTTGTTTGTCCGGTGTTATCGAAAGGGCAATCTGTTCTGCCCCGGATGTGATTGCCGTGCATCAGCTCCTTAAAGTGTTTCATTCGCCCCTCACCCGCTTTGCGCTGCCCGCGCTTGCCATGCTCACCCTCACGGCTTGTGGGGATGGGGCAGACCAGCAGGGGCAGGGTGGTATGCCTCCGGCCCAGGTCGGTGTCATCACCGTAGAGCCCAAGACCCTGCCCATTCTCAATGAGCTGCCGGGCCGCATCGCGCCCACCCGCATTGCCGAGGTGCGTCCGCGCGTCTCCGGCATTCTGGTGGAGCGCGTGTTCGAGCAGGGCAGTCTGGTGAAAGAGGGTGACGTGCTCTATCGCATCGATCCTGCCCCCTTCCGGGTGAAGGTGGAGAGTGCGAAGGCCGCCCTTGCCCGCGCCGAGGCCGCGCGGGTTCTGGCCAAGCAGAAGGCGGATCGCCAGACCCATCTGCTTGAGCGCAAGATCGCCAGTGACCAGAGCCACGACATTGCCGTGGCTGAACTCGCGCAGGCCGAGGCCGATGTGGCCGCCGCAAAGGCCGGGCTGGATGCCGCCGAGCTGGATCTCGACTATACCTCCGTGCGCGCGCCCATTTCAGGGCGTATCGGTCGCGCCCTCGTGACCGAGGGAGCGCTGGTGAGCGCAACCGATGCACGCAGCCTTGCCACCATCCAGCAGATTGATCCGGCCTATGCCGATTTCACCCAGTCTGCCAATGAGCTGCTGGCGCTCAAGCGCAGTGCCGAGCAGCGCGTCGCCTCCGAGGGGCGTGACAGCGCGGACGCCGATGCTGCCCGCGTCATCCTGAAGTTCGACAATGGCGACCAGTATGCCCATCCCGGCCGCTTCCTCTTCTCCGAGGCGGCGGTGGATGCCTCCACCGGCCAGATCATCCTGCGTGGTGAGTTCCCCAATCCGAACGGGGACCTTCTGCCGGGCATGTATGTGCGCGTGCAGATCGTGCAGGGCGAGCAGCGTGATGCCATTGCCGTGCCGGAGCGCGCCGTGCAGCGCGATGCTGGCGGCGCCGCGCAGGTCTTCGTTGTCGGCAAGGACAACAAGGCAGAGCTGCGTCAGGTCCGTACCGGTCGCATCATGGATAATCTCTGGGTGATCGAGGAAGGACTGGAGCCGGGCGCCCGCGTGGTCGTCGAGGGTTTCCAGATGCTTGCCCCCGGAGCGCAGGTCACCGCGCATCCATGGCAGGCGGCCAAGGCTGAGGGGCAAGGTGGTGAAGAAGGCCATGCTCCTGCCGGCACGCCGGTGAAGGAAGCCGCCTCCACCGCTGAAACCCCGGCCGGGAAGTGAGTGCGCGCCATGCCCGGATTTTTTATTGACCGTCCCATTTTCGCATGGGTTGTCGCCATCTTCATCATGATTGCGGGTGTACTTTCCATCCCCTTCATGCCGGTGGCGCAATATCCCAACATCGCCCCGCCGCAGATCTCCATCTCCACCTCCTATCCCGGTGCCTCGCCGGAGGAGCTGTATCAGGGCGTCACGCGTCTCATCGAGGAAGAGCTGAACGGCATTCCCGGGCTGATGTATTTCGAGTCCACCTCGGATACGTCCGGCGCGGTGTCCATCAATGCCACCTTTGCGCCCGGAACATCCGTGGCGCAGGCTTCTGTGGATGTGCAGAACCGCATCCGGCGGGTGGAATCGCGCCTGCCGCGCCCGGTGGTGCAGCAGGGCATTCTGGTCGAGGAAGCCGCTTCCTCCTTCCTGCTGGTCGTCTCGCTCATCTCGCAGGATGGGGCGCTGGATGACATCGCCCTGGGTGACTATCTCACCAGGAACGTGTTGAGCGAGCTGCGCCGCCTGCCGGGTGTGGGCAAGGCCCAGCTTTTCGCCACCCAGCGCGCCATGCGCATCTGGGTGGACCCGGACAAGATGGTGGGGCTGCAACTCACCGCAGATGACATCACCAATGCCATTCAGGCGCAGAATGCGCAGGTGGCGGCGGGCCGCATCGGCGCCCTGCCCAATCCCATCAGCCAGGAGACCTCCGCGCCCATCATGGTGAAGGGCCAGCTCGGCTCGCCGGAAGAGTTCGGGGCCATTGTGCTGCGCGCCAACCCGGATGGCTCCACCGTGCGCCTGCGCGATGTGGCGCGGGTCGAGATCGGCGGTGAGGATTACAATTTCACCAGCCGCCTCAATGGCAAGCCCAGCGCCTCCGTGGGCGTGCAGCTTTCCGCCACCGGCAACGCCCTTGCCGTGTCCAGGGCCGTGAACGAGAAGATGGTGGAGCTGGAGCGCTTCTTCCCCGAGGGTGTCCAGCAGTCCATTCCCTATGACACCACGCCCTTTGTCGAGGTCTCGATCAAGAAGGTGCTGATGACGCTGCTGGAAGCAGTCGGCCTCGTCTTCGTGGTGATGTTCCTGTTCCTGCAGAATGTGCGCTACACGCTCATTCCCACCATCGTGGTGCCGGTGGCCCTGCTGGGCACCTGTGCGGTGATGCTGGCGGCGGGCTTTTCCATCAATGTGCTCACCATGTTCGCCATGGTGCTGGCGATCGGCATTCTGGTCGATGATGCCATCGTGGTGGTGGAAAATGTCGAGCGCCTGATGGCCACCGAGGGCCTCTCCCCCAAGGAGGCGACGAAAAAGGCCATGGGGCAGATCACCGGGGCCATTGTGGGCATCACGCTGGTGCTCACCGCGGTGTTCGTGCCCATGGCCTTCTTCCCCGGCGCCACCGGCATCATCTATCGCCAGTTCAGCCTCACCATGGTGGTGTCCATCCTGTTCTCCGGCTTTCTGGCGCTGTCGCTCACCCCGGCCATGTGCGCCAGCTTCCTCAAGCCGGTGCCGGAGGGGCACCATGAGAAGAAGGGCTTCTTCGGCTGGTTCAACCGCAAGTTCGATCGCACGGCGAAGGGCTATCGCGGCGTTGTCGGCTGGGCCATTGATCGTGGCGGGCGGATGATGCTGGTCTATGCCGCCATCCTGCTGGCGCTGGGCTGGACCTTCGTGCGCCTGCCGTCCGCCTTCGTTCCCTCGGAGGATCAGGGCTATCTCATCGTCGATATCCAGGCTCCGCCGGAGGCATCGGGCACGCGTACGCTTGAGGCGGTGAAGCAGGTGGAAGCCGTCTTCGCCAAGGAAAAGGCGGTGAAGGACATCTTCGCCATCCAGGGCTTCAGCTTCTCCGGCAACGGGCAGAATGCCGCCATTGCCTTCGTGGTGCTGAAGGACTGGAAAGAGCGTGGGCCCGAGGACAGCGCGCAGGCCATTGCCGACCGCGCGAACATGCAGCTTTTCGGCATCCGCGATGCGATGAGCTTCTCCCTGTCCCCGCCGCCGATCGAGGGGCTGGGCACCTCGGCGGGCTTCACCTTCCGCCTTCAGGACCGTTCGGCCCGTGGCCATGCGGCGCTGGCGGCGGCCGGAGGGCAGATGCTGAATGCGGCGCGCGGCAGTGCGGCGCTGGCTGGCCCGCGTATCGAGGGCCTGTCCGATACCGCGCAGCTCAATCTGCTGATCGACCGTGAGAAGGCCAACGCCTTCGGGGTGGCGTTCGCGGACATCAACTCCGCCATTTCGGCGAGCCTTGGTTCCGCCTATGTGAATGACTTCCCCAATGCCGGGCGCATGCAGCGGGTGACCGTGCAGGCTGATGCCGAGCGGCGCATGCAGGCCGATGACCTGCTGAAGCTGAATGTGCGCAACAATGAGGGCGGCATGGTGCCCCTCTCTGCCGTGGCGCAGGTGGCATGGGCCAAGGGGCCGGCGCAGATCGTCGGGTTCAATGGTTACCCCGCCATCCGTCTGGCCGGTGATGCGGGGCCGGGGAAGTCCTCCGGTGACGCGATCGCCGAGATGGAGCGGCTGGCCGGCCAGCTGCCTCCGGGCTTCGGCTTCGAGTGGGCGGGCCAGTCCCTGCAGGAGATCCAGTCCGGCTCCCAGGCCCCCTTCCTGCTGGCCCTGAGCGTGCTGTTCGTCTTCCTGCTGCTGGCGGCGCTTTACGAGAGCTGGAGCATTCCCCTCTCGGTGATGCTGGTGGTGCCGCTCGGCGTCATCGGCTCGGTGGTGGCCGTCACCTTGCGGGATATGCCGAACGACATCTATTTCAAGGTCGGTCTCATTGCCATCATCGGTCTGTCGGCGAAGAATGCGATCTTGATCGTGGAGTTCGCCAAGGACCTGCGCAAGGAAGGCAAGTCCATACGCGAGGCTGCGCTGGAGGCGGCGTTCCTGCGCTTCCGCCCGATCATCATGACCTCTCTGGCCTTCATTCTGGGGGTTCTGCCGCTGGCCATCGCGGTGGGCGCCAGCGCCGGCAGCCAGAATGCTATCGGCACCGGGGTGATGGGGGGTATGATATCGGCAACCATTCTGGCGGTGATTTTCGTGCCGGTCTTTTATGTGGTGGTGACGCGCCTGTTCTCCGGCTCAAAGGCTGGAGGTCAGGCTGACCAGGGGCAGGGGGGATAAGGTGTGACGGATAACGGGGGCATCCGGCAGGAACCAAAACAGGGCAAGGGCCAGGGGCTGCATCGCAAGAAGCGGCCCCTGGTGGTCCGCAGCCAGCTCATCTGCGTTGCGGCCCGCCTGTCCGTCGAGAAGGGGCTGCACGCCCTCACCCTCGATGCTGTCGCGCGTGAGGCGGGCGTCAGCAAGGGCGGGCTGCTGCACCATTTTCCCACCAAGCAGGCTTTGCTGGAAGCCTTGCATGATGAATTGCTGGGCCGCTTCGAGAGGCAGTTCAACGCGCTTCTCGAGGCGGACCCGGAACCCCGTGGCCGCTTCACCCGCGCCTATCTCCACGCCAATCTGTGCAAGGCGGAAGATGATGGGGTGGAGTGCTGGAACAGCCTTGTGATGCTGATGATGGGGGAGAAATGGTCTCGCCCGCGCTGGTCCGAATGGCTGAACCAGCGCCTTGCCGAATTGCCTCCGCATGAGCGGAGTGTGGAAATGGAAATCGTCCGTCTGGCGGCGGATGGTCTGTTCTTCAGTGATCTGGCCTGCCCCGGTGTGGCGGTTCATCCGAACCGGGAGCGGGTGCTTGAGGTTCTGGAAGAGATGACGCGGAAATAGGTTCCGGGCAGAAACGCTGCCGCTCCTCGCGGAAGCGGCGCAACAGGAACTCGCGCACGACAGCGATGCGGCGCACCGCATATGTATCGGCATGGGCCAGCAGGTGATAGCTGCGGCGGAAGTGCAGATCAGGCATGATCCGCACCAGGGCCGGCTGGCCGGCGCCATGGCCCTGCTGCGCCGGAACGGCGAAATCATGCAGCACGCCGATCCCCGTGCCCGCCCGCACCGCCTCCATCTGTCCCATCACGCTGGCGCAGCGGAAGCTTTGCCCGGCATGGCGCAGCAGAACGGCGGCATAGTCCAGTGCCGAGGCATAGGACAGATCCTCCACCCCGCCCACCACGATATGGTTTGCCAGATCCTCCTCGCAGGTGGGCGTGCCGTGCCGGGCGAGATAGGAAGGGGCGGCATAGATGCCAAGCGTGTAATCGGTGAGACGGGTGGTGACGAGCCGGCCCTGTGTGGGCCTGTCGAGCACAATGGCAAGATCTGCCTCGCGCCGGGAGAGCGAGAAAGTGCGCGGGAGCGGCACCAGCTCTATGGTCAGCCCCGGATGACGGGCCGCGAGCGCGCCCAGCTCCGCCGCCAGAACATAGTTGCCCAGACCATCCGGCGCGCCGATGCGGACCGTGCCGGAAACATCCTGCTCCTCATCACGAAAGCTTTCGGCAATGCCGAGCACATCGGTCTCGATGCGTTCCGCCACCGGCAGGAGGCGTTCGCCCGCCGCTGTCAGCACCGTGCCTGTCGGGCGACGGTCAAACAGGGGTGCGCCGAGGGCGGCTTCCAGCGCATCCAGCCGCCGGGCAATGGTGGCATGGTTGAGCCGCAGATGTCGCGCTGCCGCCAGCAGCTGCCCCTGCCGCGCCACGGCGAGGAAGACACGCAGATGATCCCAATCCAGCGCATGGTTCATGACTATGATTTCCGCACAACGAATATGGAAGTTTAGGCGTTGCTGTGCAGGAAGTGAAGGGCGAAGCTGTGCGCATAGCCTGGCCCACAAGGGCCGGGTGATACAGATCCCAGGGTGAAGGAAATACGCCATGACGCAGACGAGCCCCGCCACCATTCCCCATTTCATCAATGGCCAGCGTGTCACAGGCACGGGGGAGCGTACGGCGCCTGTCTTCAACCCGGCCACCGGCAAGGAAAGCGGCCGGGTGGTTCTGGCCTCGGCGCAGGATGTGAAAGAGGCAGTGGCCGCCGCCAATGCCGCAGCCCCCGGCTGGGCCGCCACCACGCCGCTGCGTCGCGCGCGCATTCTCAATGCTTTCCTGCGCATTCTGGAAGAGCGGGTCGATACGCTGGCAGAGCTGATCTCCGCCGAACATGGCAAGGTGTTCTCCGATGCCAAGGGCGAGGTGCAGCGCGGCATGGAAGTGGTGGAGTTCGCCACCGGCGCGCCGCAGCTCCTGAAGGGCGAGATCACCGAGGATGTGGGCACCCGGGTGGACAGCCACGCCGTGCGCCAGCCGCTGGGCGTGGTCGCCGGCATCACGCCGTTCAACTTCCCGGCCATGGTGCCCATGTGGATGTTCCCGGTGGCGCTGGCCTGCGGCAACACCTTCATTCTGAAGCCGTCCGAGCGCGATCCCTCCGCCGCTGTTCTTCTGGCCGAATGGCTCAAGGAAGCCGGTCTGCCGGATGGCGTGTTCAATGTGGTGCATGGTGACAAGCTGGCGGTGGATGCACTGCTGGAAGATCCGGATATCTCCGCCATCAGCTTTGTCGGCTCCACGCCCATCGCCCGCTATATCTACGAGACCGCCGCCCGCACCGGCAAGCGCTGCCAGGCTCTGGGCGGGGCCAAGAACCACATGATCATCATGCCGGATGCCGATCTCGATCAGGCGGTGGATGCGCTGATGGGGGCGGCCTATGGCTCGGCGGGCGAGCGCTGCATGGCGATTTCGGTCGCGGTGCCGGTGGGCGAGGAAACCGCCAATGCGCTGATGGCCAAGCTGGAGCCGCGCGTGCGCGCACTGAAGGTCGGCCCCGGCACGGACCCCGAGGCGGAAATGGGCCCGCTGGTGACCCGCGCGCATCTCGACAAGGTGTCGGGCTATGTGGATGCCGGTGTCGCCGAGGGCGCAGAGCTGGTGGTGGACGGGCGCGGCCTGAAACTGCAGGGTTATGAGGATGGCTTCTTCATTGGCGGCACGCTGTTTGACCATGTGACGCCGGACATGCGCATCTACAAGGAAGAGATCTTCGGCCCGGTTCTGGCCGTGGTGCGCGCCGACAATTATGAAACCGCCGCCCGGATGATCAATGAGCACGAGTTCGGCAATGGCACCGCCATCTTCACCCGCGATGGTGATGCGGCGCGCGAGTTCGCCCATGCCATCAAGGTGGGCATGGTGGGCATCAATGTGCCGATCCCGGTGCCGATGGCGTTCCACTCCTTCGGTGGCTGGAAGGCCTCGCTGTTTGGCGATCACCACATGCACGGGCCGGAAGGCGTGCGCTTCTATACGCGCCTGAAGACCATCACCAGCCGCTGGCCGACAGGCATCCGCGCCGGTGCGGAATTCGTCATGCCGACCATGAAGTGATGTTCACGCCCTTGTGAGCCGGATAAGGCGGGTGCTGCGGCATCCGCCTTTTTCCATGGCGCGGGCAGGGGCATATGCCATGCTGGCGCGCTCAGGCGGCGACGAGCAGATGCCCAAGCCGGGCCATGCCATCACGCAGAAAGGCCATGACAGCCCTTTCGCGCGGGGACTGGATATTGTCGCGATGGCAGTTCAGCCAGTAGGAGCGGTGGATCTGGAGATCTGCCCCGAGCACTTCGACAAGATCATCATAGCGCCGCGCCATATAGCTGGGCAGCACGCCAAGGCCGAGGCCATCGCGCACCGCGCTGAGCTGGTTGAACAGGCTGGAGCATTTGATCTGTGCCCGTACGGCCGAATGCACCTCCTCAAGATAGTCCAGCCCGGATGAGAAGATCATCTCCTCAATATAGCCGATGAAACGGTGCCCCGGCAGCATCTCCCTGTCTGTAATGGGAGGGTGGCGGGCCAGATATTCCCGCGCGCCATAGACCCGCAGCGTGTAATCGGAGAGCTTCTCGTGGTGATAGGGACTGGCGCGAATGGGGTCGAGCGTCACCGAGATGTCGGTCTCGCGCCGGGAGAGGGAGGTGATCTGCGGCAGGGCCACCAGCTCGGGTTGGAGATTGGGGAACTGGGTGGCAAAGCGCACCAGAAGGCCAGTGGTGAAAAAACTGGCAAATCCCTCCGGCATGGCGATCCGCACAATGCCGCGCTGAATCTGCGCATCTCCTGAAATCGATTCTTCCAGACGCCGGGTTTCCGCCTCGATTCGCTCCGCCGAAGCCAGCAGGCGCCGCCCGTGAGAGGTGAGTTCATACCCGCGCGGGTTCCGCTCGAACAACCTCAGTTTCAATGACTGTTCCAATCTGTCCACGCGTCGTGAAACGGTGACATGGCTGGTACGCAGCTGCCGCGCGGCGCGCGAGAGCTGGCCAGCGCGCGCAACAGCTAGAAAAAACTGCAAATCGTCCCAGGCGAAGTTTGTCATTCCCACCCTTCATGTTCATTTTTGTACAGATGCTGTTCCAAAATAAGGCGAAGCATGCTCTTGCATCAATGCTGATATGCGTAGATCGTATAGGGCGAATGACGCAAACAGCGTCGTCGAACCTGCATAAGTATCGGCTGCATAATCATGCAGCCCGGCGCGAAGCCCGCGAAATGAAAGATCGGCAGGGGTTCTTGGGAGGAACATATGAACAAATTTTTCATGACTGCGTCTGTGGTTGCTCTCGCTGCTGCTGCAACCTTTGCATCACCAGCCATGGCGGAAGTGTCCAACGGCAAGGTCAAGATCGGCATTCTGAACGACCAGTCCGGCGTGTATGCCGACTTCGGCGGCAAGTACAGCTATGAAGCCGCGAAAATGGCGGCGGAGGATTTCGGCGGCAAGGTTCTGGGTGCGCCGATCGAGGTCATCACCGCCGACCACCAGAACAAGGCCGATATTGCCGCCAATATTGCCCGCCAGTGGTATGACATTGACGGCGTTGACGCCATCATGGAACTGACTTCTTCTTCCGTCGGGCTCGCCGTGCAGGCGCTGAGCAAGGACAAGAAGAAGATCACCATCAATACCGGCGCCGCAACCGATGAGCTGACCGGCAAGCAGTGCTCTCCCTATGGTTTCCACTGGGCCTATGACACCAACGCCCTGGCCCGCGGCACCGGCGGTGCGCTGGTGAAGGAAGGCGGCGATACCTGGTACTTCCTCACGGCGGACTATGCCTTCGGCCATTCGCTGGAAAACAGCACCGGTAATGTCGTGAAGGAAAATGGCGGCAAGGTCGTCGGCTCGGTCCGCCATCCGCTCGCCACGACGGATTACTCCTCCTTCCTTCTTCAGGCGCAGTCTTCCGGTGCAAAGGTGATCGGCCTTGCCAATGCCGGCATGGATACGCAGAACGCCATCAAGCAGGCCTCTGAATTCGGCATCACCCAGGGTGGCCAGCGCCTTGCCGCCCTTCTGTTCACCCTCGCGGAAGTGAACGGTATCGGCCTTGAGAATGCGCAGGGCCTGACCCTGACCGAAAGCTTCTACTGGAACCGCACCCCGGAGACAGCGGAATTCGGCAAGCGCTTCTTCGAGCGCACCGGCGCCTATCCGAACATGGTGCATGCCGGCACCTATTCGGCCGTGTTGTCCTATCTGAAGGCGATCGAGGCCGCCGGTACCGATGATACCGATGCTGTCGCCAAGAAGCTGCATGAGCTGCCGGTGAACGATGTGTTCGCCAAGGGTGGCAAGGTTGCGCCGAACGGTCGCATGATCTCTGACGTGTATCTGCTGGAAGTGAAGAAGCCCGGCGAAAGCAACATCCCGTGGGATTACTTCACCGTTCTGGCGACCATTCCCGGTGATGAAGCCTATATGGACCCGGCCAAGTCGGGTTGCCCGCTCGTCAAGTGACGTGGGCGCGGGGCGGATGGCATGGCTCTGTCCGCCCGCAGCTTCTGAATTCGCACAGGTCAGAATTCGCACAAGGCGGATGACAAATGAACACCACTCCTGCGAAAGCAGTTGAGGATGGGCGGGTTGTGCTGTCCGCACGCGGGCTGGGCAGGGACTTTTCGGGCTTCACGGCGGTTAACAATGTCGATCTCGACATTCGCCACGCCCGCATCCATGCCCTGATTGGTCCGAACGGCGCCGGCAAGACCACCGTCTTCAACCTGCTCACCAAGTTTTTGCCCCCCACGCGCGGCACCATCAACCTGCTGGGTACCGATATCACCCATATGAAGCCGGACCGGGTGGCGCGCATGGGCATGGTCCGCTCTTTCCAGATCTCGGCCGTGTTTCCCCATCTCACCGTGCTGGAGAATGTGCGCGTGGCGTTGCAGCGTCCCGCCAATCTGGCCACCCAGTTCTGGATGCCCGTTTCCGTGCTCGACCGGCTGAACGGGCGGGCGGAGGAACTGCTGGAAAATATCGGCCTCATGCAATATCGCGATACCCGCGCGACCGATCTGTCCTATGGCCGCAAGCGCGCCCTGGAAATCGCCACGACACTGGCGCTGGACCCGGAAGTGCTGCTGCTGGACGAGCCCATGGCCGGCATGGGCCTGGAGGATGTGCAGATCGTGGCCGACATCATCCGCACCGTGGGCAAGGACCGCGCCGTGCTGATGGTGGAGCACAATCTCTCGGTCGTCTCCGATATCTGTCACCAGGTCACCGTGCTCCAGCGCGGTGAAATCATCGCTTCGGGCGATTACGCAACCGTCTCCCAGGACAGCCGCGTGCGCACCGCCTATATGGGGACCGAGGACTGATGGCGCCACTTCTCAACGTTTCCGGGCTGCATGCCTGGTATGGCGAAAGCCACATCCTTCACGGGGTGAATCTTCATGTCGATGAAGGCGAGATGATCTGCATTCTCGGCCGCAACGGCATGGGCAAGACCACCACCTTGCGCACCATCATGGGCCTTCTGCGCAAGCGTACGGGTGAGATGACCCTGCGCGGCAGGAATCTCATGACCATGCCCCTGCATCGCACCGCCCATGCCGGCCTTGGCTTCGTGCCGGAAGAGCGGGGCATCTTCGCCACCCTCTCGGTGGAGGAGAACATGATGCTGCCCCCGGTGGTTGCACCCGGCGGGATGGAGCTGGAGGAAATCTACACGCTTTTCCCCAATCTGAAGGAGCGGCGCAACAGCCCCGGCACCAAGCTTTCCGGTGGCGAGCAGCAGATGCTGGCCATGGCGCGCATCCTGCGCACGGGGGCCAACTGCATCCTGCTGGATGAGCCGACCGAGGGGCTCGCCCCGGTCATCATCCAGCGCATTGGCGAAGTGCTGGTGGAACTCAAGAAGCGCGGCATGACCGTGGTGCTGGTGGAACAGAATTTCCGCTTCGCCTCGAAGATCGCCGATCGCTTCTATCTGATGGATCACGGCCAGATGGTCGCGGAGTTCCCCGTGTCGGACCTGCCTTCACGCATGGAATTCCTGAACAAGGAGCTGGGTGTCTGACATGATCATGATCCTCGGCGTGCCGCTTCAGGCATTGCTCGGCCAGCTTCTGGTCGGCCTCATCAACGGCTCCTTCTATGCGCTGCTCTCCCTTGGGCTGGCGGTCATTTTCGGGCTGTTGCGCGTCATCAACTTCGCCCATGGGGCGCTGTACATGCTGGGCGCGTTCACCGCGCTTCTGCTGTTCTCCCATCTGGGCATCAGCTACTGGTTCGCGCTGGTTCTGGCGCCGCTCATCGTCGCGCTGTTCGGCATGGTGGTGGAGCGCACGATGCTCTCGCGCCTCTACAAGCTGGACCATCTCTATGGCCTGCTGTTCACCTTCGGCCTGGCGCTGACCATTGAAGGCACGTTCCGCTATTTCTTCGGTGCGTCCGGCCAGCCTTATGCCGTTCCCCCGGCGCTGCAGGGGGGCACCAATCTGGGCTTCATGTTCCTGCCCATCTATCGTGGCTGGGTGGTCATCGCCTCGCTCGTGGTGTGCGTGGGCGTGTGGTTCCTCATCGAGAAGACGCGGCTTGGCGCCTATCTGCGCGCGGCGACGGAAAACGCCACGCTGGTGCAGAGCTTCGGCATCAATGTGCCCCTGCTGCTGACCCTGACCTACGGGCTGGGTGCGGCACTGGCCGGCCTTGCCGGTGTGCTGGCGGCGCCGATCTATCAGGTGAGCCCGCTCATGGGCACCAACCTGATCATCATCGTGTTCGCCGTGGTGGTCGTGGGTGGCATGGGGTCCATCATGGGGGCCATCTTCACCGGCTACATGCTGGGTATCGCCGAGGGGCTGACCAAGGTGTTCTACCCGGAAGCCTCCAATATCGTCATCTTCGTCATCATGGCGATCGTGCTCATCCTGCGTCCTGCGGGTCTCTTCGGAAAGGATGCCTGACATGTCCGGAAAGACCGAAACCACTGTCAATGCGGGCACGCCCGCCATGCAGAACGCCTCTGTCGTGCGCAGCGGCCTGCTTCTGGTCTGCCTTGTGTTTCTGCTGGTGGCCCCCTTCTTCATCTATCCCATCTTCCTGATGAAGATCCTGTGCTTTGCCCTGTTCGCGGCGGCCTTCAACCTGCTGCTGGGCTATACCGGCCTGCTCAGCTTCGGCCATGCCGCCTTTTTCGGGGGCGCGGCCTATTTCACCGCCCATGCGGTGAAGGTGTGGGGCCTGCCGACCGAGCTGGGGCTTCTGGTGGGTGTTGCGGGTGCATCCGTTCTGGGGCTCATCATCGGCCTCATCGCGCTGCGCCGGCAGGGCATCTATTTCACCATGATCACGCTGGCTCTGGCGCAGATGTTCTTCTTCTTCTGCCTGCAGGCCAAGTTCACCCATGGTGAGGATGGTATCCAGTCCGTTCCGCGCGGCTATGTTCTGGGCATGATCGATCTCAACAACACGATCAACATGTACTATTTCGTGGCGTTCGTGTTCGTGGTCGGCCTGCTCATCATCTGGCGGTTCGTCAACTCGCCCTTCGGCATGATCCTGAAGTCCATTCGCGAGAATGAAAGCCGTGCCATTTCGCTGGGTTACTCCGTGCATGGCTACCGGCTTGGCGCATTCGTCATGTCGGCGGCCCTGGCCGGGCTGGCGGGCGGGCTGAAGGCCCTGGTGTTCCAGTTCGCCACCCTGACCGATGTGGGCTGGCAGATGTCCGGTGAGGTGGTGCTGATGACCCTTCTGGGTGGCATTGGCACACTGGCCGGGCCGCTGGTGGGCGCAGGACTTGTGGTATCGTTGCAGAACTACTTCGCCACGTCCGATTTCCCGGTCACCATCATCACCGGCATTGTCTTCATGGTCTGCGTGCTGCTGTTCCGCAAAGGCATTGTCGGCGAGTTTTACGCCTCGAAACTGGGACAGAAGTTCGGCTTCAGGCTGGATCGCTGAAAAGTCGGGAGGGCGGCCCGCAGCCTCCCTCCCGGCCCCCTGTCACCCATGCTGATGTCCGTGGCCTGCGCCCGGCATCATGGCGGGCATTAGAGATATCCAGTATGGAAAACTTTGATTACATCATCATCGGCGCGGGCAGCGCCGGATGCGTGCTGGCCAACCGCCTCTCTGAAAATCCGCGCAACCGGGTGCTGGTGCTTGAGGCAGGTGGGAATGACAATTACCACTGGATCCATATTCCGGTGGGCTATCTCTACTGCATCGGCAATCCGCGTACGGACTGGTGCTTCTCCACCGAGGAGGAGCCGGGGCTGAACAACCGTTCACTGGCCTATCCGCGCGGCAAGGTTCTGGGCGGCTGCTCCTCCATCAATGGCATGATCTACATGCGGGGGCAGGCGGCGGATTATGACCACTGGCGGCAGCTGGGCTGCACCGGCTGGGGCTGGGATGATGTGCTGCCGCTGTTCCGCCGGCAGGAGGACTTCCATCTCGGTGAAAGCGAGCTGCATGGCGCGCGCGGCGAGTGGCGGGTGGAAAAGGCCCGTGTGCGCTGGGATGTGCTGGATGCCTTCCTTGAGGCGGCAGTGGAGGCCGGCATTCCGCGCACGCCGGATTTCAATACCGGGACCAATGAAGGTGGCGGCTATTTCGATGTGAACCAGCGTCATGGCATTCGCTGGAACGCCACCAAGGCCTTCCTGCGCCCCGCCATGAAGCGGCCGAACCTGGAGGTGCGCACCCATGCGCAGGTGGAGCGGCTGCTGATCGAGAATGGTGAGGTGGTGGGCGTGCGCTACCATCACAACGGGCAGCCGCGCGAGGTGCGGGCCGCCCGGGAGGTGGTGCTTTCGGCCGGCGCGGTGAATTCACCCCATGTGCTGGAACTGTCCGGCGTGGGGCAGGCGGATGTGTTGCAGGCAGCCGGCATCACGCCACGGGTGAATGTGCCCTCCATTGGCGAGAACCTTCAGGACCATCTGCAACTGCGCCTGATCTACAAGGTGCAGGGGGTGGCCACCCTGAATGAGAAGGCCTCCAGCCTGATCGGCAAGGCCTCCATCGGTCTTGAATATCTGTTCAACCGTTCCGGGCCGATGGCGATGGCGCCGAGCCAGGTGGGCATCTTCACCCGCTCCGGCCCGGAGAAGGCCACGCCGGATCTGCAATATCATGTGCAGCCGGTGAGCCTCGACAAGTTTGGTGGCGGGGTTCATCCCTTCCCGGCGATGACGGCCAGCGTGTGCAATCTGCGGCCGGACAGCCGGGGCTCCATTCATCTGCGCAATGCGGATTTCCGCAATGGACCTTCCATCCGTCCCAATTATCTGTCGGCGAGGAGCGATCAGGAGGTCGCGGTGCGGGCCATTCGCCTCACCCGTCACATTGCCGCGCAGCCGGCCTTCCGCAAGTTCCAGCCGGAAGAATATCGTCCGGGACCGGAGTATCAGACCGATGCGGATCTGGTGAAGGCGGCCGGGGATATCGGCACCACCATCTTCCATCCTGTCGGCACCTGCCGGATGGGGGCCGATGACGGCGCGGTGGTGGATGCCCGCCTGCGGATGAAGGCGCTGGGGGGCTTGCGTATTGCCGATGCTTCCGTGATGCCGACCATCACCTCCGGCAACACCAACTCCCCCACCCTGATGATTGCCGAAAAGGCCGCGCAGATGATTCTGGAGGATGCCAGAAGCTGAGGCATGGGGCAGGTGGATGAAGAAAAAGGCCGCGCCGTTGCCCCGGTGTGGCCTTTCTGTTTTCAGTGGTCCGTCGTTGTCAGCGGCCCAGATCCAGCCCCATTTGCCAGAAGTCCGCCTCCAGTCGCGTGGCCTTGGCGAAGATCGCGGCCAGTTCGCTGAAGCGCTGTTCTGTCATGGAGCGGGCGGCCAGTTGATCCAGATGGCGGCGCGCGGCAGAGGCCACACCCTGATAGGCCTCACCCGCATATTCAAGAATCCATTCCCGATAGGGATGATCTCCCGGCAATTCGCGTCCATTGGCGGTGAGCGCATTGCCAATCTCGGCATAGCCGATGACGCAGGGAGCCAGCGCCACATGCAGTTCGAGCAGGTCTCCGGCCGCCCCGCAATCCAGCACATAGCGGGTATAGGCAATGGTGGCCTGATGCTCGGGCGCAGCGGCAATATCGGCCGGGGAAAGCCCCCAGCGCCCGCACAGGCGCACATGCAGCTCCGTTTCGTTCAATATGCCTTCAAGGGCCGCCTGCGCCGCGCGGATATCCTCAAGCGTGCGGCTCTTGTAGGCCGCCAGCGCCCAGGCGCGGGAGAACTGGATGAGGAACAGATAGTCCTGCACCAGATATGTGCGGAAGGCGTCCTGCGGCAGGGTGCCCGCACCCAATTGGCGGACGAAGGAATGGTCCACATAGCTGCGCCAGTCATCCGCCGCCGCGGCTTTCAGACGGTCGAAAATGTCCATGTCTAGTTCTCGCCCTCATAGGCTGCATCGAAGAAATCACGCTCCAGACGGACAGCACGGCGGAAGAAATCGTGGCTCACATCAGCCTCCGCCGGCCCCACCCGGTCCAGCTCATCGCGCAGGAAGGCGACGAAAGCGCGGAAGTCCGGGTTGTCATGCAGGATGATCCATTCGGCATGTACAAAGCTGGCGGGCAGGGGCTGCTTCGCCTTCACCGCCCAGTCCAGATACAGCCCTTCCGCCACATTCAGGACGGAGAGCACCGCAGCATAGGAGCGGGTGGTGGCGGCTTCCTGCATGATGGCCTTGAAACCGGCGGTGGGTGCGGTGTCGGGTGTGTTGTTCCGGGTGGCCTCATCCACGCCCAGCGCCTCGAACGCGCGCAGGAAATAGGTGTTTTCCTCACTGGAAACCATGCCGGCAAAGCGGCCAAAGCGCAGCCGCGCCTCGAAACTGTCCGCCGTTGCCATGGCGGCGCCCAGCAGGGTGAGGAAACTGTCCAGAAAGCGGTGATCCTGCACCAGATAGCGTGCCATGACAGGGTTGGCGATGGAGCCGTCGAGCAGTTCCCGCACGAAGCGGTGGTCCACCGCCTGCGCCCACAGCTGCGCATTGTCCTGTCTCAGGGTTTCGGTGAAGCGCGCGCTCATGGTTTTCCTTCCTCAGCAAGGTGAGGCCGACGAGAAGGCGGGAGAAAGCCGGGCTGGCTGAAAAACCCCATCCCTTCGCCGGCATGATCCGGATCAGGTGCGAAGGGTCACCGCGCTGCAGGGCCAGCGGTCTCTCAGCCCCTTGGCAGGGCTCCCCTTGGTCTGGCTGTTGTAGGCAATCGCCCGGGCTTTGTCACCCGCCGCACGTTTGACCCGGGCTTTGGAGAATGGTTCCAGAATGCTGATTTTTCTGGGATTCCCGGCCATTCGCAAGCTGAAGGACGGGTCAGCCCCGGTGGGTCCGCCGCCATGCCGCCGGCGTTATGCCGCAGGCGCGGCGGAAGGCGCGGGTGAAGTGGGCCTGATCGGCAAAGCCGGCGGATGCCGCGATATCTGCCAGCGAAAGCTCTTCGCGCGTCAACATGTCCTGCACGCGCTTCATCCGCACTTTCATGTGCCACTGGTGCGGCGGCAGGCCGGTGGCGGCCTTGAAGGCATGGCTGAAATAGGACTGCGACAGCTCTGTCAGTTCCGCCAGTTCCTGCATGCGGATGTTGCGCATGCAGTTGTCCTCGATGAAGCCCTGTACCCGCTTGAGCTGCCGGGGGGAGAGAGCGGAACGGCGCGAGGACGGGGTGGGGCCCAGTTTCATAAGGTCAATGAACAGGGCCAGCATCAGCCCGTCACCATACAGGTCATGGCGGCTGTCCGGCTCCATGCACTCCTGCGCGATCAGGCGGGCAAGGCCATGGATGCGGTTGTCAGTGAAATCGAGCCGGGGAGTGGAGAGCACATCCTCATCGAGATCCTCGCCAAGGCGGCGGGAGAGGGTGTCAATATCGAAATGCAGGTCGAGATGGCGCAACTGGCCCGGTTTCTCGATGCGGGACCAGAGCGGCATGCCGGCGGGCACGAAGCTCATGTGGCGGGGCGCGCGGCTGGCGCTGAGATTGGTATCCGGCCCGGTCAGTCGTACCTGGGTGCCCGTTTCGCTCTGGTCGAGCACGACAAACAGGCGGGCATCGTGCGAGATATATTCCCCGCGCGCACCGGCCGCGCAGTGTACATGCCACACATCCGCAACCACGCCGTTCCAGCGCCGCCAGCGCAAATCCTCAAGGATTGTGATGCCTTCAATCGAGGAGGTCATGCGCGGTTGAAAGGTCATGTGCTGCATTCTCTGCGTTGCGCGCCTCCATCCGGTTGCGCGTGCCGTGTCCTGCCCAGAGTAGTTTTGAAGCGGTCCATTTCAGGCACAAGGCCTGTTCAATATGGAAATCCGATGCAATATCATGACAAAAATTGTCAAAGCGCAAGAGGAACAGACAATCCGTTCGCACAAGCCATTGCTATGAGGGCAGTAGTCGACGTCTGCAAGACCAGACTGTTACTTTTTAATAGTTCTTAATTGAGCGCAATGGCGTGCAGGTGATGACATGAACAAGATCGGCGATCCGCTAGACAGGCACTTGCTGCACAGGTCTGTGCTGTTCTGTGGCGTTGCCATGGGGGCAGTTGTGGGCGCGGCGATGATATCCGGGCCGGCCATGGCGCAGTCTGCCGGGCAGGCGGTCGATCAGAATGGCAATGTCATCGAGCTTCAGCAGGTCGATGTGGAGGGCGCGGGCGAAACCGCGACCGGCCCTGTCGATGGCTTTGTCGCGCGCATCACGCAGGCCGGCTCCAAGACCGAAACGCCGCTGATTGAAATTCCGCAGTCCGTTTCCGTGGTCACGCGGGATCAGATGGACGTGCGCGGCGTGCAGAATATCGGTCAGGCGCTGGATTATTCCGTGGGTGTGGTGGGCCATACGCTTGGCACGGACCCGCGGTTCGATTCGCCACTCATCAGAGGGTTTTCAGCTTCCAAGAGCGTGTATCTCAACAGTCTCAAGTTCATGCGGGATTTCGGGGCCATTGCATTCGAGCCTTATGGTCTTGAGCGTATTGATATTCTGCTCGGTCCGGCATCGGTGCTGTACGGGCAGGGGAACCCCGGCGGCCTGATTGATCTGGTGTCCAAGCGCGCCACCTTCACGAATTTTGCCGAGGTGCGCGGGGAAATCGGCAGTTTTGAGCGTTATGTCGGGGCGTTCGATGTGGGCGGGCTGCTGTCGCCGGAATTCTCCTACCGCCTGACCGGTCTGGCGCGTTCCAGCGGCATGCAGACGGATGATGTGAGCGACAATCGTCTGTTCTTCGCGCCCACATTCACCTGGCGGCCGAATGACCAGACCTCCTTCACGGTGTTGGCGAACATCCAGTATGATGAGGCCGGCACGCCGGTGGGGCTGCCGGTGGAATATACGGTCAAGCCGTTCCGCAACCTGCTGCCGCGCAGCATGTTTCTGGGCGACACCAACTATGACAGCTCGCACCGCACCATGGCCACCATCGGCTATGAGTTCAGCCACAAGCTGAACGACAACTGGGAAGTGCGCCAGAACGCCCAGTATATGAAGCTGACCTGGGATTATAAGAACATCTATTACAGTTCTCTTGTGCCGGGCGCCCCGACCCAGGTGGCGCGCGGAACCTCGCCCAACTATGAGAACCAGGACACGATTTCCATCGATAACCAGCTTGAGGGCCGGTTCGAGACCGGCCCGCTGTCTCACACCTTGCTGGTGGGCTTTGATTATCGCTATTTCGACCAGACGCGGACTGTCGAATTCGGCACCGCGCCGAATATCAGCCTGCTGTTCCCCAATACCGGCATGCCGATCATGCACCAGCCTTGGTACATGTCGCACCTCAGCGGTGACATGAGCCAGATGGGCCTGTATGTGCAGGACCAGGTGAAGCTCGACAAATGGGTGCTCACTGCCGGTCTGCGGCAGGACTGGGCCTCGGTCGATACCACCAATGTGACCAATTTCGGCATCACGGAACAGGATCAGGATGATGAGGCGCTGACCGGGCGTCTGGGGCTCACCTATCTGTTCGATAATGGCATTGCGCCTTATGTCAGCTATTCCACTTCCTTCGATCCGGTCATCGGCACCATGCCGGTGGTGCTTGGCGGCGCGCCGTTCCAGCCTTCCAAGGGCGAGCAGTGGGAAGCCGGCGTCAAGTACCAGCCCCTGGACTGGAGAGGCTTCCTCACGGCGGCCGTCTATGATCTGCGGCAGAAAAACGTGCTCACCAACCAGCTGATCGGCGGTGTCGACTACCAGACCCAGATGGGCGAGGTGCGGGTGAGGGGGCTGGAGCTTGCGGCCACGGCCAGTCTTGCTGAAGGTCTCGATCTCCTCGCCAATTACACCTACATGAATGCCGAGATCATGGAAGGCCAGTATGCCGGAAACCGCCCCGGCGGTGTGCCTCAGAACATGGCCAATCTCTGGCTCAACTACACCTTCAGGAATGGTCCGCTTGCCGGCTTCGCCCTGGGTGGTGGCATGCGCTACATGGGCTCGCGCTATACGCTGGACAACAACAACCTGTTCCTTGGGGCCAATACACTGTTCGATGCGATGGTCAGCTATGAGAAGGGCCCCTTCAAGGCCCAGCTGAATATCAACAATATTGCGGACGAAACCTATGTTTCCGGCTGCGGTTCCTTTGGCTGCTATTATGGTGATGGCCGCAGCCTGCTCGCACAGGTCATCTATAAATGGTGAGCCCTGGCATAAAGGGCGGTGGTGCGCTGTGGGAGATCGAGGATCTGGGCGTGCATATCGGCACGCGCGAAATTCTCGCGCCGCTCACCCTCTCGCTCGCCGCCGGGCAGGTCTATGGGCTCATCGGGCCGAACGGGTCCGGCAAGAGCACGCTGCTGAAAATCCTGGCCCGGCAGTTGATGCCGGGCAAGGGCGTTGTGCGTTTCGAGGGGGTGCCGCTCGGGGAATGGGGTGGGCGCGCCTTCTCGCGCAAGGTGGCCTATATGCCCCAGTTCACCCCGCCAGCCGAGGCGATGACGGTGCGCGAGCTGGTGGCTCTGGGGCGCTATCCCTGGCATGGCGCGCTGGGCCGTTTCGGCGGGGAGGATGAGGCCGCGGTGGAAGCCGCCATCCAGCGCACCGGCCTGAAGACCTATGAGAGCCGGATGGTGGACAGCCTTTCCGGCGGCGAGCGCCAGCGGGCATGGCTGGCCCTGATGCTGGCGCAGGGCACACGCTGCCTGTTGCTCGATGAGCCGACCTCCGCCCTCGACATCGCGCACCAGATCGAGGTTCTCAACATCGTGCGCGAACTGGCCGCCGATGGCGGCGACATGACCGTGCTGGTGGTGCTGCATGACATCAATCTCGCCGCGCGCACCTGTGATGCGCTGGTGGCGATCCGGGCCGGGCATCTGGTGGCGCATGGTCCCTCGCGCGAGATGATGACGCCGGAAACGCTGAAGGCCATTTATGGCATCGAGATGGGGGTGGTGCCCCATCCCCTCAGCGGCGAGCCGATGGGGTTCGTTCTATGAGGGGGCTTTCGCGCCGTGCATTTCTCGCGGGCGGGGCCATGCTGGCGGCGGGCGGGGCTTTGGAGGCGAGCGAAACACGCTTTCCCATGCAAGGCGGCTTCACCCTGCCGCGTGTGGCGACCATGGACTGGGGCCTGCTGGAAACCCTGCTGGCCATGGGTGTCATCCCGGTCGCCGCCCCGGAACTGGTGCTGTACCGGCAGGTGGTGGTGGAGCCGGCGGTGCCGCCACAGGTGGTGGATATCGGCCTGCGCGGCACCCCGAATTTCGAGGCCATCCTGCGGGCCCGCCCCAGCCTCATCTTCAATTCCAGCTATTATGTCGCCGCAGACCCGAACCTGCGCCTGATCGCCCCGGTGAAGACCATCTCCATCTACAAGAACGGGCAGATGCCATTTGTCATGGCGCAGAAGGCGGCCGAGCTGCTCGCACAGGCTGTGGGGCAGCCGCAGGCCGGGCCGGAACTGATCGCGCGCACCGATGCCCTGCTGGCGCATACACGCGGTGAACTGGCCGGGCATGGCACGCGCCCTGTCCTCATCATCAATCTGGGTGATGCCCGCCATTTCCGCGTCTTCGGTCCAGACAGCATGTTCGGCGAGGTTCTTGAACGCATCGGCCTGAAGAATGCCTGGACAGACGGCACCTCCTATTCTGCCTCCGCTCCGGTGGGGCTGGAGATGCTGGCGCGCTTTGCCGAGGCGGACATCATCATCGTGCCGCCGGTGCCTCCGGATGCCGGCCGCGTGCTGCCGCAAAGCGCGCTCTGGCGGGCGCTGCCGAATGTGCGCGAGGGGCGGGTGTATCTCATCGGCGCGATGAATCCGTTTGGTGGATTGCCGACAGCAATGCGATGCGCACGGCTTGTCAGCACCGCATTGCTGGGTGGGCCTGGAGGCGGATTGTGAGTGAGATGAGCCTGCCTTCTGCCCCGCAATCCTCCCCCGATACACGGCGTGGCACGAATGGCCTGTGGTGGGCGCTGGGCATCTTCGCGCTGGTGCTGTTCCTCACGGCCCTGCTGCGGCAGCCGGCCCTTTCCGGTGATGCGGAAACCATGCGCGCGCTGGAGGCGGCCCTGCTGTGGCACGGGCTGTTGCCGCGCATGGTGACAGCCATTCTGGCCGGTGCGGCGCTGGGGCTTTCCGGGGCTTTGTTGCAGCGCGTTCTGCGCAACCCGATTGCAGACCCTTCCACCCTTGGCATTGCGGCCGGCGCCCAGCTTGCGCTCACCGTGGCACTGGCTTTCGCACCGGCGCTGTTGGCATGGTCGCGCGAAGGCGTGGCGCTGGCCGGTGGCGCGGCGGCGGTGCTCATCGTGCTGGCCCTGAGCTGGAGACGGGGGCTTGATCCCGTCACGGTGGTGGTGGCGGGCATGACAGTCTCGCTCATGGCCGGGGCAGCCAGCGCGGCCATTGTGCTGGCGCAGGGCGAATATGTGCTTTCCGTTTTCATCTGGGGTGGCGGTTCCCTCCATCAGCAGAACTGGCAGGGCGCGATCACCATCGGCACGCGTCTTGTGATCTGCGCCGGCCTTGCGGCATTTCTGCTTCGCCCGCTGGCCATGCTGGCGCTGGATGATGTGGGCGCGCGCAGCCTCGGCGTGGCGCTGCTGGCGCTGCGCTCTGGCATCATTGCCATTGGCGTGTGGCTGGCCGCGAGCGTGATCGCGGAGGTGGGCGTCATCGGCTTCATCGGCCTTGCCGCGCCGGCCTTTGCCCGCCTTTCCGGTGCACGCACGCCGAAGGAGATGCTGCTGAAGGCGCCGCTGATTGGCGCGGTTCTGCTGGCGGTTGCGGATGGACTGGTGCAGGTGAGCGCGGGTGAAAGCGGAGACCTGATTCCCACCGGCGCAATGGTCGGCCTGCTGGGTGGGCCCTTGTTGCTGTGGCTGTTGCCCCGTGTGAAGTCCATCACCCCGCCCGCCCCGGTTTCCGCCTCTCATGCCCGGCGGCTCGGGCATCCATGGCGGGCGCTCGTCATGCTGGCCGGGGCAGGGGTGGTGCTGGGTTTTGTCGTGCTTTCTCTGGGTGCGGGGCCGGATGGATGGTCGTTCGCCACCGGGCGGATCCTGGCCGAGCTGATGCCGTTTCGTGCGCCCCGCACGGTGGTGGCGGCCGCGGCCGGGGCCCTGCTCGGGGTTGCCGGCGCACTGATGCAGCGCCTCACGGGCAATCCGCTGGCGGGGCCGGAGGTGCTGGGCGTGGGGGCGGGGGCTGGTGTTGGCATTGCCGCCGCGCTCATCTTCTTTGATATGCCGGATACGGGCATCCGTATGGCGGCCAGTGGCGTGGGGGCGCTGGGTGCGCTGCTGTTCATTCTCGCCATGGGCGCGCGCACCGGCTTTGGCCCGGAAAGGATGCTGCTGGCCGGCGTGGCGCTGGGCTGCATGTGCCTTGCCCTTCTCTCCGCCGTTTACGCCGCCGGGGGCTGGAACACCTTTCTCCTGCTGGGCTGGCTCAGCGGCTCCACAGACCGGGTGGTGGCCTCCGATGCCGTGTTGCTGACCCTGTGCGTGCTGGTGCTGCTTGCCCCATTGCCATGGCTGGGGCGGTGGATCGATCTTCTCGCCCTTGGCCCGGCGGTGGCCAGCGCCCTGGGTGTGCCGGTGCGCCTGAGCCGCCTGGTGCTCTCGGTGCTCGCGGCCCTGATGACAGCTGCGGCGACCCTTTTCGTCGGCCCTCTCAGCCTTGCGGGCCTGCTGGCCCCACACATGGCCCGGCTGGCAGGGTTTTCGGGCGGTCCCGTTTTCCTGTTCGCCTCCGCCATCATTGGCGCAGACCTGCTGATGCTTGCGGACTGGCTGGGCCGCACGGTGACATTTCCCTACCAGATTCCGGTCGGCTTTTTCGCGGCACTGGTGGGCGGGCCCTATCTCATCTGGCTGCTGCAAAGGGGAGGAACATCACGTGGCTGAATCCTTGAAGGCGGAGGCGAGCGTGTCCCTGCCCAATCCGGCAGAGGCCCTGGATGCCCTGCGCACCCGTTTCACGGATTATGCCGAGGTGACGGAGCGGGCAGGGGATGTGCAGTTCACCCATGCCCGGTTCGGTGTCATTTCGCTCAGCCCCAGGGCGGATGGTCTGGCGATGACCTGCATGGCCCCGACCTCCACCGCGCTCAGCCTTGGCAAGATGGCGCTGGCCGAAGCGCTGGCGGGGATGGGCGGGAAGGCCCCCGCCGGCCTGATCTGGCAGGGCGATGATGCCGGCGCCCGCAGCCTGCCCTTCTTCCGCGAGATGCAGGTGGTGCGCGCATGGAATGTGACGCCGCTGATGCGACGTGTGGTGCTGAAGGGGGATGCCGCCCATTTCGAGGGACCCGGCCTGCATGCGCGCGTGCTCATTCCCCCGCAGGGTCGCGCGCCCGTATGGCCGCATGCCGATGAAGGCGGGCGGATGGTGATGCCGAAGGGCGAGGATGCGCTCATCGCCCGGGTCTATACGGTACGCACGGTCGATCTGGCATGCGGTGAGGTGGGGATTGATGTCGCCCTGCATGACGGCGCATCCACACCGGGTGCGACATGGGCGCGCAATGCGCGGGCGGGCGATATTGTGGGCCTGCTTGGCCCCGGCGGCGGCGCGCCTGAGCCGGGGTCGTGGCAACTCTATATGGGCGATGAAACCGCGCTGCCCGCAATCGCGCGTCTGCTGGAAAAGCTGCCGAAGGATGCGCATGCCGTGGTGCGTATCGAGGTGGACAGCCCGAAAGAGGAACAGCATCTGCCCACGGCCGCCACGCTCGATTTGCGCTGGCTGCATCGTGGCGATACCCCTGCCGGCCTTTCCTCCCTGCTGGAAGAGGCCTTGCGGCAGGTGACGTTCCCGGATGATATGGCGTCTGCTCAAATCTTTGCCGGATGTGAGCAGGCGACCGCCCGCCGTCTTCGCCAGCACGCCACAAAAACCCTTGGCATTGAAAAGAAAAACACCTCCATCGCGGCCTATTGGCGTCTTGGTCATGAAGGCGTGGATGTCGGGGAATGATGAGCAGCCCGAGATGAATACCCTGAAGCAGTTCTTTGCCTATTATGCCCCCTATAAGGGGCTTTTCATTCTGGATTTTTCCTGCGCTATTCTTGCGGGCCTGCTGGAGCTGGGCTTTCCCATGGCGGTGGCCGCCTTTGTGGACCATCTGCTGCCGGCACAGGACTGGAACTATATTTTTCTGGCCGCGCTGGTGCTGCTGGCCATCTATGTTCTCAATACCATCCTCATGGTGGTGGTCACCTATTGGGGCCACATGCTGGGCATCAATATCGAAACGGATATGCGCGCCCGGGCCTTCGAGCATCTGCAGAAACTCTCCTTCTCCTTCTTCGACAACAATAAGACAGGCCATCTGGTGGCGCGCCTCACCAGCAATCTGGAAGAGGTGGGCGAGGTGGCCCATCACGGGCCGGAGGATGTGTTTCTGGCGGTGATGACCTTCCTCGGCGCCTTTGCGCTGATGCTCTATATCAATGTGCCGCTGGCGCTCATCGCCTGCATCATCGTGCCGGCCGTGGGCTGGACCACCGCCTATTATGGCGCGGCCATGACCCGGAATTTCCGGGCCCTGTTCCAGCGCATCGGCGCTTTCAATGCGCGGATAGAGGAGAATGTGGGCGGCATGCGCGTGGTGCAGGCCTTCGCCAATGAAGACCATGAGCGCACCCTCTTCGCCAGCGAGAACGCCAGTTATCGCCAAACCAAGCTGGAGGCCTACAAGCTGATGGCGGCCCACATGTCCCTGGGCTATATCGGCATGCGCTTCACGCAGGTGGTGGTGATGATTGCCGGCACCTGGTTCGTCATTCGTGGCGAACTCTCGAATGGCGGCTTTGTCAGCTTCCTGCTGCTGGTGGGGGTGTTCTTCCGCCCGCTGGAGAAGATCGCCGCGGTGGTGGAGATCTATCCCAAGGGGCTGGCGGGGTTCCGCTCCTATCTCGAATTCCTGAATACGGACCCGGATATTGCCGACCGCCCCGGCGCAAGAGTGCTTGGCGGGGAGAGCGGGCATGTGCGCGGCGAGATATGCTATGAGAATGTGAGCTTCGGCTATAGCGCCGAAAAGCCGGTGCTGCGCAATTTCTCCCTGCATATTCCCGCAGGGGAGACTGTGGCCTTTGTCGGCCCCTCCGGTGCGGGGAAGACCACGCTGTGCTCGCTTCTGCCGCGCTTCTATGAGGTCAGTTCCGGGCGCATCACCATTGATGGCATGGATGTGCGTGATGTGACGCTGGCCTCCCTGCGCAAGGCCATCGGCATTGTGCAGCAGGATGTGTTCCTGTTCGCGGGCACCATTCGCGAGAATATCGCCTATGGCTGCCTCGATGCAACGGATGAGCAGATCCGCGCGGCGGCGCATCGGGCACGGCTGGATGATTTGATCGTATCCCTCCCGATGGGCCTCGATACGGTGATTGGCGAGCGGGGTGTGAAGCTTTCAGGCGGGCAGAAGCAGCGCCTTTCCATCGCGCGCATGTTTCTGAAGGACCCGGCCATTCTCATTCTGGATGAAGCCACATCCGCACTGGATGCGGCGACGGAATGGGAAATCCAGCAGGCACTGGCCGCGCTGGCCCGGGGGCGGACAACGCTGGTTATCGCCCATCGCCTCTCCACCGTGCGCAGTGCCGACCGGATTGTGGTGGTGACCCCGGAGGGGGTGGCCGAGCAGGGCGCGCATCAGGATCTGGTTTCCGCCGGCGGGCTTTATGCGCAACTGGTGCATACCCAGCTGGCGGTGTGAGGGGCGAGCCGGCCATCTGCTGTTCCGGCGCCGCCGTGGCGCCGGAACATGCGCAGGCGCGATCCTGAAACGGGGGCATCGCGGAGATTCGAGCCGGAATGGAGGCCGTTTTACGGCCCGTCTCCGCACATGCCCGGCCCGTTGTCCTCAGTGTTGCGACCGCGAACAGTACTGCGGGGGCTTCATATTACCTAGGGTAAGTATTTATATGAGATGCAATGTATCATTTTTTGGTGATTATTGTTAGCTCTTGTATCCATTATGAAATATTCAGCCGGAGAAAAAAGATGGCGGTATCATGTGGCCGCCACTCGGCATATTTTGCCATGCAACAACGCAAGTGAATGCACTGCATTCAAGATGTGACTAAAGTATAAGTCCAGAGAAGTTGTTGACGGTTCTTTAAAGGTGTCGGAGAGTTTGGCGCTTTCCGTTAGGAAGGCAGCTCTGGCGCGCGGAACAGCCTGAAGAAAAAAGCGTGCGCCATCCGTTCAGGGAGTATGTCTCATGACAGGCGCAATACGCCGACACGGACCGTGGGCGGTCCTTGGTATCTTCGGTGCTATCGCTTTCGCTGTTATTGCAACACAACGCGGCGAAAATGTGAATGCCTTGTGGATTCTTGCGGTAGCTGTCGCAGTCTACCTCATTGCATATCGTTACTATAGCCTTTTCATCGCCCGCAATGTGATGCAGCTTGATGCCAGGCGCGCAACTCCGGCGGTGCGGCATAATGATGGCCTTGATTATGTGCCCACCCAGCGGCATGTGCTGTTCGGCCATCATTTCGCGGCCATTGCGGGCGCGGGCCCCCTGGTCGGCCCGGTGCTTGCGGCCCAGATGGGCTATCTGCCCGGCACCTTGTGGATTCTGGCCGGCGTGGTCATTGCCGGAGCGGTGCAGGACTCGATGGTCCTGTTCGTCTCCATGCGGCGCGACGGGCGCTCGCTGGGCGAGCTGATCCGCTCCGAGCTCGGGCCGGTTCCGGGGGTGATCGCGCTCATCGGTGCCTTCATGATCATGGTCATCATTCTGGCCGTGCTCGCGCTGATCGTGGTCAAGGCGCTGGCGGAAAGCCCGTGGGGCACCTTCACCGTGGCCTGCACCATTCCGATCGCGATCTTCATGGGGTTGTACACGCGCTATTTCCGGCCTGGCGCGATTTCGGAAGTGTCTGTCATCGGCTTCGTGCTGCTCATTCTGGCCATCGTCTATGGCCGCAATGTCGCCGAGGACCCCACCTGGTCGGCCATCTTCACCTTCACGGGCGTGGAACTCACATGGATGCTGATCGGCTACGGTTTCGTCGCCTCCATCCTGCCGGTCTGGCTGCTGCTGGCCCCGCGTGACTATCTCTCCACCTTCCTGAAGATCGGCGCGATCATCTGCCTCGCGCTCGGCATTGTCGCGGTGGCGCCGCAGATGCAGATGCCGGCGCTGACCAAGTTCGTGGATGGCACCGGCCCGGTGTGGTCGGGTTCGCTCTTCCCGTTCCTGTTCATCACCATTGCCTGTGGCGCGGTCTCCGGCTTCCACTCGCTCATCTCCTCCGGCACCACGCCGAAGCTGATCGAGAATGAAGTCGATGTGCGCTATATCGGCTATGGCGGCATGCTGATGGAGTCCTTCGTCGCGATCATGGCGCTGATTGCCGCCTCCATCATTGATCCCGGCGTGTATTTCACCATGAACAGCCCGGGCGCCGTCATCGGCACCACGCCGGAGAGCGCGGCCGCGGCGGTAACCGCCATGGGCTTCCCGATCACACCCGACACCATTCGCGAAGTGGCGGCGGATGTGGGCGAGCATACCATCATCTCCCGCACCGGCGGCGCACCGACCCTTGCTGTCGGCATGGCGCAGATCTTCGCCAATGCGGTGGGTGGCAAGGCCATGATGGCTTTCTGGTACCACTTCGCCATTCTGTTCGAGGCACTCTTCATCCTCACCGCCGTGGATGCGGGTACCCGTGCGGGCCGCTTCATGCTGCAGGACCTGCTGGGCCTTGTGGTGCCGAAGATGCGCGATACCACCTCATGGGCCAGCAATATCGTGGCCACCGGCCTGTGCGTGGCGCTGTGGGGCTTCTTCCTGTACCAGGGTGTGACCGATCCGCTCGGCGGCGTGAACACGCTGTGGCCGCTGTTCGGTATCGCCAACCAGATGCTGGCCGCCATTGCGCTCATGCTCTGCACGGTCGTCATCTTCCGCATGAAGCGTGAGCGTTATGCGTGGGTGACCATCGTGCCCATGGTGTGGCTCGTCATCTGCACCATGACGGCTGGCCTGCAGAAGATCTTCCATCCCAATCCGCGTATCGGCTTCCTCTCCCATGCGGAGCGGTTTGGCGACGCGATTGCCCGTGGAGAGATTCTGGCCCCCGCCAAGACGATGGACCAGATGCACCAGATCGTCAGGAATGACATCATCGATGCGGCACTGGCGGGCTTCTTCGTCCTCGTGGTTATCAGCATCATGATCTATGGCGTCGTCAGTTCGTGGAATGCGCTGAAGGCGCGCAGGTGGACAGCCCATGAGGTTGACGGACCTGCGGCCGGTTCCTCCCCGGCGGGTCGCGCGGCCTGAAGGCTGCCCGGCTGATCATCATCACGAACCCGCCCGGCGGAAGGCCGGGCGGGTCTCATATGTCTTGCCGCTTGGTGCCGGGCGAAATAGTCTGGCCGAACAGGGACCGGAGACATGCCATGTCCGTTCTGAAATCATTTGGTGGCGCGGCCAGCCTTGAGCCCTCTCAGGAGACGGTTGAGCCATCTCTCACGGAAGAGGCGCCGGCGTCCCTGCGGGAGCGGATCGCCGCCTTCAGCAAATGTGTGTGTCAGGGCGCGCGACTCATGGTCGGTATTCCTGATTACGATACCTATGTCGCCCATATCCGGCGCACGCATCCTGATCAGGAGCCGATGACCTACAAGGAATTCTTTCGCGAGCGGCAGAATGCCCGTTTCGGCGAGAGCGGGAAGGGCGGCTTCCGCTGCTGCTAGGGTGCTGGCCGCTGGCCGCGCTGCCCCGCTTCAGTGGGGGCCTATTGCGGGTAGGGGCTTCGGCCTTTTGCATGGCAGCCGTCATTCCCCCTGATACGGCTCTGCGCCTGAAAATACCTGGGCATTTTCAGGCGCATTGTTCTGGTCGGCCGGAAATCCGCCCTCCTATTGGGGCTGCGGAGGAGGTGGGGCGGTCTGCGGAAGCCGGCTGACAAGGGCTGCGATATCCACCTCGTCACGCTGCTCCGGCCGCAGATAGTGGGCTCCGTAATTCTCCCACATGCGTGCTTCGAGGAAGTAGCGCATCAGCAACGGGTCCAGATGTCCCTCACAGGCCATGCCGGTCATGATGGCGAGGGTGGCTGTCAGCGGTTTTGCCGGTTTGTAGGGCCTGTCTGCGGCTGTCAGCGCCTCAAACACATCGGCGATCGCCATCACCCGGTCCTCCAGCGTCAGCCGGCTGGCATCCAGACGTCTGGGATAGCCGGTGCCATCCATGCGCTCATGGTGGGTTGCGGCAATCTCCGGCACCCGGCGCAGATCATCCGGCCAGGGCAGGGTGTTGAGCATGATGAAGGTCTGCACCACATGGTCATTGATGCGGAAGCGGTCTTCGGGTGCAAGGGTGCCCCGCCGGATGGTGAGATTGTGCAGTTCTCCCCGGTTCTCGGCCAGTGCCGGCAGCGCCATGTCGAAGCCGAGATGATTGTCCGGGTCGTTCTTCTCCACGGGCGGGCGGTTCCTGTCCCATGCAATCCTGTGCTCCGGCTTGTCGGCCAGCAGACGCTCGGGGGCGGGAAGCGGCATTTCGGGGCTGCTGCCGAGCCGCGCCTCCTCCTCGCGTGAAAGGCCGATGCGATCGCTGAAGTGGCGCATCCACTCGCGTTCGGCAATCTGCGAAAGGCGCTCGATATCCGCGTCCTCCATGAACTCGCCGCCAATATTGCAGCGGGCGATGAAGGCAAAATCCTCCTGAAGGGCGGCCTGTTCCTCATCGCGCTGCTCCAGCGAGGCGGCCTGATTGGCGCCATCCATCATGCGCCGCAGATGGGCAATCTCTGCATCGCGCCAGAGCACCTCGAAGCGGGTGCGGATATCGTGGATGCGGTTATGAACGCTTTCGAGCTTGGTGGCCTTGTCGATGATATGGTCGGGGCTGGTGATCTTGCCGCAATCGTGCAGCCATGCGCCGAGCCGGAAGGCGTAACGCTCCGCCTCACTGAGGTGATAGGGGCCATAGGGGCTGTGGCCCTCGGCGCTCATCCTGTCCGCCATCATGATGGCGAGTTCCGGCACGCGGCGGCAATGGCTGCCGGTATAGGGGCTCTTGGCGTCAATCGCATCGGCAATCAAATGCACGAAGCCATCAAACAGGCGGCGGCGTGTTTCCAGCAGGTTGCGGGTTTCAATGGCCGCGGACAGCGCGCCGGAGAGCTGGGTGACAAAGGCGCGGAACTCTCCATGCCGGTGCTGCTGGTTGGAGGGGTAGTTCAGCAGCAGCAGGCCGAGGGGCTTGCCTTCCCGGTCATTGAGCGGCACCGACAGCTGGGCGACACCGGCCAGCCGCTCGCCGATCAGGGGATGGGGTGCGCGAAGCACATCACGGGGCAGGCGGGGATATGAAAAATGAACCGGGCTCCCCGGTGCGACAGCACCCTGCGTCGCCGCGCTGAGTTCCAGCTGGTCTCCCTGTTCGTTCAGCAGATAGACCGCGCCATAGATGCCGCCCGTCGCCATCACGGTTTCCTGCAGCACCTTTTCCAGCATCAGATCCGTGCGCGGTTCGCTGCCGATGGCGTTCATGGTGGAGAGAAAGGCGCGGACCGCCTGACTCATCTTTGCCAGAACCTCGTTCATCTGCTGGAATTCGGCGATCCGGCTCGGCGCATCGTTCGAGGGCGAGAAGTCGAAGCCTGAAAGGCGATGGGCATAGCGGGTGACACGTTCCACGCTGCCGCCCACCCATTTGCCGATGAACCAGCTCGCAACCATCAGGCAGATGGTGATGATGATGGCGCTGATCGTCATCTGCGAGAGGTCGTCGCGGATCTGGGAGGTCAGGTCATCATCCGGGATGGCGATGAGCATGTTGAGCTTGCGCTGGCCCAGAGAGGTGAGCGAAATGCGCGAGCCGAACCATGTCTCGCCATTCATCTCGAAAGGCACGACCTGGTTGAGCGGTGGATTGTGTTTGTCGAGTATGGAGAGCGCCTCCAGCCCCGTGGAGGGGCTGTGATACGCGCCGGGGGCATGGTCGCCCTGATCGGGCATGCGCAGGGCGATGGTACGGGCGATGAGCCCGGCGCCATCGGCCACGATGGCGAACTCGGCATGCGGTGTCGGGCGCAGGTCCCGCAACTGGGCATCCAGATCCGAGAGATTGGCGTCAAGGCCGACCACGATATTCTCATGGTTCGACCTCTCGCTCAGGGTGATGCCGATCTGGTTGTTGCTGAAGAAACTGTAGGGGTTGCTCAGATACTGGCCCGGGCGCACCATGGCCTGCCGGTACCACTCCCGCTCGCGCGGGTCATAATTGTCGCTGATGGCGGTGTTCTTGGCCAGAAAGTGGATCTGAGCATCATAGTAATAATGCAGCAGCTTCCCCTCTCCATCCGGCCAATGGGTGTGGACGCTGAGGAGATAATCGGCCCGTGGCGGGGCGCCATACTTCTCTCGCGCCGCCTTGCCGGAAAGCTGGCGCGCGATGATGAAATCGCCATTCTCATAGGCCACATACACCGTCGAGATCAGCGGCGTGCTTCTGAGGGCGTTGATGAGATGCATCACCCGCAGATTGCGCCGTTCCAGATCCGGCCCGATCCGTGGCGGATCATGCGTCAGCCGGTGCAGGGTGTTGCTGGCGGTGGACAGGAAATGGCGGGCACGCTCATCCACCAGCTGGCCCATGCTGTGGGTCATGGCCTCTGCCGAATGGACCAGAGCGCGCTGCGATGCCTGCCAGCCCTGCCAGATGAGCAGGGAGCTGGAGAGGAACAGGGCCGCCACCATGAGGCTGGCAAACAGGACGGGAAGCGAAATCTGCGTCGTCTTGCCCGAAAGGTGAGGGCGCGCCTTGGCGGAATCGGTCACGCGGTTTTCCCTTTCGTGCGGGATGGCGCAGATCAGTCCATCCGGTTCCGGGCAGACTCCCGGACATGTTCTGCCGGATCTGCATCCCGGCTATGGGTGATGATTGGAAGGAAAGGTCCGCTTTGCATCTGATGGTATGATCTGGCGCAAATGCGGGAGATGCGTCAGATCACCGGGGCAGGCCCGGGGTCAGATCAGCGGGGGAATGGAAGGCAGGATGGGCACTTCCAGCACCGTTGGCCCCTCGCGCCGGATGGCATCAGCGCAGGCCGCCTGCACGCCTTCGAGCGTGTCCACGCGCAGCGAGGTGCATCCATAGCCACGCCCCAGCGCCGCAATGTCCAGACCGGGAATGTCGAGCCCCGGCACGCCGGGGGTCTTTTCCAGAAGGGCGAAGGATTTGAGGATTCCATATTCGCCATTGCAGGGCACGACGAACAGGATGGGCAGCTTGTGCCGTGCCGCCGTATAGAGCGCCTGTATCGAATACTGGAACGAGCCATCGCCTATGATGGCGAGCACCGGACGGTTGCGCCCGCTCTCGCGCTCCGCAAGGGCGATGCCGACAGCGGCGGGCAAGCCCCAGCCGAGGCTGCCGCTGGCAAAGGTGTAGAAGGAATCCTCATGCTCCACCGGCCATGCGGTATGCAGGTCTCCCAGATTGGACGGGGATTCCTCCACCAGAACGGTCTCTTGCGGCAGGGCCTGGCGCAGGGTCTGGAACAGCTCAAGCGCGGAAATGCCTTCGCCTTCCGTGACGGGATGGGAGGCCGGGTGGGGCGCCATGCGGTGCGCGATCCGCGCCTTGCGGCCGGGATTGGCCGGGCGCGCGGAAACCCGGCTGGTGAGTTCCTCAAGCGCCAGAATGGCATCGCACAGCAGGCTCTCTCCCACCGGGGCGCGGCCGGCCTCGGCGGCGTCATCGGTAATGTGCAGCAGGCGCAGGCCCTCCGGCACATAGGGACCGGGCACATAGGGATAATAGCGGAAGACCGGCGCGCCGATGACGATGGCGACATCATAGCCTTCGAGCTTCTCGGCCAGAGGGCCGGTGGCGAAGGGCAGGCCGCCAATATAGAGCGGATGGGTTTCCGGCATGGGCGGGCGCTCGCAGGCGGGTGCCGACCAGACATCCGCATTCAGCTTTTCCGCCAGTGCGATCGCCTGTTTCCAGCCCTGCCCGCGGGCGATTGCGCCGCCATAGATGAGGGCCGGGTTCTTCGCCTGCGAGAGGGCGTCCGCAAATTCCTGTATCCGCGCCGGATCAGGCCCGATGCGTGAGGCCACGGTGCGCACAACGGCGGGGCCGGTGGCTGGCTTGTCCCAGTCATCCAGCGGAATGGAGAGGAAGACCGGCCCGGCCGGGGGCTGCAGCGCCATGGCATAGGCGCGCATGAAGGCGGCCGGCACATCTTCCGCCCGCACCGGCTCATAAGCCCATTTTGCCCAGGGCTCGGGCAGATGGGCGGGCTTCACATTGGTGAGCCAGGGTTCCATCAGCAGCATCTCGCGGGTCTGGTTGCCGGCGGTGATGATGAGCGGGGTCCTGTTCATGGCGGCGGTGAGAATGCCGCTCATGCCGTTGCACAGGCCGGCGGAGGTATGGACATTCACCAAAGCGGGCTTGCGGGTGGCCTGTGCATAGCCATCTGCCGCCGCCACGGCGGAGGCCTCCTGCAAGGTCTGGATATAGGTGAAATCGGCGGGAAAGTCCTTGAGGAAGGTTTCCTCGGTCGATCCCGGATTGCCAAAGACCGTGGTGACACCGAGTTCGCGAAGCAACTGGAACGTGACATCACGAATGGACTGACCAGCCATGGCCATCTCCTTGCAGAATGGGCAAGGTTTCATTTGCCCGATATGTGTGGCCGGTACAACTGGTCTTTCATGGCGGTTGAAAGCAGATGTACCGGCCCTGTCACTCCCGCTCCTCAGAAAAGGCTTTCCAGAGCGGAAATGCGGACCTTGCCCACGCTGCGCTTGTCCAGAGAGAGGATCTCGAAGCGCAGGCCATCCGCCTCGAAGGTTTCCCCTTCCGTCGGCAGGTGGCCAAGCTCGGTCAGGATATAGCCGCCAAGGGTGGAATAGCGATCCGCATCATCAACGAGATCGTGTTCGATCAGGCCGGAGAGCTGGCGCACATCCATGAAGCCGTCCACCAGCCATGTGCCATCTGCCTGTTGCAGGAACTGGGCGGCATCCTCGTCCTCGTCCGGGAAGTCGCCGGCAATGGCTTCGAGAATGTCGGTCGGCGTGGCGATGCCTTCCAGGGAGCCATGCTCGTCCACGATCATCGCCATCTGCACGGGTGAGCGGCGCAGCTGCTCCATCACCTTCAGCACATCGGTGGTCTCATGCACGATCACAGGCTGGCGGGTCACCTTGGCCCAGTCGATCGGCTTGCCGTCGATCATCAGGTTGAGCAGCTCCTTGGTGATGGCGACACCGACGAACTCGTCCACATGTTCACGCGCCAGAACGACCCGGCTGTGATTGAGGGTGCGGATTTCGGCCAGAAGCTCTTCCGGGCTTTCGTTCAGGTCCAGCCATTCCACCTCGTTGCGGGGCGACATGATGGAGCTGACAGGGCGCTCGCCCAGATCCAGCACCCCGCGGATCATTTCCTTTTCCTTGGGGTTGAACAGGTCGCCCTGGGCCGCCTGTTCGGCGATCACATCCACCGTTTCGCCCAACGGCTCGCTGCCCACGCGCCCGCCCAGCAGGCGCAGAACCGCCTCCGAGGTGCGCTCGCGCAGATCGCCGGTGGTGATGTATTTCTCGCGATTGTGCCGGCCGAACTGGTTGGCGGCCTCGATCAGCACCGAGAAGCCGATGGCGGCATAGAGATAGCCCTTCGGGATATGGAAGCCGAAGCCTTCCACCACCAGCGAGAAGCCGATCATCAGCAGGAAGCCGAGGCACAATATGATGACGGTGGGGTGCCGCGAGACGAAGGTCATCAGCGGCTTGGAAGCCATCATCATCACCGCCATGGCAATGCAGACGGCCGCGATCATGACCCAGAGTTCCTTCACCATGCCAACGGCAGTGATCACGCTGTCGAGCGAGAACACGGCGTCGAGCACGACGATCTGGACCACCACCTGCCAGAAAACGGCATGGACCACGCGCCCGCCCTTCGGCTTCTGGGCGCCTTCCAGCCTCTCATGCAGTTCCATCGTGCCCTTGGCCAGAAGGAACACGCCACCGACGATGAGAATGAGATCGCGCCCCGAGAAGGACATGTCGGCGACGGAGAACAGCGGCTGGGTGAGGGTCACGATCCATGAGATCGAGAACAGCAGCGCGATGCGCATGACAAGCGCGCAGGACAGGCCGATAATGCGCGCCTTGTTGCGCTGGTGGGGGGGCAGCTTGTCTGCCAGAATCGCGATGAAGACGAGGTTGTCGATACCAAGGACAACCTCAAGAACGATCAGGGTGACAAGACCGACCCAGATGTTCGGATCTGCAAGAAATTCCATGGGACAGCCTGTCAGAGTGAAACTAGCGAACGCAAAAAGCCCCGGAACGGATCCGAGGCGCGCATCTGCGTCATATCAATGAAAAGGGAAGGGGCAGGCTGACATCCAAAGGGAGAGGTCAGCCAGAATCGGTCTCGACTATCGCTTGTACTGTCGCCTTCGTCCGGCATGGTCGCAGGTCTTTTCCCAAGCTAGGATGATAATAGCGCACAGGTGCGTATCACATCTGCGTGTCATGTGAAAGAACACAGGCCGAGGGTTTCGCAACTCTTTTCTATATCCCGGACGGGGAGGTGGGGGCATTGACTTTCGCTGCGGCCCGATAGGCATTCTGGTCGATATTATGGCGGCGCAGCTTGTCATAAAAGGTCTTGCGGGGAATGCCGAGAGCCTGGACTGCGGCCTGAACATCACCCTGGGTCATGGCCAGGGCGGCGCGGATCTCCCCGGCCTCGAAGGCATCCATCCGTTCCGGCAGGCAGAGGGGGGAGGGCGTGGCCATCTGGCCGTCCACCCGGTCCTGATCGCTCACCAGACCGAGGGCCACACGCTCGGCAAAATGGGCCAGCTCGCGCACATTGCCCGGCCATTCATGGGTTTCGAGGCGATGGCGCACCTGCTGCGGGAGCAGGGGCGGCTCACGACGGAAGCGGCGGGCGGCCTCGGTGAGAAAATGGCCGAACAGCAGGGGAATATCCTCCCGCCGCTCCCGCAGGGGCGGGATGTGGAGCGTTGCCACATGCAGGCGATAATAGAGATCCTCACGGAAATCCCCCCGCCGCACCAGTTCATGCAGGTCCACCTTGGCCGCGGCGACGACGCGGATATCCACCCGCCGCACCTCATTGGTTCCGAGCGGCATCACCTCCCGCGCCTCCAGTACCCGCAGCAGCTTCACCTGCAGGGCCATGGGCATGGCCTCGATCTCATCCAGAAACAGCGTGCCGCCATTGGCATGCTCGATACGGCCGATGCGCCTCTTCTGGGCGCTGGTGAAGGCCCCGGCCTCATGGCCGAAAAGCTCGCTTTCAATCATGGTTTCCGGCAGGGCGCCGCAATTGACCACCACCAGAGGGTGGCTGGCGCGCGGGCTCCAGCGGTGCAGGGCATTGGCCACCACCTCCTTGCCGCTGCCGGTCTCGCCCTGGATGAGGACATCGATCTCGGCATCGGCAAGCTGGCGTATGCTCTGCCGGAGGCGCTCCATCACCGGAGCGGCGCCGATGAGCGGCATCTTTTCCCCGGCATTTTCAGCCTGCTGGCGCAGGGCGCGGTTTTCCAGCACCAGACGGCGCTTTTCCAGCGCATGGCGCACCGTGCCCAGAAGCCGTTCCATGGGATAGGGCTTGGCAAGGAAATCATAGGCACCCTCGCGCATGGCATCCACCGCCATGGCAATGTCCCCATGGCCGGTGATGAGCACCACCGGCAGGCCGGGATCGATGCTTTTCAGATGGCGGAACAGGGTCAGCCCGTCCATGCCGGGCATGCGCACATCGCTGACCACCACGCCGGGAAAGCCGGAGTCGAGCCGCTCCAGCGCGGCGCCAGCCGAGCCAAAGGAGGCGACATCCAGGCCCGCCAGCATCAGCGCCTGCACATTGGCGGCGCGCAGGATCGGGTCATCATCGATAAAGGCGACATCCATCATGGGGCTCCCGGAAGGGTGATGGTGAAGACGGCACCGCCCTCATTGCGCACGGCAAGGGTGCCGCCGCATTCGGCGATGATGTCATGGCAGATCACCAGCCCGAGGCCGAGGCCGTGGGGCTTGGTGGTGGTGAAGGGGGTGAACAGCGTTTCCATCACGGCAGGCGGCAGGCCGGGCCCGTTATCGGCAAAGGTGATGTGCACCTGCTCTCCCGCCGCCTGAACCGAGATGGTGATGCGGGCATCCTTCCGGTCCGCCAGAACCTCCATGGCGTTCTGGAAGAGATTGATCACCACCTGTTCCAGCCGGATGCGGTCCGATTTGACCATCACCGCCCCGGCGGGCAGGTCCATCTGCAGATCCACCCCCTGCAGGCGCAGGCGGTGGCCCACCAGCAGGAGCGCGCCCTCCATCACATCCTGCACGCTCACGCTGCTGGCTTCCCGCGGCGCCTTGCGCGAGAAGGCCCGCAATTCGCTGGTGATGGAGCCGATGCGCTCGGTCAGCGCGCCAATGGTTTTCAGGTTCTCATGGGCCGCCTGCGCCTGTCCGCGCTCCAGAAAGGTTTGCGCATTGTCCGAGAAGGCGCGGATGGCGGCCACCGGCTGGTTCACCTCATGGGCGACACCGGCGGCGATCTGGCCCAGCATGGCCAGCTTGCTGGCCTGCACCAGCTCATCCTGCAGCGCATCCGCCGCTTCACGGGCGCGGCGGCGGGCGGCCATTTCCGTGCGGAGCTGTGCATTGGCGATCTGAAGCTCCGCCGTGCGCTCCGCGACACGGGCCTCCAGATGCCGCATGACCTGTTGCTCGCGCCGGCGCTCATGGGCCAGCCTCTGGCGGCGCGAGAGCAGGAAGGTGCCCCCGCCAACCACCAGCGCGCTGCCCAGAAGGACAAGGGCATGAATGGTGGCCTCGGCAAGGTGCAGGGTGGGGGAGACAGGCGCCAGCACATGCATGCTCCAGCCGGTGGTGGGCACCGGCGCGACCACATCCATGAACATCTGCTTCCTGTTCGAGGGCGGCACGATGGCCTCGACCGCACCATCGGCCGCCGGGGTGATGGGCAGCAGGTCCAGCGGCGCATTGCCAAACTGCAGGCTGGTGCGCAGGGCCGCCTTGAGCGTCTCATGGATGGGGTGCGTGGTGTGGAACAGCCATTGGGGAATGCTGCTCACCAGCACGATATCGCGGGCATCGGTGATGAAGGTGGGCTCGCTCTGCCGCCGCCAGTCCGCCTCCACGCCGTCGAACTCGGTCTTGACCACGATGACGCCCAGCACCTTCTTGCCACGGTTCACCCTCTGCGCCAGATAGAGGCCGGGCTGGTGGCTCACCGTGCCAAGGGCGAAATGCTCGGCCTCGCCCTTGTGAAGGGCCTGCTGGAAATAGGGGCGGAAGCTGTAGCTGTTGCCGATGAAGCTGTCCGGCTGTCGATAGTTGGAGGCGGCGATGGTGTCGCCATCCGGGGTCATCAGATAGATCACGCTGGCGCGGGTGGCCCTGGCGAGTGTTTCCAGCTTGGCGTTGAGGGCGGCCACCGCAGTGCTGTTCGGGTCCGTCAGGGCACTGCGCAGGTCCGGGTCCTGCGCCAGCACCACGGGCAGGGAGCGCTGCTTCTCGATCTCGCTGCGCAGCATCGCCACCCGCAGGTCCGCGGCCGCCGAGGCTTCAGCCCTGATCTTGTCCAGCACCAGCGCGCGGGTCACCTGGATGCTGATCTGGTCGATGGTGGCAATGGCCAGAAGCATCGCCGTCACCGTTCCGGCCAGCACCATGTGCTGGCGCCAGCGGCGCGGCAGCATGGCCAGAAGACGAAGCCGGAGCGGCAAAGCGCGTGTAGGCACGGAGCAACCTTGGCGGAAAATGGGCGAAATCTCGCACGACCTGTGGTGGCATTGTGCGAAATCCCACACAATTTGTCGAGATCATGATCGGCCCGCCTTCGGAATAGTGAAAGCTTTCCAGTTCATTAAAAAATTACGTGATGGGCGCCGGGTCTGGCATGGATCTTGCGCAGGGTGGAGGCCCGCTGTGCAAGCTCGGGTTCTGATCCACCCAACCCATCCGGGTGTCGACGCGTTGCCCGCTCAAATGAGGCGCGGCGTCCCGGAGGAAGGAAACGTCAATGGCAACCTCCATTCCTGTCGCCGCCGTGCCCCGCAAGCCACGCAAGCTGTGGCAGCATCTCTATTTCCAGGTCATCGTCGCCATCATAGCAGGCATTGCGCTTGGACATTTTTACCCCGATGTCGGCACGGACATGAAGCCGCTGGGTGATGCCTTCATCAAGCTGGTGAAGATGATCATCGCACCGGTCATCTTCCTCACGGTTGTTTCCGGCATTGCCGGCATGCGCGATCTCGGCAAGGTCGGGCGCGTGGCGGGCAAGGCGCTGCTGTATTTCTTCGTTTTCTCCTCCTTCGCCCTCGTCATCGGCATGATTGTTGCCAATGTGGTGCAGCCGGGCGCGGGTCTGAACATCGACCCGGCGACGCTGGACCCGCAGGCGGTGGCCAACTACACCAGCAAGGCACATGAGCAGACGCTCGTCGGCTTCCTGATGCACATCATTCCCTCGACCCCGACCGAGGCTTTCGCCAGCGGCGATATTCTTCAGGTGCTGTTCTTCTCGGTGATGCTGGGCATTGCGCTGGCCGGCGTGGGCGAGAAGGCCGACCCGCTGATGAAGGTGCTGGATTCCCTGGCCCAGGGCGTGTTCCGCCTTGTCGCCATCCTGATGAAGGCCGCGCCCATCGGCGCATTCGGCGCCATGGCTTTCACCATCGGCAAATATGGCATCAGCTCGGTGGCCAATCTGGCGCTGTTGATCGTCACCTTCTATGTCACGGCGCTGCTGTTCATCCTGATCGTTCTGGGGGCCGTGGCGCGCTACAATGGCTTTTCCATCATCGCGCTCATCCGCTACATCAAGGAAGAGCTGCTGCTGGTGCTGGGCACCTCGTCTTCCGAATCCGCCCTGCCCAGCCTGATGGAAAAGATGGAGCTGGCGGGCTGCTCCAAATCCGTCGTGGGTCTTGTCATTCCCACCGGCTATTCCTTCAATCTGGATGGCACCAACATCTATATGACCATGGCGGCGCTGTTCATCGCGCAGGCCACGGGCATCGATCTGAGCATCTGGGACCAGATCCTGCTGCTGCTGGTGGCGATGCTCTCTTCCAAGGGTGCGGCGGGCATTACCGGGGCGGGCTTCATCACGCTGGCGGCGACGCTCTCCGTGGTGCCTGCCGTGCCGGTGGCGGGCATGGCGCTCATTCTCGGCATTGACCGTTTCATGTCCGAATGCCGTGCGCTCACCAACTTCATCGGCAATGCCGTCGCCACCATCGTCGTGGCGCGCTGGGAAGGGGAGCTGGATGAAACGCGCCTTGCGGACGTGCTCTCCGGCAAGATCCCGGTGGAGGATGAGCTGGAGGATCTGGTGGTGAATATTGACGAGGCGCAGGCCGGCCTTGCACCCCACCGCCCGGCGGCCTGATAATGAGCTGACATGGAAAAGGCGGGATTGTTCCCGCCTTTTCTGTATCCGGTGATGTCTGCCCTTGTCAGGCGACGAGATTGCGATAGGCGCCCGCCCAATAGAGCAGGGGCTCCGCGGATTCCGTGACGCGGGTGGCGACAACGCGCCCCAGAACGATGACATGGGAGTGGCGGGTAATGGCCTCTTCCAGTTCGCAATCAAAGGAGGCGAGCGCATCGGCCAGCACCGGCGCGCCGGTTTCCAGCCGTGTCCATTCCGCACCCTGATAGCGGTGGTGTCCCTTCAGCCCATCCTTTCCGGCAAACTGGTCGGCAAGGGGCTGGTGATGGGCGCGCAGCACATTGATCGCGAAATGCCGGTGCGTGGCCAGAGCCTCGAGCGCCGAGGCGGTGCGGTTGACCGCGATGATCAGGGTCGGCGGCTCAACCGAGAGCGAGGAGAGGGATGTCGCTGTCAGCCCCGTGCGGTGCTCCCCGGTGCCGACGGTGAGAATGCTCACGGCACCGGCAAGCTTGCGCATGGCAGCCCGGTAGGCAAGCGCGGACGGGGAAAGGGGTGCGGGGGAGGAGGGCGACCGGGCGGATGAGGACGCGGTTTCAGAAGCGGTAAGGGGTGAATGCGCGTTCATACTGCACCTGGGAAGACGGCCATGCCGTGGCTGTAACTTTCCTGCCCACGCCATGCCAATTAACACAATTAAAATGTATGAAAATATTAAAGCACGGATTTTGTTAAGTCAATAAATTCTACTGAATTTATATATTAATGAAATGGCGGCTCCCGCCACCATCTCAAGGCCCATGCCGGAGCTGTCAGGCCGCGCCCGCGGGCAGGAGCGCACATAATGCGCGGGTGATCTGCCCGTCTGCCCGCCGCAGCTCTTCCAGAATGGAGAAATGGTCGGCCTGTGCAATCGGCAGCAGCCGGCCGGGCGCGCGGGCTGTGGTGCGGTGGGCGGAAAGGGTGCGCGATTCATGCACCAGGGCGGGCAGCTCCAGGGCGCCATAGCTCACCAGCAGCGGTTTCTGGCAGGGGGCCTGACGCAGGGGTGAGAAGGCCGCAATTTCCGCGCTGTCCAGCTTCAGGGCATCATTGAGAAAGGTGTCGCGCAGCGGTCCCAGCTCATAGATGCCGGATATGGCCAGCCCGGCCCTCACCGCCGGATGGTGCAGATGCTGCACCGCCAGCAGGGCGCCGGCAGACCAGCCCCCCACCACCAGCGGTCCCGCCACCCCATGGGCCGGCCCTTTGATTGCCAGAAAATCCAGCGCGCTGCCGATCTCGGCGACGATGTCCGTCAGCCGGGCCTCGGGCGCCAGCGTATGGCCGGGCATGACCACCGACCAGCCATGGGCCAGAAGCCCCGCGGCATAATGGGCGAACACCTCCCGGCTGTTCTTCTGCCAATAGCCGCCATGAATGAAGACGAGACAGGGGGCGGCGGGGTCTGCTGCCGGGTAGATATCCATCTTCTGGCGTTCGGCGGGGCCATAGGCCACGTCCAGCCCCTTGGGATGGGCCTTGCGGAAGGCCGCCGCCGCCGCATCGCGCGTTGCAGCCCATGCCGCGCTGTTGGCCACCGCGGCAGTGTTGTTATAGGCGCCATCCCGCTGGTCCGGGGAGAGCTTCTCCCAGACCCGTTGCGGGGGCAGGGGGATGACGGCGCTCATGCCGGCACCGGTGCGGGCAGGATGGGGGCATCCGCCCTGTAATATGTGCCGGCCCGCAGGCAGAAGGCGGGGGTCAGCAGATTGTCCGTTTCCACCCTTGTGTCCTCATTGTCGCGCAGGATGAAGCGGCCATGGTTTTCATCCAGCACCGAGATGTCGGCGGTGTACCCCACCTTCAGCGCCCCGAGACGGTCTGACAGGCCCAGCATCCGCGCGGGATTGGCGGTCACCATCTCCACCACCTGTCTCAGCGGCAGGCCCAGCGCCATCATGGAGCTCATGGCCTGGGTGAGGCTGAAGCGCGCCTGGCCGAGAAAGGGGTGGTTCTCATCATCGGGATGTTCTGCCGGGGTGCCGGCGGGGGCGGGCACATGGGTGTTGTAGCCATGCATGTCCGCGCCCAGAGTGTGGGGCACAACGCCGGCGGCGATGCCTTTTCTGGCGATACGGTAGGAAAAGTGGCTGCCATGGCCCACATCGATCTTCAGCCCCCGGTCCAGCGCCGCCTTGATCACATCATGGATTTCCCCATCACGATTGATGAAGCCGCCGGGGTGGCGGGTGAAGGGGTGGGCGAGAATGTCCCCCTCCTTCAGCAGCGGAATGACGCGCTCCAGAATGGTATCGGCATCCTCGCCATTGGCCCCGCTCTCCGGCAGGCCCCACAATGTGCCGAAATGCACATAGAGCGGGATTTCGGCACGGCGGGCGATTTCCGCCGCCATCACCATCACGGCAATGCCCCAGCGCGCGAACCCGCCGATTTCGGCATGGCCCTTGATGCCGCGCACCAGATCACGGTTGGCGATGGCGGAGCGCACGGTTGCATCCACATCCACGCATTCGGGGCTGTAGAGATTGGGGTAATAGTGGCCCTCCAGCCCGCCGACCAGATAGGCGGAAAGGAAGGAATAGACCCGGGTCCGGGAGGGCTCCACCATGAACTTGCGGAAACCGGGCAGGGTCATGCACGATGCCCCGCCCTGATCCACCACAGTGGTGACAGCGGAATGCACGCCCACCATGTCCGGGTTCATGCCGAAACGGCCGGTGACATACTGGTAGATGTGGCCATGGGTATCGATCATGCCCGGCAGCACCAGCTTGCCGGTCACATCCAGTGTCTCCAGCGCGGCGGAGGGGGGAATATCCCTTTCTATCGCCGCGATCTGCCCGTCCCGTACGGCAATATCGTAAATGCCGTCCAGATCCGTGGCGGGGCAAAGAAGGCGCCCGCCTTTCAGGAGGGTATCGTAACCTGCATGTTCAGCCATAAGGCTCTCCATCCTGCTGTGTGCGATTTCCATTGCGGGAAATGCGAAGTATGCTTCGTATTTGCTGATGCAGATGGCGTGCCAGAATGCGCTCCGGCTCACGGGAAAGACGCGCTGAACCGCTGGTGTGGATGGGGAGAGCAGATGGAAAGTGACGAGATGTCAAAAGGATGCGCTGTTTCCCCGGATTGTGGGGAAGGGGAGGCATGGGGGCTTTTTGAGCGCCCCGGCTTTCTGGCGCGGCGGGTGCACCAGATTCATGTCAGCCTGTTTTCTGAGCTGTGCGGCAGTTTCGCGGTGACGCCGGTGCAATACAGTCTTCTATCGGCCCTCGATACGCTGGAAGAGGCAGACCAGACCACCCTTGCCCGCACCGTGGCGCTGGACCGCACCACCACCACCGGGGCATTGAAACGGCTGGAATCGCGCGGCTTCGTGCGGCGTGCCCCATCGTCCGAGGATCGCCGCGCCCAGAGCTGCCGTCTGACGGATGAGGGGCGCGCCATTCTGGCCGGGATGGAGGAGGCCGCCCGGCGCGCCCATCGGGCGACTGTCGAGATGCTTTCCCCGCAAGAGCAGGCCCAACTCATTGAGGCCATGAAGAAAATCGTGTCCTTTCATGAGGGGCGCGACGCCAGCCTGAACATGCTCTAAAATTGCGCAGTATGCTTCATGTTTTGTCAGGCGGCCTGCTCTTGTCCGCCGGCGCTGTCCACAGGGGCGGGCTGCATCCCCATGGTTTTTGGGCGGAGTCACAGGCATGCCTTTGTTTGTGGGTGTCATGCCCCGATGTTCAGGCGGAGTGTCCGTCTGGATATGTCTGCCCCAAAGAGGAGTGATCTCGTGAAGAAGATTCTTGCAGTGGCCCTTCTGTTTTCCTTCGCCACCCCCGCACTGGCCTGCACGGAGGATGAGCTGGAGGAAAAGATGACCGCAGTCTCCCAGAAGGTGCAGGAGATCGCGATGAAGGACCCCTCCCGCATGGCCGAGCTGACCAGCAAGCTCCAGGAAGCGCAGGCCAATATGACCAGCGATCTTGAAGGCGCCTGCAAGTTTTACGACAAGCTGCTGGACGAGCTGAAGTGAGATCACCTGTCTGATGGCTGATCCGCTCTGCCGGTAGGCCGCATCCAGCATGAAGAAGGCGCGCGTGAGTGTTCCGCGCGCCTTCTTCATGTCTGGCATCAGGGGTGGGTCAGAACGCTGCCGCCTGTCCATCCCGGCGCGGGTCGCTGGCCAGCACATAGGCTGCATCATCACCCGGCTGACGCCAGATGAACTGGCCGGCGCCGAAATTCTCATAAGGGTTTGCATCCACATTCAGCACATGGCCGCGCGCGGCAAGGGCGCTGAGGGTGGCGCGGGGCATGGTGGCCTCGATATCCAGATCCAGCCCGGCATTGAAGCGCCAGCGCGGGGCATCGCAGGCGGCCTGCGGGTTCAGCCCGTGGTCCAGCATGCGCGAGAGCACCTGCACCTGCCCCTGCGGCTGCATGTTGGCGCCCACCACGCCAAAGCTCATCACCGGTGCGCCGGCGCGGGTGAGGAAGCCGGGAATGATGGTGTGGAAGGGGCGCTTGCGCGGCGCCACCACATTGGGGCTGGCGGGGTCCAGCACGAAGCCATGGCCCCGGTTCTGGAGCGAGAGCCCCCATTCCGGCAGCACCACGCCGGAGCCGAAGCCATTGAAATTGCTCTGGATGAAACTCACCATCATGCCAGAGGCATCGGCCGCGGAGATATAGATGGTGCCGCCTTTCACCGGGTTTCCGGGGGCGAAGGGCCGGGCATGGCGCATGTCGATCAGGCGGGCGCGCCGGGCGAGATAGGCGTCATCCAGCAGGTCTGCCGCATCCAGCTCCATGGATGCGGGATCGGCCACATAGCGATAGACATCGGCAAAGGCGAGCTTCACCGCCTCGATCATCAGATGATGGGCATCCGCGCCATCCATCTCATGGGCGGTAAGATCGAACTGCCCGAGAATGCCAAGGGCCATGAGGGCGGTGAGCCCTTGCCCGTTCGGCGGAATCTCGTGGAGGGTATAGCCGCGATAGGTGCGGGAGACGGGCTGCACCCATTCCGGGGCGCAGGCGGCCATATCCGTGGCCGTGAGCGCTGCCCCATGGGTGCGGGCGGCCGCCTCCAGCGCGGCGGCAATCTCGCCCCGGTAGAAAGCCTCCCCTTTTGTTTCCGCAATGGCGCGCAGCGTGCGCGCGGCGCCCGGCAGGCGGAAGCGCTCTCCCACATCCGGGGCGCGGCCATGGGGCAGGAAGGTTTCGGCAAAACCGGGCTGGCCGGCAATGGCCGGCTGGCGGGCCGCCGCCGCCCATTTGGCCTGAATGACAGGAGGCACGGCCGAGCCGTGCTCCGCAATCTCCATGGCCGGCTCCAGCAGATCGGCAAAGGGCAGGCGGCCGAAACGCTCCCAGAGGGCGACCCAGCCGCCAACCGCGCCCGGCACGCTCACCGCATCCCAGCCGCGCTGGGGCGGGCGCCGGGCATCGGCGCCATAGCGGCTTTTGAAATAGTCCGGCGTCCATGCCGCCGGGGCGCGGCCAGAGGCATTGAGGCCATGCAGCTGCCGGCCATCCCACAGAATGCAGAAGGCATCCGAGCCGAGGCCGTTATTGTTCGGCTCCAGAATGGTCATGGCAGCGGCGGCGGCAATGGCGGCATCCACCGCATTGCCCCCTTTCAGCAGCATGCGCAGCCCTGCCTGGCTGCCCAGCGGGTGAGAGGTGCTCACGCCATTATTGCCGAATACCGGCAGGCGGCGGGAGGCATAACCGGCAGTCCAGTCAAGGGAGGGCATGTGAGGATCCAGGGCTTCAGGGCAAAGAGGAGGAGTTGCGCGGAGCGGTGAGCCAGGTGCACACCACATCCGCCACCTGCGCGCGGCGGCCGGTGAGCCATGCGGCATCGCCAAGATCCTGCGCGAACAGCACCGAAAGCGTCTCGCGCTGGGCGACATGGGTGATGCACAGCGCCAGAATGGTGAGATAGAGATCCATCGCAGGCGGGCGAATGGTGAATATCCCCGCCGCCACGCCACGCTCCAAGAGCGCTTCGATCATGTCCATGAGCGGTTGCGCGCGGGTGCGGATTTCCGGCATGTCGCGCGCAAATGTTGCGCCCGACATGTTCTCGTTGCGGATGATGGCGACGAATTCCGGCGTATCGTTCATATAATCGAAGGTGAATTCCACCAGCCGCCTCAATCCTTCCAGCGGGGGGGCGGCGGTCAGGTCCAGCCCCTGTTCCAGCGTGCGGATATGCGTGTAGGTGTCTTCCAGAACCGCGCGATACAGGCCGTTCTTGTTGCCGAAATAGCGGTAGAGCATCTGCACATTGGTGCCGGCATTGGCGGCGATGCGCTCCACCCTTGCGCCGGAAAAGCCGTCTCTGGCGAAGGAGGCGCGGGCGGCATCCAGAATATGGGTGCGGGTGGCGGCGGCATCACGCCTGCGTGCGGAAGAGGGGGGCGTTGCGGTTGTTTTCACCGGGAATGCTCAATGTTCTGCAGGCGCGGAAGGGGTGGATCTGGTGCGGCGTTTTCAGTATGCAAAAATTTACTTACATGATATTGCGATCAGGGAATAGCCCGTTTTCCTCTTCAGCCAGAGATTGGAACCGCCATGTCCGCACCACTCGGCCCCACGGCCTCCTCCCCTGCCAGCGGCGTTGAAGATGGTGTCGGCGCTTTCGTGCCGGGGCCGCGCGTGCATGTGGCGGGCGTGCCGGGCGGTCCCCTGTCCGGGCTTCGCTGCGCGGTGAAGGATGTTCTGGATGTGGCTGGCACGGTGACCGGAAACGGCAATCCGCAATGGGCCCGCACCCATGCGCCCGCCACCCGGCATGCCGCCTCTGTGGCACGGGTTCTGGCGGCGGGAGCCGATGTGGTGGGCAAGACCATATCGGATGAGCTGGCCTATTCGCTGACAGGGGAGAATGCCCATTATGGCACGCCCCTGAACAGCGCCGCGCCGGAACGGGTGCCGGGGGGCTCTTCCAGTGGCTCGGCGGCGGCGGTTGCAGCCGGGCTGGTGGATTTCGCGCTGGGGTCTGACTGTGGCGGCTCCGTGCGGGTGCCGGCCAGCTATTGTGGCCTGCTGGGCATGCGCCCCACCCATGGCCGGGTACCGGAAGAGGGGATCGCCCCTTTCGCCCCGAGTTTCGATTGCGTGGGCTGGTTTGCCCGGAAGGCGGATGTCTTCGCCGCGGTTGGTGAGGTTTTGCTGGGCGGGAAAATGACGCTCCCTGCCGCTCCCCGCCTGATCCTTGCGACAGATGCCTTCAATCTGCTGACGGATGATGCGCGGGCAGCCCTGCGCCCGGCGCTGGCGCGCGTGGAGGCGCTGGCCGGGCAGGCCGGGCCGCTGGTGGTCTCACCGGACGGGCTGGCCCTGTGGTCCGCCGCTTTCCGCACGCTTCAGGCCGCGGAAATCTGGGCGAGTGTGGGGGCATGGGTGGAGGAGGTGAAGCCGCAGTTCGGCCCCGGTGTCCGGGAGCGTTTCGAGGCGGCGGCGCATCAGGACCCCGCGGCGATCGCGGCGGCGCAAATGGTGCGGCAGGCCGTGCGGGCGCGCATGGATGCCCTTCTGCCCACGGACACATTCATGCTGCTGCCCTCCACGCCGCGCATCGCCCCCCTGCGGGGGTCGGCAGCGGCGGAAACAGAGGTGACATATCGCCATCTGGCCATAAACCTGCTGTGCATTGCCGGGCTGGCCGGCCTGCCGCAGATCTCCATGCCGCTGGCCATGCTCGATGGCGCTCCGTTCGGCCTGTCCATCGTTGGGGGGCGGGGAAGCGATCTGGAGCTTCTGGCGCTGGCCACACGCATCTGCACCACCCCCTGAGGGCTCAGACGATTTCCGGCCCGTATCTGGCTTTCAGCGCCGCCGCAAGGCTCAGGGCGAAGCGGGCTGAAGCCACGGGCAGGGAGCGCCCGCGCCGCTGGCCCAGAATGAGGCTGCCTGCCGGCACGTCGCGCGCCGAAATGGGCCGGAAAACGAGAGAGCCATCGCCGGGGGCCTGCAGGCCAATGGGAATCTGAAACCCCAGAAGCTGCTCATGCAGCACATAATTGCGCATATATTCGAAGCTCTCCGTCTCGATGACCGGAGAGACCTGCCGCGATCCCTTGCGGGCCGCAAAATCGAGAAGGTGGCGCACCCCATAGCGCGCGGATGGGGCGATATGGGGTGTATCCAGACAATCCCGCAGGCGCAGCTCGGCCTTCTGTGCCAGTGGATGGCTGGCCGCCATCACCGCATGCACGGTCTGCGGCACGATCTGGATCACCTCAAAATCCACCAGATAGATGGGCTCGAACACCAGCGCCAGATCACTGTCATAGGTTGCCAGTTCCTGCTCGGCCTCGGCCCTGTCCCGCACCTTCACGGAGAAGGTCACGCGCGGATGTTCGGCGCGATAGGCGGCGATCTGCTCGGGCAGGAAATAGGGCAGCAGCGCCTGCGAACAGGCCAGGGAGACATGGCCGCGCCGCTCTCCGGTCAGGTCCGCCACCTGCCCCTGCACCCGGGCCAGGTCTGAAAGGGTGGCGCGATAATGGTGCAGCAGCAGCTCGCCCGCCGGGTTCAGCCGCACACCGCCGGGCAGACGCTCGAACAGTTCCGAGCCGAACTCTTCCTCAAAGCCGCGAATCCGCCGGTTCAGGGCCGATGCGGTGATGTTCATATCCTCCGCCGCACGCCGCATGGAGCCCGCTCGGGCGACAGCCTCAATCAGGCGGAAGGTCTGCAAGTGCTTCATGATGTGTGATTTTATGGAGGCGTTGCATAAAATGCAACGGGTCGGTGAAATGATAGCAATTTATCGAACGCGTGTCCGGGCGCAGGGTTAGGTCAACACCACTTCCCTTTGCTCAGATGAGGCACGGCATGTCTTTCTCCCGGCGTGATTTCCTGAAGACCACTGGCGTTCTGCTCGGCGCGCTGCCTCTGGCCCGTGCCATTCCCGCCTCCGCAGCCCCGCGTGACACGCTGGTGGCAGTCATCAGCCAGACCATCAACAGTCTCGATCTGCACCGCGTGGGCACCAATCGCGCCAGCTATCAGGTGGCGGTGAACTGCTATGACCGCCTTGTGACCTTCGGCAGCAAGACATTGCCGAGCGGCGAGCTCTCCTATGACTATGCGAAGATCGAGCCGGAACTGGCCGAAAGCTGGACCATCTCCGATGACGGCAAGGTGCTCACCTTCAAGCTGAAGAAGAATGCGGTGTTCTTCGATGGCACGCCCGTCACCGCCCATGATGTGAAATGGTCGTTCGATCGCGCCGTTTCGGTTGGCGGCTTTCCCACCACACAGATGAAGGCCGGCGGCTTCGAGCGCCCCGACCAGTTCAAGGCGCTGGATGACGAGACCTTCCAGATCACGCTCGATCGCGCCTCGAAGCTCGCCCTGCCGGATCTGGCCGTGCCGGTGCCCTTCGTCATCAACTCCCGGCTCGCCAGGCAGCATGCGACGGCGGAAGACCCGTGGGCGACCGAATATCTGCACAAGAACACCATCGGCTCCGGTGCGTTCAAGGTGACGCGCTGGGACAATGGCCAGCAGATCGTGCTGGAGCGCAATGACAAGTGGGTTGGCGGGCCCTTGCCCTCCGTGCGCCGGGTCATCATGCGGGAGGTGCCTTCCACCGCCACCAGCCGCGCGCTGATCGAGCGGGGCGATGTGCAGGTCGCCTTTGACATTCCCGACAAGGACGCCGCCGAGCTGGCCAGCAAGGTCACCGTCTATTCCACCCCCATCGAGAACTGTCTGCATGTGCTGGCGCTGAACACGAAGTTCGAGCCCTTCCGGGACGCCAATGTGCGCAAGGCCGTGGCCTATGCCGTGCCTTACGAGGCGATTTTCAAGACCGCCGCCTTCGAGCGGGGCGCGCCCATGTGGGGCGGGGCCGGTGAGGTGAAGAGCATCGCCTGGCCGCAGAAGTCGCCTTATGACACGGACCTTGAGAAGGCGAAGGCGTTCATGGCGAAGTCCGGCTTTGCCAATGGTTTCGAGACCACCCTTTCCATCGCCACCGATCTTTCGGCATGGATGGAGCCGACCGCGCTGCTCATTCAGGAGGCGCTGGCCAAGATCGGCATCAAGACGACCATCGAGAAGATTCCGGGCGCGAACTGGCGTACCGCCTCGCTGGTGGAAAAGCGCCTGCCGCTGCATCTGGAAAACTTCGGCGGCTGGCTGAACACGCCGGATTACTACTTCTTCTGGGCCTATCAGGCCGGCCACCTGTTCAACTCCTCCAACTATGACAATCCGGAGGTGAACAGGCTGGTGGACGAGACCCTGCACATGTCCATGAGCGATCCCGAATATGCCCCGAAGATCGAGCGCATCATCGACATCGTGTTCGAGGATCTGCCGCGCATCCCGCTCTGGCAGCCGGCGCTCAATGTCGCGCTCAACGGGGCCAGCGGGTACGAGTTCTGGTTCCACCGCCAGCTCGACCTGCGCACGCTGAAGCTGGAGGACTGAGCATGGCAGGGCGTTCCGCGGCAATTCTCGGGCGCATCGCGCAGGCGGTGCCGGTCATCATCGGGGTGGTGGTGATCTCCTTCATCCTCACCCGCGCCCTGCCGGGAGACCCGGCGGTGCAGTTTGCAGGGCTGGCCGCAACGCCCGAATCCATCGAGCAGGTGCGGGTCAAGCTTGGCCTCGACAAGCCCCTGCCGGAGCAGTTCCTCATCTATGTGGGGCAACTGGCGCAGGGTGATCTTGGGCAATCCGTCGCCACCGGCAGGCCGGTGGCGGAGGATCTGGCCAGCCGGCTTCCGGCCTCGCTCGAACTCACCCTGGTGGCGCTGGCGCTCTCCTGCCTCATCGCCATTCCGCTGGGGGTACTGGCCGCCACCCGGCCGGGAAGCTGGGTGGACCAGCTTTGCCGGCTGCTGGTGACGGCGGGTGTCTCCCTGCCCACCTTCTTTACCGGCCTCGTGCTGGTCTATGTCTTCTATTATCTTCTGGGCTGGGCGCCTTCCCCCCTTGGCCGGCTGGATTTCGTCTATATCGAGCCGGAACGGGTCACGGGCTTCTTCCTCATTGATGCCGCTCTTGCGGGCGACGGGGAAACATGGACGGGCGCGCTCAAGCAGCTCATCCTGCCCGCCGTCACGCTGATGCTGTTCACGCTGGCCCCCATCGCCCGCATGACCCGCGCGGCCATGCTCTCCGCCCTCTCGGCAGATTATGTGCGCACAGCGAAGGCGGCGGGGCTGGGCACGCGGCAGGTGCTGTTCACCTATGCCTTCCGCAATGCCCTGCTGCCGGTGGTGACCACGCTCGGCATGGTGTTCTCCTTCGTGCTCGGCGCCAATGTGCTGGTGGAGAAGGTGTTCGCCTGGCCCGGCATCGGCTCCTATGCCGTGGAGGCGCTGGTGGCCTCCGATTATGCGGCGGTGCAGGGCTTCGTGCTCACCATGGCGCTGCTGTTCGTGGCCCTCAATCTCATCATCGACCTTGCCTATTCGGCCATCGACCCGCGCTTCGGCACGGGTGCCCGATGAACGCGCAACCCGTCACGGAAAGGAAAGGCCCCATGGCGACACTGATCGACGCCCCCGCGGCCTCCGCGCAACCGCCCAAGGCGGCCCCTGTTGCGGTGAAGTCCGGCGTGCTGGCGCATACCCTTTATGTCCTGCGCGAAAACCCGGTCACCGCGCTCTCCTTCGGCCTGTGCGCCTTCTTCATCGCCTCGGCGGTGGTGGGGCCATATCTCGTGCCCTATGATCCTCTGGCGACCAATTCGGCGATGTCCCTCCAGCCGCCTTCCGCGGCCCACTGGTTCGGTACGGACAATCTGGGGCGGGACGTGTTCAGCCGGGTGATCGTGGCGACACGGCTGGATCTGGTCATCTCGGTGGCGGCGGTGGCGCTGTCCTTCGTCATCGGCTCCCTCATCGGGGCGGTGGCGGGCTATCGCGGCGGCTGGCTGGATACGGTGCTGAACCGCGGGCTCGACATCATCATGGCCTTTCCGCTGTTCGTGCTGGCCATGGGCATCGTGGCGGCGCTGGGCAATTCGGTGGCCAACATCATCTATGCCACCGCCATCATCAATGTTCCCTTCTATGCCCGGGTGGTGCGCGCCGAGGTGAATATCCGCCGCGAGGCCGGCTTCACCCAGGCCGCCAAGATCGCCGGAAACTCGGATGCCCGGGTGCTGGCCTTCCACATCTTCCCCAATGCCCTGCCGCCGATGATGGTGCAGGTGTCGCTGAATCTCGGCTGGGCCATCCTGAATGCGGCGGGCCTGTCCTTCATCGGTCTTGGCGTGCGCCCGCCCACCCCGGAATGGGGGATCATGGTGGCCGAGGGGGCGAACTATATCGTCTCCGGCGAGTGGTGGCTCGCCTTCTTCCCCGGCCTGTGGCTGATGCTGGCCGTCTTCACCTTCAACCTGATGGGCGATGGTCTGCGTGACATCGTCGATCCGCGCCGGAGGACCTGAACATGCTCTCGGTCAAGGATTTCTCGGTTTCCTTCCGCACGCGGAGGGGTGAGGTCAACGCGGTCAAGGGCATCAGCTTCGAGCTGGCCAAGGGAGAGCGGCTGGGCATTGTGGGGGAGAGCGGCTCGGGCAAGTCCGTCACCTCCTATGCGCTGATGCGCATTCTGGATGCGAACGGGCGGATCAAGGCGGGCGATGCGGTCTATTCCGGCATCGACCTGCGCCGGGCCAGCGAAAGCGAGATGCGGGACATTCGCGGCCGGGAGATCAGCATGATCTTCCAGAACCCGCGCGCCGCGCTCAACCCCATCCGCAAGGTGGGGCACCAGATCGAGGATGTGCTGCGCCGGCACAATCAGGCCAGCAGCCATGATGCGCGTGAAAAGGCCATTGCCGCGCTGGAGGCGGTGAAGATCAATGATGCGGAAAAGCGCTATGACGCCTATCCGTTCGAGCTTTCCGGCGGCATGTGCCAGCGCATCGTCATCGCCATCGCGCTGGCCTGCAACCCCAAGCTGCTGATCGCCGACGAGCCGACCACCGGCCTCGACATCACCACCCAGAAGGTAGTGATGGATCTGGTGGATGATCTGGTGCGGGCGCGCGGCATGTCCTCCATCCTCATCACCCATGATCTGGGCCTCGCCTCCGATTACTGCGACCGCATCGTTGTGATGAAGGACGGGCTGATCGTGGAGGAGGGGGCGCCAGAGGTGCTCTTCACCCGGCCCGAGCATCCCTATACCCGCAAGCTGGTGGACGCCACGCCCCGGCGCGACGCCACCCTGCGCGCCCTGTTGCCGGAGGATGAGCGCCGCCCGCTCGCGCCCCACACCGTCAGCGCGACGCCCCTGCTGGAGGTGAACAATCTGCGCAAGACCTATCAGGGCAAATCCGGCCCCGTGCATGCGGTGAAGGGGGTGAGCTTCACCGTGCATCAGGGCGAGAGCGTGGGCCTTGTGGGCGAGAGCGGCTGCGGCAAGTCCACCACCTCTGCCATGCTGGTGCGGTTGCTCGATCCCACCTCCGGACAGATCCTGTTCAAGGGGCAGGACATTGCCGAGATGCCGGCCGCGGGCTTTGCCCGCAACCCCCTGCGCGGGCGTATCCAGATGGTGTTTCAGGATGCCACCGACAGCCTGAACCCGCGCCACACGGCCCGCCAGTCCATCGCCGAGCCGCTCAAGCGCATGGGCACGTTGCGCGGGAAGGCGCTGGAAGCGCGGGTGGAGGAGCTGGCCCATCTCACCGGCCTGCCGCCCCATCTGCTGGACCGCTTCCCGCACCAGCTTTCGGGCGGACAGAAGGCGCGTGTCGGCATCGCCCGCGCCATCGCCCCCGAGCCCGACTTTCTGGTGCTGGATGAACCCACGGCGGCGCTCGATGTCTCCATCCAGGCGGTGGTGCTCAACCTGCTGGCAGACCTGCGGGCCCAGCTTGGCATGAGCTATCTGTTCGTCAGCCATGATCTCAATGTGGTGCGGCTGCTGTGCGACCGGGTGATCGTGATGAAGGGTGGCGAGATCGTCGAGGCCGGCCCGACCCCGGAGGTGATGGACCATCCCCGCCACCCCTACACAAGAGAACTCCTTTCCGCCGCCCCCCAGCCTCCGGAGCGCCAAAATGCAGCGTGATCCCTCCCTTTCCGCCGCCTTGCGCGAAGCATCCCCGGCGCTGGCGCAGCTGCCCTTCACCCTTGCGGCCCTGCGTGCGGCCTATGCCGCGGGTACGCGCCCCGAGGATGTGGTGGCCGAGGCCTTTCGCCGGCTCGATGCGGTGGATGATCCCGGCATCTTCATTCATGAGGCGCGCGAGACAGCACTGGCCGCCGCCCGGGCCCTGGGGCGGCCGGATGGACGCCCGCTCTGGGGCATTCCCTTTGCGGTGAAGGACAATATCGATGTGGCCGGCATGCCCACCACTGCCGCATGTCCGGATTTTGCCCATACACCCCAGCAGGATGCGTTTGTCGTGGCGCGTTTGCGGGCGGCCGGGGCCATCATTCTGGGCAAGGCCAATCTGGACCAGTTCGCCACCGGCCTTGTGGGCCTGCGCACGCCCTATCCCGCGCCACGCAATGCGGTGGACCCGGCCATCGTGCCGGGGGGCTCGTCTTCCGGCTCGGCGGTGGCCGTGGCGCAGGGCATTGCTGTCTTTTCGCTGGGAACGGATACGGCCGGCTCCGGCCGGGTGCCGGCCGCGCTGAATGACATTGTGGGCCTCAAGCCCACGCTGGGTGCATTTTCCGCGACCGGCGTTGTGCCGGCCTGCCGTTCGCTGGATACCATCTCGATCTTCGCACAAAGCGTGGCGGATGCGTGGGAGGTGTTCGGCATATGTGCGGCGCATGATCCGAAGGATGCCTATTCGCGCGAACTGCCGCCGCAGCGCCTTTCCCACCTGCCGCCCTCCGTGCGCATTGCCGTGCCGGATGAGGCCAGCCTGCGCACTTTCGGCGATGCGGTGCAGGCCGAGCATTTCCGCACCACCATTGCCCGCCTGCGTACGTCCGGTGCAGTGGTGATGGAGATCGACTTCACGCCGTTCCATGACATTGCGGCCATGCTCTATAACGGCCCATGGGTGGCCGAGCGCATCGCCGCCGTGGGCGCGCGCCTGCAGGAAAAGCCGGAGACTCTCCACCCCACCACCCGGGCCATTCTGGAAGGCGGGCTGCATTTCACCGCCGTGGATGCCTTCAGGGCGCAATACAGGCTGGCGGAGCTGCGCGCGCGGTGTGAGGAGGAAATGGCGGATGCGCATTTCATCTGCGTGCCCACCATTCCCCGTTTCGTCACCTGCGCCGAGGTGGAGGCAGACCCCATCGGGCCGAATTCCCAGCTTGGCACTTATACCAATTTCGTGAACCTGCTGGACATGTGCGGTCTGGCCGTACCCACCGGGCCGCGTGCCGATGGCCGCCCGGGCAGCCTCACCATTCTGGCCCGCAAGGGGGAGGATGCGAAGGTGGCGGCGCTGGCGCTGGCTGTGGAGCATGGGGGGGATGCGGGGCAGGCGAGCTATGCCGAAGGTGCAGGAGCCGATGAAATCGCCCTTGCCGTATGCGGTGCGCACATGTCCGGCCTGCCGCTGAATGGAGAGCTGACGGCTCTGGGCGCGCGCTTTCTGCGCGCCAGCCGCACCGCGCCGCTCTACAGCCTTTATGCATTGCCCGGCGGCCCGCCGGAGCGCCCCGGTCTCATCCGCACCGGAAAGGGCAGGGGGGAAGCGATTGCGCTGGAGGTCTGGGCGCTGCCCCGTGCCGCTTTTGGCACATTCATGGCTGGCATCCCGGCACCTCTCGGCATTGGCTCGCTGCTGCTGGAGGATGGCGCGCTGGTGAAGGGGTTCATCTGCGAACCCCATGGCATAGAGGGCGCCGTGGATGTGACGCAGACCGGTGGCTGGCGCGCCGCGCTTCTCTCCGGCAAGGTCGGCGCGCGGGTCTGAGCGTCACCATCAGGCACCAGGCCGGGCAGCGGGAAGGATGCTGCCCGGCCTTGCGCATGCTGAGGGCGCATGCAGAGGGTGTGGGCGCGTTTCAGCACTTCCGGGCAGGGACGTGCGGTTTCGGAATGGGTCCAAAGTAATGCCGGTGCGCAGTTTCTTTGTGCTGGCCTATACCCGGTACAGGCAAAAATGCTCTATGGCCTGCGGTCTGAAGATGTGAAGCAGATGCCTGCATCTTGCGCGCTCACCCTCTTGCCAGCAGGAAGACTGGACGCATGAAACCTTGTGCCCTCAAATTCATCGCTGCCGCTCTGGTCGCCATGCCCGTGGCTGGCCTTGCCGCCCCCGGCATGTCTCCGGCTCTGGCCCAGCCGCCGGTGTGGGAGCCGGAGGGGCCGCAGGTGAAGAACCAGCAGGAGTGGCTCGCCCATTTGCAGGGCCAGCTCAACCGCATGAAGCGCCTGCCGCCCGAGCTGATCGGCGTGCTCAAGCCCGGCCCCTACAAGGTGGTGCTGGGGTTCGAGGTTGACCCCGTGGGGCAGGTTTCCGGCGTTGCCATTCGTGAAAGCTCCGGCCAGCCGGCGCTGGATGAGGCGGCGCAGAGAACGGTTCTGAGCATTGCCCCGCTGCCGGCCTTCACCGCGGACATGAAGCAGCAGGCCCAGCAGTTCCGCCTGCCCATGGTGTTTGTCGTGCCCGAACTGGAAAAGCCTGATGCGCAGGCCGGTACCGGCGCGCCATCGCCGAGGCAATAGGGGCTCGATGCATCGCCCCGGGCGGTGACAATGCTGCGCGGAACAAAAAAGGCGGCGCCGGTGACAGCGCCGCCTTCTGATATGGAAAAGCGCCAGCCCTCAAGCGCCGATCAGGATCCACACCGCCGCCATCAGCATGCAGGCGATGGTGACCGGAACGCCCGCTTTGGCAAACTCGCCAAAGGAGATGCGGATGCCGCAGGCGGCGGCCTGTTCCACCACGATGATGCCGGCAAGGCTGCCAAACACGATGAGGTTGCTGGAAAAGCCCGTGCCCAGCGCAATGGCCGCGCCCAGCGCGTTCGCCTCCGCGCCGGGGGTGAGATAGGGCACCAGAAGCATCACCGCCGGATTGTTGCCGACAATATTGCTGAGCGCTCCGCTGACGATGAACAGCGAGATCGGATCATTCAGATTGATCCCGGTTTCGCGCAGATCGTTCAGCAGGATCTGCGGCAGGCCCGTGGCGGCCATGGCGGCATTCACCACGAACAGGCCCATGATGAGCAGCAGCAGGTTGCCATCCACATGCTTGAGCATGTCGGAGGAGGAAATCTGGCGGTTTATGAGCAGGACGCCGGCGGCGGTGAGGGCGATCAACTCCCGCGGCCACGGGCTGATGACGAAGGCAATGATGACGATGGCGGTCACCACCCCCGCCTTGATGGTTTCCTTGATGTCCAGCACCGGGGCATAGGCCGGGCTTGGGGCATTGGCCCCGGCCGATTGCGGCAGTTCCCACTTGCCACGATACATGAAGGCGACCACGGCCCACACGACGAACAGGGAGAGCAGCGCCGGCAGGCCGGCCACCTTCAGGAAGCCGACAAAGGACATGTCCAGCGCCTGCGCGGCAATCATGTTCTGCGGGCTGCCGATGAGCACGCCGGAGGAGCCGGAATTGGCGGCAAAGCAGAAGGCCAGAAGAAAGGGAACGGGATTGAGCCCGCGCGCCAAAGTGAGCGATACCAGCAGCGGGGTCATCGCCACCACCACCACATCATTGGTCAGCAATGAGGACAGCACGCCGCTGACGACGATGAGAACCGCCAGAAGGGCCGGGGAATTGAGCGGAAGGGTAGCCACGCGCTGCGCTGTCCAGGCATAGAAGCCGGACACGACAAAGGCCGCCGAAACCACCATGAGCCCGAACAGCATGCCAACGCTGCGATAATCGATGGCATCCCATGCCGCCTTCGAGGAGATGGAGCCAAAGGCCATCATGGCCAATGCGCCGACAACGGCCGCACCGGTGCGGTCTACCTTGAAGCCCGGCAGCTTGCCGAAGCCCATGGCGATGTAAACCAGAAGAAAAATGGTAAGTGTGGCGTCCATGAACCCGGCCGAAGTGCTGGCGGCCTGCACATGGGCAGGCCGGTGGGCGAAGGCCGAGGGCCTTGCCTGCTTGTTTCAGGATGCGACAGGGCGCGGGCTGCCCTGACAGCCCGCGCCAAGATGCATGTTACTTGATCTTGAGCTTACTTGATCTTGTTCGCCTCAGCGGAATGATATTCCTTGCGGATCTGGTCCAGATCCACGGTCGGCTGGGGCAGCTTCATGTTCAGGTCCTCGAGGGACTTGCGCACGATATGGGAAACCGCAAGGTTGCGGAACCACTTGTGGTTGGAGGGGATGACATACCAGGGCGCATCCTTGGTGGAGCACTTTTCCAGCATGTCCTCATAGGCATCGCTGTACTTGTCCCAGAAGGAGCGTTCCTTGTAATCGGCATCGCTGATCTTCCACTGGCGGGTCGGGTCATCCAGACGCTGGCGGAACCGCTCAAGCTGCTCTTCCGGGGAGATGTAGAGGAAGAACTTGAGGATGGTCACATTGTGCGCGGTGAGCATCTTCTCGAAATCGTTGATCAGCTCATAGCGGCCGGACCAGACCGACTTCGGCACCAGATCATGAACACGCACCACCAGCACGTCTTCATAGTGCGAGCGGTTGAAGACCGCGACCTGACCCAGCCCCGGCACATGGGGATGCACGCGCCAGAGGAAGTCGTGCGCGGACTCTTCCGGTGTCGGCTGCTTGAAGCCGGTGACGGCGGTGCCCTGCGGGTTCATGGCGGAGAGCACATGCCAGCAGGTGCCATCCTTGCCGGCGGCATCGATGCCCTGGAGCACGATCAGCAGGGAGTGCTTCTTCTCGCCATACATGTCGCGCTGGAGTTCGGTCAGCCGCTTGGAATTGGCGGCGAGATCTTCCTTCGCGTGGTCTTCGGACTTGTAGTCACCATGGAAGCTGGCGTCGATGTCTTTCAGGCGGATACGGCTGCCTGGCTTGACGATCAGTTTCTGGCGGAGGCCCATCCTCGTTCTCCATCATTCGAACGGGTTTCATGACAATCATGCCTGTTCATCAGGCATGATACGGGCGGGCATTGAATGGATAATGACGGGATGCAGATCCCGCTTCGACAGCTTCTTCCCGGATCTTCCGGCGCTGCCCTGATGCGCCTTCCGAATTGTGCGGGACCAAGCGTGCTGTGTGCGCAGGTTCTGGCCGAAGAGGAGCTGTCAGGCCGAAGGGGCGACAGTCTTCCAGAAGGTCTGTTCCTGTGGGACGAACATGGGGACGCCGGGGCGGGGTTCCGGCCCGGCGTCCGGGGTATCAGCGGGTGACAGCCACCGCGATGGACTGCTGGAAGGTGACCTGAAGCAGCTCGCCGATCTTGAGCTCCTTCAGCTTGGCCTTCTGCTCGTCATTCTTGGTCTGGACATTGTAGACGCGGCCTTCAGGACCACGCAGGGTCAGCTCGCCATCGGCAACGTCAAGGCGAACGATCTCGCCGGTGAGACGGATGGTGTCGATGACCTCGCCGGCGGGAGGCGCATTCTCGGGAGCCGTGCCAACGGCCTGTGCGATCTCGATGCCGATGCCCTGGCCTTCTTCCGGCTTGGCAATGTCAACCACGACAGCATCGGTCTGGGTGAGGACGATGTTGTCGCCCACCTTGATCTCGTCGAACTTCTTGATGACCGGGCCAGCATGTACGGTGAAGATTGCGCCTTCCGGGCCCTTCAGGACAACCTGATGGGTTTCGGCGTCAACCGCGATCACGGACGCCTTGACCTGGCTCACCGCCACTTCGGCATCTGCCGCAACCGGCTGGGCGAAGGCGGAAACAGTGCTGAGCATAGCAGCGCCGGTAATCATGGTCAGGCGTGTAGCGATCTTTTTGAAAGTCATGCTGAAGTCTCCCTGCTGCCTTTCGCGCTGTTGCATGAGCAAGGGCTGGAAAGGAACCAAATTGAGGACCAGTGATGATGGGCCTTCCAGGCTGGCCGTGACATGCCAGACTGACCATTCCACACTATTTGAGGTTGTGACATGAGTCACGCCCAGCTGGTAGAATAGTCGTCCTGCGCGCCGACGCCAGTCTATTCTGCCGCCTTTTCCGATACATCCACGGCCTTGGGGACACAGTGCATATGCCCTGTGGGAGATGCGCCTGTAGGCTGTGGGCGAAATGGTTAATCCCATGTTATAGAGGCGTGTCACCAGATGCGCCCTGCATCTGGTTATCGTGTCATGTCGCGGGTTTCCGCCGGGTCTCGCACCGGGGAGATTCGTGTCTTCTGTTGGATCGCCCCGGCCATGGGGTTTCGGGCAAGGGAGAAGATGGATGAAAGCGGCTATCATCGTGGGAGCGCTCGCGCTCGCCCTGGCCGGGTGCAGTGAGAATTCTCGCAGGGACCGCGCGGTTGGCGGCGGTCTCATCGGCGCCGGTACCGGTGCGGCCATTGGCGGTCTGGCAGCGGGCAGCGGCACGGGCGCTCTCGTTGGCGGCCTGATCGGCGCCGGCACCGGTGCCATCATCGGCGCCGAGACCACTCCGAAGAACTGCTGGGCGCGTGACCGCTACGGCAACGCCTATCGCGTCGCCTGCCCCTGATACGGGTTCTGGCGAAAAATTGTTTAGGGTAACGTTATGGTTACCCGACTCAGACCAAATCGCCTGACTCCAAGTTGACTTCCAGGCGGGGCAGCCATGCTGCCCCGCCATTTTTTATGGCCGGCCCTGCCGCCCGCCCCGCAGGAATGCGGGAACCCTTTGCAGGGTCCGTGCGTTGCACCACCAGAAGAGAAGATCATCAGGCCGGAGCGGCCCTGGACGAGGCTCCCCGGATGGGGCTGGCGGTCCATCCGCAAGCTGTGGAGAATGCAATGCAGGACAAGGCAAATTCCGGCACCCGTCTGCAAACGGTACAGCCTTCTCCATGGGCGCGCCCTCTGGCATCCTCGCCCTGCGGGCTGGATCACATCGAAACCTCGCCCTGGGAATATGGCCCGGAATTTCTGTCCACGCTGGATCGCACCTTCGCGGTTCCCGCCGGAACCCCCGCGGGCGTACCTGCCGGAGGCTGTGACACGGCGGCCTCAACGCCCGCATGCCCGGCGGCCGAGCAGCCCGACGGGCCCATATGACCAGCTCACCTTTTCCATCCGGCAGGCATGATGCGCTTGAGGCGACGTGTCGTCCTTCCGGGTCTTGCATCATGGGCTGGAGGGTGCGACATCGGCCCCCATCTCCCTTTCCAGAGCATTTGGCCGGCGCCCCCCGGCGTGAGCAACGCTGAACATGAACAGACCCAACCCTTCCCCTGCCGCCATGAAACCTCCGCACCGACGCGATATTTCCGCCCGTCAGGACCTGCTGGGGCGTGAACTGCGTCAGCTTTTCGATGGATACAGCCAGGAGGAGGTTCCCGAGGATCTTCTGCGTCTGGCCGAGCAACTGGAAGGGGCTTTCAAGCGCCCTGAGAAGACCCCGCAGGCCGCCATATCCTCAGGGGCAGGGGCGCCTTCCAAGCCGGAGTAAGAGGTGTGGCCCGAACCTTTCAGGGGAGGGGGGCTTGCCGCCCGGCGAGCCTATAGGGGCACCACCGGCCCACCGGATATCTTCTTCCGATCATGATCACCACTGAACATCGTGCGCCCGCCCGCGAGGCGGGTGCCCCCTGCGCGCAGGCCTTGTTCGCGGCCTTGCGCCCGGAATGTCCGTACGCCCAGATTTCGCCACCATGCTTTAACGGCTTCGCAACGGGAGCGCCCGCACAGTGGGGGCATGATGCGTGGCATATCCTGGTATATCATCGCGCCCATTCTTGCTGTGGGCCTCTTGTCCGGCTGTCGGTTCGGCGACAATGGCCGCGCGGCCTGGCGCACCGAGGCCGAGGAGCAGTGCCTTGCGGAAAAGGGCGTCGTTCCCTCTGCCTTCATGGAGCCTCTGCCACGTATTGATGGCAAGGGGGCATGCGGCATGGTGCGTCCCTTCCGGGTTCATGCGCTGATGGGCGGCAATGTGGCGGTGGAGCCTGCTGCCCGCATGGCCTGCCCGGCCATTCGCGAGACGGATCGCTGGATGGCGGAAGTGGTGCAGCCGGCGGCGGAGGCATGGCTCGGCCAGCCCATCACCGCCGTCAAGCAGATGTCATCCTATTCCTGTCGCACCATGAACGGGCAGAAGGGCGCCAATATTTCCGAGCATGCCTTTGGCAATGCCCTGGATATCGGCGCATTCCGCACGGCGGACGGACGCTGGATCACGGTGAAGAACGGCTGGAAAGGCAAGCCGGAAGAGCAGGGCTTCCTGCGGCAGGTGCATGCCGGGGCCTGTGACATGTTCACAACCGTGCTTTCGCCCGGCTCGAACATCTATCACTATGATCATATCCATTTCGACCTGAAGCGGCATGCCAAGGGGCGCAGCTATTGCAATCCGAAGCCCCAGCGCGTTGCGGCGCCCATGGCGCCTCCGCCTCCCGCAATGCCGGCCCCGGTGCCGGTGAAGGCTGATCCTCCGCCCGTAATGCCGCCATACGCCCCGCCGGTTTATGATGAGCCCTATGCGCAGCCGCCCGCCCCGCCCATGCAGAGCCCGCCCGCGGATGGTCTGCCGCCCGGCTGGATGATGGGGCCGGAGGGGTATCCGGTTAGCGGTCCCATGTCCTATGCGCCGCAGGGGCAGCGCGGCTACGGGCCGTTTGAAACTGGCTCCATCAAGCCCCGTCGGGAATATTACATCACCCCGACACCCCAGCCCTCAACCATTCCTCTGCCGCGCGCCGAGCCGGGCGAGGACTGATCCTGCAAGACCAGAAGGCCCGCTCCGGCGGGCCTTTTGCTGTCTGCCCGGGGCTACATGTCACGTGCTGTTTTGCGGGCAGGATGGGCTGTCATGACAATTGCTTGTCATTGTGTGCCGCAGCAGATTCTTGCCGCAGGGCAGCATAATGCGCGGCGGAGGCGCTGACCTCTCCCCGACAGGGGCTCCATGCTGCGAGTGCAGCGCAAGACCCCCCTGCGCCCAGCGCGGGGCTGTGGCTGTTGCAGCAGCGGTTCCGTGGTGATGGGGCATCCTAAACAGCCCGTCTTCACAGAGGCTTATCTGATCCGGCCGGTCCCATTGCGCCATCCGGCCCGCCACTATGGCCGGAACGGAAATATACGTACATTGTCTTAAGTCGAATTCCGGGGTCCGGTTGCTCTCTCTATGGGGCAAGCGCATGTTGTTTGAGGACATACCGGGAGCAACCATGCCACAGGACCGTATCCGTCTCGCTTCCCTGCGGGACAAGATTGTCTCCGCCGAGGAGGCCGCCAGCCATATCAGGGATGGCATGATTGTGGGCATGAGTGGCTTCACCCGTGCCGGCGAGGCGAAGGCCGTGCCGATGGCGCTGGCCGCCCGCGCGAAGAATGAACCGCTCAAGATCACCCTCATCACCGGCGCATCGCTGGGCAATGATCTGGACAAGCAGATGGCCGAGGCCCATCTGCTCTCCCGCCGCATTCCCTTCCAGGCCGATCCGGCCCTGCGCAAGGCCATCAACACCGGCGAGGTGATGTTCGTTGACCAGCACCTGTCCGAGACGGTGGAGCATCTGCGCACCCATCAGCTCGGCCCGGTGGATGTGGCGGTGATCGAGGCCGTGGGCATCACCGCGTCAGGCGGCATCGTGCCCACCACCTCCGTTGGCAATTCGGCCACCTTCGCCATTCTGGCCGAGAAGGTGATTGTCGAGATCAACCTCAACCAGCCCATGGCGCTGGAGGGGCTGCACGATATCTATATTCCCACCCGTCGCCCCTTCCGCGAGCCCATTCCGGTGGTGACGCCGGAAAGCCGCGTGGGTCTGCCCTTCATTCCGGTTCCGGCCGAGAAGATCGCCGCCATCGTGGTGACGGAGAAGCTGGATTCCGCCTCCAATGTGCTGCCGCCCGATGCGGAAACGGCGGCCATTGCCTCCAATCTCATGGAGTTTCTCAAGCATGAGGTGAAGCATGGCCGGCTGACAGAACGGCTCCAGCCGCTTCAGGCCGGTATCGGCACCATTGCCAATGCGGTGATGCACGGCTTCATCGAAAGCCCATTCCATGACCTGACCATGTATTCGGAGGTGTTGCAGGATTCCACCTTCGACCTGTTCGATGCCGGAAAGATGAATTTCGCCTCCGGCTCCTCCATCACCTTGTCCAAGGCGAAGTATGAGCAGGTGGTGCCGAACATCAACACCTACAAGTCGCGTCTGGTGCTGCGCCCGCAGGAGATTTCCAACCACCCGGAAATCATCCGCCGCCTCGGTCTTATCGGCATCAATACGGCGCTTGAGTTCGATATCTATGGCAATGTGAACTCCACCCATGTCAGCGGCACGCACATGATGAACGGCATTGGCGGCTCGGGTGATTTTGCCCGCAACGCCTATCTGTCGGTTTTCGTCACCAAGTCCGTGGCGAAGGGCGGGGCCATTTCCTCGGTCGTGCCCATGGTGAGCCATGTGGACCATACCGAGCATGATGTGGACATTCTGGTGACCGAGGTGGGCCTTGCGGACCTGCGCACCCTTGCTCCCCGCGAGCGGGCGAAAGTCATCATCGCCAATTGCGTGCACCCCACCTTCCGTGACGAGATGCAGGACTATTTCGACCGCGCGCTTGCGCGCGGCGGACACACGCCGCATGTGCTGGAAGAAGCTTTCTCCTGGCACACCCGCGCGCGTGAAACCGGTTCGATGCACAAGGAAGAGATGCGCAAGATCGCCTGATCGAGCAGGTTGGAAAGAAGGCAAGGGGCCAGCCTGCGGGCTGGCCCCTTTTGCATTCCCGGTGTGTGCCGTCCCGGTGTGTACCGTGTCTTTCCGGCGGGCGCGCGCCCAATAAAAAAGCCGGCCCGATGGGCCGGCTGGTGCACTTTGCGGGGAAAAGCTCAGCGCCGCCCGGCGGAAGCCTTCACGGGCAGCAGTATCAGGCGGCGAATGCGCACGCGAGAGCCGCCGGTCGTGTCGTCGCGACCGTTCATCAGCATCACGGCAAAGCCCATCTGCACGCTGCCAAAGGTCACGGCAAGGCCCGCTGTCAGCAGTGCCACCGCCAGAATGCCATCAGGTGAGGTGCTGACAAGCGTGCCAAGGCGCGCCACATCCAGCGCCACCAGCACGCCGACAAAAGCCGCGGCAAGGGCGATGCCGATCAGGGCATGGGTCACCAGAAAACGGACGAGAGCAGGCATGGCCCTATCTCCTCTTTTCCGCCCGGCCGGAAAGCGGGGCGCCGACGGACTCACCAGGCCGCCTGTATTCAGGAGAACAAGATGGCACTCACCCGCGCCGGACGCAAGTGGAGAGGGGGATGTGCAGCATGTCATCTGGAGTGGCCCGCCAAAGAGTGCGATAAGCCGACAGGCCGCCAGCATCGGCGCAGTGATTCAATGAGGCTCCCATGGTGAAGCTCAACAAGATCTATACCCGCACGGGCGATAATGGCACCACGGGGCTTGGAACCGGTGCGCGGGTGAAGAAATATGATCTGCGCGTCGCGGCCTATGGCACGGTGGATGAAACAAATGCGGCGCTTGGCGTTGCCCGTCTCCATCTGGAAAACCGTTCCGCGCTCGATGTTATTCTGATGCGGGTGCAGAATGATCTTTTCGATCTCGGGGCAGATCTGTGCACGCCCCCCAAGCCGGATGAGGCTCCCGGCAGCGCGCTGCGGATCGTGGCTGCGCAGGTGCAGCAGCTGGAGCGCGATATTGATGCGCTGAATGCCGATCTGGCCCCGCTCACCTCCTTCATCCTGCCGGCCGGCTCTGCGGCGGCGGCCCATCTTCACCTCGCCCGCACCATCTGTCGCCGGGCGGAGCGTGAGATTGTGGAACTGTCCCATCTGGAAGAGGGCGCGGTGGGCGCGCCGGCCGTGCAATATATGAATCGTCTTTCAGACCTGCTGTTCGTGGCTGCGCGCATCGCCAACGACCATGGCCGGGCCGATATTCTCTGGGTTCCCGGCGCGAACCGCTGAGGGCGGGGCAATATGGCAGGGTTGTGGCGCGCGCAGGTGCAACCTTCCGCTCCCGCGCGCGTGCGACATTTTTGCCTCAGCAACCCTGTCCGGTCCATGAACGGGCTTCTTTTCAAGTCTTCCGTATTGTGGGGATATGCCCGTGCGGAATTGACGGTTCTGCGCGAGGAATATAGCTTCCCATTACGTTATGAACATCTCGCAAGGGTTGAGAGGTGACATGACGGCAGGATGCTGTTGGTATTTTTGATCAAGTCCAATGGTCCTGAACAAGGCCACCATCAAGTGGCGACTGCAGCGGGTTGCACTGCAAAAGGTGGCGTTGACACGGTTTGGAGCCACTTCTACGGTGCCGCTGCCAGATAAGCCGCAATGGTGGGAACGAACGGGTTTTTCGCGATTCGATGGCAGGCACTGATGCCTGAGGGCGGTCGCAAGACGGGGAGCAGGCGCTTATGAAGATTTTGGTGCCCGTGAAACGGGTGGTAGACTACAACGTCAAGGTCCGTGTGAAATCGGATGGGACCGGCGTCGAACTGGCCAATATCAAGATGTCGATGAACCCGTTCGATGAGATCGCGGTGGAAGAGGCGCTGCGCCTGAAGGAAGCCGGCAAGGCGACCGAGGTTGTGGCCGTCTCCATCGGCCCGGCCCAGGCCGCTGAAACGCTGCGGACCGCGCTGGCCATGGGTGCCGACCGCGCCATTCTCGTGAAGACGGATGACGTGGTGGAGCCGCTCGCGGTCGCCAAGATTCTCAAGGGCGTCGTTGGCGAGGAAGAGCCGGGTCTTGTCATTCTGGGCAAGCAGGCCATCGACGACGACTGCAACCAGACAGGCCAGATGCTCGCCGCACTGCTCGGCTGGGCGCAGGGCACCTTCGCCTCCAAGGTCGAGATCGAGGACGGCGCCGTGCAGGTGACCCGCGAGATCGACGGCGGCCTTCAGACCGTGAAGCTGAAGACGCCCGCCATCGTCACCACCGATCTGCGTCTCAATGAGCCGCGCTATGCTTCGCTGCCCAATATCATGAAGGCGAAGAAGAAGCCCCTCGCGGAGAAGGCTCCCGCGGATTACGGGGTTGATGTCGCGCCGCGTCTTCAGGTGCTGAAGACCGCCGAACCGGCTGGCCGCAAGGCTGGCGTGAAGGTGGGCTCGGTTGCCGAGCTGGTGTCGAAGCTCAAGGATGAGGCGGGAGTGCTCTGATGGCCACGTTGCTGCTTGCTGAACACGACAATTCTGCACTCAATGGCGTGACTGCAAAGGCGCTGACGGCAGCTGTTGCCCTGGGTGCGCCCGTGCATGTGCTGGTGGCGGGTGAAAATGCCCGCTCCGTCGCAGACGCCGCCGCCCGGCTTGCCGGTGTCGAGAAGGTGCTGCTGGCCGATAACGCCCTCTATGCGCACCAGCTCGCCGAGCCGCTGGCGGATCTGCTGGTGAAGCTCGCGCCCGGTTATGATGCCATCATCGCGCCCTCGACCTCGGTGAGCAAGAATGTGCTGCCGCGGGTCGCAGCTTTGCTCGACGTGATGCAGATTTCCGATATCATCAAGGTGGAAGGCCCGGATACGTTCGAGCGTCCCATCTATGCGGGCAATGCGGTGCAGACCGTGAAGTCCACGGATGCGAAGAAGATCATCACCGTGCGCACCGCCTCGTTCGCGGCTGCGGGCGAGGGTGGTTCGGCCGCGGTCGAGACCGTGGACGGGGCGGGCGATCCGGCCCTGTCCAGCTTTGTGGGGGAGGATATCGCGGCTTCCGACCGTCCGGAGCTGACCGCGGCGCGGATCATCGTTTCCGGTGGTCGCGCGGTTGGTTCGCGCGAGAAGTTCGCCGAGCTGATCGAGCCGCTGGCCGATGAACTCGGCGCTGCCGTGGGCGCCTCGCGCGCGGCGGTGGATGCCGGCTACGCCCCCAATGACTGGCAGGTTGGCCAGACAGGCAAGGTCGTGGCGCCGGAGCTGTATATCGCGCTCGGTATTTCCGGCGCCATCCAGCATCTGGCCGGCATGAAGGACTCGAAGGTCATCGTGGCCGTGAACAAGGACGAGGAAGCGCCGATCTTCCAGGTTGCCGATTATGGTCTGGTCGGTGACATCAATACTGTCGTACCGGAGCTGAAGGCGGAAATCGCCAAGCTCAAGGGCTGATAACGCTCCCGGCCGGGGAGCAGGCGTGCTGCCTCTTCCCGGCCTTGTCCGCATCCGGGCGCCGCTTCCGGCCCCAGGGAAAATGAGAGAAACATGCCGCTCGAGATCAAGAAGGTCGGAGTCATCGGCGCGGGGCAGATGGGCAATGGCATTGCCCATGTGTGCGCACTTGCCGGTTATGATGTAGCCCTTAACGATATCGATCCCGATCGCATCCGCGCCGGCATCGCCACGATCAATGGCAATATGTCGCGCCAGGTCGCCAAGGGTCTCGTCACCGATGAGGCCCGTCAGGTCGCAATCGACCGTATTGCCCCGGCAGATACGCTTGAGGCTCTGGAAAGCTGCGATCTGGTGATCGAGTCCGCCACCGAGCGCGAAGAGCTGAAGCGCAAGATTTTCACCAGCCTTTGCCCGGTCCTGCGGCCCGAGACCCTGCTGGCATCCAACACCTCCTCCATTTCCATCACCCGCCTCGCCGCCGGCACCGACCGGCCGGAACGCTTCATCGGCGTGCATTTCATGAACCCCGTTCCGATCATGGAACTGGTGGAGCTGGTGCGCGGCATTGCAACCGATGATGATACATTCGAGGCTGCAAAGACCTTCGTCTCCCGTCTGGGCAAGACCTATGCGGTGGCGGAAGATTTCCCGGCCTTCATCGTCAACCGCATCCTGCTGCCGATGGTGAATGAGGCGATCTATACGCTGTATGAAGGCGTTGGCTCGGTTGAATCCATCGACAAGGCCATGCGTCTGGGCGCCAATCATCCGATGGGGCCGCTCCAGCTTGCGGACTTTATCGGCCTTGATACCTGCCTTGCCATCATGCAGGTGCTGCATGAAGGGCTGGCGGATTCCAAGTATCGCCCATGCCCGCTTCTGGTGAAATATGTCGAGGCCGGCTGGCTGGGTCGCAAGACGAAGCGCGGTTTCTATGATTATCGCGGTGAAAAGCCGGTGCCGACCCGCTGAGGTCATGCGCCGGAGGCGGCCTTGCGGGGTCGCCTGCATCCGTTGGTTCATGGCGGGGCCGGGGCTGGCTCCGCCTTTTCTGTTTGTATCGCCCTCAGCATATCTTGCCCTCAGGTTTTGGGGCGTTCAGCCCTGACCAGCAACAGGAAGGCGGCAAGGTCGCGCCAGCGCCGAAAGCGCGGGGTCTGCGCGCAGGCTTCCTCTGAAGGGCGCGGCTCCTCCAGGGCGGTGATCCGAAATCCCGCAGCGATGATGCCATTGAGATAATCGCTCATGGTGCGTGGAAAGCGGGGCACGGCAAATGGCGTGATGCCCGGTTCCCGCGGCCGGTCCCCGAACCGCCAGTGCTCGGTAAAATGGGCGGGATCGAAATAGCGCGAGACGCACAGCCCGGTGGTCTGCCCGGCCTCATCCTTCCGCCAGCTTATGGAGGGGGTGATGAAGCAGGGATGCAGCACGCTGAAACACACAAAGCCGCCCGGCCGCACAAGGCGAAAGGCCTCCCGCATCGCGCCATTGAAGTCCGGCCCATCCATCAGCGCCATGGTGGAGACGACCCCATCAAGGCAGGCATCCGGCAGCGCGCTGCGATCGCTGTAGGATTGCGCGAAATATGTGATGCCGAGGGGCTCCTCCTCTTCCATGCGGCGGGCATGGGCGATCATTCTTTCGGAAACATCAAGGCCGCTCATCCGCGCGCCCAGACGGGCAAGGGCGCGCGTGTTCGTGCCTTCCCCGCAGCCGAAATCGATCAGCTCAAGGCCCCGGATCTCCGGCAGGAACGCCAGAAAGGCCGGGAAGGTGAAGGTATCACGATACACATCATAGCCGGCGCGGACATCATGGGTCCACTGGTCCGCATTCAGGTCCCACCGGGTGGCGACCTGCTGGTCCGTGCTGTCTGTCATGTTTCCGGTCCCGAAATGCCGGCATGGGAGGTGGCCCATGCCGGCAGATGATCAACTGGTGCTGGAAAGCTTCATCATCACCAGCCCGCTCACGATGAGGGCGGCGGCAATAATGCGGGAGAGACTCATGGTCTCCCCCAGAAAGGCGATGCCGACAATGAATGCCCCCACCGCGCCAATGCCGGTCCACACCGTATAGGCGGTGCCCAGCGGCAGGGTGCGCATGGACCATGAGAGCAGGCCAAAGCTCACCAGCATGGCGGCAAGAGTGATGAGGGTGGGCCACAGCCGGGTGAAACCCTCCGACTGCTTCATCGTGAAGGCCCAGATAACTTCAAAGATACCGGCAATAACAAGAACAAGCCACGCCATGGCAGCCTCCTGTTGCAAGCTGCCGGGTCGTCCCGGGCAATTGAAACCCCGACAGGGGGAGGCCGTCCTCTGGCTGGAAAATAATCAGCCGTATATTTCCGGTCAAGCACCCGTCGCGAGAGAATCTGGCGCCGGCGCGCATGGCCGGTGCGGGGAGGCAGCCTGAAGGGGCAGGCCATGCCCGGCAGGTGGCCGGGCATGGCACGGTTTGTCGCTATTTGTCCTTGCGGCGCATGGCATCCAGAAGGGCGGCACCGAAGGCACCCTGGCCGCCCTCATTGCCGCGCCCGCCCTGCGGGCCGCCCCTGTTTCCACCCTTGCCGGGCGGCGGGCTGCGGCGCGCATCCTGCCCGGAGGGGCTGGCGGAAGAGCGGGCGGCGCTGCGGCCATCGCCATCATCCTTGCGCATGGAAAGGGCAATGCGCTTGCGCTTGGCATCCACATCCACCACGCGCACCTTCACAACGTCTCCAGCCTTCACCACCTCGTGCGGGTCCTTCACGAAGCGGTCCGCCAATGCGGAGACGTGCACCAGCCCGTCCTGATGCACGCCAATATCCACGAAGGCGCCGAAGGCGGCCACGTTCGTCACCGTGCCCTCCAGCACCATGCCGGGCTTGAGATCGGAAATCTCGTTCACGCCCTCGGCGAAGCTGGCGGTCTTGAATTCCGGGCGCGGGTCGCGGCCGGGCTTTTCCAGCTCGGAGAGAATGTCGCGCACGGTGGGCAGGCCGAAGCGTTCGTCCACAAAGGCGCGCGGGTCCAGCGCCTTCAGCGCCACGGTGTCACCCATGAGAGAGCGCACATCGCGCCCGCAGGCGGAAACGATCTTCTTGGCAAGGTCATAGGCTTCCGGGTGCACGGCGGAGGCATCCAGCGGCTCCTTGCCATCGGGAATGCGCAGGAAGCCGGCGGCCAGCTCGAAGGTGCGCGGGCCAAGGCGGGCGACCTTCAGAAGCTCCTTGCGGGTCTTGAACGCCCCCACGGTGTTGCGATGCGCCACAATCGCTTCCGCAAGCGATGCCCCAAGCCCGGAAACCCGTGCGAGCAGGGAAGCGGAAGCGGTGTTCAGGTCCACGCCCACCGCATTCACCGCATCTTCCACCACCGCATCCAGCGCCTTGGCGAGGCGGGACTGATCCACATCATGCTGATACTGGCCGACGCCGATGGATTTCGGCTCGATCTTCACCAGTTCGGCCAGCGGGTCCTGCAGGCGGCGGGCGATGGAGACGGCCCCGCGCAGGGAGACGTCGATATCCGGCATCTCCGCTGCCGCCACGGCCGAGGCGGAATAGACGGATGCACCGGCCTCGCTCACCACCACCTTGATCGGCTTCCTGCCGGAGGGCAGCGGCGGCAGCACGGCGAGCAGTTCGGCGGTCAGCCTGTCGGTCTCGCGGCTGGCGGTGCCATTGCCGATGGCGATCAGCTCCACATTGTGCTTGCGGATGAGGCTTGCCAGAACGGCATTGGTGCCCGCCACATCATTGCGCGGCTGGAAGGGATAGACGGTGGCGGTTTCCAGCAGCTTGCCGGTGCCATCCACAATCGCCACCTTCACGCCGGTGCGGATGCCCGGGTCCAGCCCCATGGTGGCGCGTGCGCCGGCGGGAGCGGCCAGCAGCAGGTCCTTCAGGTTGCGGGCGAAGACATGGATGGCCTCTTCCTCGGCCCGCTCGCGCACCTCGCCCATCAGCTCCACGGAAAGATGCAGCGAGAGCTTCACCCGCCATGCCCAGCGCGCCACATCAAGAAGGAAGGCATCGGCCGGGCGGGGGTGGGTGAGGGCGACCTCATAAGCCTCCGCCACCATGCGCTCGGCAGGCTTCAGCGGAGTGGTGGCATCCGTGTCCAGTTCCAGATCAAGGGTGAGAATGTCCTCGTTCCGGCCGCGCAGCATGGCCAGCACGCGGTGGCTCGGGGCCTTGGCCCAGGGTTCGGCATGGTCGAAATAGTCCCGGAACTTCTCGCCGGCTTCCTCCTTGCCCTCCACCACGCGGGCATGGAGCACCGCATTGCCCTTCATATAGGTGCGCAGGCGGGCGAGCAGATCGGCATTTTCGGAGAAGGTTTCGGCCAGAATATCGCGCGCGCCATCCAGCGCGGTCTTTGTGTCCGCCACTTCGTCATTGAGATATTGCGCGGCAAGCTCTGCGGGCACCACGGAGCGGTCTGCCAATATGGTTTCGGCCAGCGGGGCAAGGCCACGCTCACGCGCAATCTGCGCCTTGGTGCGGCGCTTGGGCTTGTAGGGCAGGTAAAGGTCTTCCAGCTCCGCCTTGGTGGTGACGGTGGAAATCCTGCCCCGCAGCTCATCGGTGAGCTTGCCCTGTCCCTCGATGGAGGAGAGCACGGCGGCGCGGCGCGCTTCCAGCTCCCGCAGATAGGACAGGCGCTCTTCCAGCGTGCGCAACTGGGTGTCGTCCAGCCCGCCGGTCACTTCCTTGCGGTAGCGGGCGATGAAGGGAACAGTGGCGCCTTCATCCAGCAGCCCCACGGCGGCATTCACCTGTGCCGGGCGGGCATTGATCTCGCTGGCGATGAGACGGGCGATCGTTTCCATATCACCTTTCGCAGGGGCGGCCATGGCGGTTCCTTCTCGTGTGGAAGGCATGCCCATAACCCAGGCTTGCGGCGCTGTCACGGCGCCGGCATGGCGGACGGCGCGCATGTGGATGGCGCGGAAGGTGCGGGCGGGCCTCTTGCAAAGGCGGCATGGCGCTGCCATATAGCGCGTGGGAGGTTGGCGGTGGACGAGTCACTCGCCAACCGGGTCAGGTCCGGAAGGAAGCAGCCCCAACGAGACCGATCTCGGGTCTCTGTCCAGCCTCCCACCTTGCTCTTCCCTTGCAGCTTTGGCATGAGTTCTCCACGGTGATGCAGCCGCCTGCGCGCCGTGTCTGCGGCTGTTCGGCCGCCTGGAGAGAACCGCCATGTGGGTTGTCGTCATCATTCTGGTCAGCGCCCTTGCCGGCCCCGAAGTGCATGTGATGCGGGATGCCACCTACAAGGATGAGGCAGCCTGCAAGGCCGCCATCGCCCGCAATGTGCCCGCCAAGCTGGAGGCGCGTCCCCGTCAGGAGTTCGAGCAGGGCTTGCGCCAGTATGTGTGCGTGCGCGTGGGCGATGCCGACGTGCTGAAGGGGAAATGAGGCGCGGCACCTCGACGTGGGCGACATGGATGCTATGTAAAGCGCATGAGTGACAACACGCGCGAGACAGATCAGGCCAGCCCCGCCCCGGAACAGGACGGGCTGGAACCGGGTGAGGCGGGGCTGGATCTGGGCCTGCCGCCCGCGGCCCCGGCACAGCAATCCCCGCCGCCCGCTCCGCTGGCGGATGCGACGCCCCCTGCCGCACCGGCGGGGCAGGGCGGAACGCCCGGGGCCTATCGCGTTCTGGCGCGCAAATATCGCCCGCAGAATTTCGATGATCTCATCGGGCAGGAGGCGATGGTGCGCACCCTGTCCAACGCCTTTGCCACGGGGCGTATTGCACAGGCCTATATCCTCACCGGCGTTCGCGGCGTGGGCAAGACGACCACCGCCCGCATTCTCGCCCGCGCGCTGAACTATGAGCCGATGGACGGTTCCCCCGGCGGGCCGAGCCTCGATCTTTCCGTGCCCGGCAAGCATTGCCGCGACATCATCGAATCCCGCCATGTGGACGTGATGGAGATGGACGCCGCGTCCAACACCTCCATCAACGATATTCGCGAGATCATCGAGAGTGCGCGCTATCGCCCGGTGCTGGCGCGCTACAAGGTCTATATCATCGACGAGGTGCACATGCTCTCCACGGCGGCCTTCAACGGGCTGCTGAAGACTCTGGAAGAGCCGCCGGAGCATGTGAAATTCATTTTCGCCACGACCGAGATCCGCAAGGTGCCGGTCACCGTGCTCTCCCGTTGCCAGCGGTTCGATCTGCGGCGCGTGGAGGCGGGGGAGCTGGCCACGCATCTGGCCAATATCTGCCGGCAGGAACATGTCAGCGTGGAGGATGAGGCGCTCTCCGTCATCGCCCGCGCGGCCGAGGGCTCCGTGCGTGATTCCCTCTCCCTGCTGGATCAGGCCATCGCCCATGGCGGCGGCACGGTCAGCGCGGAAGAGGTGCGCCGCCTGCTGGGCCTTGCTGACAAGGGCCGTGTGATCGACCTGTTCGAGGCGCTGATGAGGGGCGACATGCCCCGCGCCTTGGCGGAGTTTCGCGACCAGTATGACGCGGGCGCCGATCCGGCCGTCATCCTGACAGACCTTGCCGATTTCACCCATCTGGCCACCCGCCTCAAGATCGTGCCCGAAACGGCGCAGGATGCAGCCCTTGTCGAGGTGGAGCGCACGCGTGGGCTGGCCATGGCGCAGGGGCTTTCCATGCGGGTGCTCTCCCGCGCATGGCAGATGCTGGTGAAGGGCATCAGTGAGGTGCAGCAGGCGCCCAAGCCCGCCCAGGCGGCGGAAATGGTGCTGGTGCGCCTTGCCTATGCGGCGGACCTGCCGACCCCGGATGAGGCCCTGCGGCAGATGCGGGATATGCCCGCTGGCGGATCAGCGCCCGCACCATCCTCCGGCCCGGCCGGCGGGGGTGGCGCGCGGCTGGCGCTGGCTTCCGGCTCGGGCGGGGCGGTGCATGCGGTTTCAGCCCAGCCGTCCAGCGCCCGGCCTGCCCAGAGCGCGCCTGTCATGTCCCATCCGGCGCCCGCCGGGCTGCCGGCTGATGCCCCCCGGCTCACCTGCCTTGCCGATGTGGTGGCCCTGGCTTCCGCCAAACGGGATCTGTCCCTGAAGCATGCGCTGGAATTCGCCATGCGCCCGGTCAGCTTCGAGCAGGGACGGATCGAGGTTTCCCTGGTGCAGGGCTCCAGCGCCCAGTCGCTTCAGGATCTCTCGCGCAAGCTCACCGAATGGACCGGACAGCGCTGGCTGGTCTCGCTGTCCTCGAAGGAGGGCGGGCAGACCATTGCCGAGAAGAAGGCCGCCCTTCAGGCCGAGCGGGAAGAGGGCATCAAGGCGCACCCGCTGGTGGCCGCCGTGCTGGCGCGTTTTCCCGGGGCTCAGGTGGTGGATGTGCGCGTGAATGAAGATATGGCGCATGAAGCCCTCGCACCGGCCGAGGATGATGCCTATATGGACGGCAATGCGGACGATGATCCCGATTTCTGACCCGATACACCCCGCCACGAAGGAGCATTGAGACCATGCGCGATCTGATGGGCATGATGAAGCAGGCGAAGGAGCTTCAGGAGCGCATGCAGCAGATGCAGGCGGAACTGGAGAATACCGAGGTGGAGGGATCTTCCGGTGCGGGGCTGGTGCAGGTGCGCCTGACCGCGAAGGGCGAGTGCAGGTCCGTGCGTATCGACCCCTCCCTCGTGAAGCCGGAAGAGGTGGAGATTCTCGAGGATCTTCTCGTCGCCGCCCTTGCCGATGCCCGTGCCAAGTCCGAGCGGGTGATGCAGGAAAAGATGCAGGCGGTCACCGGTGGGCTCTCCCTGCCGCCGGGACTTGGCAAGCTGTTCTGATTTTTTTGCGGGAAGACAGGCCGTGGAACAGGGGAGAAGAGGGCCACAGTGCCGCATCTCCCTTGCATCTGTCGCAGTGTAAGGCCATTTTCCCGCAGCATATGGCGCATGTCGCCGGGTGGAGATTGCCATGACCCAGACCACGGGCCGCATTTTTGACGAGATGGCTCGTCTCATGAACGATGCCGCGGGTGTCGCCCAGGGGGTTCGCCGTGAGGCTGAAACCGTCATGCGCACCCAGGTGGAGCGTTTCCTGCGGGATATGGACCTTGTGAAACGTGAAGAGTTTGACGCCGTGAAGGATATGGCCGCAGCCGCGCGTGAGGAAAACGAGCGTCTGGCCGCCCGTCTGGCCGAGCTTGAGGCAAGGCTGGGCGCTGCCCCCGCCGCCCCGGCTCAGGATGACGGCGCCTCCCGGTCCTGACGGCTGGTTCCGGCGGAAGGGAAAAGGCGCCGCCGTATGGCTCTGCCGCGCGCAGTGCTGTGCATGCTGGCGCAGGAGTGACGGAAACGTCACCTGTGCTTTCCCATTTCCCCGCTATACTGTGTATGTGGCGATTCGGAACCGGTTCGTCGTGTCACGGGCGCGACGGGGTGAAGCCTCGCCTGAGCGGGTCGTTATGTACGGGGCGTTTCGCCCGTGCTCCATTTCCCGTTTTCGGGCCAAGTGCGACCTTCTCTGTCGCGTTCCTCAAACCGTGAGGTCGAGGCCATGTCTCTCATCGACATCGAAGCCGAAGCACCGGCGAACCCCGTGGATCTTCTCGAACAGCTCGCCGCCGTGCGGGACTGGTCGTTCGAGCGGTCCGGCGAAGATGAGATCACCCTCTCTCTGGCGTGCCGCTGGACCGATTGCCATGTCTCGTTCCAGTGGATGGACGAGCTGGAAGCCCTGCATCTGGCCTGCGCCTTCGATTTCAAGGTGCCGGACAACCGCCGCACCGAAGTGCTGAGCCTGCTGGCGCTCATCAATGAGCAGATGTGGCTGGGGCATTTCGACATGTGGTCGCAGGAAGGTGTCATCATGTTCCGCCATGCCCTTGTGCTGGCGGGCGGCGCCACCGCTTCCGACCGGCAGTGCGATGCGATTCTCGATGCCGCCATGGATGCGGTGGAGCGCTATTATCCCGCCTTCCAGTTCGTGGTGTGGGCCGGAAAGAGCGCGCGCGAAGCCATGGATGCGGCATCGTTCGATACAATCGGCGAAGCCTGAGGCGGACTTGATCCGCCCTCGGCGCGGATGATGGAACAGGATGCGCATGCGGGGCCGACGTGCTCCGGCGCAGGGTTCGTCTTTTCGACGGGATGTTCTCCGCCCCGCCCGGTCCAGTTTTGCGCCGGGCGATTTTTGCGTTGTTTTCCCCTTTTCCGCGCCTGATTCCTGACTTTCCCATACATAATGCGCTACGAGCATGCGGTGGGCGGCAGGTGCCCGGCATGGCAAGCATGAGGGATGAAGATGGCGCTGAACGAGCTTTCCGGGCCTGTGGTGCTGATGGGTGCAGGCAAGATGGGCGGAGCCATGCTGGCTGGCTGGCTGGATCTGGGCCTGCCTGCGCAGAAGGCTGTTGTGCTGGACCCCCATCTTTCTGCCGAGGGCGCAGAAGCCCTGAGGCAGCGTGGTGTGCGGGTGAACCCGGATTTTTCCGCTCTTGAGACCCCATCCGTCATCGTGCTGGCGGTCAAGCCGCAGGTCGCGGCCGAGGCCTTGCCGGCCATTCGCCAGAATGTGGGGCCGGGCACGCTTGTGGTTTCCATCATGGCCGGCCGGCCGCTGGCCTTTCTGGAATCCCACTTCGCTCCGGGCACCGCCATTGTGCGCGTGATGCCCAATACGCCGGCGGCTATCGGGCAGGGGGTCAGCGTTGCGGTGGGCAATCAGGCCGCCACGGCGCCGGTGCGGGAACTGGCCACGGCCCTGCTGGGTGCCGTTGGCAGTGCCGAATGGGTGGATGATGAGGCCCTGATTGATGCCGTGACAGCCGTTTCCGGCTCCGGCCCGGCCTATGTCTTCCTGCTGGCCGAGGCCATGGCGCAGGCCGGCGTGAAGGCGGGGCTTCCGGCAGATCTTGCCGCGCGCATTGCCCGTGCAACCGTTTCCGGTTCCGGCGCATTGCTGGCCCAATCGGATCTGGATGCCGCAACCTTGCGCCAGAATGTGACATCTCCCGGCGGCACCACGGCTGCGGCCCTTGCGGTGCTGATGGATGAAGAAAAGGGCTTTGGCCCATTGCTGGAAGAGGCGATAGAGGCCGCGGCCCGGCGCAGCCGGGAGCTGGCGGGCTGAAAAAGCTGAAAAAAGGCGCAGGCGCGGCCGGTTTGTCCGGGCCGCGCCTGATTGTTCACCTGATTTCCATACCGTCCGGCGGCATTCGGGATGCTGTGCTGCCCCGCCTTGGCCGCCCGGGCGCTATCCTCTGACGGCTCTTGCACCGCCAATCAGGATACATGCGCCGACAATGCCCGCGATCAGGTAGCCGACCCAGCCCGCAAAACTCACACCCAGCATGCCGAACAGGAAATTGGCGATGGCTGCGCCAATAATGCCCAGAATGATGTTTGCGAAGATGCCGGTATTGCTCTTCATGAAGCCGGATGCGATCCAGCCTGCGAGGCCGCCGATGATGATGGCCGCGATCCAGCCAATCTGAGCGTCTTCCATCATACCCCTCTTCATGTGCCGCACTGAAGTGCAGGATATTGAAACAACGCCTGAACCGCGTTCCGGTTCCCGTATCTGTTGAGGAAGAGAGCCTGTCCATCAGAGGGCAGGCAGCAAAATGGCCGGGGCATGCCATGCCCCGGCCTGCTGTGTCTCGGCGCGCTGCTGTGGCGGAGTTCTACTGGTGCACCAGATCTCCCAGCAGGCTGGCCGCCAGCGTCACCTTGGACAGGGAAAGGCCGGAGGCGACGATATTGCGGATGGTGCCATGCATCCGCTCCACTTCATCGCGGTGTGCCTCCACATAGCTTTCCAGCCCGCGCTGGCCGCTCAGGCCATCTGCCAGCACCTGCCCGCAGATGCGCCGCAGCCCGGTTTCAAGCTGGGACATGGCCCGGTCCAGCGCCAGCCGGTCATAATAGTCCTGCGCGGAAATCGAGCGGACCTGACGCACAATGTCATCCGCCCCGAAATAGCGGCCCACGGCGAAGAATGTGCGGGCGACATCGGGGAGAGGGCGGCCGGTGATATGGGCCAGATGGGCAATATCGGCCGCCGCCGAAAGGGCCTGAACCGAGGCGATGCGGCGGGCAAGATCCTCCGGCACCTGTGCGGCCACCAGTTCGGCAATGCGCGCCTCCCGCTCGGCCTGCCAATGGGCGGGCAGACTGTCATCCAGCGCGGTCATCACGGCGCTGATGCTGGCGCGATACCGCTTCACCACCGCCTCAATGCCCTCGGCAAAGGAGACATTGCTCAGGAACCACAGGATGCGGCCCACGGCCACATCCTGAATGGTGGCATAGAGCGAGAGCTGCACCGCGCCGCTCACCTTGTTGTCCAGCGCATCGATGGCGGCCTTCAGGGCCGGCAGGTCATAGCTGTCGCGCACGGCGGCAAAGGCGCGGGCCAGCGCGGCGGCATCGGCCCCCGTCTGGTCGGAAATGCGCACGAAGCTGGCCGGCCCGCACAGATTGACGATGGCATTGGACAGGCCGGTCGCGATGATTTCACGCTTCAGGCGATGGGTGGCGATGGCCTGCGGGAAGCGCTCGCGCAGTTCCGGCGGGAAATAGGTGGTCAGCTCATGGGCCAGATAGGGATCATCCGGCACGCTGGAGGCCACCAGCGCATCATGCAGGGTGAGCTTGGCATAGGCCAGCAGCACTGCCAGCTCCGGCCGGGTGAGATGCTCGTTGCGGGCGCGCCGGTCGGCAATCTCGATATCCGAGGGCAGAACCTCCACGGTCCGGTTCAGAGCGCCTTCCGCCTCCAGAACCTGCATCATGCGCTGCTGGAAGGGCAGGTCATCCGCCCCCTGCCTGTCCGCCAGCGAGAGCGCGAGGGTCTGGAGATAGTTGTTCCGCAGAACCAGCTCCGCCACCTCATCCGTCATCTGCCGGAGCAGAGTGGCGCGTTCGGTGGGGGTGATTTCACCCTGCTCCAGCGGATGGGCCAGGGCGATCTTGATATTCACCTCCACGTCGGAGGTGTTGACGCCGGCGGAATTGTCGATCGCATCGGTATTGAGGCGGATGCCGCGACGGGCAGCCTCGATGCGCCCGCGCTGGGTCATGCCCAGATTGGCGCCTTCGCCGACCACGCGGGCATTGAGATCGCTACCGGTGATGCGGATGGCGTCATTGGCCCGGTCCCCCACCTGCGCATCGCTCTCCGCGCTGCCGCGGATATAGGTGCCGATGCCGCCGAAGAAGAGCAGGTCCACCGGCGCTTTCAGGATGGCGGAGATCAGCTCGTTCGGCGTGGTCTTGTCGCGGTTGAAGCGCAGGGCCGCCTGTATCTGCGGCGAGAGGGTGATGCTCTTGGCATCGCGCGGGAAAACGCCGCCCCCTTCCGAGATCAGCGCCGGGTCATAATCGGCCCAGGAGGAGCGGGGCAGGTTGAACAGGCGCACACGCTCGGCATGGGCGCGGGCGGGTTCGGGCTCCGGGTCGAGGAAAATATGGCGATGGTCGAACGCCGCCACCAGCTTCAGCGCCGGTGAAAGCATCATGCCATTGCCGAACACATCGCCCGACATGTCGCCCACACCGGCCACGGTCACCGGCGTGGTCTGGATGTCGATATCCATTTCACGGAAGTGGCGCTTCACCGCCTCCCATGCCCCGCGGGCGGTGATGCCCATGGCCTTGTGGTCATACCCCACCGAGCCGCCGGAGGCGAAGGCATCATCCAGCCAGAAGCCATGGCGATGGGAAAGGGCATTGGCGGTATCGGAGAAGGTGGCCGTGCCCTTGTCGGCGGCCACCACCAGATAGGGGTCGTCTCCATCCAGCCGCACGGTATCGGCCGGGTGGATGACCGCGCCATCCTTCAGATTGTCGGCCAGATCCAGCAGGGCGGAAATGAACACCTCATAGGCTGCCCGGCCTTCCGCCTGCACCGCCTCGCGCGGGCCACCGGCGGGCAGTTGCTTGGGAACGAAGCCGCCCTTCGCGCCCACGGGCACGATGACGGCATTCTTCACCTGCTGCGCCTTCACAAGCCCCAGCACCTCGGTGCGGAAGTCCTGCGGACGGTCGGACCAGCGCAGGCCACCGCGCGCCACCTTGCCAAAGCGCAGATGCACGCCCTCCACGCGGGGAGAATAGACGAACACCTCATAGAGCGGACGCGGCAGGGGCAGCCCGTCCACCTTCGCGCTTTCAAACTTGATGGCGATGGAGCCGCGTGGCTGCCCATCCTGCTCCTTCTGGTAGAAGCTGGTGCGCAGGGCCGCATCCACCAGATTGATGAAATGACGCAGGATACGGTCGTCATCCAGGCTGGAGACGGCGGCCAGCTCCTGTTCCAGCTCGGCGCGAAGCGGCTCCTCCCGGGCGGTGCGGGCGGCCTCGTCGGTGTCCAGAGCGGGATCGAAACGGGCCTTGAACAGGGAGACGATGATGCGGGTGAGCTGCTCGTGCCGGCCCAGCACCCGCCACAGATAATCCTGCGAGAAGGGGATGCCGACCTGTTGCAGATAGCGCCCCAGCGTGCGCACGAGCGCGGCTTCGCGCCAGTCCAGCCCGGCATCCAGCACCAGGGCGTTGAAGCCGTCATCTTCCGCCGCCCCGCGCAGAACGGCGTTCAGGCAGTCCTCCAGCCGCTCGGCCGCGCCGGAGACGGAGATGGGCTCGCCATCCGCCCGCTCCAGTGTCATGTCATGCAGCCAGCAGCGCTCCATATCGGCCGGGGAAAGGCGATAGGTACGCTCATTGATGGCCTTGAGCCCCATATTCTCCAGCATCGGCACGCGGGAGGAGAGGGGAAGCGGCGCGCCATAGGACAGCAGGCGCAGGGAAATGCGGTTTTCCGCATCACTCTCGCGCCGGTAGAAATCGAGCGCGACCGGCCGCTCCGGGCTCAGCCGTTCCATCCGGCTGATATCATCCAGCGCTGTTTCCACATCGAAGGCGGTGCGGTATCCGGCCCCGAAGGCATCGGCATAACGATGCTGGAGAGCGCTGTGTCCTTCCCGGCTGTGGCCTTCTGTGGTGACGATGGCCTGGTAGAGCTGGTCCCGCCAGGACAGGGTGGCCGCACCCACTTCCGTTTCCAGCGCGGCCCGGCTCACGGTGGGCATGTGGCCGGAATGGCGGCCGATGATGACATGCACCCGCACCAGCGGCACGCCGGTGAGAAAGGTCTCGGTGATCGAGTTCACGCGCCCGTCAAACGCTTCCGCCAGCCGCTCGCCGATACGGGTACGGACGGAATTGTCGAACCGGTCGTGCGGCACATAGACAAGGGCGGAGATGAACCGGTCGAACTGGTCGCGGCGCAGCAGCAGGCGCACGCGGGGGCGATCATAAAGCGAGAGAATGTCCCGGGCATGGGCGAGCAGCGTGTCCGGATCGATCTGGAAGAGATCGTCGCGCGGATAGGTTTCCAGCACGGTGGAGAGCGCGCGGGCGGAATGGCTTTCCGGCTCCAGCCCGGCGGCGGTGATCACCGCATCCGCCTTCAGCCGCAGATAGGGGATCTGCCGCACGGAATGGGTATAGGCGCTGGAGGTGAGCAGGCCGATGACATGCACCTCTCCGGTCAGGCGGCCCTGCTCATCATGGGTCTTGATGCCCACATAATCCATCGTGTCGCGCCGGTGCACGCGTGCGCGCAGGCTCGCCTTGGTGAAGAGGATGGGCTGGGAGGAGGCCAGAAAGGCGCGGATCTCAGGCGTGGTGATGACCGGAATGTCGCCCAGCCGCAGCTCATGCACCGCCGGGTCCCGCAGCACGCCAAGGCCGCTGGCGGGCAGCTCATGCAGGCCGCCATCCTCTGAAAGGTCGTAATGGCGCAGGCCAAGGAAGATGAAATTGTCCGCCGCCAGCCATGAGAGCAGGTCGGCCGCCTCCTGCGCCTGTGCGCCGCTCACCCCGTTGCGCCCCTGCCTGTAGCTGTCCGCCATGGCCAGCACCTGGCGGCGCATGCTCTGGAAGTCCTCATTGGCGGCGCGCACATCCGCCAGCGTTTCGGCGATCTCGCCACGCAGCTGCGCCCCCTCGGCCGGGCTGATGGCGGGAATGTGCAGGTGGATCAGGCTTTCGCGCCGTCCTTTCGCCCCGTCACGGCCGGAGGCATCCAGCCCCTTGACGCGGCCCTGAAGGTCCCGTTCCACATGCAGGATGGGGTGGGTGGCCAGCTTCAGCTCGAGACCGCGGGCCGCCACCGCGCCCACCACGGAATCGAACAGGAACGCCATGTCATCATTCACCGCCTCAATGATGGTGATGGGCGTATCCGGGGAATCCGGCGTGAGTGGCGGATTATAGAGGCGCACATCGCTGGTGCCGGCGCGGCGTGTGGAGACATGCTCCCAGGCCCGGCGGGTGAGGTCCGCCAGAAAGGCGGGGGTGAGGGGCAGGATATCCTCGGGCGCCATGTCGGACAGGAAGGCGCGGGTGAAGGTCTCCGGCACATGCAGGCTGGAAGAGCCGCCGCCCGCGATTCGCTCCTGGGTCTGCTCTATGCGCTTTTGCGCATTGAGGCGCACTTCGGCCTCGTGAAAGCCGTTCGTATCCATCCCGTCTCTCCCCTGCGCATCGGGCGCAGCCCCATTGTCGTCAGCCGGTTCACGCATGCTGGCGGGCCGACTCTCCCTCCATGGCGCGACGCCCGGATGACGCAGAGCCAACTCATGTCAGCCTGATCGAACTCTAAGGGAAAGCAAGAAAAAGACAAAAATATAGTCGTGCACAAAATGAATGTGCACATATGTGGAATATCTCAAGACTGAAGGGGGAAAGAAGGCGGGCGACAAAATCTTCGGTGCCTGCGAGAAAGGCACCTGCTGCACTGCAAAAATGCGCGCGGATGCTTGTTTGGGCACCATTCGCGGTGGTCAATCCGCCCTGCCAATCCCTCTTCCCTTCGCACCCGCGTGGCTTTCCGGGGCCGGGCGCAGCATCCATGCGGGGCGGAAAGTGCTTTTGTGTCGCTGCCACCAAAGGATGCAGAATGGTAAACTGTGGTGGTAGAGTGACGCTGCTCTGAAGCGGAGCCGCATTTGCGCAAAAAGCTTCATCTGCGCAGGGTATCGGTAGAGCAGGGCAGACCGCCCGCACGGCGGCCTGATCATGCGTGAAAGCAGGGAGAGCCTCATGACGGACAAACCGGCCGACGCGCCTGAAGGGGCAGAGGCGTTGCCTGCCCCCCGCACTGCCGAGGACACGCCGCAGGGCCTTCCGGCGCCGTCCATGTCGCCCAGGCTGAAGATGGGGCAGGTGCGCCATGCCGATTATCTGTTGCTTGGCGGGGGAATGGCCAGCGCCGCGGCCGCGGCCACATTGAGGCAGGAGGGGGCGGAGGGCTCCATTCTGCTGGTTTCCTCGGAGCATCTGCCGCCCTACCATCATCCCGCCTTGTCCAAGCAGGTGCTGCTGGGGCTGGAGGAGGCGGACCGCATCTTCATCCATCCCCCCGGTTTCTACGCGGAAAACAGGATCGATCTGGCTTTGGGCGAGCGGGTGGTGGCGGTGGATTCCGCCCGCCATGTGGTGACAACGCTGGGCGGCGGGCAGATCACCTATGGCCAGCTCCTGATCGCCACCGGCGCGACACCCAAGCCGCTGAAGGTGCCGGGCTCACATCTGCCGGGCGTGTTCACGCTTCGCCACATGACGGATGCCCGCGCCATCCGCGCCGCCATTCCCGATGCGCATCGCGCCACTGTGCTGGGCGGCAGCTTTCTGGGCATGGAGATTGCCATGGCCCTGCTGGATGTGGGGCTTGAGGTCACCATCATCGAGCAGGGAGACCTGCTGCTGCGCCATCTGGAAGCGCCGCGCCTTTCGGAATATTTCTGCCGTTATGCCCGCGAGCGGGGCGCCACCGTTCTGCTGAACGAGACGGTGAAGGCGCTGCATGGCGGAGACCGGCTTGAGGAGGTGGAAACCACCTCCGGCGCGCGCATTCCCTGTGACCTGATGGTGGCCAGCATTGGCGTGACCCCGGCGACCGCCTTTCTGGACAATAGCGGCATTGCGCTGGAGAACGGATATGTGGTGGTGGATGCCCTGCTGCGCACAAGCGCGCCGGATGTCTTCGCCGCAGGCGATGTCACCACCTTTTATGATCCCGTTTTCGCCCATCATCGCCATATCGAGCACTGGGACAATGCGCTGAAGCAGGGCCGGCTGGCCGCCCGCAACATGCTGGGCCGGCGCATGCCCTATGATGAGGTCTCCTACTTCTTCTGCGAGGTGGGCGATATCGGCTTCAATGTGCTGGGGCTGACCGAGGGGGCGGACAACTGGATCTCTCGCGGGAAGCTGGATGACGGCTCCTACGCCATGTTCTACCTCAAGGGCGATGTGCCCCGGGCTCTGTTCTCGGTTGGCCGCCCGCCTGATGAGACGCGGGTGACGGAGGGACTCATCCGCCATCGCGTGGGGCTGGGCCCCATCAAGGACAAGCTGCACGAGAGCGCCTATGTGCTGAAGCAGATTCCCACACAGACCGCGCTGATCCTTCAGGGCGGCGGGGCGATGGGAGCTTTCGAGTGCGGCGTGGTGCGGGCGCTGGAGGAAGATGGCATCTTCCCCGATATTGTCGCCGGCGTTTCCATCGGCGCGCTGAACGGGGCCATCATCGCCGCCCATCCGCGCCATGCCACCGAGGCGCTCTCCAGCTTCTGGGCCGATCTCACCGTGAATACGCCCCTGCTGCCCCTGGCGGATATGCGGCGCTTTCTGGCGGCCATGCGGGTCATCACCTGTGGTGTGCCGAATTTCTTCACCCCGCGCTGGCTGCTGCCGCAACTGGGCCCGGCCATGTGGCCCGCCAACTGGACGAGCTTCTACGATACCTCCCCGATGAAGGCGCTGCTGGAGCGCTATGTGGATTTCAAGGCGCTCAAGACCAGCCCGGTGCGCCTGCTGGTGAGCGCGGTCGATGTCACCAAGGCCACGCTGAGCGTGTTCGACAGCTATGTGGATGACCTGACAGCAGACCATCTGCTGGCCAGCGGCAGCCTGCCGCCGGGCTTTCCGTGGACGGAAATCAACGGGCGGGCCTATTGGGACGGGGGCATCATTTCCAACTCGCCTCTGGACATGGTGCTGGAGCGCTGCGGCTCCCATGGTAAGAGGGTCTTCATTGTGGACCTGTTTTCCGGCCACCGGCCACTGCCGGAAAACATGCTGGAAGTGATGGCCAGACGCGACGAGATCGTCTTCGCCGAGCGGGTGCATAATGACCTTTTGCACCGGGAGAAGGTGGAGAACTATCGCCGGATGATCGACTATCTGATGGGCCGGATGGCCCCTGCCGAACGGGCCCGGACCGAGCGCCTGCCCATCTATATCCAGCTCATGGGAGATGGTGCCTCCACCACCATCACACGCTTCGTGCGACAGGGCCTGCCGGGGGAGCATGCCACCAAGGATTATGACTTCTCCGACATCGCAATTCGGGCAAATCAGGAGGAGGGATATGCAGTTGCACGTCGCGCCCTGGTGCATCCGGCCGAGGAGAAGGCCCATGTCGCAGCACCTCACCCTATGACAGGAAGTTGATCGGAACCTTTCCAAAGGTACCTTGTTGATGCCCGGGGTGGATGCTACCTCTCTTTCCACAGGCGTAGGTGTACTATTTCTGGTGGCAGCCAGATACGGTATTCCACCCATGCATGCGGCCGGGTAATCCCCCCTTCCGCACTGGGAGCGCCCGCAGGTTTCGGACCTGGTGGAAGAGCGTCTCCCTTCCCTCAAGGTCCGTTGAAGAACCCATGCCAAGCCCTGACCGGCATGGGAGGCGGACCGGATGGTATTTCCCCCCAAGGCGCCATCCGGTCCGTTCAGGTCCGCATTGCGGACTTTTTCGGGCTTCATTTCCCGCGCAATCCCTGTCTCGCTCCGCTTCGTGGACCCATGTCTCACCGTCCACAAGGCGGGAGAAACGCTGGCCTTTCACAGCAAAACGCCACCGCACCGGCAGGTGCGATGGCGTTGTCCAGACCCTTGTTCGGGAATGGGGAGGGCAGGAAAGATCCGCCCTCCTTTACTCGTCCGGGGTGGTGGCCGAGAAGGTGAGAAGGGGGGCGCCCTTGTCATCCAGCAGGAACAGCTTCTGGGTCGCCGCATCCACGCGCCAGCTTTTCACCTCTTCCAGCAGCTTCAGGAAGCGCGCTTCCTGATCCATCGCAGCCGGCGGGCAGGCCATTTTCGTGGAGGCGGCCAGGCCGAAGGTGAGCTTCTCGCCATCAATCTTGGCCTGCGACATGAAGCGGTTGCATCCGCCCGACCCGGAAACGCGCCCATCCGCGCTGATATTGAGGTCGGTGCGGATACGGTCGATCACGCCACGGCCTTGAATATCCTCCAGCAGCCAGTTCCCGACAGGCGTATTGGCGGCGGCCGATGCAGTGTTCTGTGTCATGTCACTTTTGGGGGCTGTGGCCTCGGAGGTGGCGGCGGGGGCGGGATGTGCCGCAGGGGCAGCAGCGGGTGGTGCCGCCTCGCTCTGCACCGGCCGTGGCTGGGGGGTATCTGCCGCATAGGCGGGCATTGTCAGCGCGGATGCACTCCAGAGCGCCGCCAATACACCGGCCGCCAGAAGGGGGCGCAGACCACGGGGCCGGAGCGGCTGCGCGGAAAGCTGAATGGCGCAGTGGGAGCTATGGGAAGAAACCATGGACAGAGTTCTCTCGCTGTCTGGCCCGGAAAGAGAGCATCGTTTCCGGGCGTTGCCGTTGATCGGCCCTGAGCCTGCGCTGAGGATGAAGGCAGGCGACGAGGGGTAGGGGAGCCGCACGGAAGAGGCCGCTCCTCATCTGCCCCCTTTATGGGCGCTCATCGCAGCAAAAAGATGGTGGTCGCCCCTTCATCCGGTGGGGCATGTGAAATGCACATAAAAAACGGTGCCGGAAAACCGGCACCGCTCAGGAAAACAGGGTCTGCAAAACGTCGGGAGGTCAAACCGGTGTGGAAGCATGGCCGGGCACGGTATGTGAGCCGCGCCCGGAACACGCTGCCTCAGTGCTTGTTCTGGCGGTTGTCGATGAGATCATCCACAACGCCGGGATCCGCCAGGGTGGAGGTATCGCCGAGGCTCTCGAACTGGTCTTCGGCAATCTTGCGCAGAATGCGGCGCATGATCTTGCCGGAGCGGGTCTTGGGCAGGCCCGGCGCGAACTGGATCTTGTCCGGCGCGGCGATGGGGCCGATTTCCTGACGCACCCAGGCCACAAGCTCCTTGCGCAGCTCATCGGTGGGCTGCTCGCCTTCCATCAGCGTCACATAGGCATAGATGCCCTGACCCTTGATGTCATGCGGGAAGCCGACCACGGCCGCCTCGGAAACCTTGGGATGCGCCACCAGTGCGCTTTCCACTTCCGCCGTGCCCATGCGGTGGCCGGAGACGTTGATCACATCATCCACGCGCCCGGTGATCCAGTAATAGCCATCGGCATCACGACGGCAGCCGTCGCCGGTGAAATACTTGCCGGGATAGGTGGCGAAATAGGTCTGCTCGAAGCGCTCATGATCGCCATAGACGGTGCGCATCTGGCCGGGCCAGCTGTCGGCGATCACCAGATTGCCTTCGCAGACCCCGTCCAGCACCTTGCCTTCGGCATCCACCACCTCGGGCACAATGCCGAAGAAGGGCAGGGTGGCGGAACCGGGCTTGAGAGCTGTCGCGCCCGGGAGGGGGGCGATGAGGATGCCGCCGGTCTCGGTCTGCCACCATGTGTCGACGATGGGGCAGCGGCTTTCACCCACGACCCGGTGATACCACTCCCAGGCCTCCGGATTGATCGGCTCGCCCACCGAGCCCAGCAGACGCAGGGACGCACGGGAGGTCTGCTTCACCGGATCATCACCAAACTGCATCAGCGCGCGGATGGCGGTGGGGGCGGTGTAGAAGATGTTGACCTTGTGCTTGTCCACCACATCCCAGAAACGGCCGGTGGTGGGATAGTTCGGGATACCCTCGAACATCAGCGTGGTGGCGCCATTGGCCAGCGGGCCATAGACGATATAGGAGTGCCCGGTGACCCAGCCTACATCCGCCGTGCACCAGTACACATCTCCGTCCTTGTAGTCGAAGATATATTCATGGGTCATGGAGGCATAGACGAGATAGCCGCCGGTGGTGTGCAGCACACCCTTGGGCTTGCCGGTGGAGCCGGAGGTATAGAGGATGAACAGCGGGTCTTCCGCGTTCATGTGCTCCGGCGGGCACTCATCGGTCACCATCTCGATGGCTTCGTCATAATAGACGTCGCGGCCCGGCTCCATATTCACCTTGCCGCCGGTCCGGCGCACCACGATGACATGGTCCACCCCGCCTTCCACATGCTCGATGGCGGCGTCCACATTGGCCTTCAGCGGCACCTTGCGGCCGCCGCGCAGACCCTCGTCCGCGGTAATGATGACCTTGGCGCCGCAGTCGGAAACACGGCCGGCCAGGCTGTCGGGGGAGAAGCCGCCAAACACGATGGAATGAATGGCGCCGATGCGGGCGCAGGCGAGCATCGCATATGCCGCCTCGGGGATCATCGGCAGATAGATGGTGACGCGGTCACCCTTCTTCACTTCACGGTTGCGCAGCACATTGGCGAGCTTGTTCACCTGCTCGTAAAGCTCGCGATAGGTGATGTTCCGGGATTCTTCCGGGCTGTCGCCTTCCCAGATGATCGCAACCTGATCACCGCGCTTCTCCAGATGCCGGTCCACGCAGTTATAGGCGATATTGGTGACGCCGTCCTCGAACCACTTGATCGAGACATGGCCGGGGTCGAACGTGGTGTTCTTCACGCGGGTATAGGGCTTGAACCAGTCGATACGCTTGCCGTGCTTGCCCCAGAACGCATCAGGGTCGCTGACTGACTCGGCGTACATGGCCTTGTACTGTTCTTCGTTCAGCAGCGCCTTGCCAGCCCATTCGGACGGGACGTCGTAAATCTTTTCCGACATATGTTGCTCCTCCCAAGCTTTCGCACGCGATCATAGTCCGGTCTTTTTCGCCGCAGTATTGATCACATGGTGTTGAAACAGATTATGGGGAGTGGAAGAGGTCTGCACAAGGCGCATAGCAGGCATACTTTGGACGAATCCCAATAGAGTAAGTGCACTGCTTTACCTTGGGATAATTGCCTGGGACCCTTTGCAGCCCCGGGATTCAGGGCGGGGCCAAGATCTGAGAAAATCGCATACCGGCATCATGAAAGAAAACGCCCGGCACCATGGAAATGGGCCGGGCGTTGTGATGGTCAGTACAGTCCGCTTGTGGGAGCAGCTTCCGGGGAGGAGCCACTGCCTCCGGAGAAGCCGGAAATGGAGTAGCTGTCCGGTGGTGCGGTGCCCGGCTTGAAGGCCTCCAGAATGCCTCCGCTTCCGGTGCGCTGGCCGCTCTTGCGGTCGATCCGCACCAGCTTGATGCCGGCGGGAACGCGGAAGGGAATGGCCGGGCGGTCCTCCAGCGCCTCCTTGAAGAAGTCGCGGGCGATCGGGGCGGCGAGGCCGCCGCCGGTGGCGCCGCGTCCAAGGCTGCGCGGGCGGTCATAGCCCATATAGATGCCGACAACCATTTCCGGGGAGAAGCCGACGAACCAGACGTCCTTCGCCTCGTTTGTGGTGCCGGTCTTGCCGGCAATCGGCTTGCCGACCGCCTTGAGGGTGGTGCCGGTGCCGCGCTGCACCACGCCTTCCATCATGGAGGTGATCTGATAGGCGGTCATCGGGTCCAGAACCACCGGCCGGCGGTCGATCAGGGTGGGTTCTTCCTGATTTTCCCACTTCTCGGCGGAGCAGTTCTGGCACTCGCGCTCGTCATGGCGATAGATGGTGTGGCCGTAGCGATCCTGAATGCGGTCGATCAGGGAGGGGGTCACCTTGCGCCCGCCATTGGCGATCATGGCATAGCCGCCGACCATGCGCAGCAGGGTCGTCTCACCCGCGCCCAGCGAGTAGGAGAGCAGGGGCGGCATGTTGTCATAAATGCCGAAGCGCTTGGCATATTCCGCGATGATCGGCATGCCGACATCATTGGACAGGCGCACGGTCATCACGTTTCGGGAGTTTTCCAGGCCGAAGCGCAGGGTCTGCGGCCCATAGAACTTGCCCGAATAGTTCACCGGACGCCACACGCCAAGGCCGGGGCCCTGATCGAGCTCGAAGGGGGAGTCGGCGATAATGGTGGAGGGCGTGTAGCCATTGTCGAGTGCCGTGGCATAGACGAAGGGCTTGAAGGCGGAGCCGGGCTGGCGCTGGGCCTGTGTGGCGCGGTTGAACTCGCTCTGGTCATAGGAGAAGCCGCCGGAAAGCGCGAGCACGCGACCGGTTGTCGGCTCCATCACCACCAGCGCGCCGGAAACCTTCGGAATCTGGCGCAGGCGATACTGGCCGGGCTGCTTGTCCAGCGCCTCGACATAAACCACATCACCGGGCTTGAGCACGCTGGTGATGGGCTTGTTCGTCCACTTCACACCCTCGGACGGCAACAGGCCCACCTCACGCTCGATGGAGCGGGCGCCGGACTTGTCCAGCACGGGCTGAAGGCCGATGCGGGCATTGGACTTGTTCACATCCAGAACCACGGCCAGACGCCATGGAATGTCCGTGAGCTCCTTCACCTTGCCCAGTTCCTCGCCCCAGTCGGCGTTCACCGTGTCGATCTGGGTGACGGGGCCGCGCCATCCGCGCTGCTGGTCATAGCGGATCAGGCCATCGGAAAGGGTCTTCTTGGCCAGCACCTGAAGCTTCGGGTCCAGCGGGGTCCGCACGGAAAGGCCGCCCTTGTAGAGCTTGTCCTGACCATAGCGCTCATAGATCTGGCGACGCACTTCCTCGGCATAATATTCGGCCGCGAAGATCTGCGCGCCGGTGGCGCGCGGGGTCACATCCAGCGGCGATGCCTTGGCCTTCGCGCCTTCCTCCGGCGTGGCGAAGCCGTTCTCGACCATGCGGTCGATCACCCAGTTGCGCCGGTCGATGGCGCGCTGGCGGTCGCGGAAGGGGTTGTAGGAGGAGGGGGCCTTGGGCAGGGCGGCCAGATAGGCGACTTCCTGCAGGTTCAGCTCCTCGACCGACTTGTCGAAATACACCAGCGCCGCCGCGCCGATGCCATAGGCGCCCATGCCGAGATAGATCTCGTTGAGATACAGCTCGAGGATGCGATCCTTGGAATAGGTGTGCTCGATACGCAGGGCGAGCAGGGCTTCCTTGATCTTGCGGTCGAAGGAGACCTCATTGGTGAGCAGGAAGTTCTTGGCCACCTGCTGGGTGATGGTGGAGGCTCCCTGCGGGCGGCGGTTGGAACCGTAATTCTGGGCGAAGGCAACGGCGGCGCGGGCGATACCGGAGGGGTCGATGCCGCCATGCTCGTAGAAATTCTTGTCCTCGGCGGAGAGGAAAGCCTCGATCACCAGCTTGGGCACCGATTCGATGGGCACATAGAGGCGGCGCTCATTGGCATATTCGGCCACCAGCGCGCCATCCGCCGCATGCACGCGGGTCATGACCGGCGGTTCATAGTTCTGAAGCTGGGAATAGTCGGGCAGATCCTGGGAGTATTTCCAGATGACATAGGTCACCCCCGCCGCGCCAACGAGCAGCACAAGCGTCGTCAGGGCGAACACGAAACCCAGGAACCGCATCATCAGACTCATCTCGCTGGGCCCCTCCGCCGCATCATCGATCCCGGTCACGACTCACAACACGCCCGTACTCCGCCCGTGCGCATGCTGCGGAGCACTTATGACGTGAGGCTCGATCCCGCAACAGGAAGCTCACGTCCCATCCCCGAAACATGCCGTTTGTGGCATCACGAACGCGCTATGGGTTGTTGTTCTGTTCACCCGCTATGCGCCCAAAACGTGGCCGGATAGCGACAGGCATCCGCTGGGCGAAGGCTATAATTGGCACCATGAGCGACGCCAGCCCTGTTCTGAAAGATGGTGAATCCGGCAAGGGGGCCGCTCAGCCGCCGGGGCGGGCGGCTATGGAGCCGGTGGTGTCCGTCCTGTCCTGCGCCGCGGTGGCGATGCGATCGGCGAAGAAGCGGTTGGTGGCCTCAAGCAGGGCATCGGTCATGCGGTCACGCCAGACCTCGGAAGTGAGCTGCTTGAGATCCTCGGGGCTGGACATGTAGCCCAGCTCCACCAGAACGGACGGCACATCATGGGCGCGCAGAACGCGGAAGCCGGCGGAGCGCAGCGGGATGCGGTGGGTGTTCACCCGGTTCTTCATGCTGCCCACCAGCTCATGGGCGAAGCGGGCGGAGAAGTTGCGCGTTTCGCGGTGGGCCAGTTCCACCAGAATATCGGCAACCGCATCGGTTTCATCGGAGAGATTGATGCCGGCGATGAGGTCAGCCTTGTTTTCCTGCTCGGCAAGGCGTGCAGCATCGGTGTCGCTGGCCTTTTCCGAAAGGGTGTAGACGCTGGCCCCGCGCGCCTGACCATCATTGCGGGCCAGGGCATCGGCATGGATGGAGATGAACAGGTCGGCCTTGTTCTTGCGGGCAATGTTCACCCGCTCGCCCAGCGCCACGAACGTATCCGTGGAGCGGGTCAGCACCACGCGATAGGCGCCGGTGCGCTCCAGCTTGTCGCGAAGGGCCAGAGCGGTTTCAAGCACGATGCTCTTTTCAGTATAGGCGCTGTAGCCGGTCGTTCCGGAATCGATGCCGCCATGGCCGGGGTCCAGCACCACCACCGGGCGGCCATCCTCTTCGGCCGCGGGGCCGGGCTGGGGGTGCGCCGGCGCGCTTTCGGCCCGCAGGGCGGCGGAATCGGCGACAGCTTTTGTGAAGCTCTCGTCATCGGTCTGCACCAGATCGACCACGAGGCGGGCCGGCTGGTCCTCGATGGCGTCGAGAATGAAGGCCTTGTCGATGGCCACGGGCCCGGTCACATCCAGAACCATGCGGGCCTTGCCGGGGGCGAACACGCCATAGCGATAGGCCGAGACGAGGCCGCGCTTGCGCTGGCCGGCTTCCGGCTCCATGCGGAAGGTCACATCCTTCAGGTCCAGCACCACGCGATAGGGATTGGAAAGGGTGAAGGCGCGGATCTCCACCGTGCGGTCGAGATCGACGATCATCCGCGTGCGGACCCCATCACCCGCAAGGCGGGCATCATGGGCGATGGCCGGGCCAGTCGCCCCGCCGGAGGTGATGTGATGGGAGCCATCCGCCTGCGCATCCGCGCTGACCTGCGCAGGCATTGCCTCTTCCGTGGCGGCGCTGGCGGGGAGGGCGAGAAGGCCAAGGGTGAGGCAGGGCGCAAGGGCGCGCCCGCAGCCCCGCGCGAGCCCGTGAAGGAGCCGGCGAATCGGGCCGTACGCCACAAGGCGGGCGGAGGGGGCGGGAATTTGCGGGGCGGTGTCGTCCATGCCTTCCAGCTCGCCAGTGCAGCGCTGTTGACCTCATGGGCTGATCATTCGGCACATAAGGGGGCCTTATGCACCGGGTGTCTTTCATCGATACGGGAGCTTCCTTAACCGGGCGTTTACAGGCGGCAGGCGTGCCGGCGAGGCATGTGCGGATGGATGGATAAGGGGATGGGCCGCGCATTAATCTTGCAAAGCAGGAAGGGGGACGGCTAATAAAGGTGCGTACACAGTTCGCGTTCCGGAAAAAGGCTTTCAGCCGCCGGCTCTGCGGCTGCCGCGGGCGGTTCGGTGAGCGCGTCATGGGTTACGCTCCGGAACATGATCCGTAAACGTTCTGGCTTCAGGTGGTGCCGTTTCGCGGCAGGTCTGGGGCACGCGCCGTGGCGCGAGAACGCGGTGGCCCGTGCAGACCGCACCGGTGAAGGTTTTGATGGAAGTCAGAGTGCTGGCGCGCGCGTGTGCCGGGCCGGGCCGGAAATGTTCCGGGGCCGGTCGAAACCGATCATCGGGGAACGGGTAGCCGAGGGCATGGATTTTTCTCCACACGACAGCTGCGTTGACCGCGCTCCCGTGTGCCCCGACGTCGAGGGTGTGCAAGGCACGTCCCGGCGCAGCCTTTCCTCTGCTTTTTTGCGACATCATATCCGGCAACCGGACAGCACCCGGGCGGGCTCTGGAAAGCCCCTGACCCGGCGTTTGCGTGCAGGCTCAGCCTCCGGCGCCGTGAAGAGAGAACTACATGGCCAACAAGATGCTTATCGATGCGACCCACCCGGAGGAAACCCGGGTGGTGGTCGTACGCGGCAACCGGGTCGAGGAATTCGACTATGAGTCTGCCTCCCGCAAGCAGTTGCGGGGGAACATCTACCTCGCCAAGGTGACGCGCGTTGAGCCGTCCCTTCAGGCGGCTTTCGTGGAATATGGCGGCAACCGCCATGGCTTCCTCGCCTTCAGCGAGATCCATCCCGATTATTACCAGATCCCGGTCGCCGATCGTCTGGCGCTGCTGGAGGAGGAAGAGCGCGCCGCCCGCCTTGCGGAGGACGAGGTTGAGGTGCGCGAGAAGCGTCGCGACCGTGGCCGCTCCCGCAACAGGTCCCACGCGCCGGCCGAGCCGGAGGCGGTTGAGGATGCGGTTGTCTCCGATGCTGCCGAAAATGAGGCGGAGGATCATGCCGTTGCCGAAAGCGTAGCGGTCGAGGCCGTTTCGGTCGAGGCGGCGGTCGCTCCTGCTGAGGCTGCGGATGAACCCGCCCCGGCCCCTGAAGCCGGCGATGCTGCCGCACCTGTCGTGGCTGAGCCCGAGGACGCCGCGCCCGCAGCGGCGGCGGAGCCCGTCGAGATCGCCCCTGCCGCACCGGAAGCCGCTCTTCCGGTGGAAGAGCCTGTTGCAGTCCCGGTTGAGGACGAAATTTCTCCGGTCGCCGAGACTGTCGCTTCTGAGGCCCCCGCTGTCGAGGAGAAGCGGGAAGAGACTTCAGGGGATGCGGAGGCACCTGCCTCCTCCGGTGAAGAGACCGCCGGCCGCAAGGCCGAGCCGTTCGCCGCCCGTGTCGATTCCGTGGTGAGCGAGCCCGCCCCCGCGCAGGATGATGAGGACGAGGCCCGCAAGGCCGAGGGCGATGATGTCGAGGACCGGCTGATTGCCGAAGCCTCGGAAGCTGCCGAACAGCTTGCGCTCACCGAGCCGGAGAGCGATGAGCAGATCGAGGCCGAGGCGCAGGCCGCTCTGGACGAGCTGCCCCCGCTGGAGCCCCGCGCCAGAACCCGCAATGCGCCCCGTGCCGCCGCGAAGGCCGACAGTTCCGACCATTCGGACAATTCGGACTCCTCCGACGACGATGACGAGGACGACAGCGATATCGAGCAGATCGACGAGGATGACGAGATCGAGCATCTCGGCTCCGATGACGATGCCATGGAAGAGGTGCCGGAGCGCTCCCATCACCAGCGCCGCGCCAAGACCTACAAGATCCAGGAAGTCATCCGCCGCCGTCAGGTGATGCTGGTGCAGGTGGTGAAGGAGGAGCGCGGCAACAAGGGCGCGGCTCTCACCACCTATCTCTCGCTTGCTGGCCGCTATTCCGTGCTGATGCCGAACACCGCCCGTGGCGGTGGCATCTCCCGCAAGATCACCAATGCGGTGGATCGCAAGCGGCTGAAGGAAGTGGTGCAGGAGCTGGAGGTGCCCGAAGGCATGGGCATCATCCTGCGCACCGCAGGGGCCAACCGCACCAAGACCGAGATCAAGCGCGACTTCGAATATCTGCTGCGGCTGTGGGAGACGGTGCGTGAACTCACGCTCTCTTCCGCCGCGCCGAGCCTTGTCTATGAGGAGGGCTCGCTCATCAAGCGCGCCATCCGCGACCTGTACAACAAGGATATCGACGAGGTCATCGTCGCCGGCGAGGAAGGCTACAAGGAAGCCAAGGACTTCATGCGCATGCTCATGCCGAGCCATGCCAAGATCGTCCAGCCCTATCGCGATCCCCAGCCGATCTATGCCCGCTATGGCGTGGAGCAGCAGCTCGATGCGATGTTCTCGCCCGTAGTGCAGCTCAAGAGCGGCGGCTATATCGTCATCAATCCGACGGAAGCGCTGGTTTCCATCGACGTGAACTCGGGTCGCTCCACGCGCGAGCACCATATCGAGGACACGGCGCTCAAGACCAATATGGAGGCGGCCGAGGAAATCGCCCGCCAGCTGCGCCTGCGGGACCTTGCCGGCCTCATCGTTGTCGATTTCATCGACATGGAGGAGAAGCGCAACAACCGTGCGGTGGAACGCAAGCTCAAGGATTGCCTCAAGAACGACCGCGCGCGTATCCAGATCGGCCGCATCTCGCATTTCGGCCTGCTGGAAATGTCGCGCCAGCGCATCCGCACCGGCGTTCTGGAAAGCTCCATCGAGGTTTGCCCCCATTGCGGCGGCACCGGCCATGTGCGTTCGGCGGCGTCTGTCGCGCTTCAGCTCATCCGCGCGCTGGAGGAGCAGCTCCTGCGCTCCGCCTCCCACAATCTCAATGCCCGCGCCCGTCTGGAAGTGGCTCTCTATGTGCTGAACCAGAAGCGTCCGCATCTGCGCGAGCTGGAAGACCGCTTCGGCGTGAACATCAACATCATTGCCGATGCGGATGTGACCGGACACCACCCCTTCGTGATCGAGAAGGGCGAGCCGGCGGCCCCGCCGGCCGCTCCGCGCTCCGCCCCTGTGGTGCAGCCCGACTCCATTCTTCTGGATGAGGAGTTCATCGAGGAAGAGGACGTCGAGGCCGATGACAATGGCGCCTCCGAAAAGGAGACCGATGCGTCTGACGAGAATGGCGATGAGGCCAACCGCCGCCGCCGCCGTCGCCGCCGCCGTCGTGGTGACCGGCGCGATGATGGGTCGGACGAGGCGTCCGGCAATGATGATGTGAGCGCATCCGAGGGGGATGATGAATCCTCTTCCACTGACGAGGATGACTCCGGCGAGGAAGCCCGCGCGGATGGAGAGGACGGGGACGATGACAATGGCGATCGTCGCCGTCGCCGTCGCGGCCGTCGTGGCGGGCGTCGCAATCGTCGTGAGCGCGATGGGGATGAGGCCGCGGCTGATTCCTCCGGTGATGATGCGGACGGCGAATCCGCGCCAGAGGCTGAGGCCGGCGTATCAGATGCCGATGAGCCCGTGGCCGATGAGGATCATGCTCCCGCCCCTGAGGCTGATGAAGGCGACTCCAAAGGGGATGCGGTGGTGGCTGCGCCTGCCATTGCGGAGCTGGCTCCGGCTGAAGAGCCTTCTGCGCCCCGCGAAGAGGTGAAGGCCAAGCCGGCCGTGGCACCGGTTGCCCCGGTGGCTGTCGAGGCAGAAGAGGAGCCGGCCAAGCCTGCGCGTCGGCGTCGCAATACGGTGCGTGAGAAGGCCCCGGCACTGCCTGCCGAAACGGCGGCGCAGGATGATGTCACATCCGCTCCCGTGGCAGAGATCGCCGTGCCTGCGGAAACCGGAACTGTCGAGACCGTCGAGGTCACAGCAGTGCAGGAGACCCCGGAGGCGCAAGCGCCGGAGCCTGAAGCTTCGCCGGTGACCGCGACCGCCGAGGAAGCGCCTGCCGAGGCCATCCCCGCGCCTGCGGAGGATGAGGCTCCCAAGCCGCGTCGTTCCGGCTGGTGGCAGCGCAAGCCTGCCAGCGAGTGACGGCAGTCTGATCTGCCTGCCATCCGGAAGGGATGGCTGAGAGACAAGAAAAGGCCCGCCGGAAAGACTGGCGGGCCTTTTTCTGTCTGAAGTCCGGGGTTCGGCAGGAGCATGCCGGGCCTGTCACGCCCGCAGCAGCTTGAGTCCTGCCTTTTTGCTCTCCGGTTTGGTGGATAGGATCGTATCGAGATGCCCACCAAACCGGCAGCAACCTGGCTTGGGGAGCCGGCAAGGAGCTTGCTCTTGCTCTTGCCTTGTGCCGGTGTCGTTTCAGGCCGGGCCGCGGAACAGGCCGGCTCGTGAAGCCATATTGTGAAGCTGCCCGGTGGGTGCGCGGTTGGGCGAGACGCCTTGCCCCTTGCGCCATATCAGGGCCATGGCGCTCCGCTTTCCCGGCCTGCCGTTTGTTCAACTCAACTCAATTCATGGCGGCGCGGATCAGCCCTTCCTCCCGGTCCGCCATTTCCGCCAGCAACTCCTCATCCGCATCACCGCCCACGCGCTCCTGTCCAATCTCAAGCAGGATCGGCACGGAAAGGGGCGAGACACGCTCCAGCGGCTGATGCACGATCTGTCCGCGAATGCGTGCGAGCATGTCGCCCAGTCGCTTCACATCCAGAAGGCCGGTGGCGGCATCGGCGCGGGCCGCGCGCAACAGCAGATGGTCTGGCTCATGACGGCGCAGCACGTCATAGATCAGGTCCGTTGAAACGGTCACCTGCCGGGCGGTTTTCTCCCGGCCGGGAAAGCGCCGCTCGATCAGCCCGCCAATCACCGCGCAATGGCGGAAGGTGCGGCGCATCAGGGCGCTTTCGGCCAGCCAGGCTTCCAGATCATCCCCCAGCATGTCCTCGTCGAACAGGGTGGAGAGGTTGAGGCGGCCCTGTGCGATGGCAAGGCTGAGATCCCGCGTGCCATGGACGGCCAGCGCATAGTCATTCGCCACGAAGCCGAGAGGTTTCAGCCCGGCCCGTTCCAGCCGGCGGGTCAGCAGCATGCCCAGTGTCTGGTGGGCCAGGCGCCCCTCGAAGGGGTAGGTCACCAGATAATGCCGCCCGCGCTCCTGAAAGGTCTCGACCAGAAGATCATCGCTGCCGGGCAGGCGCGAGCGGGTGCGCTGCAGTTCCAGCCATTCGCGCACGGGGGCGGGCAGCAGCTTCCATCGGTTCGGATGCGCCAGAAGGGCGCGCACCCCGGCCGCCAGAAAGGTGGAGAGCGGAAACTTGCCGCCCGCATAGGCCGGCACCTTTGCATCGCTTGCACTGGAGCGGGAGACATGAACCTCCTCCTCCACCAGCGCCTCATAGCGCAGCACCTCGCCGGCAAAGACAAAGGTGTCTCCCGGCGCGAGCGTCTCGACGAAATATTCCTCCACCTCGCCCAGATAGCGCCCGCCAAAACGGGCCCGTCCGCCGCTGCGGCTGGAGCCGAGGCGGACTTTCAGCATGGAGGATTCAACGATGGTGCCGATATTCAGCCGGTAGGCCTGCGCCACCATGGGGTTGGCGATGCGCCAGCGCCCATCCTTCATGCGGCGGATCTTGGCATATTGCTCATAGGCGCGCAGGGCATAGCCGCCTGTGGCGGCAAAATCCACAACAGCGTCGAAATCGGCACGGGACAGGGCGCGATAGGGGGCGGCACTGCGCACCTCGGCAAACAGATCATCGGCTTGAAAAGGAGCGGCGCAGGCCATGCCGAGCACATGCTGGGCCAGCACATCCAGTGCGCCGGTCCTCTCGGGTGGCGTATCCTGCGCATTGGCCTTCACGGCCTCCAGCGCCGCGCGGCATTCCAGTACCTCGAACCGGTTTCCCGGCACCAGCAGGGCGCGGGAGGGCTCATCCAGCCGGTGGTTGGCCCGGCCAATGCGCTGCATCAGGCGCGAGGCCCCCTTGGGGGCGCCCACATTGATGACCAGCTCCACATCGCCCCAGTCGATACCCAGATCCAGCGATGACGTGGCCACCACCGCCCGCAACGCGCCATTGGCCATGGCCGCCTCCACCCGTCGGCGCTGCTCCACCGCGAGGGAGCCGTGATGGAGGGCGATCGGCAGATTGGCGTCATTGATCCGCCACAGCTCCTGAAACAGCACCTCCGCCTGTCGCCTTGTGTTGACAAAGACCAGGCTCAGGCGCTGCGCTTTCAGGCGGGCATAGATGTCCGGCACCGCATGCAGGGCCATATGGCTGGCCCAGGGCATGGGCGCGCGGGTTTTCAGGATGGAGACATCCGGCTTTGCCCCACCTTTCGCCACCACCAGATCGGCAAGGCCGGACGCGCCGGGCGCGGCTTCATCCTGCGGCATCAGATAGCGGCGCAGGGCATCCGGTTCGGCAACCGTTGCGGAAAGGCCGACGCATTGCAGGCCTGGGGAAAGCTGGCGCAGGCGGGCCAGGGCCAGGGCCAGCAGGTCTCCACGCTTGGAGGTGACAAGGGCGTGCAGCTCATCCAGCACCACCCGCTTCAGGCCGCTGAAGAGATGTTCGGCATCTCTGGAGGCCAGAAGCAGGGAGATCTGCTCTGGCGTGGTGAGAAGAATATCCGGCGGATCACGCCGCTGGCGGGCGCGGCGATTGGCGGGCGTGTCCCCGGTGCGGGTTTCCACGCGGACAGGCAGGCCCATCTCGGCGATCGGACGTTCGAGATTGCGGGCAATATCCACCGCCAGCGCTTTCAGCGGCGAGATATAGAGCGTGTGCAGGGCGGTGGGGCGCTCTGCCTGTGTCCGGGAAAGGAGCCGGGCTGGCGGCGTGTCGGGCGCTTTCTCCGTCCCCGACGGGTCCGGGCGGGCCGTGTCGCGGCCATCCTTCAGTTCGGTGAGGGTGGGCAGAAAGCCGGCCAGCGTCTTGCCCGCGCCAGTGGGAGCGATGAGGAGGACGGAGCGCCCGGCTTCTGCGGCGGCCAGAAGGGAGAGCTGGTGCGGGCGCACCTGCCAGCCGCGGGCGGCGAACCAGTTCGCGAACTGTGCCGGCAGTTGCGGCGAAGCCTTTCCGGCAGGCATGCCCGCGCGCTTGGCGGGGAGCATCCGGCACAGGGGCGCCTGGGGGCTGGCATCGCGCGGGGCGGGGTGTTTTCGGGGTGCTTTGGCCACATGCGGAAGATAGGCATGGACCGGCATTTTTGCGATGGCCATTCGGGAATGAATGCCGCAGCCATGGGTAAAGGCTGGCGTGCGCGGGCAATAATGGCGCAGACGCCATGTTCCTTGCGGCCATTAATGGCCCGTCAACCCTCCTGCTGCATCTTGGCCTGCACTTGTCCTGCCTGGAGTATGCGTCCCATGATGTCGCGCGCCGACCGCACCGTCTTGAGCGAATGGTGGTGGACGGTAGACCGTGCCCTGCTGGCTGGTCTGTTCGCCCTGATGGTCATCGGCATCATTCTGTGCCTGGCCGCGAGCCCGGCCGTTGCTGCCCGTATCGGCATTCCGGACCCGTTCCACTTCGTCAACCGCCAGGTGATGTTCCTGCTGCCGGCGCTGGTGGTGATGCTCATCACCTCCTTCCTTTCGCCGCGCACCATCCGGCGCACCTGTGTGGTGATGTTCGCGATCTTCTTTCTGCTGCTGCTGGCGACCCTCGTCGTGGGGCCGGAGGTGAAGGGCGCGCGGCGCTGGCTCACCATTGCCGGCATTACCGTGCAGCCTTCCGAGTTCATCAAGCCCACCTTCGTGGTGCTGGCGGCCTGGCTGTTTTCCGAAAGCGCCAACCGGCCGGAAATGCCCTCGCGCTTTCTGGCTTTCGCCCTGCTGGGCTCCGTGGCGCTGCCGCTGGTGCTTCAGCCGGATTTCGGCCAGACCATTCTGGTGGGCACGGTGTGGCTGGCGCTGTTCTTCGTGGCGGGCCTGCGGGTCATCTGGCTGGTGGGGCTTGGCGGGCTGGCCGTTGGCGGGCTTACCATCGCCTATTTCACCGTTTCGCACGTCCAGAAGCGTATCGGCCGCTTTCTCAATCCTGAATCGGGCGATACCTACCAGATCGACATGGCGCTGAACTCGTTCCGCAATGGCGGGTGGTTCGGCACCGGCCCGGGTGAGGGCACGGTGAAGCGAATGCTGCCGGATGGACATACGGACTTCGTGTTCTCCGTGGCGGGTGAGGAATTCGGCATCATTTTGTGCCTGATCATTCTGGCGCTGTTCGCCTTCATCATTCTGCGCGCGCTCAGCCGCGCCGTGCATGAGCCGGACCCCTTCTCGCGCTTTGCCATCACCGGCCTTTCCATGCTGTTTGGCCTGCAGGCGGTCATCAACATGGCGGTGAATGTGCATATTGCCCCGGCCAAGGGCATGACGCTGCCTTTCATCTCCTATGGTGGCTCCTCGCTCATCTCGCTGGCCTTCGGCATGGGCATGCTCATTGCCTTTTCCCGCAGGCGGCCCGGCGCCGTGGCGCTGGCGGCGCTGAGCGAGCCAAAGCGCCCGGCAGGTGAACCGCTGGCGCGCCCCACCACCATGCCTGTCCCCGGCGGCGCGCATGAAGGTGCGCCCAGCCCGGCCTGAGGCCAGAACATGCCCGTGATGCGAAGACCGGGGGCAGGGTGCTTGTGCCCTGCCATATTCCGGGCGCACACAGGGTGGATGAGGGTGCTGTGACCAAGCTTGTTCTTCTTGCTGCCGGGGGCACCGGCGGCCATCTCTTTCCGGCAGAGGCGCTGGCCAGCGTGCTGAAGGCGCGCGGCTATGATGTGGATCTGGCGACAGATACGCGGGCGGCGCGCTATGCTGGCCATTTTCCGGCGCGAGAGCTGCATGTGCTGCCGGCCGATACGGTGCGCGGGCGCTCTCCGGTTGCGCTGGCGCGTACGGCCTTTGCACTGGCCTCCGGCCTCGTCTCCGGCCTTTCGCTGATGCGGCGGGTGAAACCTGCTGTGGTCGTGGGCTTCGGCGGTTACCCCACCGTGCCACCGCTGATGGCGGCAAGCTTTTCCGGTGTGCCCACCATCGTGCATGAATCCAATGGCGTGATGGGACGGGCGAACCGCATGCTCGCCGGCCGGGTGAGCGCGATCGCAACCGGCTTTCAGGGGCTTCTCAGGCACGACCCGGCGCTCTCCGCCAAGGAGGTGTGGACAGGCAACCCTCTGCGCCCGGCAGCCCTCGCGGCAACCCGGGTTCCTTATGATCCGCCCCATCCCGGCGGTGAGCTGCGCCTGCTCGTTTTCGGCGGCAGCCAGGGCGCGCGGGTGATGTCGGATGTGGTGCCGCAGGCGCTTGAAAGGCTGGAGCCGGCATTGCGCGCCCGGCTGCGGGTGACCCAGCAGGCCCGCGAGGAAGACATGGCGCGCGTGCGCGCCGCCTGCGAGGCCATGGGCGTGCAGGCGGAGATCGCGCCCTTCTTCAATGATCTGCTGATGCGCATGGCACAGGCGCAGCTTGTGGTCTCCCGTTCGGGCGCCGGCACCGTGGCAGAGCTGGCCGCCATTGGCCGGCCATCGATTCTGGTGCCATTGCCCGGGGCTCTGGATCAGGATCAGGCTGCCAATGCCGCCGCGCTGGAGCAGACAGGCGGTGCGCTGGTGCTGCCCCAGCCCCAGTTCACGCCGGAGCGGCTCGCCGCCGAGATCACCCGTCTGGCCGCCGCGCCGGAAACCCTTTCGCAGATGGCGCAGGCCGCCCGCACAGCCGGCATTCTGGATGCCGCCGAGCGGCTTGCCGATCTGGTGGAACATCTGGCCTCCGGCCAGGGCACCAAAAGTTTTCAGAACCTTCAAGGACCACGCTCATGAAGTTGCCCTCCAGCCTCGGCCCCATCCATTTCGTCGGCATTGGCGGCATCGGCATGAGCGGCATTGCCGAGGTGCTGCACAATCTTGGCTATACGGTGCAGGGCTCGGATGCTTCGGAAAACGCCAATGTGAAGCGCCTGCGGGATCTCGGCATCACGGTGTTTGTGGGTCATGATGCGGCCCATGTGGAGCATGCGGCCGTGCTGGTGGTGTCTTCCGCCATCAAGCGCGACAATCCGGAGCTGGTGGCCGCCCGCAGCCGCCGCCTGCCGGTGGTGCGCCGGGCCGAGATGCTGGCCGAGCTGATGCGCCTGCGCAGCTGCGTCTCCATCGCCGGCACCCATGGCAAGACCACGACCACCTCTCTGGTGGCAACCCTGCTGGATGCGGGCGGTTTTGATCCCACCGTCGTGAATGGCGGCATCATCAATGCCTATGGCACCAATGCCCGCCTTGGCGGCGGCAACTGGATGGTGGTGGAGGCCGACGAGAGCGACGGCACCTTCCTGAAGCTGCCGACCGAAGTGGCGGTGGTGACCAATATCGACCCGGAGCATCTCGACCACTTCAAGACCTTCGAGAAGGTTCAGGACGCGTTCGAGACCTTCCTTGAGAATCTCCCCTTCTACGGTTTCGGCGTCATGTGCATCGATCATCCGGTGGTGCAGGCGCTGGTGGGGCGGATCGAGGACCGGCGCGTCATCACCTATGGTGAAAACCCGCAGGCCGATGTGCGTCTGGTGAATCTGGACCTCAAGGGCGGGGTCACCAAGTTTGATGTGCTTTTCCGCAACCGGCTTGAGGGTACGGTGCATGAGCTGCGTGGCCTGCGCCTGCCCATGCCCGGCAAGCATAATGCGCTGAATGCCACCGCCGCCATTGCGGTTGCGCGGGAACTCGGCGTGCCGGATGAGCGCATCATCGAGGCCATTGGCAATTTCGGTGGCGTGAAGCGCCGCTTCACCCGCACGGGTGAATGGAATGGCGCGGTCATCTTTGATGATTATGGCCATCATCCGGTGGAGATTGCCGCCGTGCTGCGCGCTGCCCGCGCCGCCACGGAAGGGCAGGTGATCGCGGTGGTGCAGCCGCACCGCTATTCGCGCCTGCAATCGCTGTTCGATGAATTCTGCACCTGCTTCAATGATGCGGACCATGTCATCGTCGCCCCGGTCTATGCGGCCGGTGAAGCCCCCATTCCGGGCGTGGAGCGGGATGATCTGGTGGCCGGTCTCGTGGCCCACGGCCACCGCAGCGTGGCGGCGCTGGAAGGACCGGAGGCTCTGGCGGCGCTTGTTGCGGAGCGGGCGAAGCCGGGTGATTATGTGGTATGTCTTGGCGCCGGCACCATCAGCGGCTGGGCCTATGCGCTGCCGGGAGAGCTGGAAGCGCTGAAGACAGCCTGAGATCAGACATCATTCTCCAGCAGGCGGGCCGCGGTGCCCGCCTTGTTGTTTCCTGCGCAGGGGGTATTCATGAGGATCTGGGGACGCGGAAACTCCACCAATGTGCGCAAGGTGCTGTGGTGTGCCGAGGAACTGGGCCTGAGCTATGAGCATATCAATGCCGGCGGCCCATTCGGGCTGGTGAACGAGCCGGCCTATCTGGCCCTCAACCCGAACGGCCTTGTGCCCTGCCTTGATGATGATGGTTTCATCCTGTGGGAATCCAATGTCATCGTGCGGTATCTGGCGGCCCGCTACGGGGCCGGCCGGCTGTGCCCGGAAGATCTGCAGGCCCGTGCCAGCGCGGAAAAATGGATGGACTGGACATCGCTGTCCTTCGCGCGGCCCTTTCGGGATGTGTTCCTCAATCTGGTGCGCCTGCCGCCGGAGCAGCGCAATCCGGCCGAAGTGGAAAGCGGTTCGGCCGAATGCGCCAGACTCATGGGGCTGGCGGATGAAGCGCTGAAAAATGTGCCGTTTCTGTCCGGTCCGCAGTTCGGCATGGGCGATATTCCGCTCGGCTGCATTGCCTATGCCTGGTACGGGCTGCCCGTGGCGCACCCCTCTTACCCGCATCTGAAAGCCTGGTATGAGCGGCTCACGCAGCGTGCCGCCTATCGCAAGGCGGTGATGACCCCGCTGACCTGACGGCTGCCTTCCGAACCGCGCCCGCTCTGGCCTGCCCTGATTTCAGGGGTAGGCGGACGGTGCGGCCTCTCCTGAAAAACCGATCCTCCGGGCCGCCCCTTTCGCGGGCTGATTGCGCCTGCCCAGGTTGCGGCGTCGCGCGCCTTCCCGCCACGGGAGGCGTCCGGGACCGGCGTGCAAGAGCATGATTCCTCCATGCCAATATCTTCCCCGGTTCCTGTGCAGGCGGTGCGTGCTCCATCTTGCCCACAGTCCGGAAGGGGAGAAACCCTTTCAAATCAAGCAATCCATTAATTCGATAAAAATTATAGATTAAAGATTGACAGAGCTCCGCCTGAAGCGCCATCATATTGTGACGGTCGCTATGGTCCCGGCATGGGGCAGGCGGGCGCGGCGTGCTGAAACATATTTGGAACAGGCACGGCCAAGCATGTCAGGGGCTCAAATGAACACGATCTGTTCAAACCGGATGCCATGTATGAGGAGCAGCGCGGCGCGCATGTGAGCGCGGCCCGGCGACTGCTCCCTGTCCCCCTCATCACCCGTATCCAGAAGGCGCCGGCCTGTTCGGCGAACGAGATCCCATGTCCGCTTCAAGCCCTGTTTCCACGGTCCATTCTCCCGTTCCCCATATTGTGGGCTTTTCCGGGAGCGCCCATCGCCCCTCCCGCACAAGAGCGCTGGTTGAATCCGTCATCCAGCATGTATCCGGCGATCGTCCGGTAGATGCCACGGTCTTTGATCTGGTTGATGTCGGGACGAATATCGGCTTCTCCCGTCGCCAGGATTTGCCGCAACAGCTTCAGGATATTCTGAATGCCATCGAGAAGGCGGATGCGCTTGTCGTTGGTTCTCCGGTCTACAAGGGGTCCTATACCGGCCTGTTCAAGCATGTGATCGATTTCATCGATCCGGCGGCGCTGGCAGGCAAGCCAGTCGTTCTGGCGGCAACCGGTGGCGGACATGGTCATGCGCTGGTGGTGGAACACCAGCTTCGCCCCCTGTTCGGCTTCTTCTCCGCACTCACCATTCCCACCGCCCTCTATGCGGCGGATAGCGAATTTGCCGATGGCGTGCCGGCGGACGAGAAATTGCGCGCCCGCATCATCAGGGCCGCCCATGAGCTGGACCGGGCGCTGGATCTGGCTTCCGGCCAGTCCTCCGCGGCCTCCGTCCATCACCCGCGCACCACGCGTGTGGCCTGAACCCGCAGCAGGAGAAATCTGTCATGATCAGCAAGCGTCAGTTTCTTGCCGGTTCACTGGGCATGGCCACCCTTGCCCTGACTGCCGGCCGGGCCTTCAGCGCAACGCCGGATGTGCCCAAGACATTCAGCATCGGCTATCAGAAATCCAGCGGCATTCTGGTCACCGCGCGCCAGCATCAGGTGCTTGAAAAGCGCCTGAAGGAGCTGGGGGTGGAGCAGGTGCGCTGGGTGGAGTTCCAGTTCGGTCCGCCCTTGCTTGAGGCTCTTGGCGCGGGGGCCGTGGATCTGGGAACAGTGGGCGATACCCCGCCCATCTTCGCCCAGGCGGCCGGCGCAAAGCTCGTCTATGTCGCCAGCGCCCCGGCCGGAAAGTCCGCCACCCTCGTGCCGAAGGCTTCCCCCATCACCCGCGTGGAGGAGCTGAAGGGCAAGAAGGTCGCGATTGCCAAGGGGTCATCCTCCCACAATTTCACGGTTCAGGCGCTGAAGCGGGCCGGCCTGTCCTTCGCCGATATCGAGCCGGTCTATCTCGCGCCGGCGGATGCGGCGGCGGCCTTCGCCTCCGGCCGGGTCGATGCCTGGTCGATCTGGGACCCCTATTACGCCATCGCCGAAACACGCCATGGCGCGCGACCCATCATCACCACCGCGGACGGGCTGGACAGCCACACCTTCTATCTGGCCAACAGCACGACAGCGACCCGTTATCCGCAGGTGCTTCAGGCCGCCCTTGATGAACTCAAGGGTATCACCGCATGGGCCGCGCAGAACCGTGACAAGCTTGCAGCCCTGACATCGCAGGTCACCGGCGTGGAGCTGGCGGCACAGACGATCGCGACAGATCGCTATGCCATCGAGCTCAATCCCATCAGCGAGAAGGTGGCCCTCCAGCAGCAGGATATTGCGGACACCTTCCACGAGCTGGGGCTGATCCCCCGGCAGATCAACGTTTCGGAAATCATCTGGCCACAGGCGCGCGCCTGACGTCCCCATTGCAAGGTTCCTATCATGCTTCGCCTGTCTCATCTGGCCGCGGCTGTTGCGGTTGCAGCCTCACTGTTCGGCATCGGGCCCGCCGCCGCAGCCGAACCCGCGCCCAAGGAATTCCGGGTCGGTTTCCAGAAAACCGGCCTGCCGGTCATCACCCGGCATCAGCAGATCATCGAAAAGGCGCTGGCGCCCGAAGGCGTCAATGTGCGCTGGGTGGAGTTTCCCTCCGGCCCGCCCTTGCTTGAGGCGCTGAATGCAGGGGCGGTGGATGTGGGCTGGACGGGCGATGCCCCGCCCATCTTCGCCCAGGCGGCAGGGGCCAATATCGTCTATGTGGCCGCCTTGCCTTCCAATGGCGCGGGCGAGGCCATTCTGGTTCCCAAAGACAGCCCCATCACATCCGTGGCGGAGCTGAAGGGGCACAAGGTGGGCGTTACCAAGGGCTCAAGCGCCCAGAATCTGCTGGTTGCCGCGCTGGAGCGGGCGGGCGTTCCGTTCTCGGATATCACGCCGGTCTATCTCAGCCCGGCGGATGCGGCAGCGGCCTTCGCCAATGGCAAGGTGGATGCCTGGGCGATCTGGGATCCCTTCTTCGCCATTGCCGAGCATCGCCATGCCCCGCGTGTGCTGACGACGACAAAGGACGAGCTGGCGGTGAACACCTATTTCCTCGCCAACAAGAGCTTCGCCAATGCCCATCCGGCAACCGTCACCACCGCCATTGATGCGCTGAAGAAAAGTGCCGATTGGGCCGATGCGAACCGCCCGGCCGTGGCCAAAGTGCTGTCGGAAGTGACCGGGGTTCCGCAGGAGCCCCAGACCAAGGCTGCCGAACGGGCCGAATTCGGGGTCATCCCGCTTTCAGCCGAAGTCATCGCCGGCCAGCAGCAGACCGCAGACCGCTTCTTCCGGCTGGGTCTCATCCCGCGCGCCATCGTGGTTTCCGATGCGGTTTGGACGCCTGCCGCAAGCAACTGAACCGCCGGCGGATTTGCTGCAAATCCTGACCTTTCGTCAAATCCAGACCTTTCGTCCTTGCATCCCTCTCAAGGAGAGCTCCCCATGTCCCATACATCCGCAACCGATCCGATCAACTTCTTCTGGTTCATCCCCACCCATGGCGATGGGGCCTATCTTGGATCGGAAACCCGCCAGCGCCCGCCGGAGTTCGGCTATTTCAAGCAGATCGCCCAAGCGGTGGACCGGCTGGGCTATCAGGGCGTGCTGCTGCCCACGGGCCAGTCCTGCGAGGATAGCTGGATCACCGCCACCGGCCTTGCGGCGGTGACCGAGCGCCTGAAGTTTCTTGTGGCGCTGCGCCCCGGCGTGACCACCCCGGCCTTCGCCGCCCGGCAGACCGCCGCGCTCGACCGGCTCAGCAATGGCCGTCTGCTGCTCAATGTCGTGGTGGGTGGAAACCCCACGGAGCTGGCCGGCGATGGTCTCTTCATCAGCCATGACGAGCGCTATGCGCAGGCGGCCGAGTTCCTCACCATCTGGGAGCGCCTCGTCAGTGGCGAGAAGGTGGATTTCGACGGCAAATACTACCGCATCGAAGGGGGCCGGCTGGACTTTACTCCGGTGCAGCGCCCGCGCCCGCCGCTCTATTTCGGCGGGTCCTCGGAAGCCGGGCAGGAACTGGCGGTGAACCAGACCGACCTGTACCTCACCTGGGGCGAGCCGCCGGAAGGGGTGCGGGAGAAGATCACCCAGGTGCGCAAGAAGGCCGAGGCCCGCGGGCGGCAGGTGCGCTTCGGCATTCGTCTGCACTTCATCGTGCGCGAAACCGAGGAAGAGGCATGGGCGGCGGCCGACAAGCTGATCAGCCGGGTTTCCGATGACCAGATCGCCCTTGCCCAGCAGCGCTTCCTGAAGGAGATGGATTCGGTTGGCCAGCGCCGGATGGCGGCCCTGCATGGCGGGCGTCGTGACAATCTGGTCGTCTCGCCCAATCTGTGGGCCGGGGTCGGTCTGGTGCGCACGGGCGCAGGCACCGCACTTGTCGGCACGCCGGAGCAGATTGCCGAGCGCCTTGCGGAATATCAGGCTCTTGGCATCGATACCGTGATCGGTTCGGGCTATCCGCATCTGGAGGAAGCCTATCGTGTGGCGGAGCTGCTCTTCCCGGTTCTGGGTATCGGGCAGGAAAGCGGTCTGAGCAACCGCGCCTCCAATGAGTTCGCTGTTGGCGGCCATGGCGGCGCAAAACTGAAAGTTGCCTCATGAGTGCCTTCACGAAACGGATTGCGGGAGAGGGGATCGGCTGGATTGTGCCGGTCCTCCTCATTGCGGGCTGGGAGGCGGCGGCGCGTCTTGGCGAAATTCCCGCCAACATCCTGCCCGCACCCTCGGATGTGGTGGCGGCGCTCTGGAAACTCACCGTTTCGGGCGAGATCTTCCAGCATGTCTATGTCTCCGCCTGGCGGGCGCTCACGGGTTTTGCCATTGGCGGGGCCATCGGCTTCGGTCTCGGGGTCATCAACGGGCTTTCCGATCTCAGCCGCAAATTCTCCGACACCACGCTGCAAATGGTGCGCAACATTCCCCATCTCGCGCTGATTCCGCTGGTCATCCTGTGGTTTGGCATTGATGAGGAGGCCAAGCTCTTTCTGGTTGCCCTCGGGGTCTTCTTCCCGATCTATATCAACACCCTCCACGGCATCCGCACGGTGGACCCGCATCTCATCGAGATGGGTCATATCTACGGCATGTCCAACTTCGAGCTGTTCTGGCGGGTCATTCTGCCCGGCGCCCTGCCTTCCATCTTCGTGGGGCTGCGCTATGCGCTGGGCATCATGTGGCTGACGCTGATCGTGGCGGAAACCATCTCCGCCTCATCCGGCCTCGGCTATATGGCGATGCAGGCGCGAGAGTTCCTGCTGATTGATGTGGTGGTGCTCTCCATCCTCATCTACGCCCTGCTTGGCAAGCTGGCGGACAGCGCCGCGCGCGCCCTCGAGCGCTCCTTCCTGAAATGGCATCCGGCCTTCCAGCCCCTATGAGGAGAAGCATCATGAACATGAGCGTTCGCGGCATCAGATCCGGGCTGGGCGGGTTTTTGCGGTTCGAGTCGCCCCTGCGTCTGCGTCCCGCCAACCTGCCGCAGGCCGCGCAGGATGGACATGCGCTGCGGGTTCAGGAATTCGGCCGGAAACTGCCGGGCGAGCCTGCCCCTGTCTCCCGCCCGGTGCAGGCGGGGGGCGGCCGGCCGGGTGGTCTTTCCTTCACCTTTGAGGGCGTGCGGAAAAGCTTTGGAAACAAGCAGGTTCTGCATGACCTGGACATTCATGTGAAGGCCGGCCAGTTCGTCGCCATCATCGGCAAGAGCGGTTGCGGCAAGAGCACATTCCTGCGCCTGCTGACCGGGCTGGATACGGTGAGCGGCGGCCGGCTGCTGGTGGATGGAGAGCCGGTTTCACCCCAGCACAGGGTTTCCGACATCACCCGCGTGATGTTTCAGGAGCCTCGGCTCCTGCCTTGGGCGCGGATTGCGGCCAATGTCTCTGTCGGCCTGTCCCATGTGAAGGATCGGAAGGAAAAGCGCGAAAAGGCGATGCTGCATCTGGCTCAGGTTGGCCTTGCCGATCGTGCCGATGAGTGGCCCTCGGTACTCTCCGGCGGGCAGCGCCAGCGTGTCGCCCTGGCGCGCGCCCTGGCGAGCCAGCCGCGCATTCTTGCTCTTGATGAACCGCTCGGGGCGCTGGATGCGCTCACCCGCATCGAAATGCAGCGCCTGCTGGAGCGCATCTGGAGCGAGCAGGGCTTCACCGCCGTTCTCGTGACCCATGATGTTTCCGAAGCCGTGGCGCTGGCGGACAGGGTGGTGCTGATCGAGGAAGGGCGCATCACTCTGGATCTGGATGTGCCGCTGCCCCGTCCGCGCCGCCGTGGCGCGGCAGAGCTGGCGGAAATCGAGGGGGCTATTCTGGAACGGCTGCTGGGAAACACGGGTGCGGCCGATGAGGCAGATCTGCCTGCGGACCGGTTGTGATGAGGCTGGAGATGGCGGTGCGGCGCGCAAACTGCGCCCGTGACATCGGCTCGCGCTGCGATCCGGGCCGAAGCAGGAGTGCGCTTCCCGGAGCTTTCGCCCCCTCGCGCGGCCGGTGTCGCCTTGTATGTCGGGGTTCTTCTGGCTGTGTGGCCGGAGCCGGGCTGATCGCGCATCCTTGCGGCTGCTGAAGATGCTGAAGCTGGATCGGGCAACCGGCCTGCCGCGCATGAATGGCTGGCGGGCAGGGGCTGCATCACGGCTTCAGGAGGAAGGCCCCGAAGCCGTGAGCACTGCATCTCAAAAGATGCGGTTCAGGCTGCCGGGTAGCAGACAAAGGCGATCTTGTTGCCGTCCGGATCGCGCACATAAGCGCCATAGAAGCCTTCGCCATATTGCGGGCGATAGCCGGGCGCGCCCTCATCGGTGCCGCCATTGCGCAGGGCCAGCTCATGCAGGCGGTTGATGGTGGCGGCGTCCTTCACCCGGAAGGCCGTCATCGTGCCATTGCCAACGCTGAAGGGCTGCCCGTCATAGGGGTAGCCGGTGAAAAAGCGGGGTGCATGAGCATTGGATGAATCACCCCAGGATGCGGATTGCGCATCCCGCCAGCACTGGTCCATTCCGATTTCCGCAAACAGCGGATCATAGAAACGCAGGGCCCGCTCCAGATCCATGGTGCCGACCATGGTGTAGCCAATCATCCGGTGTCCTTCCCGTCTGCTACCAATAACAAGAAGGCCGGTTTTAGTCCGGCCTTTCCATTTTGCCCCGCCCGCCTCGCATGGCGTATGGGGACACTGTTATAGGTACCACACTCTTCCGGGACGAAAACCGGGTGAGGCTTCTTATGGAAATACTCCAATTCTACTGAAGTGTTTTATCCCGATGGAATGTGCGCTGCACAATCTTCGGAAGAAACACTTCAGCTCCGCTCAGTTCGACTTGTTGGCATAGGGGTTGTCCTTCTCGCGCAGGGTGATGCGGATGGGAACCCCCGGCAGCTTGAAAGCCTCGCGGATGGCATTGGTGAGATAGCGGATATAGCTCTCCGGCACCGCATCCGGGCGCGAGCAGAACAGCACGAAGGATGGCGGGCGCGCCTTGGGCTGGGTGATGTAGCGCAGCTTCACCCGGCGGCCGGAGACAGCCGGCGGGGGGTGATTGTCCACCACCTCGGACAGCATCTTGTTCAGCGGATTGGTGGGCACGCGACGGTTCCACACCTTGTAGGCGTCCACGATCGCGTTCACCAGCTGGTCCAGCCCATGGCCGGTGAGGCCGGAGAGCGGGACGATCGGAACGCCCTTCACCTGTGAGAGAAGCCGGTCTGCTTCCTCACGCAGATGGGTGGCAAGGCCGCCGCGGGGGATGAGGTCGGTCTTGTTATAGCCGATGACGATGGCGCGGCCCTCACGGGCGACCAGATCGGCAATGCGCAGATCCTGCTCCTCGAAGGGGCGGGTGGCATCGATGAGCACCACGACCACTTCGGCGAATTTCATAGCGCGCAGGCCATCGGCGGCGGAGAGCTTCTCCAGCTTGTCATCAATCCGCGCACGCTTGCGCAGACCGGCGGTGTCGAACACCTCAAGCCGGGTGCCCTTGTATTCCATGCGCACGGAGATGGAATCCCGCGTGATGCCGGCTTCCGGCCCGGTCAGCAGACGCTCTTCCCCCAGCAGGCGATTGATGAGAGTGGACTTGCCCGCATTGGGGCGGCCCAGAACGGCGACCTTGATGGGGCGGCGCGGAGCGGCGTCCTCATCCTCGTCGTCATGGCCATAGTCCTCCTCTTCCTCGTCCCTGAGCGCGGTCTGCTCGGGCAATGCCTCGCAGATGGCGTCATAGAGATCGGACAGGCCCTCGCCATGCTCGGCGGAGAAGGGGATGGGGTCACCAAGGCCGAGATTGAAAGCCTCCAGCGTCCCGGCCTCGCCGCCACGCCCCTCGCTCTTGTTGGCCACCAGAATGGTGGGCTTGCCGGAGCGGCGCACCATATTGGCGAAGGCATGGTCCGCCGGGGTCAGGCCCAGGCGTGCATCGATGAGAAACAGCAGGGCATCGGCATCGCCAATGGCGGCTTCCGTCTGCGCGCGCATGCGCCCTTCAAGGCTGGAAGGGTCCGCCTCCTCAAGGCCGGCTGTATCGACAATGCGGAAAGCGAGGTCGCCTAGCGTGGCGTCACCCTCGCGCCGGTCCCGTGTCACGCCGGGGCGATCATCCACCAGCGCCAGCTTCTTGCCGACGAGGCGGTTGAACAGGGTGGACTTGCCCACATTGGGCCGGCCGACAATGGCCAGGGTGAAGCTCATGCGCTCAGCTCTTCGCCCGGTTCAGGGCCGGTAAGAAAGGAAATGGCGAATGCACCGCGCCATGGGAGGATTCGGTGCATCCGGTCTTGTAGCATCTTGTACGCCATCGCGGTGCAGGAAACGCGATGGACTGCCGGCCGGTTCAGATGCCGCTCGCCGTGGGCGGGGGCAGGTTGTCCAGCGAGGCATTGGTGTTGGTGGGCTGGGCGCGGGGTGCGGAATAGTCCACCCCGGGCACGCCATTGGGGAATACGGGCCGGCGTTCGCCGGACAGCTTCTTCTCCCGCTCGCCGAAGAAGTTGAATCCATCGGTCGAGCTGCAGGCGGAAATGCTCAGGGCAAGGCCAAGTGCCAGCCCAAGGCGGGGGAGCCATGTGAGAGTGCCACGGTGCGACATCGGGAGCATCCTTACTGGGCCGCCGCGCCGGAGCCGGGTGCGGCCGGGGGCGCAGCATCGGAGGGGGAGGCTTGAGGAGATGAGGTTTCGGGCGCGGCGGCTTCAGGCGCAGCAGCTTCAGGAGAAGGCGCCGGCGCTGCCGCCGGCTGTGCGGCCGGTTCTGCCGCGGCGGATGCCGTGATGCGCCGAATCAGCTCGGCACGGGACCGCAGGCCGGGTGTGGATTCGGGGTCCTCGGTAATGGCCGTGGCCGTCTTGTTGGCTTCGGCCGGCTCGCCGGCGCGCAACTGGGCGAGGGCCAGAATCTCCCGGGCGGAATTGCGCACCGGGGCGGATGGAGTGTTGATGAGGCCATCCACACGGCTGCGAATATCGGCAAGGCTGGCTGTATCGACCAGCAGCAGGGCGGCGCGCAGGGCCGCCATGTCCCGCACCAGCGGATCAAGGCGGGTATCACGGGCGAGGGCATCGAAGGCGGCAACACCGTCGGCCGGGTCCCGCGCGGCGGCGGCGCTGGCCGCCCGCAGAAGCGCCATGGCGCGGTAGCCCTGCGGCGCTTCGGCAGCCAGCGTGTTGAAGGCGGCCTCGGCCTCGGCATATTTGCCCTCTTCCATCAGGGAGGAGGCCTGCATGAAGGCGGCGCCGGCCTCTTCGGCCCGCTGGCTCTGCCAGTAGCTGTAACCGCTCCAGCCTCCGGCCGCGACGATGATGAGAATGACCAGGGCGATGATGAGGGCGCCGAAGCGGTCCCACAACCCGCGCAGCCGCTCGCGGCGCAGGTCTTCCTCAATCTCGTGGAAAATATCGGTCATCGACGGCCCGTGGCTTGGATGGAACTTGAAATGGCGATGGCCCCGCCCTGTGCGGAGACCTGCCCTTAAGGGCGCGTAAATTATCCATGCAGGACGGCTCTGGCAAATGGCAGATGGAAAAACCTGCATTTCCCTCTGCCAGCCTGTGTGTCGCGCACGGGAGCAAGGGCCCCGAAAGCCACCTGTGCGGCTGGACTGCATGCGGCACAAGGAGGTGTTGACGTCTCGGGCCGGCTGGGTCAAGCCTTGGACATGTCATCACTGATCGTCCGTGGCTGGCGTCGACTTGAAGCCTTGCCCTATCTGGGTCCGCTCCTGGCCTCTGCAAGCCGGATGGAACGGACGACTTTGGCCATTCTCGCCTGCGGTGCGTTCGCGCTCTATGTCTTCATTGCCATTGCCGATGCGGTGATGAGCAATGGGCATGGCGATATGGACCGCCGGATTCTTCTCTCCCTGCGCAATCCCTCGGATCTGGCCGATCCGCTCGGCCCGCCCTGGTTCGAGGAAATGATGCGCGATTTCACGGCGCTGGGCGGCACCGGGGTGCTCACTTTGCTGACGGCAATGGTGCTGGTCTTCCTCATGTTCATCGGCAAGCGTCATGCGGCTGTTCTGGTGGCCGCTTCCGTTGCAGGGGGAACGGTGCTCTCGCAGATCATGAAATGGGGGTTCGACCGCCCGCGACCGGACCTCGTGCCGCATGGCTCCATTGTTTATACGCAGAGCTTTCCTTCCGGCCACAGCATGCTGGCAGCGGTGGTGTATCTCACCCTTGGCGCCTTGCTGGCGCGCACCCAGCATCAGGTGCGGGTGAAGGTGTTCCTGCTCACCATGGCGGCCCTGCTCACCATGCTGATCGGCATCAGCCGCATCTATCTGGGCGTACACTGGCCCACGGATGTGCTCGGTGGCTGGATGCTGGGGGCCTGCTGGGCCTCGCTGTGCTGGCTGGTGATGGTGTGGCTCCAGCGCAAGGGAGAGGTGGAGACCGATTCCCCCATGACACCGGACCCGCCAGACCCGCAGGAGAGCGGCCGGCAGGGCGGACATGCGGACATGAGTTGATCCTGGGTTCACATCCGGTACTGTCGGGAAGGGGCGGACAAGCCAGACCGGCAAACAGGATGAGGACGCCATGAGCACCGGCACCCCGGCTACGCAGTTTCTGCGGCGCGCGAAGGTTCCCTTTCGGGTGATGGAATATGAGTATGCCCCCGGGCAGGAGCGCGTGGCGCTTCAGGCCGCGGAGGCCATTGGTGTACCACCCGGGCAGCTGTTCAAGACACTGATGGTGGAAGTGGACCAGCGCCCGGCCTGCGTGGTGGTGCCGGGGGATCGCACCTTGTCGATGAAGCGCGTGGCCGCGGCCTTTGGCGGCAAGAGCGCGACCATGATGCCGCCGGACAAGGCGGAGAGGCTGACAGGATACCACACCGGCGGCATCAGCCCCTTCGGCCAGCGCCGCGCCGTGCCGGTGGTGTTTGACAGCATCGTGACGCACTTTGACGAGGTGGCGATCAATGGGGGCAAGCGCGGGCTGATCCTGCTGCTCTCGTCGCAGGATGCCTGCAATGTGCTTCAGGCGCAGGCCCAGCCCCTGTGCGCGGAAGGCTGAGCGGGAAAGAAGCCGCCCTTCCGCAGCACCATAAAAAACGGGCCCGGAAAACCGGACCCGTCATTTCCGCAAAATGGAGAGAATCAGTCGAACAGGCTCGACACCGATTCTTCATGCGCGGTGCGGGCGATGGCCTCGCCGATAAGGCTGCCGATGGAGAGCACGCGAATATTGCGCGCCACACGCACGGCCTCTGTCGGCATGATGGAATCGGTGATCACCAGTTCCTTCAGCTTGGAAGAGGTGATGCGCGCCACTGCGCCACCGGAGAGCACGCCATGGGTGATATAGGCGTGCACCTCGCTCGCGCCACGGGCCAGCAGCGCTTCCGCCGCATTCACCAGCGTGCCGCCGGAATCGATGATGTCGTCCACCAGAATGCAGCGGCGGCCTTCCACATCGCCGATGACATTCATCACTTCGCTTTCGCCGGGGCGCTCGCGGCGCTTGTCGACAATGGCAAGCTGGGCATCAATGCGCTTGGCAAGGGCACGGGCGCGCACCACGCCGCCCACATCCGGCGACACCACCATCAGGTTGGACAGCTCGAACCGTTCCTTGATGTCGCGCACCATCACCGGGGCGGCATAGAGGTTATCGGTGGGAATATCGAAGAAACCCTGGATCTGCCCGGCATGCAGGTCCAGCGTCATCACGCGGTCCGCGCCCGCATGGGTGATGAGATTGGCCACCAGCTTGGCGGAGATGGGCGTGCGCGGGCCGGGTTTGCGGTCCTGCCTTGCATAGCCGAAATAGGGGATGACAGCGGTAATCCGCTTGGCGGAGGCACGGCGCAGCGCATCGGTGATGATGAGCAGCTCCATGAGATGGTCATTGGTGGGGAATGAGGTGGACTGGAGGATGAATGTATCCTGCCCGCGCACATTCTCCTGAATCTCGACAAAGATCTCCATGTCGGCGAAGCGGCGCACCACAGCCTTGGTCATGGGAATTTCGAGATAGGCGGCAATGGCTTCTGCGAGTGCGCGATTGGAATTTCCCGCGACGAGCTTCATGGGACCGTGTTCCGCTGACATGTGTTGCTCCGCCCGCACATACGGGCTCTGAAGGCTCAAGCTGTTCTGATAGGCACGCCATCCCGCCTTTGTAAAGGCAGGCCTTGTGTCTTCCGGCATGCGGGGGGCGCAACCCGGCGGATTCTGCCGGGCCGCGCGCGGGCCTAGAGCGAGCGGATGAAGCCCATGAACCGCATGGTGCCTTCCGGCCAGGGGCCGAAGCCCGCCGGCGGATTGATATGGCCGGCATCGCCCGCATCCACCAGGGCAGCGCCCCATGCGGCGGCAAAGGCCTGCGCCCGCTCATAGGAACAGAAAGGGTCGGTTCGGCTGGCCACCACCACGGCGGGGCAGGGCAGTTTCTGCATGGGAACAGGGGCAAAGGCGGAAAGCGCCGGATCTGTCGTCGCGCAATCCAGATCGGGCGGAGCCACCAGAAAGGCCCCGGCAAGCTGGCCTGCACCCTTGCCGATGCGCAGGCGCGGCGCGGCATGCAGCAATGTGGTGGTGCCAAGGGAATGGGCAACAAGAACAACCGGCCTTGGCGCGGCCTCCACCGCCTTTACAAGCTGGTCTGTCCAGTCCGCGAGATCGGGTCTGGAAAAATCTTTCTGTTCCACCCGCCGGGCTGTGGAGAGCTTTTCCTGCCAGCGGGATTGCCAGTGGTCCGGCCCAGAATCATTCCAGCCCGGGGCAATGAGAATGGTGGCTTCAGAGGATTTCATGAACAGGCCATCGCAGATGAGAACTCGGGAAAGGGCGGGAAGGGCCGGTTTCGGCCCCTTGATCACACCGGAGTGATGACATTTTGAGCGCTGTGAGTGCAATGCAGCATCGACGCTGGAAGGCAAGCACATTATAGCTGTTCACGACAGTTGTGAGTGCCCGCCCCTTGCTTTCAGCCATTATACCGACCCAGAATGCTGAGCGACACCTCGTGCCGGTGCTGGCCGCACTGGTGCCGGCCGTGACCAGCGGCCTGCTCAAGGATGTGGTGCTCGCGGACAGCGGCTCCACCGATGATACGGCCACCATCGCCGATGCAGCCGGATGTGTCTTTCTCAACAGCGCCAGCGATGAAGGTGTGCGGCTGAGACAGGGCGCCGCGCATGCGCGGGGGCAATGGCTCATGTTCCTGTCCTCCCGCTCCCTTCTGGCCGAGGGCTGGACCCGGGAGGTGGCCTCCTTCATCGAGACGGTGGAGCGGCGCGGGCATGCGGAGAGCATGGCTGCCACATTCCGTCTGGCGGTGGATGGCTACGGCTTCGGCCCCCGCATGAATGAGGCCATGGCCGCAGCCCGGCTAGCCGTTCTGGGCATATCCGGCCCGGGGCAGGGTCTTGTCATTTCCCGCAGATTCTATGACCGTCTGGGCGGGCACCCGCCCGGCATGCGGGCGCATCGCCATCTCGTGCGCCGTATCGGGCGAAGCCATATGCGTGCCTTGCGCGCGCAGGTGCTTCTGCCTGCCGGCTGAGGGCCTGGAGAAGGCCCGAAAAAGAAAATCCCGCCAGACCTTGCGGGTGGCGGGAGGGAAGTCTCGGGAGGAAATCAAAATGAAGACCGGTGCTCCAGCCTGAATGTACGGACAAGGCCGCAAAACCGGGCTGGACGATCAACCTGAAACGCGGCAGCAGGAAACATGTTCCAACCGCCCCGAATTTCGAGGGTGAACATAAGAGACTTTATTGCCTTGCAAAATAGCTGTTTCTGCATGGCACCCCTGCACACTTCGAATGCGCATAGCCTGTGGATATTTTCAGGTGGTTCTGGACATGCGCAAATGTGTTGGCTATAGGAACACACCTGTTTCGAACGTGCTTCGAAACATCGCGCACCGCCTCTTGGCGCTGTGTGTTGCTGGGGGATAGTTCAACGGTAGAACCGCGGACTCTGACTCCGTTAATCCTGGTTCGAATCCAGGTCCCCCAGCCATCTGATTTCTCTGAGCATTTTTGAGGTTAAGCAGAGAGCCAAACTGGCCGCTTTGCAATTCACTTTGCAGAATTTGTGCCCGGTTTGTGCTTTTTGATGTTATCTGCTGTCTCAAGTTTGAGAATTGCCGAGGCGGCCATGCTCTGGTCTCGACTCAGATAATGGGCGTCGAGAATTGCCTCTACATCCTTCAGGCTATGCCCAGATAAGGTCGCGATCTCTGGTACGGTGCAGCCTGCAAGTGCAAGCCGCGTTACTGCTGTGCCGCGCAAATCATGGAATGTTAGGTCGGTGATACCGGCCTTGGCGCATGCCTTGCGCCACGAAACGCGGAAGCCGTCAGGTGTCCATGGCCGGCCGGCGGCAGTCGTAAGTATCGAGGTGCTTTTGCGAGGGGTTGAATCCATGAGCGATTTGAGTGGTGCGCCAACGGGTATGATGACTCGCACCCCTGTTTTGCCCTGCCGGAGCCGGATGTGTTGCCCATCATAGGCAGACCATGTGAGGGCCAATAGGTCGCCCTGTCGCTGCCCGGTCCATAGGGCCATCATAAACGGCAGGATCAAATGCGTAGGCGCTGCGGCTGTGAAACGCGCCTCATCATCTGTAGTCCAGACATTGCCGGAACGATCTGCCCTATATATCCGTCCGCCACGTTCGCAGGGATTGCTGTCAACCTTTCCGCGATCAAGCGCCACAGATATGATGCGTGCAAGAACGACCCAAGCATAGTCGGCTTGTCGCCGCGATGACTTCGCAAGCGCATCACGCCAAACCTTGAATATACCGCGTGTTTCGTGTCGGTACTTCAAGCTGAATGCTGAGAGAGGCATAGACCCAAATTTTTTGGCAATGTTATTCTCACGGTCAAATATGATACGGCGATAGTCCGCTTGTGTGCGGGGCGCCAGACGCTGAAATTCTTCGGAATCCAAGTAAAGATCAATCAGCGTTTGGAATATGGGCTGCGTTGTCGAAGCGCGGATCTTTGTGAGACGGTTGTAAGCCTCCACAAATCGGGGATCTCCCGGTTGCAGAAACTCGTCTCCATCTTTGATGGCCGGGCCGCCGCGCCATGCATAATAGTGCACTTTGCGCGTACCGTCTGCCGTCTTGAAACTGGCCGACGCGACGCCTTTGAGGTGCGATCTAACCCGCATAGCCTTGCACTCTCTTCCACTTATAGAACGGGTCTTCAGGCGCCGCCTCTGTGGCCGCCTTTAACCCGCTATGCCTATCTAATGCTGCGTCAAGCGCCTTACGGTCCCATCTCCGTGTGCCGGGAATGGGTCCGGGGACAAGTCCTTGCCGCTGCCACGCCATAAATCCTGCGGGGGTTAGCCTGCAGTATGCCGCCGCCTCCTCTTGAGTCATGCATCTCGGTTCGGGCGCACTGTTGCTGGTGTCCATCCTTGCCCCCTCAGAAGGGAATTTCGTCATCGTCCATTCCCGGCTCGCGCCCGGTGGACTGGTGGTCATAATCCTCCGGCGTGCCAGCGGGTGGGCGGTCGGAGGTACTTTCGAGGGGTTTCAGTTCGCCGCGAAAGGGGCGCAGAACGATCTCGGTGGTGTAGGCATCACGCCCGCTGCGATCCTGATATTTGCGGGTCTCGATCTGGCCTTCCACATAGACCTTCATGCCCTTGCGCAGGCGCTGTGCCGTGTCGATCAGCCGGTCATTGGTGATCACCACCCGGTGCCATTCAGTGCGGTCGCGCCATTCATCAGTGCTCTTGTCCTTCCAGCTTTCGCTGGTGGCGACCGAGAGGTTGCAGAGCCGCCCACCATTCTGGAATGTCTTGATCTCCGGGTCGCGGCCGAGATTGCCGACCAGAATGACCTTGTTCACGCTGCCTACCATGTCAGCCTCCTGCCTGTCGGTTGGTGTTGGTCGCTAGACGGTTGGTTTCAAGCGAGATGAAAGCTGACATGAGATTAGGTGCTTCATGGTTTGGGGAGAGGTGAGATGCTTCGGTCTATCACTAAGTGGGACGTAAACCTGCGAGGCGTATGCTCAAACAGAAAGGGCCGCAGAGAGTAACCTCCGCGACCCTGATTTTTCTATGCCTATAGAGAAGGCTTCCCCCGGACAACTTACAGGATGGTCTTCTCCAACAATTTTAGATGGCGGTTCCATCTGTTGGCAAGGCTTGTGCTGGCGCGTCCACTTTGAACGCGGGCAACTTCCCCAGTTCCCGCGATAGCGCCACGCGCCGCATCTCTGCCCTATGTCCCGCATCGTATGCCCAATGATGAAGTATCGAGCTTCTTCCGAAAGGTCATGCTCCCGGCATAGAGATATGAACAGGTGCCGCCAGCCATGGTTAGGCTGTACCTTGGGGTCTTTCACGCCAATATCGCGCACCCATTTGCACAATCTCTTTGCCGGGGCTTTCGCAGGGTGATCCTTGGCCGGGTTTTTCGGGCGGCCTGTATCTTCCTTGTAGAAGAGCGGCCCATATCCCCGGCTTTTCACGAACTCAAGAAGCCCTTGCCGGATCAGGTCAGAATGAACAGGGACGATACGTGACTTGTCGGCTTTCACGCTGCCTGCCTCGGGTGTGATACGGACAACCCATATCCCATTCACCTGCTCGAAGTCCTGCCCCCGAAGCTGTGTGATTTCGACTACACGGGCACCAGAATAGGCACAAAGCCACGGTACCCACCGTCTAGCAGCCAAGGTTTCAGATGAGTGCCTGCCCGGCTTGTCATGCGCTCTGGTGGCGGCTTGCAGGATGGTGGCGGCTTCCTCAGGGGTGAACGCGGGGTCGCGCATACGAGGCGGTGCCTTGCCGCTTGAACGGATGCCATGGGCAGGATTGCTTGTAATCTTGCGGTTGGCCTTTCCGAAGAATGAAATAGCGATCGGGGTCGATCATCAGGTCGCGAGAAGGATTGTTCAGCGACATGCCGGGCGATGAACTCCCGATACCATGCACCTGCCAGTGCCACCGCCTGCTTATGGGTAAGCGTAACCGGCCCTGCCCGCAGTTTCTGAAAGAGGCGCTGTAGGTGTCCTTCGGCGATCCCGGTGCGGGCCTTGGCCGTGTCAGGGTCCCGTGTGCGAAGGGAGAACTTCACTTCTGTAGCGCCCAGCGTCGCAGTAGCTGTGTGCTCCGGGTCCGCACCATGCGCCGGAAAGGTGATCCGCACCACTTGCCCACGCGCCTGGTTTCGCAGATCGGCGGGGATGCGTTTGCGGAAGCTGAGATATGAGGTGTGCGAAAGCCGAACAGGACGAGACATGCGCAGGACCATTGTGGATCAGCTCTGTGTACCAGTTGAGCTGCTCGAAGTCCTTGTATCTCAAAGAAGTCTTGCCGATCAAGGCAATAAGCTGGTGCTGCGAGAGAGGATTGAACTCTCGACCTCTCCCTTACCAAGGGAGTGCTCTACCACTGAGCTACCGCAGCAAAACGTCGGTTCTGTTCATCGCCGTGGGGCCGGGGCCGTCAGCAACGAGGCAGGTCGTCGTTAGGTGGCTTCATCTGCCACAGAGTTTTGGGGGGTGCAAGGGTGGTGAGTGAAATCAGTGCATCTATCTGTTGAAATCTGTTGGTATCCTCGCCCCGCATCGCCTTAATTTTGCACAGGCAACTGTCTTGAGGCTTTCGTGATCCGCCTGTAACCCTTTATGTAATCATGGATGCGCGGGGACCGGCATGGCTGGGGAGAAGGGTCACAAGACAATCATCGGTGCCGTGCGGCGCACCTTCATGCCATGGGCCGACCCGGAGAAGAAACCGCTTATTCGATTCGAGAATGTGGTGAAGCGGTTTGGTGATTTTACCGCTCTCAACAATGTCACTCTCGATATCTATGAGCGGGAGTTCTTCGCCCTTCTCGGTCCTTCCGGCTGTGGCAAGACCACATTGATGCGCATGCTGGCCGGCTTCGAGGAGCCGACAAGCGGGCGCGTGCTGCTGGGGGATGAGGATCTGGTGGGCGTGCCGCCCTATCGGCGCCCTGTGAACATGATGTTCCAGTCCTATGCGCTTTTCCCGCACATGAATGTGACAGAAAACATCGCCTTCGGCCTGAAGCAGGACAAGATGCCCAAGGGCGAGATCGAGGCCCGGGTTCAGGAAATGCTCAAGCTGGTGAAGCTGGAGCAGTTCGCCAAGCGCAAGCCGCATCAGCTCTCCGGCGGGCAACGCCAGCGTGTGGCGCTGGCCCGCTCGCTCGCCAAGCGCCCCAAGGTGCTGCTGCTGGATGAGCCGCTGGGCGCGCTGGACAAGAAGCTGCGCGAGGAAACCCAGTTCGAGCTGATGGACCTGCAGATGGACCTCGGCATGACCTTTCTCATCGTGACGCACGATCAGGAAGAGGCCATGACGGTGGCGGACCGTATTGCCGTGATGAACCATGGCGAGCTGATTCAGGTGGCGCCGCCCTCCGAGATCTATGAGCAGCCCGCCAGCCGTTATGTGGCGGACTTTATCGGCGATGTGAACATCTTCGAGGGGAAGATCCTGCGCAGCAGCGAGGAGCAGACCCGATTCTCCTCGCCGCTCACCACGCGCCCCCTGCTGGTGTCTCCGGGTGTGGAGGCCAGCCCCGGCGATGCCGCCTGCATTGCCATTCGCCCGGAGAAGATGCGCATCTTTCTGGAAGAACCGGCCCACAGCGATGAAAACTGCTTTGAGGGCACCATCTGGGATATCGGTTATCTGGGAGATCTCTCCATCTATCATGTGGAGCTGCCCGGCGGCACGCGCATCAAGGTTTCGCAGCCGAACATGTCGCGTGTCGTGGAGCGGCCCATCAGCTGGGATGACAAGGTGTGGGTGACATTTGCACCCCATGCCGGCGTCGTCCTCACCCGTTGAGGGCAGGCTCATGGCCCTTTCTGGCGAAAAGGGAGCGGGCCGCTATCTGGTGATAGCGCTGCCCTATGCATGGCTTCTCGCGCTGTTTCTCATCCCTTTCCTCATCGTGTTCAAGATCTCCCTCTCGCAGGACGTGCTGGCCATGCCGCCCTACGAGCCATTGCTGGATCTTTCCGAAGGATGGGCGGGTTTCACGGTGTTTCTTTCCGAACTCTCGTTCGAGAATTACGCCTATGTGCTGGATTACCGGAATGAATTCATGGAGGCCTATGCCTCCAGCCTGGTGATTGCCTTCATCTCCACCGTGCTGTTGCTGCTGGTGGGCTACCCCATTGCCTATGCCATGGCGCGCGCGCCGCGCTCCATCCAGCCCACGCTGGTGATGCTGGTGATCCTGCCATTCTGGACCTCCTTCCTCATCCGCGTTTATGCGTGGATCGGCATCCTCTCGCGCGAGGGGTTCCTGAACCATGCCCTGCGCAGCATGGGGCTGATCGACGAGCCGCTGGAAATCCTGAACACGGATATCGCGGTCTATATCGGCATCGTCTATTCCTATCTGCCCTTCATGGTGCTGCCGCTTTATGGCGCGCTGGAAAAGCTGGACCACACCCTGCTGGAAGCGGCGGAGGATCTGGGCTGCCCGCCATGGAAAGCCTTCTGGACCATCACTTTCCCGCTCTCCCTGCCAGGCGTGGCGGCAGGCGCGCTGCTCTGCTTCATTCCGGCGGTGGGTGAGTTCGTCATTCCCGATCTGCTCGGCGGTTCCGATACGGTGATGATCGGCAAGGTGCTGTGGACGGAATTCACCGTGAACCGCTCATGGACCGTTTCCTCGGCGGTGGCCGTGTTGCTTCTGCTGGTGCTGGTCATCCCCATCGTGATCTATCAGAACATGCAGCAACGCCAGCTGGAGGCCGGGAAATGAAGCGCGGCCTCTCCTGGTTCAATGTCACGTCCATCGTGCTGGGCTTTGCCTTTCTGTATATCCCCATCCTGCTGCTGGTGATCTATTCGTTCAACGACTCGCGGCTGGTGACAGTGTGGGGCGGCTTCTCCACGCGCTGGTATTCCGCCCTGATGCAGAACGAGCAGTTGCTGGATGCGGCATGGGTTTCCCTGCGCGTGGCCTTCTTCGCCGCGCTGGTGGCCACGGTGCTGGGCACGATGGCGGCCCTGGCGCTGGTGCGCTATGGGCGCTTTCGCGGGCGGCTGCTGTTCTCCGGCATGATCTATGCGCCACTGGTGATGCCGGAAGTCATCACCGGCCTGTCGCTGCTGCTGCTGTTCGTGGCGATCAATTTCGATCGCGGCTTCTATACGGTGCTTCTGGCGCACATCACCTTTGGCATGTGCTTCGTGGCGGTGGTGGTGCAATCGCGCCTCGTGACATTTGACACGGCGCTGGAAGAGGCGGCGCAGGATCTGGGCTGCCCGCCCTTGAAAACCTTTTTCCTCATCACCCTGCCGCTCATCCTGCCGGGGGTGCTGGCGGGCTTCATGCTGGCCTTCACCCTTTCCATGGATGATCTGGTGATTGCCAGCTTTACCACCGGGCCGGGAGCGACCACGCTGCCCATGCGCATCTATTCGCAGGTGCGCCTTGGGGTGACACCGGAAATCAATGCGGTGAGCACCATTCTCATCAGTGTGGTGACCGTGGTGGTGCTGATCGCCTCCATCCTCACCAAGCGGGCCAACAGCGCGCGGGAGGCGGAAGAGCGGCTGGCCATGCATGGATAGCCGCAAGGGGGCGGGCGGGCCTGTGAGGACCGCCTGAGTGCCGGGAAGGGTGCAGCGAGGGGTGGCCTGAAGATTCAGACCGCGTGCTCGGCATCCCCCAGCGCCATGGTGGAGGCAATGGGCGGCAGCACGAACTGCCGCATCAGGCGCCCATAGAACAGGGAGAAATGCCCGGCGCGCGGCACCTGCACATGGCGATGCAGGCGGCGGGGAATATTCGGGCACAGATGGTGGGCGGCCTCTGTCTGGGCTGGCGGGGCGATGTCATCATCCTCCCCCTCCACGGTCAGCAGTACCGTGCGGCGCAGCAGTTGCGGCCGCACCCGGTGCCCGTCAATCTCCAGCAGCCCCTGCGCCAGCGCATTGGCACGGAAGATGGTTGCCACATTGCTGGAGAAGAACTCCGCGGGAACATCCATCAGCGTCCAGCACAGGCGGGCGAGGGGGAAACGCCAGGGGTCATCGCCATCATCAAAGGCGAGCTGAAGGGGCAGGGCCCCGCCGCTCATGCCCTGCCGCATCAGGTACAGGGCGAAGGTGTCGGTCTGCCGCCAGCCGGGAAAAACCCGGCGCCCAGCCCCCGCAAAGGCGGCGGGCACGGTCTCCAGCACCTTTTCCTCCACTCCCGCCATGGCCCGCCTTTGCAGCATGCGCCACAGCCGGGTGGGGTTGCGGGAAGGGTCAATCGGCCCGCCGATCAGGCTCAGGCTGGCGACGGAGAGGCCCTGTTCCGCCAGCAGGGCCGCGGCGGCAAGAGAGGGCACGGCTCCCTGACAGATGCCCACCACATGCAGCGGGCCGGAGCAGGGCGGGGTTGAAAAGCACCCGGCCATGGCGCGGATCATCTGTGCGGTTTCAATGCAATTGTCGGCAAAGGTGAAGGGGCCGGCCTTCTGGGGCACATGGCGGGCATTCGGCCAGTCGGTGATTCCCACCTCATCGGCAACCCCCAGAAGCGCCACCACCAGATCCCGCATCAGGAAGGGATAGGCACCGGAAAGGGGAGCCACGACAAGCGCCTTGCGGGGCACCCGATGGCCCCGGATATTCTCCGCCCGCCTGAATGTGCGCAGCACCCCGAAGGGCAGGGTGGCGGCAATGGCCTCATGGATCTCGACAAATCCCTCTCCATCCCGCAGGCGGGAAAGACCGAACGGCCTGAAGGCTTCCTCGCTCAAATGCCTGTCAGCACCGGGAGGGCCAGGGATGAGGGCGCGCAGATCATCAAACCACATATACAAAATCTTACGCTCGATCACTGCAAGACAAGGAATCCTGCAGATTGTATTTCAGGTACCCTTATACTCAACCTAAATGCCCCATAAGGCAATGAGATGGCAAAGCACTCATGGCCAAGTTTATTATAACACAGCCTTTATTCCTCTTGCGCAGCATTATCGGGGCACAGGCCCCACATCATCCCCGGCGGGCAAGAGGCGGGCAGCCCCTCGCGTTCTGTCCCCGGTTCCATCTGGAAAAGGCCGGGACCGGTGAGCGGTGGGGCAGGGTGAGGATAGGGCAGGAGGTGAGTGGCAGCGCCTGCCGGGGATCTTGCGCGTACCTTCCTGGCGGCAGGCCCTGCCTGGCCGCTTCTCCAGCCCCTGCCAAGGTTCAATTGCCCGCAATGGTTGCATATGCGCAACTCCTCCCGAGGGAGGCTTGGCATGCATTGTGAAAAGATCATCCGCACCGCCATCATTCTGGCGGTGGTGTCTGTGCCGGGAACCGCTCTTGCCCAAAGCTGCAAGGCGGCCAGAACATGTGCGGAAGCGGTGGAGATGTGGTGTGAAGGCTATGCCGCGGCGGACAGGGATGATGACGGCATTCCCTGCGAGAATGTCTGCACCTCAAAGCGGCAGGTGGATGCGCTCATGAAGAAGATCCCCGCCTGCGCCGATGATGTGGAGGATGATGACAGCGGGGAGCCAAAGCAATGACGCATGGCGCGCCGCCTCAGTCCGCCCGGGCTTCGGGCGCGCTCAGGCCGGGCTGGCCTCCTGCGCGAACTGCCTGACAAAACAGCGCAGGACCTCGGCAAAGGAGTCCGTGACCGGTGAGGACGAGCCGGGGCGCTGGTGGATCACATAATCCATCGTATCCAGCTTTGGCAGCCCGGCGCTTTCCGGCATTTCACTCAGGCCGGGGGTGATGAAATTGCGCCCGATCACCATCACGCCGACACCGGCCTCCGCGGCGGAGAGAAGGCCGAGCAGATTGCTGCCCTTGGCCACCGTCATCCATGTGCGGCGGGCATCCTGAAGGTTCTTTTCCACCATGTCGCGCGTGATGCTGGGGCCGAGATAGGTGATGAGCGGCACCGGATCCTCGATCCGTTCCCCGAGAATGGGCGGGGCACCGACCCAGACCATCTCCTCGCGCCAGACCACCTCGCCGGCGGGAAGCCCGCCATGGCTCTTGCCAAGAATGATGTCCGCCTCGCCCGAATGCAGGGAATCATGGATGAATTCGTTGCGCCCGGTCAGGAACTGCATCTCGAAACGGGGATGCTGGGAGCGGAAGATGCCGAGGAGGCGGGGCAGGTTGGTGGTGGCGAACTCGTCCTCTATGCCCACCTTCAGCACACCGTCGATGGGCGGCGTGTGCAGGCGGCGGCGCGCATCCTCGGCAATGGAGAGGATGGAGCGCGCATAGATGAGCATGGACTGGCCATCCGGGGTCAGTTCCACGCTGCGGGTGGTGCGCTGGAGCAGCGGGCGGCCGGCGCGTTTCTCCAGCCGTGAAATGCGCTGGCTCACCGTGGATTGCGCTATGCCGAGATATGCGGCGGCCTGACTGAAATTCCGCTTGGCTGCCACGGCCTCGAAAGCCTGCAAGTCATCGGTTTCGATCAGCTTGTTCTGCTCCATCGCGCCCTGCCTGATGCTGCTGTTCGGGCATCTGTACCGCTCATGATGGATTTGCACAAACTGGCCCGGGCTGTCTGCCCGGGCCAGCCGCATGCCTCAGAAGCGGATATTGGCGAAGCCGCGGACACTGCGTCCCGGCAGCGCGACTTCATTCTTGAAGGATGCGGAGTTGTAGATGTCCTCATCCAGCAGGTTGGTGCCTGTCAGGCCCACGGTGAGCATGACAGGGTTGGCCCCATAGGTGCCCAGCTGACGGGTATGACTGATTTCCGCATTCAGCAGATTGTAGCCGGGCGTGTCGGTCTCATGGGCGGCCACATCATTCTGCGCGAAGGCGTGCAGATAATTGATGCGGGCGGCAAAGGCATCATTGCCCCAGTACAGGCCGCCACCAAGGCGGTGCGGGGGCAGGCGCGGCACATAGGAGCCATCCGAGAAGGTGGCGTGAACGAAATCATACTGGCCCTCAATGCCCCATATGCCATTGGCAAGGCGGCCAACATCGAGCTGGGTCTTGATTTCCACGCCATAGAAGGTGGCATTGCGCTGGTCATAGATCACCTGATCGAACTCGCCTTGCGCCACGCCGCAGCTTGCGAAGGATTCGTTGCAGGAGATGCCCGTGAGCTGCTTGTAGATGAAGCCGTCAAACCAGGTGTAATAGCCGCTGACATCAAAGCGCCATGGCCCCTGCACGCGGGCAAAGCCCAGCTCGATGCTCTTCGCGCCCTCCTTCTCGAGATTGGGATTGCCGATATCGAACGTGCCGGTCGCGTGGTGCGAGCCCTTGGAATACAATTCCAGCGCTGCCGGTGCGCGTTCCACATATTGCGCGGTGAGGCGGCCGGTGATGCCGAAGGGCAGGTCCTGCAACAGGCCGAGAGAAGCGCTCATCGGCACGAAGGAGCGCGAGGCCGGGAAGGTCAGCAGATCTTCCGGCGGGGGCAGGTAATTGCCGGGAATATTGGCGCGCGCGCCCTTGATGTGCACGGTTTCGATACGGGCGGCGGCCTGCATGCGGAGGCTGTCTGTCAGATTCAGCTCCTCAAACAGATAGGCGGCGGCGCGGGTGGTGTGATAGGGCGCGAGAAAATCCTCCGCCTCACCCTCTGTATTCAGCTTTTCATAGTTCACCTGAAAGCCGAGAGCGCCGTTCAGCAGGCCAAGGCCGGTTGTGACCGGCACATGCTGAAGCTCCAGCCGGCCTTCCAGCGCCCGGCCCTTGAACGTGCCATGCACATATTCCACGCCCGGAAGGAGATGGGCGTGGTCATGGTGGTCGTCGTCATGGCCATGGTCGTGATCGTGATCATGGTCGTGATCGTGATCGTGATCGTGATCGTGGTCATGTGCGTGGTCGTCACCGTGATCATGCCCATGGTCATGATCGTGGTCATGATCGTGCCCGTGGTCATCGTCATGATCATGGTCGTGTTCATGATCATGCGCGTGTGGCAGGCCGCGCTCCTTGTGGCGATAGCTGGAAGCGCCGGTCCAGAAACGGATGGTCTGGATGGGGCCCTCACTCAGGTTGAACTCACCCTTTGTGAGCCATTTGAGCTGCTCCATGTCGATATTGGTTTTCAGCTCGGCCTCTTCCACGCCGGGAATGCCATAGCGTGAGGCATAGCGGATGAAAGCCGTGCCGATATAGCCCGTATCGAAATGATAGGTCAGGCCCAGCGCCTGTCCGTTCGAGCGGAGATAGGAATTGGGCTGAACCCCGCCGCCGGGAATGGCGTAATCCGATGCCGTGCGCCCGAACGCATCCGCGTGGAACGAGAAGTTCCCCTTGCGGGCATCGATAGTGATGGCGCCATCCACCCCGGCATCCACCGAGGCCGCGGCGCCCTTCATGTCGATGCGATAGCCGTCTGTGGTGAGTTCGGTGGGAATGCGGTTGTTCTCGGCATTCACCACGCCGCCAATGGCCTGCGAGCCATAGCGCAGGGTGGCCGGGCCGCGAATGACCTCGATGCGCTGGGTGGAGAGCGGATCAATCGGCACGGCATGGTCTTCGCCCAGCGTCGAGACATCCATGGAATCGATGCCATCCTCCTGCATCCGCACCCGGAAACTGTCGAGCCCGCGAATGACCGGGCGACTTGCTCCCGGCGCGAAGGTGGTGGAGGTCATGCCCGGCTGGGTGAAAAGCACATCCGCCAGAGTGGCGGCGGGGCTGAGATCGATCTGCTTCTCGCCGATCAGCGTCACGGGCACGAATGCGCCGGAAATGAAGGAGAAACTGCCCTGATCAAAAAAAGCCGCGGGTGCGTTGGATGAGGAAACGGGGCTGGCGGCCTGCACGGTGATGGTGGGCAGATCGAAATTCTCATCCGCTCCATTCGCATGTGTCTGCCCCTCTGCGCTCTGGGCATGGGCGCCCGTCGAAACCAGGGGTGTTCCCACCGCAAGAGCAAGAGATGAGGCCCGCGCGAGCAGAAAGAGCCGCCGCGTGAGTGCTGGACGCTGAATCACGATCTGTCCTCCAGATGATATAAAGTATCATCTACGAGGGGAGTCGAGGCGAGGCAACCAACCCGGCCGCATCCGGAGGCAAAGCTGTTGAAACTCAGATATACTGTTGCGCCAGAAGCACAGTGGCGGAAGCGGGAGGAAACAGGCGAGCAGGCGAGGGAGGTGAGCCGGGGCGGTTCAGTAATAGCATTTCGGCTTGTGCCCGCCGGGGCGGCTATAGGCGCTGCGCCCGCCGCAGCGATGGCCATTGCGCATGATGTCATAAGGACATTCGCAGCGCCCCTTATAGGCGGCGCGGACCGGTCCGCTCTTTCCCTGCGTGCCCTGCCGCCCCTGCGTTTCCTGCCGCGAAATGTGCGGCCTGTCCGTCCGTGCGGCCACTGGTGTGCTTCTTGTCGCCATCAGCGGAGCGGCGGTGCCGATTGCCGCCGGGACAGGGGTGGAAGACAGGAGATCCTCGCGCACCCATCCCTCGCTCCGGTCCATTTGCACCAGCCACCAGTTGCCGGAACGCCGGTGGGCGCGCAGTTCCGTCCCCGGGGCTGCGCGGGCGATAATCGGTGCGGTAGTGGAGGGCCGGGCCCGGATGTTCGCGCGGACACGGACATGAAGGATGCGCGGCTCTGGTGTCGCGGCGGGCTGCGCGGCCTCGGCCCAGTCCGCGCGGATGTGGGAGAGGCTCTCCTCCGTGTCGGGAACCGTTTCTTCCATCGCGGCCGGATACAGGAGGCTGGCGGGCAGGGTGACAGCCTGTGAAGAAACGGGAGATGCAGGCTGGCGTGCACCGCTCTCCGGCAGCGCCTCTTCCCCTCCACTCATCATCCATCCCGCAACGATGGCCAATAGCAGAAGCCAGCCCAGTGTCCTTGCGTTTCCGCCCCGCATGGCGCCCTCCCGTCTGGTGGAAGGGTGTCGTTTTCACAACTTTTAGTCGAGTCATTCTTTCTGCGCACCCAGAAGTGGATGCGAACAGGCGGCTTATATCTGCCACAGCACGGGAGAATTGCGCCTCCCATACCCGGGTGGAGTTGAACCGCCGGCAAGAATCGATATGAGTCCCGGCCATGACTGATCGCCGCTTCTTTGCAGGGTGGGTGTCGCCATGACGACGCCCGCCAAGGTCTCCATTGACCTCGGAACCCGCACCGGCGGGGGCACGGCCGTGCTGGACCTTGAGGAACTGCTGGCCACCCGCCTTCTGGTGCAGGGCAATTCCGGCTCCGGCAAATCCCACCTGCTGCGCCGCCTGCTGGAGCAGAGCGCGCCCTGGGTGCAGCAGGCGGTTATCGATCCGGAGGGGGATTTCGTCACCCTGTCCGAGCGTTACGGCCATGTGGTGGTGGATGCCCAGCGCGGGGAGGCGGATCTCCAGCGCATTGCCGCCCGCGTGCGGCAGCATCGCGTGTCCGTGGTGCTGAATCTCGAGGGGCTGGACAGCGAGCAGCAGATGCGCGCCGCTGCCGCCTTTCTGGGTGGCCTCTTCGATGCGGATCGCGATTTCTGGTATCCGCTGCTGGTGGTGGTGGATGAGGCACAGCTCTTTGCCCCCGCCGCCGCCGGCGAGGTTTCAGATGAAGCACGCAAGCTCTCGCTGGGGGCGATGACGAACCTGATGTGCCGCGGGCGCAAGCGCGGCCTTGCCGGGGTCATCGCCACACAGCGTCTGGCCAAGCTTGCCAAGAATGTGGCGGCGGAAGCCTCCAACTTCCTGATGGGCCGCACCTTTCTTGATATCGACATGGCCCGTGCAGCCGACCTGCTGGGCATGGAGCGGCGGCAGGCGGAAATGTTCCGCGATCTGGACAGCGGCAATTTCGTGGCCCTTGGCCCGGCCATGGCCCGCCGTCCGCTGCCGGTGCGGATCGGGCCGGTGGAAACCTCCGCCCGCTCCACCAGCCCCAAGCTTCTGCCCCTGCCCACGCCGGCCGCGGCGGAAGATGCCCATGACCTGATCTTCACCCCCGGTGCGGATGAGGCCGTGCGCCCGCTGGCCCCGCGCCGCATTGCCCCGGCCGTGGCCTCGACGGCGGATGTGCTGGAGCAGCTTGCCCGCAGCACGCCGCCCGCTCCCCCCTCTGCGCCCGAGCCATTGCCGAGCCTGTCTCCCGAGCAGAAACAGGCGGCGATAGATGAGGCGCTGCGTGAGATTCTGCGCGAGAGCGATGCCGGTTTCCGCACCATTGCTGTGCTCTATCAGGATTTTCTGGTGCGCTGCCGCATCCGCCGGGTGAGCGGGGAGGCGCTGAGCCTTGCCGCATTCCGGCGGCGACTGGCTGTCGCCCATGCCGGAATCGATATGGCCGAGGCCGAGGCGGAAGATTCGCCATGGAATGAGGTTCTCACCATGGCCGGCGCCTTGCCGGAGGATGCGCAGGGCGTTTTCCTCACCCTTGCCCGCGCCGCCTTTGATCGCCAGCCTTGCCCTTCGGATGCCGATGTGGCGCGGGCCTATGGCAGCCGTTCGCCCGGCCGCGCCCGCCGTCTGCTCGCCTATATGGAAGAGCGGCAGGTGATCGTGTGTCGCTCAGATGCCCGGGGCTGGCGCATCGTGGCGATTCCCGGCCTTGCCTGGGAAACCGGGCCGGGAGACCCGAATGCACCGGCCAGCGCCGTGCCTATGGGCGAAAAGCTGGCCGGTTGAATGGACTGGCCCGGCATGTGCCGGCGCAGTGAGAGAACATGACAACGCCCGGAATGCAGGAGATGCATCCGGGCGTTTTGCGTGGTGAAACCGTGCTCAGGCGGATTTGCGCCGGCCAAGCGCGCGATAGGCGATGAAGCCGCAGACCAGACCGGTGACAGCCCATTTGAAGGGCAGGGCATCGGCGGTTTCGCTGCGGATGGGGCGGACGGTGACGGTGCCGGGCCGGGAGGCATAGCCTGCTTCACCCCGGGCCTGTGCCTCGGAGATCTGCTGGGGTGACACCACCCATTGCGCGCCGCGCCATGTATCAAAAGCCATATAGCCTCCTCCCACGATGACCGCGACAAGGAGGGCGAGAAGAATACGGGCAGACTGTTTCATGACGCTTTTATAGCGATGCCGCGCCGCAGTGCACACAAACCGGCCACGCCCGCACACAGCCTTGGGTTGGCCCATGGGCCCCGCGCGAGGATGCGAGAGCAGAGCCCGGCTCGATTGCTGCGGACACAGGCAGGTTGTACTGTCATGCTATCGACGTGTGCTTTTGTCATGAAGGCCGGAAGGCCGTAACTGGGAACGGCATGCATTGGCATTGATCGTGCAGAGATGCAGAACTCTTGCCGGGGTGGGTGAGGTGAGGCTTCCGTTTCTGAAACCCGACCAGTCATCAGGCAGGTCTTGCAGCATGTGCAGCCGGCGTGCTGCCTTTTGTGTCTGCCTGCAATGATGAAGAGCTTTCTGGCCGAAGACGGTGCGCGTCTTGCCTATTGCGATGCGGGCGAGGGATTGCCGCTTCTGGCACTGGCCGGTTTCACCCGCTGCAGCCGCGATTTTGATTATCTGGCCCGCCATTTGCCGGATGTCCGTCTCATCCGGCTGGACAGCCGCGGGCGTGGCGAGTCGCAGTGGACCGGGGCCGGAACCTACAATCTGATGCAGGAAACCCGGGACGCCATCGCCCTTCTGGATCATCTCGGGGTGGCGCGTGCGGCCATCATCGGCTCATCGCGCGGTGGTCTTGTCGGCATGATGATGGCTTTTACGGCGCGTGAGCGTGTAATCGGGCTGTGTCTCAATGATGTGGGGCCGGTGATGGCGCGTGAGGGCCTGATGCGGATCGGCACCTATATTGGTGTCGAGCCGGCGGTGCCCACCCTGGAGGAAATCGCCGATCGCATGCCCGCCGCCATGCCAGGCTTCGAGAATGTGCCGGAACTGCGCTGGGAGCAGGAGACGATCCGCCGCTATGTCCAGACCAGCCATGGCGTGACCTTGCCCTATGACCCCGAGCTGCGCACGGCTTATGAAATGGCCATGGCTGCCCCGGCAGGGGATGCCTGGCCGCTTTTCGAGGCCTGCGCCGGCCTGCCGCTGATGCTGGCGCGCGGGGTGAATTCCGATGTGCTGAGCCTTGCGGTGGCGGATGCGATGCTGGCCCGCCGCCCGGACATGATCCGGGTTGATGTTCCCGATCGCGGACACACGCCTTTTCTGGATGAGCCGGAGGTTCTGGAAGCCATCGGCCAGTGGCTTGAGCGCTGCGGGCACGGGGAGCAGGAGCGCCCGCATCTCATGGTCGCGTCCCTGTAACCGGCCGGCGCATGGGCGCCGTGCGCGTGGCGCTGCCATAAGGTGAGGTGGGCGGCGGAGAATTGCGCTATTGTCCGGCCATGTTCGGGTGTCGGTTTCGCAAGGGCAGGGATTTTGCCCCGCTGTCCCGCGGGCCGGCTGGAATGGCAAGGGAAAGATGCGCAAGGTTCTCATTACAGGCACCGCCGGTTTCATCGGCTTCCATCTGGCCCGGCTTCTGCTCTCGGAAGGCTTCAGGGTTCACGGCTATGATGGGATGACGGACTATTATGATGTCCGTCTGAAACAGGAGCGCCACGCTTTGCTGCTTCAGCATGAGGCGTTTTCGGCAACCGAGGGCCTGCTGGAGGACCATGCGCTGCTGGATGAGGTTTCAGACCGGTTCGCACCGGACATGATCGTCCATCTCGCCGCTCAGGCCGGGGTGCGCTACAGCCTGGAAAACCCGCGCGCCTATATCGATTCCAACATTGTCGGCACATTCAATGTGATGGAAGTGGCGCGCCGGCTGCGTGTCCGCCATCTGCTCATGGCCTCCACCTCATCGGTCTATGGCGCCAATGACGAAATGCCGTTCACCGAGACGGAAAAGGCGGATACCCAGCTCACCATCTATGCGGCAACGAAGAAGGCCAATGAAAACATGGCCCATTCCTATGCGCATCTGTGGAACCTGCCCGTCACCATGTTCCGCTTCTTCACCGTTTATGGACCGTGGGGCCGGCCGGATCTTGCGCTCTACAAGTTCGTGGATGCGGTTCTCGATGACCGGCCCATCGACATCTACAATAATGGCGACATGTATCGCGACTTCACCTATATCGACGATCTGGTGCGCGGCATTCGCCTGCTGATGGATGCCATTCCCGTGCGTCCCTCCTCGAAAGAGGAGATTGTTGCGGGAGACAGCCTCTCCCCCGTTGCGCCCTTCCGTGTGGTGAATATCGGAAATTCGGACAAGGTGCGGCTGCTGGACTTCGTGGATGCGATCGAGGCGTGCCTCGGCAAAAAGGCGATCCGCAATTATATGGAGATGCAGAAGGGGGATGTTCCGGCCACCTGGGCCAATGCCGAACTGCTCCAGCGCCTGACCGGCTACCGCCCGCAGACGGATGTGCGCACCGGCATCGCCCATTTTGTGCGCTGGTTCCGGGACTATTACGGCAAGTGAGGGATTTGGGCGCAAGGCCCGGCATGCCCCCGCGGGACATGCCTCCACCGCTTCCTTCCATCATCCCGCCATCTGTGCGGAATGATGCGCCTCAGCTCTCTGAAGGCGCAGCGCCCTGGCCGACATTGGTATAGGAGAAGCCGTGGCGGGTGACCTCGTCGCGGCGGTAGATATTGCGCAGATCAACCAGAACCGGGCGGCGTACAAGGGTTTTCAGCCGGCCCAGATCCAGCGCGCGGAACTGGTTCCACTCGGTGACGATGACGACGGCATCCACCCCTTCGGCAGCCTCATAGGGGCCTTCCGCATAGGTCACATTGTCGATGACCTTGCGGGCATTCTCCATGCCCTCCGGGTCATAGGCCGAAATCCGCGCCCCGTGGTCCTGAAGCGCCTGGATGATGGAAATGGCCGGGCTGTCGCGCATGTCATCGGTATTGGGCTTGAAGGTCAGACCCAGAATGGCGATGCGCTTGTCGCGCACATCCCCGTTCAGCGCCGAGATGACCTTGCGCGCCATCGCCCGCTTGCGATTGTCATTGATTGCGACCGTGGCCTCGATCAGGCGCATGGGGCTGTCATGGTCCTGCGCGGTTTTCACCAGCGCCAGCGTATCCTTGGGAAAGCAGGAGCCGCCATAGCCCGGCCCGGCATGCAGGAACTTGGAGCCGATGCGCCCGTCCAGCCCGATGCCGCGCGCCACCTCCTGCACATTGGCGCCCACCTTCTCGCAGAGGTCGGCGATCTCGTTGATATAGGTGATCTTCATGGCCAGAAAGGCGTTGGCCGCATATTTGATGAGCTCGGAGGTGCGCCGGCTGGTGAACAGAATCGGGGCCTGATTGAGATAAAGCGGGCGATAGACCTCGCTCATCACCTCCCGGGCGCGCTCGTCATCAAGGCCCAGAACAATCCGGTCCGGACGCTTGAAGTCCTCGATGGCGGCGCCTTCCCGCAGGAATTCTGGGTTTGAGACCACGGCGATATCGGCATCCGGGTTGGTTTCGCGGATGATGCGCTCCACCTCGTCACCGGTGCCGACGGGAACGGTGGATTTGGTGACCACCACCGTGAAGCCTGTCACGGCTTGGGCAATCTCGCGGGCGGCGGCATGGACATAGGAAAGGTCCGCATGACCATCCCCGCGGCGGGAGGGGGTGCCGACCGCGATGAACACCACATCCGCCTCCGCCACGCCGGCCTTCAGATCCGTGGTGAAGGAGAGGCGCCCGGCCTTCACATTATCCTGCACCAGCGCCGCAAGGCCGGGCTCATAGATCGGGATTTCGCCGGCCTTCAGGGCGGCGATTTTGCCCTCGTCCTTGTCCATGCAGGTCACGTCGTGTCCGAAGTCGGCAAAGCAGACGCCAGATACCAGGCCCACATAGCCGGAGCCGATCATCATGATGCGCATATGGGAACCTCTGACAGCAGGACAGGAAGAACGGGCGGGCGGAAACTAGGCGCTTTCCCGGATACTGCCAAGTGCCCGCGCAGGCTCTGGCGCATGGCGCATCCGGCCCCGCATCACAGGCCATATGCGCCCTTTGCATGACAGTGGTGAGTCTGTTCCCTCACTCCTGCAGGATCACCGCGGGCGCACGGGCCATGAGGCCGACATGTTCGCCCACCCGCGTTTCCGCGCGCGCATCTGCCGAGATGCCGGACAGAACCTGCACACGGGTTCCATCTTCCGCCTGCACCAGAAAGGAGACGGCATAGCCGCGAAAGATGCGTTCCACGACCCGAAAAGCCGGGCGACCGGTTTCTGCCGCGCACAGTTCAAGCGTTTCGGGGCGCAGGCAGAGGGTGAGGGGGCCATGGGCCTGCGCCGCCAGCATCACCTCGCCCAGAACCGTTTGGGCTGTCTGCCCGCTCGCGGTTCCGGGCAGGATATTGGCCGCCCCCAGAAAGCCGGCCACGAAGCTGTTTTGTGGCCGGGCATATACCTCTTCCGGCGGGCCGGACTGCTCCAGACGCCCGGCCTTCAGCACGGTGATGCGATCAGCGAAGGAGAGCGCCTCTTCCCGGTCATGCGTCACAAAGAGAATGGCTATGCCGCTGCCCTTGAGCAAGGTGCGGATGTCTCGCCGCGCCGCCTCGCGCAGGGAGGCATCGAGATTGGAGAAAGGCTCATCCAGCAGCAGCAAGCCGGGGCGGGCGGCCAGCGAGCGGGCCAGCGCCACGCGCTGCTGCTGGCCGCCGGAAAGTTCTGCCGGATAGCGTTTTTCAAGGCCGTCCAATTGCAGCATGGCCATATGCTCGCGCACCAGCGCCACCCGCTCGGCCCGGGGCAGGCGGTTGAGGCCGAAGCCGATATTGGCTTCAACCGTCAGATGCGGAAACAGGGCGTAATCCTGAAAGACAATGCCAATGTCCCGCGCTTCCGGGGCAAGGGTGGTGATAGGCTGCCCGCGCATGGTGATGGTGCCGCAATCCGGTGTCTCGAAGCCGGAAATCAGCCGCAACAGGGTGGACTTGCCGCAGCCGGAGGGGCCTATCAGGGCATGAATCTCCCCATCATCCAGATCAAGGCTCACCGCATCCACCGCGCGTGTTGTGCCGAAGGTCTTGGTGAGGGCGGAAAGGGAGAGCAGGGGCATGGCACTCATTGCTGCTGGCGACCGCGACCGGAGTGGGACAGCACCAGCCCGATGAACAGGCCGGAGAACAGGATCATCAGCCCCGCATAGGGCGCGGCATCAAACAGGGCGCCCTCAATGGTGCGCGAGAAAACGCTCATGGCCAGCGTATGGGTGCCGGTGGGGGAAAGCAGCAGGGTGATGGGCAATTCCTTGGCCGCAACCATGAACACCAGCACGCCGCCGGCGATGAGCGCGCGCAGCAGCTGCGGCAGTGTCACGCGGGAAAAAGCCTCAAGGGGGCGGCATCCCAGCGCCCGCGCGGCTTCCTCCACACGCGGGCCAAGCTGGAGCAGCCGCGCCCGCGCCGGGCCAATGGCCAGCGCCAGAAAATGCAGGGCCAGCGTGGTAATGAGCAGGGCAAGGCTCTGATAGAGAAACGGCACGGCTGAAAGCGAAAAGAAGGCCATGGCCAGCGCGAAGGGCAGGGCTGGCACCGCATAGCCCAGATACACCATCCGCTCGCTGAGAAAGGCCAGACGTCCCGGATAGCGCGCGCTGATCAGGGCGACCGGAATCGCCGCCGCCATGGCGATCAGTGCCACAGGCCCGGCGATCATCAGGGTTTGCAGGGCGGAATGGCCGATGGCCAGCCAGTCCACCGCATCCGGCGCGCGCATCAGCCAGAACAGGATGACGCTGAACGGCACACCAAGGGATGCCAGCAGAACCAGTGCGACAAACAGGGCGGCCGGCACAGCCCATTTGCCCAGTGCGCGGCGGGGCACGGGCCGCGCGGCACCGGTGCCGGAGCGCGAGAGGCGCACCTTGCGCATGGCCCAGGCCTCCATCAGCAGAAAGGAGCCGGCCAGGGCCATCAGCATCAGCGAAAGCCAGGCCGCATAATAGACCTCGAAGGCCCCGGCATACTGGTTGTAGATGGCGGAGGAGAACACATCATAGCGCATCAGCGCGATCGCGCCGTAATCCCCCACCGTATAAAGCGCGATCACCAGCCAGCCGGAGAGGAAGGCGGGCTTGAGATGGGGCAGGATGACATGGCGGAAAATGGCGGCCGGGGTGCGCCCCAGGCTGCGTGCGCTTTCCTCCAGCGCCGGGTCCAGCGATGACAGCGCCGCGCGCAGATTGAGGAACAGATAGGGGAAGACATAGAGCGCCAGCGCCAGCGTTGCCCCGACCAGTCCTTCCAGGCGCGGCAGACGCAGGCCGAAAAACTGGTTGAGCGGGCCATAATAGCCGGAAAGCCCGATGAGCGCATAAGCCATCACATAGCCGGGAATGGCCAGCGGCAGGGTGAACAGCACGCTGAACAGCCCCGCAAAGGGCAGGCGGTAGCGCGTGACCAGCAGCGCCAGCGGCAGGGCGATGAGCGTGGACAGCGCCACCACACACACCACCAGCGCCAGCGTGTTGAACAGAAGCATGGCCGTGGCCGGACGCCACAGCAGGAAGGTCAGCTCATCCCACTCCACATTGGAGGCGCGCATGAGCAGATAGACCAGCGGCACAAGCATGGCCCCGCCTGCCACAAAAGCCGGTATGGCCAGCAGCAGGGGCGCGCGCGCCGTGCTGGAGGTCTGGTCCTGGGCCATGGGCAGAGGTGCTTTCCGAGCAGATGGGATGACAGACTGATCCTTATGCGCCGGGAAGGCATTTGTCAGGCGCAAAAGGCCGGGCGCTGTTTGGCCGGGCTCTGGTGCGGGTGCATTTGTGGATAGCGCACCGGTCATGCCGGCCTGAGGGCATGGACAGCCGCGCCGCCCATGCCCGAAGCCCATGGATCAGAGCAGGCCCAGATCGGTCAGCATCTTCTTGGTGCCGGCGGTGTCTGCCAGCGCATCCTGCTTCACGTCCGGCGCCACCTCTTCAGGGTTGGAGACAGCCCCGAGCGCGGGATTGTTGATCACACCCTTGACGACCGGATATTCGCCCACCGTGGAGACGAAATACTGCTGGGCTGCCGGGGAGAGCAGGAATTCGACGAATTTGGTGGCGTCGTCCTTGTCATCCGATGACTTGACCACACCCGCACCGGAAACGAACAGCAGGTTGCCCGCATCGCCCTTCTCGAAGAAGGTCTGCTCCACCGGGAACTTGGCATCGCGATGCTTGAAGCGCGGCAGATAATAGTTGTTCACCAGCGCGGCGTCGATCTCGCCATCCGCAATGGCCTGGATCAGCGCGGTATTGTTGGAATAGGTGCGCGCGCCATTATCCACCAGCCCCTTCACGAAAGCGCGGGCCTTGTCCTCCCCTTCCTGCGCGCGCAGCGCCGTGAGGAAGGCCTGGAAGGAGGCATTCTTGGGGGCAAAACCCACCTTGCCCTTCCATTCCGGCTTGGTCAGATCGGTGACATGCTTGGGCAGGGCATCCGCCTTCACCCGCTCGGTGGAATAGGCCAGTGTGCGGGCGCGCGCGGATGTGCCGATCCAGTTCTTTGCAGGGTTGCGGTAGATCTCGATCTGTTCCTCGAACAGGCCGTCGGGCAGAATGGCCAGGAGGTCCGTATTGGCGCCCAGCGCGCCTGAATCCTGGGCGATGAACACATCGGCGGGGCTCTTGTCGCCTTCCTCGCGCAGCAGGGCGGAGAGTTCGGCGGTGGAGCCGTAGCGGGTCTTGGTCTTGACCCCGGTCTGCGTCTCGAACTGCTTGATGATGGGGGCGATGAAGCTTTCGCCGCGGCCGGAATAGATCACAAGCTCATCCGCCATGGCCGGCAGGGCCAGTGCAAGGCTGGAGAGGGCAAGAAAAGAGGCACGCAGGGTTTTTCTCATGAACCACTCCATCTGCTCGACAAGATCAGGCCATGGCTGCGCAGACCCTTCCGCAGGATCTGTGCAGTGCTTCATATGCTTGGAGCAGGTCCATGCCCGATCGGGTAAAAGTGATGGATTGATAGCTTAAATGAGGGGTGAGAGAAACAGGTTATTACTTCATCCTGAAAATATGCAGTATATTGGAATAGGTATAATCTGATGATCTGGAAGGATGCCCGCACAGCCGGCACAACTCATGCCGGCTGTGCGTTTGTGGTGTGAAGTGGGGGTCTAGCGGCCGTAAAATACCGGCTTGCGCTTCTCCAGAAAGGCATTGATGCCTTCCTTGTAGTCCTCGCTGTCATAGATTTCGCGGCGCATGTCCTGCAATCTTTCAAAGACCTGCGCGGAGATAGGCTGGTAATCGCTCAGAACCCGAAGCTGCTCCTTCACAACCGCAATCGCCAAAGGGGCCTTTGAAGAGATGAGGCCCGCAAGGTTCTGCGTATATGACTCTATTTCCTCTGCGGAAACCAGATGGTTGATGATCCCCCACTGGCGGGCATCTTCCGCATGGACAGGTGCGGCCGAAAAGAACATTTCCTTGATCAGGTTCAGCGGCAGGCGGTTCAGGCAGTGCAGCAGGCCCGTGGTGTTGTAGGGCAGGCCCAGATTGGCGGGCGTGATGGCGAAGCTGGAGGTGTCATCGGCAATGATGATGTCGCAGGAGAGCACGAGATCGAACGCGCCGCCCCACACGGTGCCCTGCACCATGGCGATGACCGCGCCCGGATAGGTGCGGATGGCGCGCAGGGCCCGTTCCAGCGGGTCTGCATAGCCCAGCGGGTCTTCACCCCCCTTGGGCAGCTCGCGAATGTCATGGCCGGCAGACCACACCTTCATGCCCGGAGCAGCCCGCAGGATGACGCTGCGCACCGAAGCGCCACGGAAGGCTTCAAGCTGTGCCATCAGGGCATCCAGCAACTCCCGGCTCAGGGCATTGCGCTTTGCCGGATTGTTGAGGGTGATGGTGCCCACCATGCCATCCACCTCGCCCGTCACGATCGGGGTCTGGGGTGCGTTTCCGGCAGTGGCTGGGGTGGTATCGGTGCTGGTCATGCCCGGTTTTCCTGAAGCTTTCCACGGGAGTTGCGGAGATGTGGAGCGTTTTCATGTTTCATTGGAATAGTGAAACACTCCACATGGGTGCGCGAATGCATTCTCTACAGGCGGGATGGCTTCCAGCCCGCCGGAAAATGCTCTGGAGACAGGGTGTGGGCCGAACGGCGGATCAATGCAATGTTTTCGTGTAAACGAATTTCGGCATGCCCCAACTGAAGCGTATGGCCATGAGGCGCAAGGCGAGGCCAAAGATCATGGCGCCAATCATCACCGCATCATGCGGCAGGCCCAGCCATTCCCCGGTGACATAGAGCAGCCCGGTGACGATGGAGACCGTGGCATAGAGCTCCGCGCGGAACAGCAGTGGCACATCGGCGCACAGAACATCCCGCAGCACGCCGCCCATGCAGCCGGTAATCATGCCGGAGGCGATGATGATGATGACAGGCATGTTCATGCCCATGGCGATATTGCAGCCAATGACCGTGAACACCACAAGGCCGACAGCATCCAGAAACAGGAAGACATGCCGCAAATGGTGCATGTAGCGGGCAATGAGGATGGTGAAGAGGGCGGCAAAGCCGGTGATGAGCAGATAATGCGGGTGCTCCACCCATGTCAGCGGATAGCGCCCCAGCAGCACATCGCGCACGGAGCCGCCGCCAAGCGCGGTGATGCATCCCAGAAGATAGACGCCGACCCAGTCCATCTCCCGCCGTCCGGCAGCAAGGGCCGCTGTCATCGCCTCGGCGACGATTGCGATGATGTAGCAGATGAAAAGGAGTTGGGCGGTTTCCATATCCATGCCTCTCAAGCGGTCGTGACGGCTGCGGGCAATGGATTCTGGCCGGCCCCGACAAAGCTGCGCATAGCATGAGTGCTGTGGCGCTTCCATGCCCCGAAGAGCCGGATGAAGGGGCGTGTTCCGGCGGCAGGGCAGGGCCTGCCGCCGGAGTATCGGTCCTCAGACGAGGCCGGTGGTGTAGTACAGGGCGATCGCGAAGAACACCGCTGCGGTCTTGATCAGGGTGATGGCGAAGATATCCGGGTAGGACTGCTTGTGCGTCAGCCCGGTCACGGCCAGCACGGTGATGACGGCGCCGTTCTGGGGCAGCGTATCCATGCCGCCCGAGGCCATCGAGACGATACGGTGCAGCACTTCCATGGGGATGCCGGCGGAATTGGCAGCCTGCACGAAATGCTCACCCAGGGCGGCAAGGGCGATGCTCATGCCACCCGAGGCCGAGCCGGTGATGCCGGCCAGCGTGGACACGCTCACCGCGGCATTGACCAGCGGGTTGGGGATGGAGACCAGCGCGTCCTTCACGATGAGGAAGCCCGGCAGGGTGGCGATAACCGCACCGAAGCCATATTCGGAAGCGGTGTTCAGACCCGCCAGCATGGCGCCGGCCACGGCCTGCTTGCTGCCTTCCGCAATCTTCTGCGAAACGGTCTTCCAGGCGGTGATGAGGATGAACACGATGCCGATGAGCAGCGCGCCCTGAACCGCCCAGATGCCGACGACAGAGTTGATGCTGGTGACGAGGGGTTCCTTCATGCCCGGCATGGACACGATGGCGCTGTCGCCGTACCAGACCGGGATCATGCGGGTGAGGATGAAGTTCGCCACACCGATGAGCACAAGCGGGGTGATGGCGAGATAGGGGTTGGGCAGGTGGTCCTTGTCCACCGCATCCGGCTCGTTCAGGAGCGGACCGCTGGCATAGCCCTCACCCCTGGCCACGCAGCTGCGGCGACGCCAGTTCAGATAGAGCACGCCCACGATCAGGATGAAGATCGACGACACGATGCCGAGGGCGGGTGCCGCCCAGGTGGTGGTGCCGAAGAAGGTGGTGGGGATGATGTTCTGGATCTGCGGGGTGCCCGGCAGCGCATCCATGGTGAAGGAGAACGCGCCGAGGGCGATCACGCCCGGAATGAGGCGCTTGGGGATCTGGTTCTGGCGGAACAGCTCGGCCGCGAACGGATAGACCGCGAACACCGCCACGAACAGCGAGACGCCACCATAGGTGAGCAACGCGCAGACCACGACGATGACGAGAATGGCCTGATCGGCGCCGATCCAGCGGATGACAGCGGCGACAATGGCCTTCGAGAAGCCGGAAAGCTCGATGAGCTTGCCGAAGATCGCACCCAGCAGGAAGACCGGGAAGTAGTTCTTCACGAACCCGACCATGGCGGTCATGAAGGTGCCGCTGAACATTGGCGCGACACTTGAGGGGGAGATCAACAGGACCGCAGCCAGTGCAGCCACAGGTGCCATGATGATGACACTATAGCCGCGATATGCGGCGAACATCAGGAATGCCAATGCCGCTAATACGACAACTAATTCCATGTTTTCCTCCAGCTGGATGGCGAGTGCGGAGTTTTGTTGGTCTTGTTCTGATCTTTACAAAAGCTATGAATCCGGAAGACGCATAACGTGCAGAAAAAAACAGGCAACTTCCCGAATCCGGAGCGATAACCCCACATGTGAGCAGTTTGCTCATTTATAAGCAGTATGTGGCAATGGCATAAAATGCACAGAATGCCAAATTTCTGTATCCACAGGGGGCAGAAGCCGTCAATGTCATGGGAAAGGGGGAAGCATTCTCTCCTTTATGTGGCTTACCATGCGTAATGCTTGAACTTCTCTGTATAAAGAGAAGCTCCGGGCCGTGTGGGCCGGCCTCTATTGGCGCGGCAAGGCTCCTGCATTTCCAGCACAATACAGGCGCGCGGCCATCCGGCGGGCAAGCGCCGCCATCCGCCTGTCCCGGACAGGGCGGGATCATGGCCGGATGCCGCCCCGTGTCTCACAGCCGGCGGCCGGCTTCCCTGGTCTGTCCGGGAGAAGGGCGCGGCATCTTGTCTGCGGGTTTTCCCTTAGGTGCGCGCGTGGGGGGCGCGGAAAAAACCTTCACCCCGCCCCGGTGCGCGCAATGTCGGGCAGCTCCAGATCAAAAGCCTTGATCTGCGCCGCCAGCTCCGGCGGTACATCCATCTGTTCCAGCGCCAGCCCTTCCGCCAGATAGCGCAGAAAGTGCGGATTGGACTGCCACTGCCGCTCCCGCTCGAACAGTTCCGCATAAAGGGCGGGATGCTTCTTCATCAGGCGGGCATCCTTGATGAAGAAGCGCGAGCGTTCCGGCAGGCTTTCCCGCTCTATGGAGCGCAGGTGCGGAGGGTGATAGAGCCACGCCTCGCGCGAGAAGGGCACCGGGCCGAAATTGCGGATTCGCCAGCCAAGGTCCGTATCCTCGCGGAAATGGGGGTTTTCAAACCCGATATCGAACCCGCCCACCGCCTGAAACACATCGGAGCGCACAAACAGGTTGGCGGTCATGAAGCCGATGCCCTCCAGCCCGATATTGGTGACAGGCCGATAGGCAGGATCATCCACCTTGTCGGAGAGGATGAGCCCCTCCAGCCCCGCGATCTCCTCATCCCGGAAGCGGATGGCCGCCGCGGAAAGCCAGCTTGCCGGGGGCTGGGTATCATCATCGGTGAAGGCCAGAATATCACCGCAGGCCAGCGCCGCGCCCATATTGCGGGCTGTCACCGCGCCGCGCACATCGGTGTGGACATAGGCAAGGTCAATGCCGAAATCCTCATCCGCCCCCGCCCAGCGCTGCCGGCTCTGATCTACCACGATCACCTCGAAATCGCGGTAATCCTGCCGGGAAAGGCGGGAGATGACATCGCGCAGCATGTCATGGCGCTCATAGGTGGGCACGATGACAGAGAATTTCGGGCGCTTGCCCAGACGCTTGTATTGGCGGGTGATGATGCGGCCAAGCTGGGCGGAAATCCGCTCCCATGAATAGAAGCGCTTCACCTGCTCCAGCGCATGGGTGCGCAGATGCGCCCGCTCATCCCCATGGCCTGCAACACGGGCGACAGCCTTGGCGAACTCCGCCGGCGGCGCCACGAGAAACGCCTCGGCGGAGGTTTCAATGCCCCGTGCGCCGGTGGGCGTGGCGATGGTGGGCAGGCCGCAGGCCATGAATTCCAGCATCTTGATATTGGTGCCGGAACCGCTGAACATCGGGTTCACGGCCATGTCGGAGGCCGCCAGCCACACATCCTTGTCTTCTTCCGAGAGCCGCCCGGTAATGGTGACATTGGGGGCTGAAGGCTGAGCCATGCCTTCTCCCACGCCCCCGGCCACCACAAAGCGCACCTGCGGGAGAGCCGGACCAAGCTGGTTCACGATGAAGCGGGCCGCTTCCACATTCGGCTCATAGGCGGAGCCGAGGAAAATGGCGAGCGGCTCCGGCCCCAGCCCCAGCCGGGCCTTGGCGGCGGCGCGCCGGGCCTCGTCCGCCGGGGGCGTGCGCTCGGTGAATGCGCCATTGGGCACGACACGGGTCTTGGCCGGAGAGATGCCGAACAGGCGGGTGAAGGCGCGGGCATCATCCTGCGAGCAGGCCAGAACCAGATCCGCCGCGTGGCACAGCATCCGCTCGATGCGCACCACCTCGCGCACGATCTGCGTGCCGGTGCCGCCATCATCCAGCAGCTTCATGCGCAGGATGCTTTCGACATTGTGGGAGTCATAGATCACCAGCTGGCGGCTGCGATCCAGAAGATCCGCTGTCGGCGGATAGAGCCAGGGATGGGAATAGATGACCACATCCGCCTCGCGCACGGCCGCGCGCGTGCGTTCCAGATAGGCGGGGGAGAGGTCGACCTGGGTGTGGAAGGCGGAATCGATGACGGTCCTGCCGCCGGCGGACTGGGAGAGTTGGGATGCCGCCTGAAAATGCGGGGGCTCCAGCGGCACCATCACTTCGCGCAGGGTGGGGGAGAGTTTCTGGTCGCGCGGCTTTTCGCCGGGCCAGTCATAGGTGCCCACATAGGTGGCGGCGATATGCGCGCCAAGGCCGTGATACAGGCCCAGAAGCCGCAGGCGTCCCCCGCCGACGGGCGGATCGATGGGCTGCATGTCCAGAATGGTGACGCGTAACATGTCTGCCCCCCTCACATCTCGCGCGTGGCGAGGAATTTTCCGAAGCCCAGGGCGTGGCCCAGCCGGAGGGCGACATTTTCCCAGGTGATATGTGCAATGCTGGCGCGCCCCGCGGCCCCCATGGCCTGCGCCAGTTCCGGCTGCGCCCATAGTCTCTCCATGGCGGCGGCAAGAGCCCCGGGTTCCGGTGCGCAGACAAGGCCGGTTTCCCCGTCGCGCACGATATTGGCCGGCTCGCCGCTGTCGGTCACGGTGATGACCGGCGTGCCGGAATTCATCGCCTCGAAGGTGATGAGGCCCATATCCTCGCGCATGGGTACGAACAGGGCCGCACGGGCATCGGCATAGAGATCCGCCAGCTGCCGGTCGCTCACCCGCCCGAGAAAGACGATGCGCCCGTCGCCGGCGGCCTGTGTGCGGAACATCTCCGCATCCTCTCCGTCACCGGAGATGAGCAGGCGGGCGGGCATGGTGGTTTCCCGCATGGCGGCAATCGCCAGCCCCACCCGCTTCCAGCGATGCAGCCTGCCGGGCAGGAAGAAATAGTCGAAAGCCCCTTCATGCAGCCCCCCCAGCGTTGTGGGGTGGTGGATGATCTCTTCCGCTTCCAGCCCGTTATAGAGCTTCAGGCGGTCTGACACCTCCTGCCCGATGGCGAGCAGCTTGCGGGTATGCGGTGCGCGCAACAGGGCGGTATCCAGAAGCCGGATGAAGTGGCGCTGTTCCAGCAGATCCTGCGAGGGGTGCGGGAATTCCAGATCGAACATGTCATAGAAAACCCGCATGGTGTGTTGCAGGTAGCAGACATGGTTGGGGTGGCGCAGCGCATAGGATGGCGCTTTTGAGCTGATGACGCCGTCAAAGCGCGAGAGATCCAGATCATAAAAGCGCAGATAGGAGCGCTGAATCGCCTCGAACGAGCTTTCATCGCTGGGCACGGCCACCAGCTCGGCATCAAAACCCACATCGCACAGGGCCTGGGTAAGGCCGGTGAAGAAACGCTCCGCCCCGCCCAGCTCGCCGCGGGCGGAGCCGGCCGCCACCATGGCTATTCTCGGCCTTCCGGCCCGCAGGGATTCAGTCATGGGAGGGCGCCTTGGAGGATTGCACTTCCTCGCGGATGGCGCACATCAGCGCATCCAGCTCTTCCGGGCTCAGATCATTGGCGCCCGCCACGCTGCGCCAGGCGGTGAAGGGGCGCGGGGCCGAAAGCACGGGGCGCAGGGACGGCGCATGGTGCGCTTTGGGCTGCGCCAGATATTCCGGGCTGGTCATCCATTGCCGCATCCAGGCGCGCGGTTCACCGGCCGCATTGATGATCCATGAGCGGAACAGGCCGCGTGGCTTGCCGCTGGCATGAAAGAGCAGGCTGCGCAGGCTCCGCGTGGGGCGTCCATTGTGGCGAAAGACCATGCGGCCGAGAACAGAACGCTTGCGATACATCATTTCATCCGATTGCCAGCGTGTTGCGGCGTTGAGCGCCGCCTGCGCCCGGTGCAGTTCATGTTCCATGCCGGCAAGGCGCACCTGAATATCCGAGCGGTTTGCAATCTGTTGCAGGCGCAGCTCTTCAAGGCGCTCATCCAGAAGCGGATCTTCCGGTTCCCGATGCTCCCGCGTCACATCCTTCTGGCTGGGCCGGTCCGGGGCCGGGGCAAGGTTGCGGCTGTCGCGCAGGCGGTTGGGCCGGGGGGGAAGCGCGAGCGGTGCGGGCGGCGCCATCTCCAGCAGGTCACTCCAGAAGGCGCTGGAGAGAATCTGGCCATCAATGCCGTGATAGACGGCTGCCTCCGCCTCGGCTTTTGTGTCGTCCACAGGGCACCGGGCCGGCCGCAGGGCGAGCGCGTTCCTGCCGAAGAAGCGGACCTCGCTGGCCCTGTCCCCATCCAGTGCGATCACCTCGCTCACATGCGGGTGGGCGAGAAGGCCGTAGAGGGGCGCATCGGTTGGGGATGGAGTCAGATCCCATGAGGAGAGCAGGGCCAGCGTATCAGGTTCGCAAGCCGGTACGAGAAGGGCCGCGCACTTGCCGGCGGCCGTGCAGATCTGCTCCCGGCCCTCATCCAGCCGCGCGGGCAGGTCTTCACTTTTGCCCAGCACCAGCAGGCTGTTGGCGGGCGGTGGACAGAAAGGCTGCATGAGCGCCGCCGCGCCTGCAAGATCGGCCATGAGGCTGATTGTTTGCGATGGCATGGCGCGGGCCGCCAGTTTGGCCTGCATTTGCGGGGCGGAAGCGCGCAGGGCCAGCAGCAGATCATCCAGAAAGCCCGCCGGATGCAGGCGGATGTCGATCATCCGCGCCCCCGCGCGCGCAAGGGCATGCTCCACAATGGGGGGCAGCTCGAAACCGATGACGAGCGCATCGGCAAAATGGGCCTGTGCCAGCGCATCAAGGTGCGGGGCGGCGTCAGTCCTGTCGCGCAGCTGCGCCCAGCCTTCCAGCGAAAGGGGCGCGCCTTGCTCGCCATAGATGGCGTCAATCTCATCGTCGCCGAGATTCTGCCCGAAGGCTGGCTCGATACCCCAGCCCACCATGGCCGGCATCTGCCCGCTCACATGGCCAATCAGCCTTCCCAGCAGACGGTGCAACCAGAGAGTGTCTCGCGCAGCAGCGGGCGAAAAGCCGGAAGAGGCGGGGCGCAGAAAGTCTCCGGTCAGAATGATGCGGCAGGAGGGGTGATTCAACATGCGCGGGCCCGGGCTTTCTCAGCGGATTGGAGAGCGGTTGATGGCCCGGAAGGCCTGGCCGCATCCAGATAATCTCGATGAGATCTTTTACGTGTGTATTTCATATTTGCAAGCATGGGTGGTGACACAGATGGCCACCCATGCGAGTATGTAGCAGGTGCTCGGCTCATCTGGCGTACAGCAGTTCCTGTCTATTCTGTGTCGTCATGGTAATGAATATGTATCTTTATATATTCTTTCATTAAGTCAGATATTCGTTTGTTTCTGAAAAGTATGTCATATGAAACAGAATGAGATTGACGCGGGTTTGATTTCTGTCCGTCTCGATACGGAGTCTTCTCGCCTTGCCCGATCCGGGCAAAAGAAGGTGGATCAGGTTTCAATTCAGCCCTGCATCACGCCGGCGGATGATGTCGTGCCGGGTGATGCAACCTGTAGTTCTGTTGTGGGTGCGGATGCGCCCCGCCTGAAGGATCTGCTCACCCGCCTGCCGGGCGGGCGGCAACTGCGCGCATGGAACAAGGCGCGCCGCCAGAATCGCCGGAAGAGGCGTGAGGAGCGCAGGGCAGGCAGTGGTGCACCCTCATCACCCGCCGCGCCCGCACCGCTGCCCCCGCAGCCGGAACAGCCTGTCGCCGCTCCCGCTTCTGTTCATCTGCTGGAGCATGAGCTGGCCGCCTTGCATGCCCGGCTCGATGACGCGCCCTTGCGGGACATGCTGTTGCGCATGGGGGCGCTGGAGCAGGAGCTGGCGGCCCTGAAGCGGGAGATGCGGATGCAGGCGCAGCGTGCTTCCGGGCCGGCCGCCGGGCTTTCATCCACGCCCATTCCTGTGGAAACGCACGACAAGTCCCGGTTTGACAGCTTCTATATCGCTTTCGAGGATGAGTTCCGGGGCGCGCGCGATGTGGTGAGCGCGCGCCTTGCCGCCTATATGCCCCATCTGGCCGCTGCCGGTGTCGCCGCCCTTGAAGGGCCTGTGCTGGATATTGGCTGCGGACGGGGGGAATGGCTCGAATTGCTGAAGCGCGAAGGCTTCAACGCCTATGGCATAGACCTCAATGCCGCCATGGTGGAGGAAACCCGCGCCCACGGGCTGGAGGCGCGCTGCGCCGATCTGCTCTCGCACCTGCGCGGGGTGGAGGCGCAATCCCTGGGGGCGGTCACGGCCTTTCATGTGGTGGAGCATCTGCCGCTTGAGGTATTGCTGGACTTTCTGGATGAAGCCCTGCGTGCACTCGTGCCCGGTGGCCTGCTGCTGCTGGAAACGCCCAACCCTGAAAATATTCTCGTTGGCGCCTGCACCTTCTACAAGGACCCCACCCACCGCAATCCGATTCCCCCGGAGGTTTTGCAGTTCATGGCCCGCCAGCGCGGTTTCCACCGCACGCAGATTCTTCCCCTCCACCCCTTCCCGCAGGATCAGCAGTTGCGGGGCTCGGATGTGGATACCCCACGGCTGAACCATCTTCTGTTCGGTCCGCAGGATTACGCCCTGCTGGCGCACAGGGCCTGAAGACCAGCACTCCGCTTTTCCAGACATCCGCCGCAGGCAGGACCAACACTGTGTCGTTCGCAGATATCCATCGTCTTTTCATCGCCCCCCGAATCTTCCGCTTCACCACCGAACTCTCCCGGGAGCATCTCACCATTCTGGATGTGGGAGAGGGGCAGGGCGTGGCGGCGGCCTTCCGCCTTCTCCAGCGCCCCGGCCTCGTGCCGCTGGAGCTGGCCCATGCCGGAACCGCTGGCGAGGAGGAGTTCTGGGCCCTTCTGGCGCGCGCCACGCTGGTGATCGCGGATGGCAGCGCACAGGCGCAGCGCCTGTCTGTGCTCGCCATGGCGGCGGATGTTCCCGTGGTGCGGCAGGCGGGCGCGCCGGGGCGCGGGCCGGCGCTGGAAACGCTGGGCACCTCACCGGAGGAACTGGCCGCCGCCATCCATCTGGTTCTGGAAGAGCCATGGCTGCGCCGGAACATGGTGCTGCGCCAGCGCGCCTTTCTGGACAGGCTGAGCCATGATGAGGTTGCGGCGCTGTTTGGCGCTGCCACGGAACAGGGTGAAACGCGGATTGGCGGCTGGCGCATTGAGGGGCCGTTCGACAGCTCCTACAGCCTGGCCATTGTGAACCGCTCGCTTGGGCTGGAACTGGAGCGGCAGGGAGAACATGTCGGCCTTGTGAGCATGGACGGCCCCGGCCGGCTGGACCCGGACCCGCTTTTTCTGGAGCAGGAACCGGCCACCGCCGCGCTCTGGCGCAATGCCGCCCGGATGGCGATGCCGGATGTGGTGACGCGCAACCTGTATCCGCCCTATGTGCTGGACATGCGCGGCCTCACACGGGTTCTTTCCAACTATGCGTGGGAGGAGAGCGGCTTTCCCCCCGCCCATGTCGCCGCCTTCAACAGTGCTCTGGACCTCATCACCGTCACCAGCCATTTCGTGAAGAAGGTGCTGCGCGACAATGGGGTGCGGGTGCCCATCGCCATGGTCGGAAACGGCATTTTCGAGCCGCCGGCACAGGTGAGGGCGCTTTCCCGGCCCGCCGGCATATTCCGCTATCTGCATGTTTCATCCTGCTTTCCCCGCAAGGGGGTGGATGTGCTGCTGGCGGCATGGGCAAAAGCCTTCACGCTGGATGATCGGGTCGAGCTGGTCATCAAGACCTTTGCCAATGAGCATAATGATGTGGCGGCGCAGATCGCGCGGCTGGGTGTCACCACCCCGCGCCATGCGCCCATTCTGCTCATCGAGGATGACATCAGCGAGGACCAGATCCACGCCCTCTATGCCTCGGCGGATGCGGTGGTGTGCCCGGCGCGGGGCGAGGGCTTCGGCCTGCCCATGGCGGAAGCCATTGCCCATGGCAAGCCGGTGGTGACAACAGGTTTCAGCGGCCAGCGGGATTTCTGCACGCCGGAAACCGCCTGGCTGTGTGACTACAGCTTTGCCTATTCCCGTGCGCATCTGGGCATCTCGGCTTCGGTCTGGGTGGAGCCGGATGTGGACTCTCTGGTGGAGGCGATGAAGGCGGTGCGCGCGGCAACCCCGCGGGAGGTGGCGCAGAAGATCGCTGCCGGGCAGGCGCTGCTGCATCAGAACTATCGCTGGGAGGTGGTTGCGCGCAAAACCCGCGAGGCGGTGGCCGCACTCGATGTGCTGGACAGCACCATGCTGCGCCTGCCGAAGGTCGGCTGGGTCAGCACATGGAATACGCGCTGCGGCATCGCCACCTATTCGCAGGCGCTGCTTTCCGGCTTTCCGGCTGAAAATGTCATCCTTTTCGCCAACAGGAACAGCTCCCTGGAGGGGGAGGACACAGACCAGGTGCGCCGCTGCTGGACACTGGGCTGGGTGGAGGACGACCTTGAAGAGCTTTATGCGGCCATCCGGGCCGAAGGGGTCGAGGCTCTGGTGGTGCAGTTCAATCTCAGCTTCTTCCCGCTGGAGGCCCTGTGCAGGCTGGTGGAGCGGCTAGAGCAGCAGGATGTGCCGGTTTTCCTCTTCTTCCATTCCACCATGGATGTGGAGCGGCCCATGGGCGGGTGGGTACGGCTGGGCGATATGCGCGAAAGCCTCGCCCGGGCGACCCGCCTGATGGTGCATTCCGCCGGAGACCTCAACCGGCTGAAGGCGATCGGGCTGGTGGAGAATGTGGCCCTGTTTCCCCACGGCCTGCCGGAGCCTTATGGCGGAGACCGTGCGGCGGTGCGCGAGGCCATGGGCCTGGGCGGGCGCACGGTTCTGGCGACATTCGGTTTTCTGCTGCCGCACAAGGGTCTGCGGGAAATCATCATGGCTGTGGCGCAGATGCGGCGCACGGTGCCTGATCTTCATCTGCTGATGCTGAATGCACTTTACCCGGCGGATGTCTCCCGCGAGGAGCTGGACATCTGCCGCGCCCTTGTGCGTGAGCACGGGCTTGAGAGCCATGTGAGCATCTTGCCCGATTTTCTGGAGGATGCGGAGATCATGGCCCGGCTCTCGGCTGCCGATATTGTGGTCTATCCCTATCAGAACACGCAGGAATCAGCGAGCGGAGCGGTGCGTCTGGGGCTGGCCTCGGGCACGCCGGTGGCCTGTACGCCCTTGCCCATTTTCGAGGATATCGCCCCCATCGTGCGCACCCTTCCGGGCATTTCCCCCGATGCACTGGCTTGTGGCCTGCTGGAGATGCTTGCGGACCGGGAGGCCTTGAAGGCGCAGCAGCAGGCGCAGGTGAAATGGGCCGGGCAGTTGATCTGGCCGATCATGACCCGACGTCTGGAAGGGCTGGTGCGCGGCACATTGCTGGATCGCAAGATGGATGCTGTCCTGCCCTGAAAGCATGAAACCGAACGGGGCGGCCTTTCAGAACTGGCCGCCCTCAGCCCACTGCCTCAGCCCCCCGGCGCCTCAGCTGATCGTGCCCAGCAGGGCCTGAACCCGCGCCTGAACCAGGGTATCAAAGCGTGCATTGCTGAACTCGGCGACATAAGCCTTTGACAATTCATCAAATTGGGCAAGGCTTGTAGGGCCGCGGTCAAGCGGAAGCAGGGGCGCGGACATATCCTGATGGGCGGCCGGAATGGCCTCGATAATCTCGCGCAGGGCATTGGCAAGCCCGGCCTTGTCACCGGCCGGGCTCATGCGCCCGAAGCCATTGGCAATAAAAGGCAGGTTGTAAGAGTCATACCCCACCGGCACCATGCCCGTTCGCAGTCCTTCGATGACAGGTTTGCAGAAGCCTTCATGATAGGAGGGAATAGCCAGAATATCACTTGCAGCGCAGGCGCGCTCCAGTTCCTCATCACTGGCTGTACCAATGAATTCTATACGCTCAGAAAGGCCGGATGACTGTATCTCTGCCTCTACATCTTTCATATAGTCCGGATCCGACCATTCCTGATTGCCGATGATCCGCAGACGAAAAGGCGTATCTGAAGAACCGGCCACCATGCGCAGGGCCTCGACCAGATCGAGCACGCCCTTGGAGGGGACAACCCGGCCAATGAAAAGCAGTTGAACCGGCGCTGTGCCTGCCTTCTCCGCCATCATGCTCAGTTGCGGCGTGTTCACCGCCAGTGGCACGATGTGAATGTGTTCAGGATCAAAGCCGCGATCCAGAAGATCCCGTGCATTGATCTGGCTTACAGGCCAGATTTCATCGGCACGGCGGAAGTTCTCGATCTGCCGCAGGGATTTCTCGATCAGGCCATGGCTTTTCTCGGGAAGAAAGCGGGCGGGGGTGACATTGTGAAAGCACACCACCTGCTTGCCATGGCCATTGCCAATCAGCATGGCATCAAACAAATTCACATGAATGCCGAAATGATAAACAATCAGATCCGCATCCAGAAAATCATCATCCAGCAGCAGGTCGGAAAGGTCCCCGGCGCTTTTCCACGCCATGTCCGGCAGATCACACCGCCATGAGAGCACCTTCACCTGCATGCCGGGCAGAGCGCTGAGGGCGCGATACGTATCCTGAACAGAGGTGGAGATGGCATCATAACGCGTGACAGAGGGCACGATGATGATGGCCTTGCGTGCATCCGTTGCGGCGCCTGCGGAAGAAGCTGTCATCCTTGCACTCAATTCCCGCTCGCGCCCGGCTGGGCTGCACCGCGCAAGTCCTTCACATCCTGTCTGAGGGTGCGGACATCCTGCTCAAGCTGCACAAGAGCGGAAAAGCCGCTCATCACGGCCGGGCAGTGGTGGCGCCAGCCCTTTTCCAGGCGAGATATGGCAGCTTCAAGCTGATCCACACGTCCTTCAAGGGCTCCGGCGCGCTGATACAGAATCTGCTCGATTGTGTCGGCCTGTGAATCGAGCTTGGCCAGCCTCTGGCGGGCCTCCAGCTCAAGGGGCGCAACCCGGCGTTCGATCATTTTCTCGATGGGCCGCCAGACCGGACGCAACAGCCAGCTCGAACAGCGCCGCAAAACAGAAGTCACATGTTTCTCCCGTCACTGCGGCGGTGCCGATCATGCCGCATGGTCGTAGTCGAAAACGCCAATCAGGCTGATGGTTGAGCCATCATCAAACGACCATGTCACGAAACTGATTTCGCTGTTGCCATAACGGGCGAGGTTGCTGTCAATCAGAATGACATCAGACCCATGCGTGATGGTGGTGCTGTTGGTATCGTTGCGAACGAAATTGTTGATGGTCTGCCGCGCATTGTCGTCATAGGCATAGGCTTCGTCGCTATGCTGAATGCGCTTCGTGCTGACCTTCAGATAGGGCGCAACGGAACTCAATATGCTTGCGACATCAATATCATGCCCGCTCTCACCCGGTGGGGTTGCGGCTTGTTCTTCCTCTTCCTGCGGCCCGGGCAGCATAGGCGCCGCAGGCTGGTTCGGGGAGAGAAATCCCGGCAACTTGTCCCGGATAGTCGAATTCGGGTCCACCTCGAACGAGTTGTGGTTATTCGTCAGAGGGATGGTGGCAAGGCCATGACGCCCACCAGCCTCGCTGCCATAGCTCTGGCCATGCGGCATAGATCCGCCGGCTTCCCCAGCGGGGTTGGCAGCCAGATGGATCTGGGTGAGCCGGGCCTGTATCTCGCCTGTCGCGCTGTCACCCGAGCCAATGCCCTCATGATGAAAATGGAGGGAAATGCCCTGCGAGTTGTCGGGCGTGCTGACCTCCTTGCCAGAGGTGAAGAAGAACGAAGACAGAGACTCGTTCTCGCCCACCATTTCCGTGAGGGTCTGGCGTGCGGACATCAGGTCCGGGAAAACCGTGCCGCCGCTCGACAGCAGCGCGTTATAGGTGGAGGGCATGCCATCCTGGAATCCGCTGACAATGACCTCACCGGTCAGCGCATTGCCGCGGCCCTCATGTCCGGCGGTGGAGGCGGAGAAGGTCGCATTGTCATGATCGCGGCCATTCTGGTCCATCTCGGCGGTGGTGAGGAGGCGGCTGTCCTGCTGCTCGCTCGCCGCAATGTCCACATCACCACGCAGCTGGGTTGTGACAACCGCGATGGCGGCGAGCACGGCCATGGTCTGGCGCTTGTCGAGCTCGGAATTCAGCTGAAGGCTGGTGGTATCGGTCTCCGGCAGCCGCGTGCCATCCGGTCCGCCATCATCATCCAGTTCGGAAGCGGAGGCATCATTGGTGGAGAGCTTGAAGAAGGCAGTCGCGACCAGCGCCACAAGGAAGGCAGCCGGGTGCAGGCGGATATTGCTCTTCTTTTCGGGAGTGTCGGCCGGCGGCAGAACCAGCGGATGACGTTCCAGAAACGTTTCCACCAGCGAGCGGAAGTCCGGGCCGCGCAGAACACTGTCAAAAGCGGCGCTGGCAATGACATAGGCGCCGTCAATACGCGCGCAGTGCACGATGACATCATCACTCAGGCCGTCAATGAAAACGAACCAGGGCTCACCCTCATCGGAAAGGCCGCGTTCCGTATCCACATGAAAGCCAACCGAAATCAGCGCGCTTTCAACACGATAGAATTCCGCAAGTTCCTGATTGCTCCAGTCACGATTTTCCGGTCGCGCCCGAAACAGGGAAACGATATTGCTCACAGCCATGCCAGCCTGCCTTCAGAAAAGGATCACCCAAGCTCCGCAGCAACAGGAGCGGCAGCGGGGTCGGCCTCAAACAGGATTTCGTAGGTCAGGGGGTCATAGAAACGCAAAATGGTACAGACAAAGGAACGTGCCTCCATCTGCAGGGCATCCGCCCACACGCGGTAGCGCTCGGGCGGGATACGGCCGCGGCCGCTTTCAAGCTGGGAAATGAAGGTATAATATTCCGTCCCGACCAGTGTGGCCAGTTCGCGCTGGGAGAGGCCAAGCTCCTCCCGCCGCTGCTTCAGCCAGCGACCAGCTTCCCGGCGCAGTTCAAGTGCGTCATCAGACAAGCGACGCTGGCTGGTTCCAAGCATGATACCCTCGATCCTCTTTTTTCTTCCGGTCAACTATGCACGCTATGAGAGAATTGTACATAGTCTCAACCAAAAATATGTCACAATTGACCTAGCGCTCGCGCATCGAGCGGCCCAGTGCGTCGGTCAGCGGGCGCACCATATAATTCAGAACGGTGCGTTCACCCGTATTGAAAACGATTTCCGCGGGCATGCCGGGGCGCAGCGCGCTCTTCATGTCCGGGGGAATGTCCGTCTCCGCAATGGAAACCCGGGCGAGATAATAGGGCTCATGCGTGGTCTCATCCACCAGCCGGTCACTTGAGACAGACATCAGGCGCCCCAGAATAAGCGGAGTGGTGCGGGTGTGGAAATTGGGAAATTTCACCTCCACATGAACGCCGGCCGAAAGGCGATCAATATCCTGAACCGCAACGCGCCCGTCCACCACCAGATCTTCATCCCTGGGCACGATTTCCAGCATGGTATCCCCGGGCCGCACCACGGCGCCGACCGTATAGATGCGCGAATTGATATTCTGCGCGGTACCGGCGCGCGGTGCGCGAATGCTCACGCGGTCCAGTGCATTCTGGGCCACATTCATGCGCTCCCGCAGTTCGCTCAGCTTCTGGCGAATGGTGACGAGCTGCTCGCCCACTTCCTCTGCTCGCTGCTGGCGCAATTGCTGGATCTGCATCTGGATTTCGCCGATGCTGCCCTCGGACTTGGCGCTGTCGGCGATATTGCGGCCGACAATGCCGAACAGGCGGGCCTTTTCCCGCTCAAGGCCGGAAACGCGGGCCTTGGTCACCAGCCCCTTGGCCTCCAGCGTGCGTGCGCCTTCCAGCTCATCATCAATGAAATGGAGTTGCTGCTCGGCAGATATCTTTTCCTGCGCAAGGCCCTCGATCTCGGTCCGCAACTGGCCGATGCGGCTTTCCAGAATTTCCATCTGCCCGTCAAGAGCGGTCTTGCGGTCGCGGAACTGGGCTGTCTGGTCCTCGATCACTTCCTTGACATTGTGTTCCTTGATGCGTGACGTCAGGCTTTCTGGAAAGGTCACGCTGTCGGCCAGATTGCGTTCAGCCACGAGCCGGGCCTCTGTGGCGAGGGCTGCATCAAGCTGTGCGCGCACCGCATCATAATTCGCGCGGGCGGAGGTGGGGTCGAGGCGGAAGAGAACCTGCCCCTCATCCACAGTGTCACCCTCCTGCACATGGATGGACTGGACGATGCCGCCTTCCAGATGCTGCACCACCTGCCGCCGGCTTTCCACGGAGATGACGCCGGACGCGATCACCGCACTGTCGACAGAGGCCAGAGCTGCCCATCCGCCAAGACCGACAAAGGCAAAGGCGATGACGGCATAGCCGGTGAGGGCCACAGAACGGAAATCGCTGCTGGGGCGGGGCGCGCCATGCTCCTTCGAGATGTCACCCTTTTCATTGGCTTCATCCAGCCGTGTGAGCTGTGCCTTGCCCTTTTCCAGAAGGCTTGCGCCCATTTTCAGCAGGTTTGCGCCCAGTCCCCGGGCTTTCTCGCCAAATGTCTCAAACATGACTCATGCCTCACTGGACGTCACGCGCGGGGCGGCCGGAGCTGTAGCTGCCGGTGCGGCGTGGCCCATGCGGGCTGTGAATTGTGCATTGGGTTGAAACTGCGCCTGAACAGGGGATGCAGCAGCAGGAGAAGCTTGCGCGGCTGCAACAGCCCCGCCACCACCCCCGGCGGCGACAGGCGCTGCCGCGGCAGGAGCAACGGCCGCCGCCGCAGCCTGCTGACCCGGCTGCTCCCCGGATGCTGCGGAATGCACCACATGCGGCTTCATCAGGCGCTGGATCACCTGATCACGCGGGCCAAAGGCCTGCACGGCACCGTCCTTCATCAGCAGAATGAGGTCGCACAGCGCCAGACTGTTGGTCTTGTGGGTGATGAGAATGACAGTGCGCTTCGCTTCCTTCAGGCGCCGCACGGCATCCATCAGGGCCTGCTCGCCCGCGGCATCCAGGCTGGCATTCGGCTCATCCAGAACGATCACGGCCGGCATGCCATAGAGTGCCCGCGCAAGGCCGATACGCTGGCGCTGCCCGCCCGAGAGGGCCTGTCCGCCTTCGCCGATCTGCGTGTTGTAGCCGCCCGGCAGGTTCTGGATCATTTCATGGACGCCCGCCATCTGCGCGGCGCGGATGATCAGTTCATCATCTCCCGTGCGGAAACGGGCGATGTTCTCGGCGATGGTGCCGGCAAACAGTTCCACATCCTGCGGCAGATAGCCAAGATTGGAGCCGAGCTGGTCCGGGTCCCAGTGGGAGAGGTCCGAGCCATCCAGCCGGACCGAACCGGCAAGGGCGGGCCACACCCCAACCAGTACCCGCGCAAGGCTGGACTTGCCCGCCGCGCTGGGGCCGATAACGCCCAGCACCTGACCGGCCGGCACCTGGAAGGAGACGCCGCGCAGCACTGGCTGTTCGCGGCCCGGAGCCCGGGCCACCAGACCCTCGACGGACAGATTGCCCTTCGGGTCCGGCAGGCGCACGCGCTCGCCAAGAGGGGGCAGGGAGTGGAGCAGAGACTGCACCCGGTCATAGGCCGAGCGCATGTTCACCACGGACTTCCAGTTGCCGATGGCCATTTCCACCGGCTGGATGCAGCGCCCCACAATGATGGAGGCGGCAATCATCACGCCCGGGGAGAGTTGCCCCACAATCACCAGATACGCGCCCAGCCCCAGCACGAGGCTCTGCACGAAGGAGCGGTTGAACTTGGTGGCGGCCATGAGAATGCCGGCCCGGTCTGATGCCAGGGCCTGCCAGCCCAGCGCGCCGGAATGGCTCTCCCGCCACTTTTCCTGAAGGCGGGAAACCATGCCCATGGCCTGCAGCACTTCCGCATTGCGGAAGGTGGTGGTGGCCTTGTTGTGGGCGGTGATGTTGGCGCGGGTGGCCTCGTTCAGGGAGGCGCGGGTGGCCCTGTCGTTCGCCACAGCCAGAATGCCGGAAAAGATGCAGCTCACCACGGCCAGAATGCCGAAATAGGGATGCAGCATGGTGGCAACGATGATGTAGATCGGCACCCAGGGCAGGTCACACATCGAGATGAGGCCCTGCCCGGTATAGAATTCGCGCACCGTATCGGTATCGCGCAAGGCCTGCACGCTGCCTGCCGTGGGATTGAGAAGCGACATGCGCTGCACGGCATTGAACATGGGCGGGCTCGCCACCTCGTCAAACCGCACCCCCGCGCGCACCAGCACCTTGGAGCGCAGCGATTCGAGCGCGGCCCAGACCAGATAGAGAAAGGCGATGATGAGGGTGAGCACGACCAGTGTCGTGATGTTCCGGCTCGAAAGCACCCGATCATAAACCTGCATCATGTAGAGCGGGCCGGTGAGGCCCAGCAGGTTGATGAAGAAGGAGAAGACGATAGCCGTGAAAAAGGCTGGCTTGGTCAGCTTCAGAGCCATGTCGAGCGCCGTCGGCGCGTTGGCTTGTGGGCCGGCCTGCCCCTGTGCACGCTGTTTGGACATGAAATACCGCGCTGATCGCGAACCATGAGTGTCCGCCACTCACGATTGTATTATTTTAAGATGCAACTTTCAATGGCGCAGATGGCCGGGAAGCGCATGTCTTCAGGGCTGGAATGAAAAACCCCGCCGTGCGAACACGGCGGGGCGGAGGTCTCAAACCATCAGGGATGGGAGAGAGCAGGCGAAAACGGTGACGTTGTTCGCGTTCAGGTCGATTTCACCCGTCAGGGCGATCAGCAGGTCGCCGTTCAGGCCGGCATTGCCAGCGTCAACGTCGCCGTACACATAGGTGTTACCCTCGTACACGAACTGGGCGAACTGGGTGATGTTGTTGCCCGGCTGAGTGTTTGCAACAACGTCAGCCACAGCCGACACAGCATCAAGCAGAGAGTTGATGTCAGCAGCGGCCAGAGCAGCGTCGACCAGGTTCTGGGCAGTGAAGCCGTTGAAGCCGGCGATCTGCAGCGTGTCATTCGCCGAGTCGAAATCGGTGATGGTCACGCTACCGACAAAGTCATTACCGGCTGCATTGAGCTGCACGTTGCCAGAGAACTCAATGCGAGCGCCGACAACAGCATTGACACCGGTAACTTCACGAGCGAGTACATCAAGTTCGCCAAACTGGAGAACATCCTTGCCGATGCCGGTGGTGATGCTCAGGTGAGATGCAGAACCGTAGGTCTGATCGTAACCCAGAGCAACAGCAAACACATCGGTGCCTGCACCCAGATCAACAGAAACGCTCTCTGCCGTCAGGCTGCCCAGCACGAAAGAGGCTGTGTCATTGCCCGAGCCGAAAGAGAGGGACTCGAGAGCCAGCTCAGCCACAGGGGTGAGAGGGGTCACGCCGGGAACGTGGAGGGAGGTGGCAATGGTTGCGAAGTCGAGCTCAAGGTCGCCGGTGGAGCCGGAGGCATCAATGGTCTCAACGCCAGCAATAACGCCCAGAGCTCCACGGCCGAGGAAGATCTCGCCATCGCTCTCAAGGTTCAGGTTAACGGTCGTCAGCTTGGAGGTGGTGAGGCCGTCAACCGGAGTGGCCGGAGCACCTGCCGGAGCATCAGAAGCTGCCGTGTTCAGCCACAGGTCACCTTCGCCATCGCCGAGGTTCCCGGAAACGGTCAGGGTCTCAACCTTGCCGCCGTTGACTTCGAGAGCCACACGACCATTGCGGAGTGTTTCCACATTCAGGACGACATCAGCTTCCGTGCCGTCAAACTCAGCACGAAGCGGGCCGGGGGCCGTTGCAGTGGTGTTGGCGCTGCTCAGAATGTCGCCGGTGAAGGCAGCAGTCTGACCATTCTGCAGATGAATGACGGTATTCGCGGCATCAATCTGGTTCAGAACTTCGAGAGCGGAGCCGAAGTAACGAGCGTCGATGGCAGGAGCTGCCGCATTCTGCGTCACAGGGTCGGGCAGATTGTAAACGGTCGTTGTGGTGTTGGTGGCAGCAGCACCATCAGCAGACACCAGATTCACGTTCTGGATGTTCTGGATGGAAACAGTCGCCTTGTTCGGCAGATTGACATTAGTGCCATTCGCGCCAACCAGGGCGAGATTGAGCGTGTTGACGCCAGCGCCACCATCAATGCTGTCGAGTGGATTGAGAGTGGAGGGGGACTGCGCAGGGTCATTGGACACGACGCCGTTGATGGTGTCATTGGCAGCGGTGCCAATCACGTTATCAACGCCAGTGGTGAGCGTGAAGGTTTCACCGACGCTGCCCGGCCATGCGCCGGTCTCGATGAACTTCACGATGTTCGCCTGAGCAGTCACAACCGTGGACTGCGCGTCGGTCACGCCTTCCAGAGCAGCGTGGGCGCTATCCTGGGTCCAATCAACATTGGCGGCAGCAACCTGGGTTGCATAGTCCAGACCAACAGTGGTCTTGTTGTTGATGGTGGTCAGGTCCTGGCCAGCAGCGGTGTTCTGCGCGCCGGAGATGACGGAAGCGATGAAGTCACCGACCGGAACGGCGCCGGAGATCAGCTGCTCGGTCCAGTAGGCCAGACCTTCCTCGTCAGGGGCGCGGTTGAAGGCGTTCTGGTAGATCTCGGTGATGAATGCCTCGGCATCATTCTCGAGCAGGTTCGGGTAACGCAGGAAGGGGTAGGTGGCCAGAGTCTCAGGCTGCTCAGAGAAGCTCTGGGCAATCTGCTGGACGTTCATTTCGCCAGAGTCCAGACGGCCGATCCAGTAGTTCAGGCCTTCCGGATCGGGAGCGCGGTTGAAGTAACCGACATAGAGCTGGGTAATCTGCTGCGCAGAAGTAAGTGCCATTGTAAACCTCTTGTGAACCTGATGCGCCCGCTCGGGTGCCCCCCAAAGCGTGCCGGATCTGGCTGGAAGCCATGCCCCGCCGCACCCGGTCTCGCCTGGGAGATCTGAGCCGCATCGGGACGGGTACAGTAACTACACTACGTCCGCCGGGCTGTACACCCCAAAATTGATCATCGCATATTTTGTTATCACAGGTTGTGCGTCGCTGTCCTTCATTTTACAATGTGCACGGGTTTTTCCTTTCCGCGCAGGAAGGGCGTAACGCGTTGAAGCCGGGGCCTGAATGCCGCTTCTGGTGGCGCGCCGGGGGTGATGGACGGCGGCATGTCAATTTTTAACCATCTTGGGTTGTATCGGCGCGAGTCTCGCGCCCGGAACATTCCACCGCAGTTCGAGGTTTTGCGCCGGTTGCCGGTGAGTGCAGAATCAATCGCGCTGTGGGGGTTCCTGCGCTCGCAGATCGGTATCGGCTCATCCGCCCGGGGCTATGCCCGCCTGCTCAGGCAGGCCATGCCGGAAGCAACATGTCATGCCCTGTCCCTGCCCGGGCGAGATGGTGTGGATTTCCAGACAGACCCGTTCCGTGTGCGCGCGCGACGCAATATCGTGGTGCTCAATCCGCCGGAACTGCTGAACCGGAACTATTATTTTCCCACGGACCTGATGCGCAACACATCCGTCATCGGCTACTGGGCCTGGGAACTGCCCCATATGCCGCAGGACTGGCTGCCCGCATTCGATCTGGTGGACGAGGTGTGGACCTGCTCGTCCTTCGCCGCCCGGGCCTTTCAGGGCGCCACCCACAAGAAGGTGAGCATTCTGCCCCATGTGGTGGAAGGCCGGCCGCAGATGGAGCGCTCCGCCGCCCGCCACCGGCTGGGGCTGGGCGAGGAAGGGGATTTCATCTTTCTCAGCGTGTTCGATTTCGCCTCCACCCTGCGGCGCAAGAACCCGCTCGGCGTCATCGCCGCTTTCCGGCAGGCTTTCGGGGATGGGCCGGACGGCCCCCGGCTGGTGATGAAATATCACGGCGCCGAACAGTTTCTGGAAGATGAGGTGACCCTGCGCGCCGCTGCCGCCGCCTGTCCGCGAATCCACCTTCTCTCCGGCGTGTTTTCCGAGCCGGACATGAAGGCCCTGTTCGATGCCGCCAACTGCTTCGTGTCGCTCCATCGCTCGGAAGGATTCGGGCTGAATATTGCCGAGGCCATGGTCGCCGGATTGCCTGTCATCTGCACCGGCTATTCAGGGAATATGGACTTCACGACATCAAGAAATGCCCTGCTGGTGAACTGGAGCCCCGTGGAGCTGCGGCCGGGGGATTATTTCGGCTGGCAGGGCCAGAGCTGGGCGGAGCCGGACCTGTTTCACGCCAGCGCCGCCATGCGCTTCGCCGTGGAGCATCCGCAGGATGCCGGAAAGCTGGGTGCGCAGGCCAGGGCGGATGTCTCGCGTCTGTTCAGCCCGCAGGCCATCTCCGCGCAGATGATGGCGCTTCTGCGCGCCAGCGAACTGCCCGCCCATGTGAATGCCGGAGTCTGGGCGCGGCTGAATGCGCGTCTGCGTGGTGATCAGGGCGCTTCCGCGCCTCGTCACGGCAGCGGAACGGGTGCCGGACAAGACCATATGGCCGGGCCACATCGCCCGCAGATTCTGAAATGACAAAGCCGATGACATCATATCAGGAGCGCGCCCCCTCCATGACCCCTGCGAAGATCGTGCCGGTGATTCTGTCCGGCGGCACGGGCACCCGCCTGTGGCCGCTCTCGCGCGAGGCCTATCCCAAGCAGCTTCTGCCGCTCACATCGCACCTCACCATGTTGCAGGAAACGCTGCGGCGGTGTGCGGATCGGGATCTGTATGACTCACCGGTCGTCATCGCCAATGGCGAGCATCGCTTCGTGATTGCCGAGCAGTTGCGTGAAATGAAGATCCAGAATGCGGATCTGATTCTGGAGCCGGTGGGCCGCAACACCACGGCCGCCGCCACTGTGGCCGCGATTCTGGAGGCCGAGCGCAACCCGGATGCCCTGTTTCTGCTGATGCCGGCAGACCACAGCATTTCCGATGTCGCGGCCTTCACCCGGGCTGTCGAGCTGGGCGCACAGGCGGCGCGCAATGGCCGCTTTGTGCTGTTCGGAATCACCCCCTCCAGGCCGGCGACAGGCTATGGCTACATCCGCGCTGCCGCAGGGGAGGAGAGCGGGGTTCTGCCGGTGGACCGCTTTGTGGAAAAGCCGGATGAGGCAACCGCGCAGGGCTATCTGGAACAGGGTGGATATTACTGGAACAGCGGCATCTTCCTGTTGCCGGCCCGGGCTTTTCTGGAAGAGGTGGAGCGCCTTCAGCCGCAGATTCTCTCGGCCTGCCGGGCGGCGATCAGGCAGGCCACGCGGGATATGGATTTCCTCCGCCTTGCACCCGATGCCTTCGCCGACCAGCCCTCCATCTCGATCGACTATGCGGTGATGGAGCATACGGACCGCGCCGTTGTCGTGCCCGTGGACTGTGGCTGGACGGATGTGGGCTCCTGGTCCTCCCTCTGGGAGGTGACCGAAAAGGATGGCGATGGCAATGCCCTGCTGGGGGATGTCGTGGCCGAGGATGTTTCGGGCTGTTACATGCGCGGGGAAGGGCAGCTCGTGGCGGCTGTCGGGGTGAAGGATCTGGTGGTCGTGGCCACGCCGGATGTGGTGATGGTGACCACCCGCGAGCGCGATCAGGATGTGAAAAAGCTGGTGGAGCGCCTCAAGAGCGATGGCCACAATGCCGCAACCCAGACCGTGCGCGTGCATCGGCCATGGGGTTTCTACCAGTCGATTCACACCGGAGACCGGTTCCAGGTCAAGCGCATCACCGTGCAGCCGGGGCAGAAGCTCTCCTTGCAGAAGCATTATCATCGCGCCGAACACTGGGTGGTGGTGAATGGCACCGCGCTGGTGACGCGCGATGACGAGCAGATTCTCCTGCGGGAGAACGAGTCCGTCTTCCTGCCGCTGGGGTGCGTGCACCGGCTGGAGAATCCGGGCAAGGTTTCGCTCAACATCATCGAGGTGCAGTCCGGCCCCTATCTGGGGGAGGATGACATCGTGCGGCTGGAGGATATCTATGCCCGGCCCGAGCGTGAGCCGGAACCCGCCTTGCCGGTGAGGGAGCGCAAGCACAGCTAGCGCCCCACATCTCTTCAGGCCATCTTTCTTCAGGGCCAGCCGGGCGGGGATAAACAGTCTGCCCGGCTGGCCTTATCGCATGCAGGAGGTATGCTCTTCCGCAGGTGAGCCAGCGGGAAGAGGCGGCGCCAGTGCGTCATCTGCTCCGGCGAGAGGGAGAGTAGGGTCATGAGTGATGCAGGCCGTCCATTGCTGCTGCAGAATGGAAAGATCAGTGACCCGGCCCTCGCCCCTGCACTGGCCGAGCGCTTCGAGGTGATTTTTCCGGATGGCCTCACGGATGAAAATGCGGCGCATGTGCGCGCCATCGTCAGTGGCGGCGGGCACAAGGTGGATGAGGCCCTTCTGGCGCGCCTTCCCGCACTGGAAATCATCTCGAATTTCGGTGTGGGCTATGATTCCGTGAATGTGCCCGCCGCAGTGGCGCGCAATGTCATCGTGACCCATACGCCCGGCGTTCTGGATGAGGAGGTCGCGGACCTGACTCTCGCCCTGCTGCTGGCCACCGTGCGGCAATTGCCGCAGGCAGACCGCTATGTGCGGGAGGGGCGCTGGCCATCGGGTCCATTTCCCCTCACTTCATCCCTGCGCGGGCGCACGGTGGGGCTGATTGGCCTTGGCCGTATCGGTCTTGCCATCGCCCGCCGGCTTGAGGCATTCGGCACGCCCGTTCTCTATCACAGCCGAAATGCGCGCAGTGATGTGGCCTATCGCCATTATCCCGATCTGGTGGAGATGGCGCGGGCGGCCGATATTCTGGTGTGCATCGTGCCGGGCGGCGCACAGACCCGGCATCTGGTGAATGCGCCGGTGCTGGAGGCGCTTGGCGGGCAGGGCATACTCATCAATGTGGCCCGTGGCAGTGTGGTGGATGAGGCAGCACTCATCGCGGCATTGCGTGCCGGCGTGATCCATGCGGCCGGGCTGGATGTCTTCGAGCAGGAGCCGAATGTGCCGCAGGCGCTGCGCGATCTGGAGAATGTGGTGCTTCTGCCCCATGTCGGCTCTGGAACCTTTGCCACCCGTGCCGCCATGGGACGGCTTGTGGTGGAGAATCTGGATGCCTGGTTTGCCGGTCATCCGGTGCTGACTCCGGTACCCGAATGTGCGCAACTGGCCGCCCGCCGGGCGGGATGAACCGCTCCTCCGCAGGGCTGTGACGTTGCGTCTTGAAGGGGGCGCGGCCTGAATCGCGGCCTTGTCACGGGCGCCGCACGGGCCTGTCGCAATTGCCGGAAGGTAATATAGGATGCCTGCATGGAGTGGCAAGATGTGGGCTTCGGGCCGGCATTCTCGTGTTGTCTTCTCGATGTTGCAATTATGATACATTAAAATCCAGTATTCATCGTCCATTGCTTAAACCGCAGGCAATTGATGCCTAAACTTTGTCATCAGAACTATGGGAAATTAGTGTTTTCTAGCCCCAGATGAATATCCGGGGGTAGAGATGAAGAAAATTGCTGTAGCGGCTGTTGCGTCCCTGATGTGCACCAGTGCGGCTTTCGCGGCAGATGTCGCCGCGCCGGTAAAGGCCGTTACTCCTGCAGAACCAGCGCCTTTCTGGGATGTATCTTTCGGCGTGACCGGAACAACTGACTATGTCTTCCGCGGTATCAGCCAGACCAATGGCAATCCTGCCATTCAGGGCTATGCCGAGCTGATGCTGTTCGACTGGATCTATGTGGGCGCATGGGGGTCCAATGTCAGCTTTCTGGGCTCCGGATCGGCGGAAGTGGATGTTTATGGCGGCCTGCGCCACACCTGGGACAAGTTGACCCTTGATGTCGGCATCACCGGCTATCTGTATCCCGGCAGTGATGCCGATACGGATCTCAATTACTGGGAAGTCCACTTCAAGCCGAGCTATCAGGTGACCGATTGGCTGAACCTGGCGCTGCACCTCTACTACACGACGGATTTTGCCGCCTCCAGCACGGATGGCACATATCTGGCCGGTCTGGCTGAGATCGCCCTGCCGAGCTTCGGTCCCTCCAACGCCATCGAGTGGACGGTTTCGGGCGAGTTCGGTTACCAGTGGCTGGATAGCAGCGCGTGGAACGCCACTTTCTTCACGCCCATCATCGGCGTGCCCTATTATGTCGATGTCTCCGGTTACAGCTACTGGAATGTCGGCACCAGCTTCAGCTACAAGGCCGCCACGCTGGACCTGCGCTATCACGGCTCTGATCTCGATGATGACCAGTGCGTCATCATGGTTGCGAACGCCAAGAGCTGCGGTGACCGCTTCCTGGCCTCCCTTTCCTTCGATGTCGGTTTCAGCGACCTGAAGTGATCTTGGGTGTTTTCATGAAAAAGGGCGCGTCCTTCCCGGCCGCGCCCTTTTTCATGGGCGGGATCATTCGGCCGGCAGGATTATTCGGCCGGCATGGGGCTGCCGGCCTCATCTGCCCGCCATTTTCTGTCCACCCGCTGTTTTCTGTTCCGGCCGGGCAGGCATTTTGCCCTTACATCATGCCCAGCCCGCGCAGGCTGGCATGGCCGTCCTTGCCCACAATGATATGGTCATGCACCTCGATACCCAGCGGCTTGGCCACGCCGATGATGCGATGGGTCATGTCGATATCCGCGCGCGAGGGGGTCGGGTCGCCGGAAGGGTGGTTGTGGATCACCCGTCGCATTTCTCTAAGTAGCGGTAAATAATTAATAATTCGGTTATGCGGTGGAAAGTGGGGGCGGTTTTTGGGTACGCAATAGTGGGCCGTCCCCGTTCCAGTCATCGTTGATCCCTTGCGGTCATATGGCCGACTTTGGTGGCACGGCAGGTCACGACGTTCTTCCGGTCCCAGAGATCGAGCTGCTCGGCGGAGTAGAGGACGGATTTTCCGACCTTGATGAAGGGCGGGCCGATCCGCTGCGATCTCCAGTTCTTCAGCGTCCCGGTTGAGATCACTCCCCGGTAGCGATCGGAAACCTCTTCCGGGGTCAGATATTTCGGTTCAGTCATGGTCCGTATCTCCTCATACCGTTGACGCACGTAGGAGTGGACCGCAGCTTTCGCCAAACGTGAAGCCGGATTCGGTCGTAGTAGGGATACTGCGGGACGAGGGATAAACATCGGAAAGGTTGCGATCCCTAGCCCGTCCGTGCATTGAACTTCAACGTGATCTTGTTGGTCCCGGCCTGTTTGTAAGCGCCGGAACCTTCCACGTTGAAGACCCATAGCTTGATGCCGCCTTTCGCCTCAGTTGACCGTGACGTCAGCCACGACGAGCGAAAGCCCGTTCACGTCGGCCGCCATGACGGCGGCGATTTTCTCATCAATCCGCGTGATGATTGCCAATAGCGGTAGGACCAACTCCGGCTTTTCCTTCTCAATATTCGAGATACTCCCTCCTACCGGCGCTCCGCGTCGGTGGCAGAAAGGCCGTGACGGACATGGTGTGAGGCTCGGGTGTGGCGTCTTCGCCCAGGGCAACGTCCAGATTCGCGCGTGATACAAATGTCCACCTCGATGCCGCGCTGGTGATTGCTGCTGATCAGGTCGCGGCCGAGATTGCCCGACTGCTCGACGGGGGTGAACTGCTCTCCATGAAGCAGGTGAAGCGAGCGCGATATGCGGAGAGCGTCAAGGCGTTCGCCGAAGCGTGAAAGGCGGGCCTCCCTCGTTCGAGGCGAGGCGGTTCGCGCTCCACGGCGCGTTCTCGATGACGTCCGACAATTCATTCAGGTCGCTTGCGATTGACATAGCGTAAGGGTCTATCATATTAGTTAGTGTCTGATAACTAACAAATAGGGAAATCCATGCGTAAGCGGGCGGAGCTTCGCAAGGCCGAGATCGTCGCCACCCTCTTGGAATTGGCTGACAGCATCGGGCCGGACCGTGTGACGACCGGAGCGGTGGCGTCGGCGATCGGTATCACTCAAGCGGCGCTATTCCGGCATTTCCCGACCAAGGACACGCTTTGGCAGACTGTGGCCGAGCATGTGGCCGAAGGTCTGGAGGAGGCATGGGGCGACGCATTGAGCCGTGGCGATGAGCCTGTGGCCAAGTTGCGTGCTTTGATTGCCGCGCAGTTCGCTCAGATCGCTGCCACCCCCGCACTTCCTATGCTGCTGTTCTCGCGCGAGCTGAATGTCACCAATGCAGAGCTGCGCGCCACGTTCAACAGCACGCTCAAGGCTTTTCACCGCCTGCTCGCGCGCGAGGCCGGCGCGGGACAGGAAGCAGGGATTTTGCGGGGCGATGTCATGCCGGACGATGTGGCGGTGCTGCTGACGTCGCTCGTGCAGGGTGTGGCGATCCGCTGGGCGCTCGGCGCGCGCGATTTCGACCTGCGCGAAGAGGGGGTGCGGCTGTTCGACGTGCAATGCCGTCTTCTGGCTGCAAGGGGAGAATAGGCGATGCGACGCATCTGGCTTTCGGGTATTCTTCTGGCCTTGGCTGTCGGAGTAGGCTTTCTATTCTTCACCGAACGGCCGCTGGCGGTGACGGTCGTTCAACCTGAACGCGATGTCGCCCTTCGCATCTACGGACTCGGCACCGTCGAGGCGCGGATTCTCAGCCGCGTCGGCTTCGAGGTGGGTGCAGCCCTGACCTCTCTTGCCGCCGATGCCGGGGACAGCGTGATCCGAGGGCAGGAGCTGGCCGTCCTTCACTCTGCCGAACAGGAGGCGCGGGTGGCGCGCGCCCATGCGGCAGTGGCGGCTAATAAGGCCAATCTCGCCAAGGCCGATGCCGCTGTCGTGCGCGCCCGCGCGGTGCTCGCCGAGCGCGAGACGGCGAACCGTCGTCAGCAGGGGCTGGTGCAGCGCGACGTCGCTTCGGCCCAGCGCGCCGAGGAAGCGCAGCGCGACGAGGACGTGGCGCGCGCCGATCTGGCCGTGGCGCAAGCCGATCTGGCGGTGATCCGGGCGCAGGGCCTGGACGCGGCGGCGGCCCTGCGACAGGAGGAAGCCCTTCTCGCCCATCACCGGCTGGTCGCGCCCTATGATGCGCTGGTCGTCGCCCGCCACGCGGAGCCGGGTACGGTGGTGAAGGCAGGCGATCCGATCTTTACGCTGATCGACCCGGCCACCATCTGGATTCAAGCCTATGTCGACGAGGAGCGCGCCGGCCAGCTTGCTCCTGGCCAGCCGGGCACGATCGGGCTGCGCTCGCAGCCGTCGGCCGAGTTCCACGGTACAATCGTCCGCATCGGCATCGAAAGCGATCGTGTGAACGAGGAACGCCGCGTCTGGCTGACCTGCACCGACTGTCCCGCCGAGATGTTTCTCGGCGAACAGGCGGAGGTGCGTATCACTACCGGTAGCCGGGAAAGCGCGCTTATGGTTCCCGAGGTGGCGATCACCGGCTTCGACGGCCATCGCGGCACGGTGTGGACGGTGCAGGACGGACGCCTCGCGCGGGTGCAACTGACCTTCGGCGCTCGCGACGATCGCGGCCGCGTCGAAGTTGCGGGCGGCCTGCCCGAAGGGGCGGCGATCGTCGCCCGACCGCCGAAGGGCGGGGCCGAGGGTAGACGTGCCCACCTCGGGGATGCGCCATGAACCTTGCGCTCAAGGACATCCGCCACGGTCTGTTCCGCTTCGTCCTCACCTGTCTCGGATTGGGGCTTCTGATGACGGTCGTGCTGGCGATGATCGGCATCTACAACGGCCTCGTCTCGGACGCACTGGCGGCGGTGAAAGCGCCGGTAGCCGATGTCTGGGTGGTGGAGGCCGGCACCAAGGGTCCGTTTGCGGAAGCTTCCAGCATTCCCGCCGATACGCGCCACGCGGTCGCGCGGATGCCGGGCGTCGCCGAAGCGGGCGCGGTCAACTATCAGAATGTCGAGGCTTCCCATGCTGGGCGCACGCTCAGGCTCTACGTCGTCGGCTACGAGTTGGGCAGGCCCGGCGGACCGCAGGCGATCGCCGAGGGGCGCGGCATCGGCGCCGGCCATTTCGAGCTGGTCGCCGACCGCAAGACCGGCCTTCTGCCCGGCGAGACGATCCGGCTCGGTCGCGACCGCTTCACCGTGGTCGGACTGGTCGAGGGGGCGATGAACTCAGGCGGCGACCCGGCGGTCTACGTGACGCTCGCCGACGCGATGGCGCTCCAGACCGAACTCGACCCGGCCGCCCAACGGGTGCAGGCCGCGCGCGGGGCCGCTTCCGTCAAGTCCGCGTCGGTCGCCGCAATCATCGCTCGCATGGCGCCCGGCGCCGATGTCGATCTCTTGACCGCCACCGTGCGCCAGTGGAAGCACCTCGCCGCGATGACGCAGGCCGAGCAGGAGGAACTGCTACTCGTCTCCGTGGTGGACAAGGCGCGCCGCCAAATCGGGCTGTTCCTCGGCATCCTGCTCTCCGTCAGCGCCGTGGTGATCGCGCTGATCATCTACACGATGACGATGGAGAAGCTGAAGCAGATCGCCACGCTGAAGCTGATCGGCGCGCCCGACCGCACCATCGTCGCGCTGATCGTTCAGCAGGCGCTGATCCTCGGCGCCTCGGGCTGGGCAATCGGGCTGATGGCGATCCTCGTCGTGAAGGACTATTTTCCGCGCCGCGTGGTGCTGGAGCCGTTCAACGCCCTGGTGCTGGCCGGCATCATCGCCGCGGTCTGCCTGCTCTCCTCGGCGCTCGGCGTGCGGGCGGCGATGAAGGTCGACCCGGCCACCGCGCTCGGGAGCTGACATGGCGCTTGGCGACATCCTCATCGAGGTCTCGGGCGTGGCCAAGCATTTCGGCGAGGGCGAGACCCGCGTCGACGCCCTGCGTTCCGTCGATCTTACTGTGCGGGCCGGCGAGGTGATCGCGCTGCTCGGCCCCTCGGGCTCGGGCAAGACGACGCTGCTCAACATCATCGGCTGCATCCTCGCCCCCTCGGCGGGACGGGTGGTGCTCGACGGCGAGCCGGTGTTCGACGGCAGATGGCTGCGTCGCGACCTGAGACGTCTCAGGCTCGACAAGATCGGCTTCATCTTCCAGGCGCACAACCTCCTGCCCTTCCTGACCGCCGAGGAGAACGTCGCGGTCGTGCTCGACCTTGCCGGTCTGCCCGCCGAGGAAGGCCGGGCGCGGGCACGCGAATTGCTGGACTATCTGGAAGTCGGCCACCGCGCAAAGGTCAAGCCTGCGCTCCTTTCCGGCGGCGAGGCGCAGCGCGTGGCGATTGCCCGCGCGCTCGCCAACCGCCCCCGCATCATCCTCGCCGACGAGCCCACCGCCGCGCTCGACGGCGCGCGGGCCGGGCTGGTGATGGACCTGATGCGCAAGCTCGCCGTCGAGCAGGAAGCCTGCATCGTCACCGTCACCCACGACGAAAAGATCTTCGACCGTTTCGACCGCCTGATCCACCTGCGCGACGGCCGCCTCGCCGACGCCTGACCCGGAGCCGTCCCATGCCCGCAAGACGATCCCGTACCCTCGCCATCGCCGCCGCCGTCGCGGTGGTCTTCGGCCTGCTGACAATCGTCTCGGGCGGCAGGGCGCTGTTTGGCGGCGTCGACATGGGGGCTGTGGTGCCCTTCGTTCTATGGTTCAACTTCGTCGCGGGATTTGCCTATGCCCTCGCCGGGATCGGCCTGTGGCGCGGCACGAATTGGGCGCCGATGCTGTCGCTCGCCATCGCCGTGATAACGGCGGCCGTCTTCGCCGCCTTTCTGTGGCATGTCGGCTCCGGCGGCGCGTGGGAGGCGCGCACCATGGGCGCGATGATCCTGCGCACCGGCGTCTGGATCGTCATCGCGATACTTGCGCTGCGGTGCAAAAAAGCCGCCTGACGATTTCCCTACCCAGCAAGTGCCGGCGGCCGAGGCCGTGACCGGACCAGCCAGGAGCCTGAAATGACGCGTTTTGCCGATCGACCTGCCGCTGGTCCGCTCAGTCATCACTGTTCTCGACCTTGCGGTGGCCGCAGCCGGCAGGTGGCTCCCTATAACGGCCTCGGCGTGCCAGATCTTCCGGGATTGGTGCCCGTCGATCTGACGATCGGGCGTTTCAAACGCCAGCGTGCTCTATGGATGATGTCTTACAGATTAGAATAATTCTAACTTATTGACCAATCTCAATGCCTATGCCACATATTTAGAATAATTCTAATGTGAACGACGGACAATCGATCGGCTGCACTTTTACGAGCGCCCGTGGAATGGGCGGCGCCTCGGAGCCGACCGATAGCACTCTGGAACAAATTTCATGCGCACTGTGCACAAAGAGAATCATCTTATCGAACGCATCGGTTGGCTTCGGGCAGCGGTACTTGGGGCCAATGACGGGTTGATCTCGACGTCGAGCCTCATCGTCGGCGTGGCGGCGGCGACCGCCGGCCCTCACGAGGTCCTCGTGGCGGGCGTTGCCGGGCTGGTGGCCGGAGCCATGTCGATGGCGGCCGGCGAATATGTCTCGGTCAGTTCGCAGGCGGACACGGAAGAGGCCGACATGGCGCGTGAGCGCCGCGAACTGGCCACGCAGCCGGAGGCGGAACTGGCCGAACTCGCTGCGATCTACGAGCAGCGCGGTGTCGCGCCGGATCTCGCCCTCGAGGTGGCCAGGCAAATGATGGCGAAGGACGCATTCGAGGCGCATGCGCGCGATGAACTCGGACTGTCGAGCCATGTGATGGCCAGACCCGTCCAGGCGGCCTTTACATCGGCGGCGACCTTTTCCGTGGGCGCGGCGCTGCCGCTGATCGTGGCGCTGCTCGCGCCGGCGGGAACGGTCGCATGGGCCGTATCCATCGCCTGTCTCGTCGGGCTTGCCGCACTCGGGGCGGTTGGTGCGAGCGCAGGCGGCGCCAGCGTCTGGAAACCGACTGCTCGGGTCGTCTTCTGGGGCGCGGTGGCCATGGCGTCGACAGCGGCCATCGGCGCCCTTATCGGCCGGGCGGTCTGATCATGAGGCGCTTCTCGTTCGATATCCCGATGCTGATGTCGCTCCTGACGGTGCTGGGCATGATCCTGGCGACAGTCGGGACCTGGCCCCCGGTCGAGGGGCTTGCCGTCCTGCGGTGGCCGGGCCTGGTGCTCGTCTATGCCGCCGGCGGGCTTCCCGCCGCGTGGACGGCCCTGTCGGCGCTCTGGCGGCAGCATATCCTCGACATCGACCTCCTGATGGTGGTCGCCGCGATTGCCGCGGCAATCGTCGGCGCGCCGTTCGAAGGCGCGGTGCTGCTGACGCTGTTCAGCGTGTCGACGACGCTCGAGCATCAGGCGCTCGGGCGCGCGCGCCGCGCGGTCGAGGCATTGATGGCGCTCCGCCCGGAGACGGCGTTTCGGAAGAACGCGGACGGTGCGGTTGCGGAGGTTTCCGCCGCGGAGCTTGCCGTCGGCGACGTCGTGATCCTGCGGCCGGGCGCGCGCGTGCCCGCCGACGGTGTGATCCTGCAAGGGCGCGGCGGCATCGACGAGGCCAACATCACCGGCGAATCCATGCCCGTCTCCAAGGAGCCGGGCCAGCAGGTGTTCGAAGCCACCGTCAATCTCGACGGCATCCTGGAAGTGACGATAGCGAGAACGATCGGCGACAGCACGATCGCGCGCATGATCCGGCTGGTCACCGAGGCCCAAGAGGCGAAAGCGCCGTCCGAGCGTTTCAGCGCGTGGTTCGGACAGCGCTATACCGTCGCGGTCTTACTCGGCGCTGTTCTCGCCTTCGTCGCCTTTTACTGGCTCGGGCGAGATTGGGAGCAGGCGCTCTATAAGGCCGCGACGCTGCTGGTCGCGGCCAGCCCCTGTGCGATCGTCATATCGGTGCCGGCGGCGATCCTGTCGGCGCTCTCGGCGGCGGCGCGGGGCGGCGTTCTTTTCAAGGGCGGCGGCGCGCTCGAAATGCTGGCAGCCGTCGATACCTTCGCCTTCGACAAGACAGGCACGCTGACCAACGGTCGTGCGGAGGTGACACGGATTATTGCGCTGAACGGTGAGGACCGGCGCTTCCTGTCCCTGCTGGCCGGGCTCGAAGCTCATTCCGAGCATCACATCGCCGGAGCGATCCGCCGCGAGGCGGTCATACACGGGATCGAACCGGCGCAGGTCATGGATGTCAGCTCCCGTCCCAGCGCCGGAATCGTCGGGCGGGACGAGGTTGGCCCGGTCTGGGCTGGAAACTCTTATCTCACCAGGGAAATGGATGCGTCCACTGATCGCGCCGAATTCCGCGAACTGGAGGAGAACGCGCAAACCGTCGTCTATCTCGGGCGAGGATCGACCATTCTGGGCGCCGTCAGCGTCGCGGACGAGGCGAGGGCGAGTTCCGCCCCGGCGCTCGCCGCCCTGCGTGCCGGCGGCGTGCGCCGCATCGTCATGATGACCGGCGACCGCCGGCCGGTGGCCCTGCGCATCGGCGCGGAACTCGGTCTCGGCCCGGACGAGATCCACGCCGAAATGCTGCCGCAGGACAAGGTGGGCCGCGTCGCCGAGTTGGCGGAACGCGGCAAGGTCGCCTTCGTGGGCGACGGCGTGAACGATGCGGCCGCCCTTGCGCGGGCCGATGTCGGCATCGCCATGGGCGCAGCCGGTTCGGATGTCGCCCTTCAGGCGGCCGATGTGGCCCTGCTGTCGGAGGACATGAAGAAACTGGCAGAGGCGCACCGGCTGGCGCGGCGGACTGCCGCTGTCATCCGGCAGAACCTCACCGTCGCGATCGGCGCCATGCTGGTGCTTGTCACAGGAGGGTTGTTCTTCGATCTGCCGCTGCCGCTGGCGGTGGTCGGACATGAAGGCGGGACCGTACTGGTCGTCCTGAACGGCCTGCGCCTTCTCTCGGACCGTATCCGGCGGAACGCGGGTGAGGCAGGTTCCGCTCATCGGGCAGCGACGCACCCTAGCCTGTCTGCGCTTCCATCGAAAACATCAACGCCCGACAGGCCGGCATGAAATATCGCATCCTGCGGCAATGGCGGTAGCCCATGCCGCTTCGGCATTGCTGCTCCTTTTCTCTGCAAGAGTGATCAACTTCAGCCTGTCGTCTATGGCGGCTGCCGTGCATCCTGACTGACGGAAAGCTGACAGGAATTATTATCGTTCTTCAGGAGCCCATCAGCAAAGCGTCGCATGGTTCCATGCGTAGATGATCGTAACTGAGGAGTTGGAACCATGAAAAAGTCTTTCACGATGCTTGCATTGCTGGCGATGCTGCCGGCCGGCGCCGCCCTTGCCGGTGAGGCGTGCGATGTACCGCTCGAAAAGAGGCAATCGTTCGAAGCGCTGGCGAAGCTTGCAAGCGACTTCGAATGGACCATCGACAGGATGAAGATCGACGACGGCTGTTACGAGCTTCGGGTGACCGATGCCAGCGGTAACATCCTCAAGGTCAAAGTCGACCCGGCGACCCTGGAGGTCATTGATGGAAAGGTCAAACGCTTCGGTGACGATGGGAGTGCGTCACGGAAGGAGAAGTAGGGCCACGCGTAGTCGAGACGCGTCCAGATGGTCGGCAAAGGCATTCATTCTGAGGCGTGCGTGCCTTCGCCGTATCTGGAATAACGGGAGCAGGCTGCTGGTTGCGCTATTGCTTGCCCAGGGAAAATACGGCCGCGAAACCGTCCTGCCGCCCCTCTATCGGCGAGATCAGATCAAGGCTGCCGCCCGTGCCAACGGCTATCGTTTTCGCGATGGCCAGGCCGAGACCCGCTCCGTCCGCCTCGGACTGGCCCCGCTCGAAAGGCTCAGACAGTCGGGCAAGCGTCTCCGCCGGTACGGCCGGACCGGCATTCGTGACTTGCAGGATGCCCTCAGCCGATAGCGTGACGCTGACAGGCTCCTTCGGATCGCCATGCTTCAGAGCGTTTTCAATGAGGTTGCGCGCCAGAACGGCGAAGGCGTCCGGATCGATATTGGCGGAGACCGCATTGTTGGGAAGCGTCACCTCGATCCGACCAGCGCCAGGGGTGTGTTCGCCGAACTCGCTGACGACCATGCGCAGGATGATGGTAATGTCGGCGCGCTTCTCCGCCAGCAGGCGGCCGCCCTCGGCCCTTGCAAGCTGCATCAGCTTTTCGGTCAGTCGGGAAAGACGCCGCAGGGCGGTTTCCATGTCGCGAGCATGTTCGAGAGTCGTGTCATCGGGAGCCTCGATGATCATCCTTTGCGCTTGCGCCAGCGCAGCCGCGACTGGAGTTCGTAGTTCATGGGCGGATTTCGCCGCCAGTGTACGCTCCGCCTGCAATGTCCGTTTCAGACGTTCAAGAAGCAGGTTCACCGAATGGGCAACAGGTTCGATCTCGGAAGGCAGGTTGTCAGCTTTGACCGGAGCAAGATCGCCGCCGCCACGCGCCTCGATCTGTGATCGGAAAGTCCGGACAGGGGCCATCGACAGCCGAACGATGAGCCAGACACCGAGGAGGCTGAGGGGAACGATAATGCCGAGTGGCAGGGCGAGATCCAGTGAGGCGTGTTCTGCCGCCATTCGCCGATGTGAAAGCGGTTCGGCGACGGTGATCGCAAGGCTGCCTTGCAGCGCGGCGTCGGAATAGAGCCGATGGGTTTGCGTATCGGTGAAGCCCATTCCCGAGAATGGCGGGAAAACCGCCAGATCCGCATTGTGCGAGCTGAGCAGAACCTTGCCCGCTTCGTCACGCACGATATAGGTGAAGTATTCGTCATGCTGACGCAGCGTCGCCACGCGCTGCTCCGAATCGTCGGCATCGCGCCCGAGGATTTCGAGCGCCGCAAGCGGCAGAATCCGTTGCGCGGTCTCCTCGAGCGCGCTGTCGAAGACTTCGTTCATCTCGTTGTGCAGCCTGTAAACCGTAACCACGGCGGCGACCGCCCAAAGCACCGTTATGCCAAGGCCGAGCCACAGCGAAAGCCGCCATTGCAGGCTTTTCGGGCGCTTCATCGCGCGCTTCCGAGACGATAACCGATGCCGCGAACCGTATCGATGACGGCATGCCCTAGCTTCTTGCGCAGCCGGCTGACATGGACCTCGATCGTGTTGCTCTCCACTTCGGCACCGAACGCATAGAGCCGGTCCTCGAGCTGGGCCTTGGTCAGCGCGACGCCCGGCCGTTGCAGGAAGGTCTCGAACAGCGCCCATTCCCGTCCGGTCAGTTCGACGGAGCGCCCGCCGCGCTTCACGGTTTTGGCGGCAAGATCGACGCACAGGTCGCCAATCTCGATGAGGGGATTGGGATTGCCGCTGTAGCGCCGCGCTACGGCGTTCAAACGCGACGATAACTCCGAAAGATCGAAGGGCTTGATCATGTAATCGTCGGCGCCGGCGTCGAGTCCTTCGATGCGGTCGGAAATCTGGTCAAGCGCCGTCAGGATGATGACTGGGGTCACACTTCCTGCAGCACGCAGTTTTCGCAGGAAGCCGACACCCAGCCCGTCGGGAAGCATCAGATCCAGCAGGATGAGGTCGTAGGCCGCGCTGTCGAGATGCTCGCGCGCGGCGTCGAGCCGGATCACCCAATCGACGGAATGGCTGGCGGCGATGTGATCGCGAACGGCCTTGCCGAGGATCGCATCGTCTTCAACGAGCAAGACTCTCATCTTGGGATCGGTTCCCCTTTCTGCTGTTTTTCTACGGTTTGAACCTGTCGGTTTGCTGAAGGGGTATCAGCCGCTGCTTCAGCGATTCGTCAGCATAACCTGCCATAGTTGTGGCTATATCGCGTTGATCGGGAACAATCAGATGATGAAGCAGATGGCGGCGGCAATCCTCGTTCTGACGTTGGCCGGGTTAGGAACCGCAAGGGCGGACGACGATTGTCACGTTCCGATGGAGAGGTGGCAGCCGCGCGAGGCGGTGCAGACGATGGCGGCTGGGCGAGGCTGGACCGTTACCCGGATCAAGATCGACGACGGCTGCTACGAAATCCGCGGAACCGATGAAGGAGGTCGCCCCTTCAAAGCCAAGATCGACCCTGCAACGCTCGAAATCGTCAAGCTGCGCTACAAAGATCGGGATGACGACCATCACGGAGCAAAGCGCCAACGGACGCAGGGCATCGGGCCGGAAACCGCCGGCGAGACGTCTGCGGACGGCCTGCTCGGGACGAATACACGGCCAAAGGCTGTCGTGAAATAAGACGCCGCACTTTCGCTCCGGCGCATCTCAAGGAGACCACAATATGCCCGACAAGTCGCATCGCTATTCGGCGAGCATGATCGTCATCCACTGGCTAACCGCCCTTCTGGTGCTCGGCGCCTGGTTCACGGCCGAGGGCGGTCGCAAGATCGCCGAGAACCTGCCCCTGCTCCATTTTTCGCTCGGGCTTGCTGTACTCGCCCTGATGCTGCCCCGGCTAGTCCTGCGAGTGGCCGGCCGCACGCCCGAAGCCGATGCGCAAGGTTGGCTCGCGGCTACCGCGAAGGCCGGGCACGCGGTGCTCTACCTGTTCCTGATCGCACTGCCGATCACTGGCTGGTACGCCGCTTCACGCATGGGTGTCCCAGTATCGTTCTTCGGCTTGCAGCTTCCCGCGCTCACCGCGCCCGTTCAGGGGCGACCCGGCCTGATCGCCGAATTGCATGAGAATGCCGGAACCATCATCCTCATCCTTGCCGGACTGCATGCCCTGATGGCCATCTGGCACCAGTTCGTCCTGCGCGACGGCACGCTGCGGCGCATGTCCCTGCGTTGAGTGTTTCCGATTGAAGCCTGCGATAAACAAGCCGCCAGGGTCCCCGCCGCCATTGCCTACGGTGTCGGGGATCTTGCCAAGCGCCTGGGCGCTCGAGAAGTGTTTGCGGACGAAGCGGTTCGGCTGACGCAAACTGGCTCGATGCGGTTCGGAGCCCGTCAGGCATTCCGGTCGTTCTCCGCCAAGCAAACAATCCGGCTAAGCCAATGCGAATTCCACTGGCAAGCCAGGACCATCCCCTTTGGCTTGATCAGGATTACGGACGCCTTCTCGGATGGAACTCCGACACTTGAGGTAACGGCACTTGGCCTTATTCCGCATGCCCACGGCTAGACCAATACCAGCGCAACTTCAGATTTCGCGTCCGTGACAAACACCGAGCATGGCGTTCGCTAGGAACACGACCGCTGACCTGACCACCGATCTGCGGTTTTGTTCTTTCTAGGCGTTTGGTATTTCATCGCTTCCTGACGAAACACTGAAGCAAAAATATTTATGCTGTCAGGTGATGCTCAGGTGGCCTTGCCAGAGTGGGGCGTCGGATCTCGAACCAATTGGTTATCCGCGATCCGCTTCTCTGGAAAAGGCAGATCGGCATGAAATCCATTTTTGCGGCACTGGCGCTGACGACGGCGCTGACCCTTCCTAGCCTCGCGGTGGCCCGTCCCATCACCGTGACGACCACATTGAACCAGTATGGCGGAGACGGGGCCTATCTCGCCTTCTATGTCACCGATCCACAGGGGAAGTACGCAGGCACGGTCTGGGTCGCCGGGGGCAAGTCGAAGTATTACGGGCACCTGTCGGGTTGGTATCGTGCGACGGGCGGTAATCCCTCCGGGATCGATGGTATCACCGGCGCCAGCGTTGGTGCTGGGCGCACACTGGAAATCTCGCTCGACCTGGCCGATGCGCTATTCGACGCGGGCTATACGCTGCATGTCGATGCCGCCGTGGAAGACATGCGCGACAGCCCGAACGACGTAGCGATCCCGCTGACGAGTGACGGCGCAGGGACGCCCGCGCGTGGCCGGCTCTATGTCGCCTCGCTCGCCTATTCCCGCTAGGCGGTGAACGGTATGTCTCGTTTCATTCACCGCTGGCCGGGGCTCATCGCCGGGCTTCTGCTTCTGATGCTCAGCCTTAGCGGCGCGGCCCTTTCGATTTTCCCGGCCGTCGAGCGCCTGTCTTCGCCGCAGGCCACGGCGGCGGTGTCCGTCGCCGATGTGGCGGGGCGCCTCCAGGCCGCCCATCCAGAACTGGAACAGATCCGGCGAGCGCCGTCGGGCCGGATCACTGCCTATTGGTTCGAGAACGGCGCCGCACAGGCGGCGGTGATCGATCCGGCGACAGGGCAAAGCATCGCTTCTGCCGATCCGAATCCGGTCGAACGCTGGCTGACGAACCTGCATCGGTCGCTGTTTCTTGGAGATGGAGGCCGCATGGTGACAGCCGCGGGCGCGGCCGCAATGCTGGTGCTGGCGATTTCCGGAGTGGTGCTTATCGCCCGCCGGGCCGGAGGCTGGCAGCGTTGGTTCTCGCCGATGCGCGGCCCGTTTTCCGGAAGACTGCATGTCGAGATCGCACGGCTGGTGGTCGCTGGATTGTTGCTGTCCTCAGCCACGGCGCTGTGGATGACGGCCTCGACCTTCGATCTTTTGCCGGATGAAGCCGCATCTCCGATTGCGCAGACGGATGCGAGCGGTCGAACGGGCATGGCTATCGCAGACATGGCCGCCCTTCGGGCCATACCTGTTGCCGAATTGCGTAGCCTGTCGTTTCCCACGCCAGATGATGCGGGCGATGTCTTCACGCTGAAAACCGATCGAGGAACCGGCTACATCGATCAGGGCGATGGCAAGCTCCTAGCATGGACCGATCTTACCGGATGGCAGCGAGCCACGGAAACGATCTACATGCTGCACACCGGACGAGGAGCGGCCACGTTGGGACTGGTTCTCGGACTGATGGCGCTCGGTGTTCCGGTCATGGCTGTGACGGGCTTCGTCCTGTGGCTTGCCGGGTGGCGCGGGCGACCTCGCATTCGCGGCAATGTTCCTGCCAGCCGTGCCGAGACGATCCTGCTGGTCGGCAGCGAGAGCGGCAGCACCTGGGGATTTGCGGCAACGCTTCATGCGGTGCTCTCCAAGGCAGGACAGACTGTCCACGCCGCCCCGATGTCCGCTTTCGATCCCGCGCGCTACGGGCGGGCCAGGCGTATCCTTATCCTTGCTGCCACCTATGGCGATGGCGATGCCCCTGCCTCTGCTAAAGGGTTCCTCGAACGCATGAACGCTCTTGCCGCCGCTCCGGCGATCCCCATGGCTGTGCTTGGCTTCGGCGACCGCAGCTTTCCCGGCTATTGCGCCTATGCGCGAGCCGTTACCGAAACCGCGGAGCGTAAAGGCTGGGAGACGCTCATTCCCTTCGACACGGTGGATCGGCAGTCACCACAGGATTTCGCCCGTTGGGGCCTCTCATTGGGCGCGGCGACAGGTCTCGACCTCGATCTCGTCCATCAGCCGGTACAACCCGCCTCTATCGATCTGACGCTCGTCTCGCGCCGCGACTATGGCGCCGAGGTGCAGGCTCCCATGGTCATCCTACGATTTGCCTTGCCACAGGCTGCGCTCTGGCAGCGGCTTGTCAGCCGCGCGCCCGGCAATTTTGTCGCCGGCGATCTACTGGGCATCCTGCCCGAAGGTTCAGCCGTTCCCAGGTTCTATTCGCTGGCTTCGGGCCGCCGCGACGGCTTTGTCGAGATCGTCGTGAAGAAGCATCCTGCCGGCTTGTGCTCGGGTCAACTCTTCGAACTGAGGCCCGGCGATCGGATCAGGGGCTTCGTTCGGCGCAATCCCGGCTTCCATGTCGGAACCACGCGCAGGCCGCTGATCCTGATCGGAGCCGGAACGGGGATCGGTCCTCTTGCGGGGTTCGTGCGCGCCAATACGCGATGCCGGCCGGTTTATCTGTTTTTCGGCATGCGCCATCCCGATAGCGATTTTCTCTATCGCGAGGATTTTGCGACCTGGCAGGCGCAAGGGCACCTCCGGCGGATCGTGACCGCCTGCTCGCGCGGGCGAAACCCTCGTTACGTGCAGGATGGTCTGCGCCACGAGGCGACGGAGATCGTGCGTCTCGTGCGCGAAGGCGCCCGGATTATGGTCTGCGGCGGCCGGGATATGGCGGCCGGTGTTTCCACCGCGCTCGGCGACATTCTTGCCCCGATGGGGCTAACGCCGAGCTTGCTGAAGGCGCAGGGACGCTATGTTGAAGACATCTACTAAACAGAACCGGCTCTCAATGAACGGACCGACGATGGGCGCACGCTGGTCGGCGTCGTTCTATGCGCCGGATGGCCTTGACTCGGAAGCGGTCCGGCAGGCGCTGCAAGCCGCCGTGAATGAAGTCGACACACAAATGTCGACCTGGAATCCGAACAGCGATCTCATGCGCTTGAATGCCGGGCGTGCCGGTGCGTGGGTGAAAGTTCCGCCCTGCCTGATGGAGGTGCTGCGGCTCGCCCTCGATATCGGCCGCGCCTCGGGCGGAGCGTTCGATGTAGGCGTCGGTGCGGCCGTGCGTGCATGGGGGTTCGGTCCGGAAGCGGTCGACGAGGTCCGGATTCGAAAGGCGCTCGAAATGCGGCATCCGCCCGCGCATGAGATCGTGGACCTGGATGTCGAGGGCGGAAGGGTACGAAAACTGGCGCCCGTAGACCTCGACCTCAATGGCATCGCCAAGGGTTACGGCGTGGACAGGCTGGCTGCGGTGCTGCACGGCCTCGGCATCGCTTCAGGTCTGGTCGGGATTGACGGCGAGATGCGCGCATTCGGCCTGCATCCCGCCGGCGAGCCGTGGGTGATCGCCGTCGAGGCGCCCGATCCCGACCGCCGCGCTCCGCATTCGATCCTTGCCTTGCATGACGCAGCAGTCGCAACCTCCGGCGACTACCGGCATTGGCTCATGGCCGGAGGCCGACGGTTGTCGCATACGATGGACCCGCGCCGCGGGGCGCCGCTGCCTGAACCGCCGGCTTCCGTCACCGTCATCGCGCGAACCTGCGCAGAAGCCGATGGCTGGGCTACGGCTCTGATGGTCCTCGGCCCGAAAGCCGGAACGCAGCTTGCCGAGCGCGAGCGCCTGAATGCGCTATTTTTATTGCGTGGTGCCGAAAGCACGCTTCAGTCCAAAACGGTTGGATCGATATTCGATCCTTCCCATGATCATGGCGACGCTCACTAGTTACCTGTGGTTGGGGGATATCTTTTGAAACGCGGACAGGAACCATCAACTACAGAAAGCCGGCTTGGTCGCAATATTGGCTCGACCATTGTGGATGCGCCTTTGATCGAGCGCCCCGTACGCTGGCCGGCGAAAGGGCTTCCATTTGATATGAGACCGCTGCGCTATGTGCTGGCGGCGTCCGAGCAAACGAGTTTTTCGGCTGCTGCCGACGCTCTCGGCATGAAGGTTTCGAGTGTCAGCCGACGAGTTCGCAATTTCGAGGACGCGATTGGTATCTCTCTGTTCGAGCGCACCCCATCCGGGGTACGCCTAACCGATGGTGGGAGGCGACTTCTCGACGATATCGTCCCCGTTCTCCAGATGGCCGAAACCATCCTCCAGCGAGCGGGCGCGGCCGGCCGGGTCGAGGAAGGCACCGTTAGGGTCGGCATCATCACGACGCTGGCAGGTGGCTTCCTGCGCGAACTGATCTCTTCCTATCGGCAATGCTATCCGGGTGTGGCGCTCGTTATTCTGGATGGCGGTCGGCGGGACCATCTACGTGCGATCCGCTCGCGCCAGCTCGATGTCGCCTTCTTCACCGGTAACGCGCCGCTGGCAGGCTGTGAGGTCGAGGAATTTTGGCATGAGCGGGTTCACGTGGCGATTGCCGTCCGGCATCCCCTCGCTGCGAGCAATTCGCTCGACTGGCCGCAGCTCCGAGAGGAACATTTCATCGTCTCGGCCTTGGAACCGGGACCGGAAGTGCATGACTATATCGTGCGTCGGGTTGCCGACTACAGCAGCTATCCAGATGTGACCTATCATCATGTCACTGAGGAGACCCTGATGCACATGGTCGCCATCGGCGAGGGCATCACGTTGGTTTCGGAAGGTTGGACCAGCATGGTTTATCCCGATCTGGTCCTTTGTCCGCTCACGGCCCGCGAAGACATCGTGCCGTTCAGCGCGGTATGGTCGCCAGCGAGCGACAATCCGGCGCTGCGCCGCTTCCTGAGCTTCGCGCGAGAGCTGGCCGCGCGCCGCCGTGCCCGCCGCAATCAATGATCGGTCGAGGCTGCATTCGACTTGTCGATGCGGGCGGATTCGGCCTTGCCGGCGCGCTTGGCCTTGCGGCTGCGCCAGCCGCGGTCGGATCGCAGGAAGGCTTCCAGCATGTGCGGGATCAGCGTGGTGGAATCGACCTCACCATATTGGCGGCCGTATTCGGCTGCATAGAGGTCGAGTTCTTCCTTCAGAGGTTCCGGCATCGGAACGGTCATGCGGACGATGCCGAGCTTGGGCAGCGGGCCGAGTTTGAGATTGCTCATCAGTGGGCTCCGTAGGGTTCGAGGACCAGATCGCGGGCGACGATCACCCGGACGGGAAAGCCGGGGCGAATGGTGAGCGTCGGGGCGACCTGAAGCTGCCGCTGGACGATCTGCTGGCCGGCCTGGTTCACCGTATCCTGCGCGCCGTCGCGAATCGCGCGAACCAGCCGGTCTTCATCGCTGGTCGCCAGCTCTGCGCCGACGGCGAGAAGCGTGGAGAGGCCCGCCGCCTTCATCAGATCCCACCAATGGTAGTCAACTCCGTCCTCGAGACCGGCATAGCCGGAGGCATCGGCGCCACGCTGCCGCTCCAGCACGATCGACCGGCCGTTGGGAAGGATGAGGCGGTTCCACACCAAGAGCACGCGGCGCTGACCGAATGTCACGCCGGAATCGTATTCGCCGATAAGGCGGCTTCCTTGCGGGATGAGAAGGAGCGCGCCGGTCGGGCTGTCATAGACGTTCTGCGTCACCTGGGCGGTGATCTGTCCCGGCAGATCCGAACGGATGCCGGTGATCAGCGCGGCAGGGATCACCGCGCCGGCTTGAAGGATGTAGGGCGAGGCCGGCGCCATGACGCGATCCGTCGCAACGGTACGCCGATCCACCTCGGCATTGAGGAACGCAAGGTGCCTGTCCTGCGTTCCGGCGCCCGTCAGACTGGGCATGCCCGAAACGGCCGGGATCGAGGGCGAGCCGGTGTTCTGGCCGGCCCTGATCTGGAAGAAGATTTCGCTGGTGCGGGCCGCTTCCAGCTCGGCGAGGCGGCGCTGCTCCTCGGGATCGGCCGCGGGAACCGGCATCGGGGTCGCGGGAATGGGCTGACCTTCCTCGCGGGCGCGCAGCACCGGCCCGCCGAGATCGCCGGGCAGCGGCGGGCCGAGGACAGGGACGTCGCCATAATTGCCGGGCAGCCCCTGCAAGCCGTCTGCGGTCTGGCGGCGATCGGTCGAGATCAGCTCCTCGGGCTGGCCGCCGCGATCGACGCCCTGAAGCGCATAGATCAGTGCGCCGCCGATGCCGATACCGGCAACCAGGCCCGCGCCCATGAGAACCTTGCGCGAGATGCGCGTGACACGCGGTGCTTCGGCGCGCAGGCGCATGGAGCCCGCCTTGTTGTCGGCCGCTCCGGCCAGCTCTATCTCTTCCTCCTTCCGGCCTTCGGAGTCGCTCATGACGGCGCTCCTCCCGTTGCCGTGGTTTGTCCGCTGGTTGCGGCGGTCTGGCCGGGCCGAACGCGGACGATCCTGACGGTTTGTTGCCGGTTGCTGGAGCCCAGCCGCAGTTCGGCCGCGCCGAAGAGGCGATCGACAATGAGGACGTTCTGATAGATGCGGCTATTGACGATCTCGGGTTCGCCGCCCGAGCCGATCAGGAACAGGGGAGGCATCTCGCCCTGGACGATACCGCGCGGGAACACCACGTAAACGCGCCGCCCATCGTCAAACACGGTGGTCGGGCGCCAGGGGGGATTGTCGCCGGTAAGACTGTAGCGGTAGTTGCGCGCGGCCTCGACCGGGATGATCGGAGCGGCGGGCGCGGTGACGCGCTGGCTTGCAGGCGGTGCGGGATAAGCCCAGGCGATCGCCGGCATCCAAGTGTCTTCGCTCGCGCGCAGTTCCACGAGATAGGTGCGGCGATCCGTGGTGATTACCAGATTGGTGGAGATGCCGGCGCGGGTGGGCTTGACAAGCACATGGGCGCGGCGCGTCATGCCGGAGCCGCTTTCGGTGTCGCCGATGATCCAGCGGGCTGTATCTCCCGCCGCGATCGGACCGGCGCCGGTCAGGCTCTCGCCGGGTTCGAGAGCGATGGTCGTGATCTGCCCGACGGCGGCATAAACCTGAAACAGCGCGCCTTCCGACCAGGGATAGATCTGGATGGCGTTATAGTAGCCTTCGCGCCGCGGCTCGACGCGCGCGGCTGCATTGGCGTTGCCGACGCGGGCCTCCGGTGTGCCGGCTGCCGCGCCGCCGCGCGCGACGGTCCAACCGGGTGGCGTATGCAGCGGCCGCGGCGCGCCATCGGTGACGGCCGTCCTGACGACCGGAAGAGCCGGCACGTTGTCGTCGTAACTGAACTGCGGGGGGCGGTTGGTGGCGCAGCCGGCGAGCATGGTTGCGGCCAGCAAAGCCGCCAAGGCGGATTTACGGAAAGCCGTGGGTCCGGCTTTGTGGGATTTGCGGATCATTGAGACATCTCCCGCGACCAGGAGATCGCGTTCACATAGATTCCAAGGGGATTGGCGCGCAGGCGCTCGGCCGTGCGCGGCTGCTGAAGGACGATGGTGAGGATTGCGGTCCAGCGTTCGGTGCGCGAGAGCTGGCCGTTCTCGTAGTGCTGTTCGGACCAGGCGACGCGGAACGAGTCGGGCGATGCGCGGATCACGCTGGAAACCTCGACGGAGACCTGCTGGCGGCCGACGCGCGTGAAGGGGTCGTTCGAGCGGGCATATTCGTTCAGCGCCACCGCGCCCCTGTCGGTGGTGAACTCGTAGGCGCGGAGCCAGTTCTGACGCAGGACGATGGGGTCCGAGGGCAGGCCGCGGACCTGCTCGATGAAGCGGGCAAGGTGCCAGGCCACTTGCGGGTCGGTCGGCCGATAGTCGGCGACGGCGGATTCGACGGCGCGAGCCTCGCCGTGGCGGTCGATTTCCACCACCCAGGGGACGACAGTGCCTCGGGCCGATTGCCAGACCAGAGCCGAGGCGAAGCCGGCCGAGAGGATCAGGCAGCCGAAGGCCATGTAGCGCCAGTTGCGGGCCTGCACGCGGGCCGAGCCGATGCGCTCGTCCCAGACCTGGGCGGCCTTTTGATAGGGCGTGACGGGTTCCGGCGTCTTGCCGTAGTGGGTGGTGGGCCGTCTGAAGATGTTCATGTGCGGTCGCTTTCGGAAAGGCTGATGGAGGAGCCGCCGCCATGGCTGTCGCCCGAACGAACGGCATGGGCGGCGGCCGAGACGCCGTGGCTCAGGGCCTGGCTGCGGCGCATGCGCTGCGCCCAGGCTGGCGCGTCATTGGGAGCGGGCGCGCTTGCAGGCGAGGGGGCTGGACCGCCGCCGACCGTCCCCATCGTGGAGCTGCCGCCGGTGGTCTCGAAGCCGCCTTTCACGCCTGCGCTATGACTGGATTTGAGGCTGTCGGCGGCGCGGGAGACCGCGCGCTTCAGGGGTGAGACCGCGGCGGACGCTCCGGCGCGGGCGACGCCGCTGAGACCCGCCGCGACGCCGGAGGCGCCGGACTCGCCCATCGAGGCGAGGGTGTAGGCTGAGGAGGCGGCTCCGGCGGCCGATGCGCCGCCGCGCGCGAGCGCGGCCCCGCCGGAGAGTGCGGCGCCGCCACCTCGCGCGGCGAGCATGGTCGCGCCGCCTGCCGCGATCGCAGCACCGCCGACGGCAAGGCCGGTGCCGACGGCGGCGCCGGCGCTGAGCTGCGGGCCACCGGAGACGAGGCCGGTGGCGATGCCGGGGCCGAAAATCCCCAAGCCGAGAAGGGATAGGGCGGCAAGGACGATAGCCATCGCATCGTCGATCGTCGGGGTTGCGCCGCCGAAGCCGGCGGTGAACTGGCCGAACAGGGTCGAGCCGATCCCTATGATGACCGCCAGGACAAGGATTTTGATGCCCGAGGAGACGACATTGCCAAGAACGCGCTCCGCCATGAAGGCCGACTTGCCCCATAGCCCGAACGGGATCAGCACGAACCCCGCGAGCGTGGTCAGCTTGAATTCGATCAGCGTAACGAAAAGCTGCACCGCGAGGATGAAGAAGGCGAGGATGACGAGCGCCCAGGCAAAAAACAGGCAGAGGATCTGGACGAGGTTCTCGAAGACCGCGATCCACCCCATCAAATCGCTGATGGATTCGAGTAGCGGCCGGCCGGCATCGAGGCCGGTCTGGGCGACGCGGCCGGGGCGCAGAAGGTCGGCGGTGGAGAATCCGGTGCCGGAGGCCATGAGGCCGAGGCCGGCGAAACTCTCGAAGACGATGCGGGCGAGATTGTTCCAGTTGGAGATGATGTAGGCGAAGACGCCGACGAACAGCGTCTTCTTGACGAGGCGGGCGATGATGTCGTCGTCGGCGCCCCACGCCCAGAACAGGGCGGCCAGCGTGACGTCGATGACGATCAAGGTCGTGGCGATGAAGGCGACCTCACCGCCGAGCAGGCCGAAACCGCTGTCGATGTAGCTGGTGAAGATGCCGAGGAAGTTGTCGATTACGCCGGTCCCGCCCATGGCTCACCGCCCTTCGTTCGGGGCAGGAGCCGACGGTGCGGGCGAGCGGCCGAGGAAGCGATCGCGGGTCTCGGCCCAGACGCGCAGGCACGCGGCGTCATTTGCGGCGGCTTCACCCAGCTCCTGGCAACGGCGCTGCTCCAGCCTTAGCGGGTCTGCTGCGGGCTGGAGCACGGGCGCGGCCGGTACTGGCCCGGCCTTTTCCTCGCGGGTCATTTCGATGATCGTCGCCGTGATGGCGACGGCGACGAATATGATGGCCGCGATCCGGGCCAGCACCTTGCCGTCCATGATGTCCCCCTTCCGGCCCGTCAGTTGTTGAACATGCTCGCATTGCCCGGCTGGTAGCCGGAGCCGGGCGTCAGGAAGCGTTCGCGCTGGATGCGGCCCTGCTCGGCCGCCGTGGCGCGTTCAGCCTCGGACAAGGCGTCCGCCCGGCCATTGGCCGAGATCACGGCAATGAGGTCGGAGAGCTGCTGGCTTTGCAGCGCGAGGAGCTGGTTGCCGGCCTGGGTCGCCTGAAGCGCGCCCGTTGCGCCCTGGCTCTCGCCGACGAGGGCCGACATCTGCGAGCGGTTGGTGTCGATGTTGCCGACCACCCCGGCCTGGACACGCATCGCGTCCTGCAAGCCGCCGACGGTGGTTTCCCAGCGGCTGCGCGCATCAGCGATCAACTGGCTGTCGGTGGCCGAGAGGGAGAGTTTGCCGTAGTCTTGCTGGAACATGCTGTCGATCGACTGCACGTCGAAGGCGATGTTCTGAGCCTCTCCGAGAAGCTGCTGGGTGCGCTGCACATTCTGCTGAAGCGCCTGAAGCGAGCTGAAGGGGAGGCTCGCCAGGTTCCTTGCCTGGTTGATGAGCATCTGCGCTTCGTTCTGGAGCGACGTGATCTGGTTGTTGATCTGCTCCAGCGTCCGCGCCGCGGTCAGCAGGTTCTCGGCATGGTTGCTCGGGTCGTAAACGATCCGGCCGAAGCCGAAGAGGGCGTGGGCCGGAGTGGTGAAGACCGGCGAAAGCGCCATCGGCGCGGCAAGGGACAGCGCGAGCAGCGAAGCGCCGGCAAGACGGGGAAAGTGGTGTCGGGTCATGGCATGATCTCCTCTGGGTCGAGTTCAAGGGCTTCGGTGAGGTCGAGCGCCGCCGCGAGCGCCGCGTCTGGCGCGAGGGGCTCCGCAGCGGCGGCGATGTTGGTGAGGTTGGGAATGAGATCGGCCGCCCATTCGACGCCGCGCGCCGTGAGCCATGCGGCGAGGAAACCGTCGCGGCCATGCTCGGCGAGGATGTCGGCGATCAATGCCTGGTCGGACTTGGAGGACGCCGCGCAGAGCGCGAGGCCGACTTCGGACAGGCCCAGCTCGAACAGCCGGTTGCCGCGTCGGCTCTGGCAGTAATAGTCCCGCTTCGGGATGGCGCGGGCCAGGATCTCGATTTGCCGATCATTCAGCCCGAAGCGCCTGTAGATGGCGGTGATCTGCGGTTCAACGGCGCGGTCGTTGGGCAGAAGCAGCCGCGTCGGGCAACTTTCGATGATCGCCGGCGCGATGCTGCTCTTTTCGAGCTGCGCGAGGGATTGCGTGGCGAAGACGACGGAGGCGTTCTTCTTGCGCAGCGTGACCAGCCATTCGGCCAGTTGCTTGGAAAAGGCCGGATCGCCGAGCGCCAGCCAGCCCTCGTCGATAATGATCATCGTCGGGCGGCCGTCGAGGCGGTCGGCGACCCGGTGGAACAGGTAAGCCAGGACGGCGGGGGCCGCGCCGGTTTCGAGCAACCCTTCGGTCTCGAACGCCACGACCGAAGCGTCGCCGAGGTTTTCACCCTCGGCGTCCAGCAGCCGCCCATAGGGGCCGCCGACGCAATAGGGCTGGATAGCGAGCTTGAGGTCGTTGGACTGGAGCAGCACCGACAGGCCGGTGATGGTGCGCTCCTCGATCGGGGCCGAGGCGAGCGAGGACAGCGCCGTCCAGATGTGCTCCTTGGCTTCGGGCGTGATCGTGACGCCTTCGCGCTGGAGGATCGCCACGATCCAGTCGGCGGCCCAGGCGCGGTCCTGCGTCTGCTCGATGCGGGCGAGCGGTTGGAGCGAGACCGATCCGTCCGCACTTTCCGTAAGCCGCCCGCCGAGGTCGTGCCAGTCGCCGCCCATGGCCAGCGTTGCGGCCCTGATGGAGCCCCCGAAATCGAAGGCGAAGATCTGCGCACCGGGATAGCGCCGGAATTGCAGCGCCATGAGCGAGAGCAGCACGCTCTTGCCGGCGCCGGTCGGACCGACCATCAGCGTGTGGCCAACATCACCGACATGAAGGGAGAGCCGGAAAGGAGTCGACCCTTCGGTCCTGCCATAGAGCAGCGGGGGTGCGCCGAAGTGGTCATCCCTTTCCGGCCCCGCCCACACGGCGGACGAAGGGACCGTGTGGGCAAGGTTGAGCGTCGAGATCGGAGGCTGACGCACATTGGCGTAGGCGTGGCCCGGCAGTGAGCCGAGCCAGGCGTCGACGGCGTTGACCGTCTCGACCATGACGCTGAAATCGCGGGACTGGATGACCTTCTCGACCAGCCGCAGCTTCTCGTCGGCGCGGCGGGCATCCTCGTCCCAGACGGTGACGGTCGCGGTGACATAGGCGATGCCAGCGACGTCGGCGCCGAGTTCTTGTAGCGCCAGGTCGGCATCGGCGGCCTTGTTGGCTGCGTCGGTGTCGACGAGTGCCGATTGCTCGTTCGTCATCACCTCTTTCAGAATGGCGGCGATGCTCTTGCGCTTCGCAAACCACTGGCGGCGGATTTTCGTGAGCAGCCTGGTCGCGTCCGTCTTGTCCATCAGGATGGCGCGGGTTGACCAGCGATAGGGGAAAGCCAGCCGGTTGAGGTCATCGAGCAGGCCAGGCGTGGTGACGCTCGGGAATCCGGTGATGGTGAGGATGCGCAGATGCGCGGCGCCGAGGCGCGGTTCGAGCCCGCCGGTCAGCGCCTCGTCGGCGAGCAGCGCGTCCAGATAGATCGGGGTCTCCGGCACACGGACGCGGTGCCGTCTGGTCGAGACGGTCGAATGAAGATAGGTCAGCGTCTCCGCGTCGGTGAGCCAGCGGCACTCGGGCATGAAACCGTCGAGGAGCGCCAGCACCCGATCGGTGCGATCGACGAAGCCGCGCACCAGCTCCCAGGGATTGACGCCAGAGGTCTCGCGGCCCTCATAGAGCCAGCTTTCGGCGCGGGCGGCCTCCTCGGCCGGCGGCAGCCAGAGGAAGGTCAGATAGTAGTCGGAGACGAAGTGGCTGCCTTCCTCCTCGAAATCCGCCTTGCGCTCGGCGTCCACCAGAGCGGAGGCCGGATCGGGAAAGACGTCGTTGGGATAGGTGCCAGCCTCGGACCGCTGCGCCTCTACGAAGATGCACCAGCCGGAGCCGAGGCGGCGGAAGGAATTGTTGAGGCGCGCGGCGACGCCGACCAGCTCGGCCGCGACCGCGGAGTCGAGATCCGGCCCGCGGAACTTCCCGCTGCGCTGGAACGATCCGTCCTTGTTCAAGACGACGCCCTGACCGACCAGCGCCACCCAGGGCAGGTAGTCGGCGAGGCGCGCGGCGGTGCGGCGATATTCTGCGAGGTTCATCATCTTGCGCGCCTCACACCGAAAGATGGCCGGGCACGCGCAGATGTCGGCGCGCGACCTCGACGAAGAGGGGATCGCGCTTGGCCGCCCACACGGCAGCGAGGTGGCCGACGGCCCAAATGAGGATGCCGGCGAGCCAGAGCTGAAGGCCGAGGCCGACGGCCCCGGCGAGCGTGCCGTTGAGGATCGCCACCGAACGCGGCGCGCCGCCCAGCAGGATGGGTTCGCTGAGCGCGCGGTGAACCGGGGCGGTGAATCCCGGCACGGCGTCGAGCTGTTCGAGGACGACCGCCATCAGATCACCGCCCCGCCGCCGAAGGAGAAGAAGCTGAGAAAGAAGGAGCTGGCGGCGAACGCGATCGAAATGCCGAAAACGATCTGGATCAGCCGCCGGAAGCCGCCGCCGGTATCGCCGAAGGCGAGCGTCAGGCCGGTCACGATGATGATGATGACGGCGACAATTTTCGCCACCGGGCCTTCGATGGATTCGAGGATCGACTGGAGCGGGGCTTCCCAGGGCATGGAGGAGCCCGAGGCCAGGGCCGGCGAAGTCAGCAGCGCAACCCAGGTGAAGGCGGCGGCGGTCGCGATGTGGTGGCGGACGCGGAAGGCACGGCGGATCATGCAGGATCTCCTTGATCGTGGTTGGGGGTCGGGACTGGAAGGGCGGGGGAAAGTCGGTAGTCGCCGTCAGGGCCGAGCCCGTCGACGCGACCAAGCTCGGCAAGGCGACGGGCAGCGCCGCGGCCGGACAGCACCGCAACGAGGTCGATTGTCTCGGCGATCATCGCGCGCGGGACCGTGACGACGGCCTCCTGGATGAGTTGCTCAAGGCGGCGCAGCGCGCCGAGGGCGGAGCCGGCATGAATGGTGCCGATGCCTCCGGGGTGGCCTGTCCCCCAGGCTTTGAGAAGGTCGAGGGCTTCGGCGCCGCGCACCTCACCGATGGGGATGCGGTCGGGGCGCAGGCGCAGGGAGGAGCGGACGAGATCCGACAGGCTCGCAACGCCATCCTTCGTTCGCATCGCCACCAGATTCGGGGCGGCGCATTGCAGCTCGCGGGTGTCCTCGATGATGACGACGCGATCGGCCGTCTTGGCGACTTCGGCCAGGAGCGCATTGGTGAGCGTGGTTTTGCCGGTGGAGGTTCCGCCGGCCACGAGAATATTGGCGCGGGCCGAGACGGCCTGGCGCAGCGCGGCGGCCTGCGCCTCGGCCATGATCCCGGCGGCGACATAATCGTCGAGCGTGAACACGGCGACGGCCGGCTTGCGGATGGCGAAGGTCGGCGCGGCGACGACAGGCGGAAGCAGGCCCTCGAATCTTTCGCCCGTTTCCGGCAGCTCGGCCGAGACGCGCGGGGAGCGGGCATGGACCTCGGCTCCGACGTGATGGGCGACGAGGCGAACGATGCGCTCGCCATCTTCCGGGGTCAGCCGCTCGCCGGTGTCTTCCAGCCCCTCGGCGAGACGATCGACCCAGATGCGGCCATCCGGGTTCAGCATCACCTCGACGATGGACCTGTCGAGCAGCAGGTTTGAGATGGCAGGTCCGAGCGCGGTGCGGAGCATGCGCGCGCCGCGTTCGTAGGTCGCCTGTTTGCGATTGTTGCCTGCCATCTCATCCCCGTTTCCGGGGAGGAGGGCGAAGGCGGTCCCCGGATGGGGATGACTAAAAGAACGGCAAAACGGGCCGATTCAACAAGTTTCGGTCGTAGTAGTAGTGCAGCGCAATAATACAGGAGCACGGCGGATTCGGTCCCGCGCCGAGACCGTGCGGCTGGCATTGTGGCGGCCGAATCAGTCGGTGGGGCGAGAAGGGCAGTTTTGCCGCGGCGACAAGCCGGACGTCATGGCGCGGCCCGGTAAAGCGATCGCCGGGGGCTTCGAGCCGGCTCGCAGAAGAGGGATGGGTCAGGCCATCAAGCGGCTGCGCTCACGTCGAAGTCGAAATGGATGGTCTCGTAGGGAAACTCTACGCCGCTTTCGGTGCGGTCGATGACGCCGGCATTGATGAGCGTGGTCACGTCCCGATGGACGGCCTGCACGTCGCGGCCGACGCGCCGGGCGACCTCGCGGATCGACAGCGCGCCTTGCCCGGCAAGCGTCTTGACGATGGCAAGGCGGGAGGGGGCGAGAACGCGGTGCATGTCCTCGTAGGTGCCGAAATTGAGGCAGGGCTGAACATCGACGGGCTGACCGGCAAGCGCCTTCTTGCTGGCCGCGGCGATACGGTTGCGGATCTCGGCCATGCCACCCAAGCGAACGGTCAAGGTCTTCATGCCAGCATCCTTTCCATGTCGCGCTCGAACGCGGCCAGCAGCGCCTCCAGCGTGGTGAACGCGAAGGGTTCCTCGCGTTCGCCGATATGGCGGTGATCGCCTTTGCCGCGCTCATTGTCGTAGCGAAGAATACATTCCCCACGCACGACGAGGGCGAGACGGTATTTGAAGCCATGGCCGCTGCCGGGAACCGGGGAAGGCACCTGCCAGACCACGATTTCATAGAAGGCATCTTCGCTAAGTGACGTGCGTTCCTTGGCGATCAATACCGCATCCATGTTGTTCTCCATATCAGCGGTGTCTTCGTGTTGTCAATGAGAACATCACCCTGCGCGGCGCATGCGACCTCCAGGGGTGGTCGTCCGGCCTTCAACGCAGGCCGTCCGGATTGACTTCCTTTTCCGGTTTCGCGGCGATGTCGTCGGGGATCTCGTTGAGGAAGCTGTTGCCCTGCTGAAGCCGCATGCCCAGCGTCTGGATGAAGCCGTCGAACCGCTTGAGGCCCCTGGTGTGGGCGGTCGCGTTCTCCTCGGGCGGAAGCTGCGGGGTGACGGTCAGCCAGTGCCGGATGAACAGCGCGAGCGTGTCGGCGGTGAGCCGCATATCGCGCTCGAGCCGTGACGTCTGGCGCGACAGGCGATCGAGGCGGCGCGTGAAGGCGGCCTCGCGCATGCGGGCTCCTTCTTCTCGTGGACGATTTCGACATGCTGGGGCATGTCCGGTTCGCGGCGCAGGCCGGAATTGGCCTTGTCCTCCTCCTTCTTCCTCGCGGCTTCTTCGGCGACCGCGACCAGCGCGGCGTCGGGCGCAAGCGGCTTCAGCGCCAACCATCCATCGGGCCGTGCCGAGCTGGCGATCGTCGCGGGGTCGGGCGGCGGCAGGATGCGCTCGGTCAGCCGTGGGTCGATATAGTAGCGCGCCTTCTTCGCCCGGATCGGTGGAGAGCCCGCCACCATGACGATCTCGTCGTCGGGCGGGAGCTGCATGATCTCTCCGGGGGTGAGGAGCTGACGAGCGGTTTCGGAGCGCGACACCATGATGTGCCCCAACCAGGGCGCCAAACGGCTGCCGGCGTAATTCTGCATCGCCTTCATCTCGGTCGCCGTGCCGAGGGCGTCGCTGACCCTTTTCGCGGTCCTCTCGTCATTGGTGGCAAAGCTCACCCTGACGTGGCAGTTGTCGAGGATGGCGTTGTTCTGGCCGTAGGCTTTCTCGATCTGGTTGAGGGATTGGGCGATGAGGAAACTCTTGATCCCGTAGCCCGCGAGAAACGCCAGCGAGGACTCGAAGAAGTCGAGCCTGCCGAGCGCAGGAAACTCGTCGAGCAGCAGCAGCACGCGATGCCGGCGGTCCTTGGCGTGGAGATCTTCGGTCAGTCTGCGCCCGATTTGATTCAGGACGAGGCGGATCAAGGGCTTCGTGCGCGATATGTCCGAGGGCGGCACCACAAGGTAGAGCGTCGAGGGTTGCGGGTCTGCGATCAGGTCGGCGATGCGCCAGTCGCAGCGCGAGGTAACGGCCGCGACCACCGGATCGCGATACAGGCCGAGAAAGCTCATGGCGGTCGAGAGCACCCCGGAGCGTTCATTGTCGGATTTGTTGAGCAGCTCGCGAGCCGATGACGCCACGACGGGGTGTGGCCCGGCCTCGCCCAGATGGCGTGTCGCCATCATCGCATCCAGCGTGGCCTCGATCGTGCGGCGCGGATCGGAGAGGAAGGCGGCGACTCCGGCGAGCGTCTTGTCCTTCTCGGCATAGAGGACGTGCAGGATCGCGCCGACCAGCAGCGAATGGCTGGTCTTTTCCCAATGCGACCGCTTCTCCAACGACCCTTCGGGATCGACCAGCACATCGGAGATGTTCTGGACGTCACGCACTTCCCACTCGCCGCGCCGCACCTCGAGCAAGGGATTATAGGCCGCCGAGGCCACGTTGGTCGGATCGAAGAGAAGGACACGGCCATGCTTCGCCCGGAAGCCCGCGGTGAGCTGCCAGTTCTCGCCCTTGATGTCATGGACGATGCAGCTACCGGGCCAGGTCAGCAAGCTGGGCACCACAAGCCCGACGCCTTTGCCCGATCGCGTCGGCGCGAAACATAAGATGTGTTCGGCGCCGTCATGCCGCAGGTAGTCGCGCTCGTAGCGGCCGAGCACCACGCCGTCCTGGCCGAGAAGCCCGGCACTTTCGATCTCGGACCGCTCGGCCCATCGCGCCGAGCCGTAGGTGTCGATGTCGGACGCCTCGCGGGCGCGCATCACCGACATGGTGATGGCGACGGCGATGGAGAGGAAGCCGCCCGAGGCGGCGATGATGCCGCCCTCGGCGAAGATGCGCGGCGCATAGGCTTCGTAGAAATACCACCACCAGAATAGCGCGGGTGGATAATAGACCGGCCAGCCGGCGACCTCGAACCAGGCCGGCCCAAGCTGGGGCTGGTAGCCGAGGCGGAAGGCCACCCATTGCGTGCCGCTCCAGACCGATACGAGGACGATCAGAAAGACGATGCTGATCTGGCCCCAGAGAATTTTCGTGCCGGACATGGGAAGCTCCTTTCGTCAGAGGCCGAGGTCGCGCTTGCGGCCGAGCGACCAGTCGATGCCGCCGCCGCCGCGAGCGACGCCGGAGATGTGCTGGCCGAGCTTGTGTTCGATCTCGCGGGACCAGGGGACGAGCTGGAAGCCGCGCCCGCCGTCCGGGGCGATGCCCTCGATCACGGCGAAGCGGCCGGAGGAGAGCGCGAGCTGGCGGCGGTAGGTGCCGGAGACATATTCGCCAGCCTGTGCCTTCACATGCGCTAGCCCGGTCTCGGCCGAGAGCTGCTCGCCCACGGCGTCGAGCTCGCGTCGGCGCAGGGTCGCCAGAAGATTGCGTTGCAGGACGATGCGCTGGCTTTCGCGGCGGGCGAGGCCCTCATCGGCGAGATGTTCGGCTCGCGCGTCCATCGCCTCGCGCACCTCGTGGCCGAAGCCGCCCATGGCGAGCGGCATGGCGTCACGTTCGACCAGCCGATGATCGAGCCAGGTCGCGCCGGGCGCGGTGATCTGGCTCTGGAGATCGAGGTCGGAACGGTTGGCGAGGACGATGGTGGGCCGTGGATCGTCCGGGCCGCCGAAGCGGCGGACCTCGACGATGCCGCCGATGGGAGGGGCGTTCTCGAAGGCTTCGATGCCGCGCAGCCGGACGTGATGGGCGCGGCCGTCCGTGCCGTCGATCACGGCATAGGCTTCGCCGTTCAGCTCGTCATGGAGGCCCTTGTCGACCAGCCGGCCGATGATCGGCGGCCCGTCCTTGCTAGGGTCGATCGTGAAGTCGGCGACGGCGCGCTCCTCGCCGAGCCCGGCGAAGGCGCGGTGCATCGTCTTGATGATGTCGCCGCGCTGGCCGAGATCGCGCAGGGTCCGCTCAGCGCCCGGCTCGACGAACCATTCGTTGACACCGGCATCGACGGCGAGGCCCATCTTTTCGAGATGGCGCAACCGCGCGACCAGCAGCCGGCGGATTTCGGGATCATCCGGTCCCTTCGCTTCGGGCCGCAGGTCGATATAGCCCAACTCGTTGGCCTGGCGCGCGATCTCCCGATCGAGCCGCGTCCAGCGTTCGGCATCGACCTCGCGGGCGAGGCTGGAGCGGATCTCGTGTTCGGGCTTGGGGCCGAGTTCGGCATCGACCAGCTCCTCGGCCCGTCCGCGCAGGCCGTGGCTGATATAGTCGCGCGAGATGACCAGATCGGCGCCGGTCTCGTCGACGCCGCGCACGATGAGATGCACATGCGGGTTGTCGGTATTCCAGTGATCGACGGCGATCCAGTCGAGACGGGTGCCGAGATCGGCTTCCATCTGCCTGGCAAGATCCCGCGTGAAGGCGCGCAGGTCTTCCATGTCGCCGGCGTCTTCCGGGGAAATGATGAAGCGGAAATGATGCCGGTCGTCCTGGCAGCGATCGGCGAAGCCGAGATCGTCGGCGCGGTCATTCTCCGCGTCGAACATGACGCCCTTCTCGCCGTCGCGGCTGACGCCTTCGCGCTTGAGATAGGAGAGGTGGGCCGAGATCGGCGCGGAGCGAAAGGCGCGGCCCTTGTGCCGGGCGATGCGCGCCTTGGCGACGACGCGGCGGCGTGAGCCGAGCAGACGGCTGCGCGATACGACATTGCGGCCGCGGCCGAAGGTCGAGCGGCTGGCCGAGCTTCCGCCGCGCCTCGGCCCAGATCCCGTCGCGCTGCCTGGCGCGTTGCTCGCCTGCTTGGCGGCGCGCAGCACCTGGTTGATGAAGGTCTTGGCTCGCGGCGCTCGCGTCGAGCGCGGCTTGCCGGGGCGGATGCGAAACTCGTTGTCGTCGCCGCTCATGCGCGCCCCCCGAGAGGCACGGCGAAGCCGCCCATATGAAGCGCCTTTGATTTTGCTGGCAAAATCGCCCATGCGTATGCACGACCGACCGCCATATGCGCAAAACACCAAGCCATTCCAATGGCTTGACGGTGGTTTGCGCCATGGCTTTTACCTTGCCGTATTCCAGTCGCCGTGCCCCCTCCGGCCCGCGACCCTCCCATTCCTTTCCGGCACGCCGCTACAGCACGAAACCGTGCGATCAAGCTCATGGCGCGCCTCCCGTGTCAGATCGCGCCACGAAAAGCGCCTCGGCCGGTCCCGGTGCGAGCGAACCGGGCGACGCGGCTGGCGCATCCGAAGGTGCGCCGGCGATGCGTTCGCCGTGCTGGCCGAGTGCATTTTCCGGGCCAGCCGGTGCCGTGACGAAGAGAGGAGCATTGCGCCAGTCGGTGACGCGCGACGGGCCGGCGAGGGTGTCCGGCGCGAGCGGCTCGCCGCCGAGAACGGGCGCGAGCGCGGCGACGTAATCGCGCGTTTCTTGCGGCAGGCCGCGTTCGCCGGCAAGGTATTCGTCATACCGGCCGGGACCGAAATTGTAGGCGGCGAGCATCCCGCCGACATTGCCGTAGCGGGTCCACATGGCGCGCAGGTAGGCCGCGCCAGCGAGGATGTTGTCGCGCGGCTGGAACGGATCGCTGCCGAGCTGGTGAAGCGCGCGCTGTTCTTCCCAGGTCGCGGGCATGAGCTGCATCAGGCCCATCGCCCCTGCCGATGACACGGCGAGCGGATCGCCGTCGCTCTCCGCGCCGAGGACCGCCGCGATCCAGCCGGCCGGGATGCCGAAGCGGTGCGCTGCCTCGGCGATGTCCAGGGCATAGGGACCGCCGACCGGCGGCTGCGCGGCCTGCGCGGTTTGAGCACGGATCGCGGGCGCTTGTGCGAGGCCCAGCAGAAGGCCGGAAAGGGAAAGGAGGAGTGCGGAGCGCCGGACGGCGGAAGACCGTCCGACGCGCGCAGGACGTTGAGCCGCCACCGTTCAGCTCTCCGTCCGCTTCTTTTTCGGCTCGTTGGACTGGAGGCTCCAGGCCGTATCGTCGTCGGCGTCGCGGAAGAGGTAGGCGCGCAACCAGCCGATGGGTGGGCTGTAGATTTCGATGGAGACGAACTCACCGGCCTTTTCGCCGACATGCGACCAGCCTGCGCCGATGTCGAGGCCGTCTTCGTCGCCGAGCAGGATTCGGTAGGCCGGCGCGTTCTCAGCCTCCGAAGGCTTGGCCGGAACGAAGGTGAGCGGCTCGTTGATGCCGAGCGCACGGAAGCGCCCGGTGAAGCCGGTTTCCGTGCGGGTGAAGTCCCCGAGATCTGCCATTGTCTTGTCTCCTGTGTGTGCTGGTTGCGGGTTGCTCACGGCTCAAGGGCCGGATCGGTGAAGCGCCAGCGAAAGCGGCCGTCGCCGTACTCGTCGGTCCAGATCGGCCTCACCCGGGCGGTGATGGAGGAGAGGGGAAGCGGACCGAAATACCGGCCGTCGAGGCTGTCGGGGGCGTCCCAATTCATCAGGAAGATTTCGCCATCGGCGATGACGCGGCAGCCGTCCCATTGCGGCAGCTCGCGGCCGAAGCGGTCGTGGGCCTGCGCCTCGCCATAGACGTGATCGTAGGCGATCACGGACGCGCCCCGGCGGCAGACCTGCGCGCCGGGCAGGGCCAGCACGCGCTTGATGAGCGGCACGCCGCGCGGCAGGTAGCCGCGCATGGCGAGGAAAGCGGCGAGGTCGTCGGGCGGCAGCACCGTGACCAGATCGCCGACTTCGACCGGACCGGCCGGGGCGAGCGCGTAGAGCCCGATCGGAACGCTGGCCGAAGCGTTCCAGATGAAGCGCGGCGCATGGCCGGTGACGACAGGCGCGGCGATCAGAGCCGCACCGGCGAGCATGGCAAGGAGCGTGGAGCGTCGCGGGCTCATGGCATGACGCTCCTGCGCGCCCGCCAGGCGTCGTGCTGCTCGCGCGTATAGAAGCGCGGTTCCACACCGGCGGTCAGCCGGTTGTGGACGTGCCGCCAATAGGAAGATGCGGCGTCGGCCGGGTCGCCCCGACCGTTCGTTGACGAGGAGCCGGGCGCGCGGATCGGCGAGTTCGGAAAGCGCGGCATCGAGCGAGACCGGCCGGTTCCGCTTGCGCTCGGCGATCGTGAGCAGGCGGGTTTCCGCGCCGGTGCGCGGATGGGTGTAGATCGTCTGCCGGTCGGTGACGACGAAGCTCTCGGCGTGCAGCGTTTCGAGTCCGGTATCGTAGGTGCCGGACGCGATGGCGCCCTCGATGCGCGCCGTCAGGAGCTGCTCGAAGACGGTGAAGAGAACGCCCTGAAGTTCAATCGTGAGAGCGAGCAGGCGGTTGAGGAACGTCGTGATCGGCGGCAGTTCGTCCTTGATGCCAGCGGAGTCCATCAGCTTGAGGCCGGTGGCGGCCTCGAAGCGTTCGAGCGAGCAGCCCTCGACCTTGCCGCGAACGAGCAGGAGATAGAGCTGGCGCAGAGCATCGCGCGCATAGTGCGACTCTAGATTGTCCTCGGGCCGAAACAGCCCCTGGCCGCCCGTCTGGCGCTGGCCGCGTGTGATCGCGCCCAGCGTGTCGAGGCGGCGGGCGATCGTGCTGAGAAACCGCTTCTCGGCCTTCACATTGGTCGAGATCGGACGGAACAGCGGCGGTTGCTTCTGGTTGGTCCGGTGAGTGCGGCCGAGTCCCTGGATGGCGGTGTCGGCCTTCCAGCCGGCCTCGAGGAGATAATGGACGCGCAGCCGCGTGTTCTTCGCCGACAGCTCGGCGTGGTAGGAGCGGCCAGTGCCACCGGCGTCGCTGAACACCAGCGCCCGCTTGGCGTCATCCATGAACGCCTGGGTCTCGGCGAGGTTGGCCGAAGCCGCCCGGTTCTCGACCACGAGCCGGTCGATTGTGACGCCATTGCCGGCCTTGCGCACGATGCGGCGCGACCGGCCCGTCACCTCGGCGACGGTATCGGTGCCGAAATGCTGGATGAGCTGATCGAGCGCGCCGGGGACCGGCGGCAGGCTGGCGAGATTGGCGATGAGGCGGTCGCGGCGGGCGACTGCCTCGCGGCTTTCGACCGGCTGACCGTTGCGCATGACGGGGCGCGAAGAAAGGTTGCCGGACGAGTCGGTGAACGGCTGATAGAGCTGCACCGGAAAGGAATGGGCGAGGTAGTCCAGTACGTACTCCCTCGGAGTGATGTCGACGCGGACGTCGCCCCATTCCTCGGTGGGCAACTCGGCAAGCCGGCGCTCCATCAGGGCCTCGCCCGTCGATACGATCTGGATCACGGCCGAATGGCCGGCTTCCAGATCGGCCGCGATCGAGCGGATCAGCGTCGGGGTCTTCATCGAGGTGAGGAGGTGGGAGAAGAACCTTTGCTTGGCGGACTCGAAGGCGCTGCGGGCCGCCGACTTCGCCTGCCGGTTCAGCGTGCCGCAGGAGCCGGTGATGTTGGCCGCCTGCATCGCCGCGTCCAGATTGTTGTGAATGATGGAGAACGCGCCGGCATAGGCGTCGTAGATGCGGGTCTGCTCGGGCGTCAGAGCGTGCTCCAGCAGCTCGTATTCGACACCGGCGAAGCTGAGCGAGCGGGCCGTGTAGAGGCCGAGCGCACGCAGGTCGCGGGCGAGGACTTCCATGGCCGCGACGCCGCCGGCCTCGATCGCCTCCACAAATTCGGCGCGGCTGGCGAACGGAAAATCCTCGCCGCCCCAGAGGCCGAGGCGCTGCGCATAGGCGAGGTTATGAACGGTCGTCGCGCCGGTGGCCGAGACATAGACGATGCGGGCATTGGGCAGCGCGTGTTGCAGGCGCAGCCCGGCGCGACCCTGTTGGGACGGGCTGACGTCACCGCGTTCTCCTTTACCTCCGCCAGCGTTTTGCATTGCGTGCGCCTCGTCGAAAATCACCACTCCATCGAAGTCCTTGCCCAACCATTGGACGATCTGCTCGACCCTGGAAACCCTTGCTCCGCGGGCGTCGGAGCGCAGCGTGGCATAGGTGGTAAATAGGATGCCTTCGTTGAGCGTGACCGGCTGGCCCTGTGGAAATTGCGACAGCGGCACGATCAGAAATCGCTCCATGCCGAGCGCGCCCCAATCCCTCTGGGCGTCCTCGACGAGCTTGTCGGACTTCGAGATCCAGACCGCCTTGCGCCGCCCCTGAAACCAGTTGTCGAGGATAATGGCGGCCGATTCCCGGCCCTTTCCGACGCCGGTGCCGTCGCCGATCATGAAGCCCTGGCGATATTGCACGGCGTCCTTGGCATCCTCGGCGGCGACCGACACGACATCGTTCGTCGCGTCCACGGTCCAGGAGCCGGGGATATGATCGGAATGGGCCTCGCCGGCATAGATGACGGTTTCGAGCTGCGCGTCCGACAGGAGGGCGTGGACGTTCTTCGGCAGATGCGGCCGATAGCTCGGCCTTGGCGGCGCGACGCTCGCCATGGCCGCCGACTGGACGAGCTGGGTGGGATGTGCCTGAGCGCCGGGGATACGGATGGCCTGAAGGCCGTAGTCCTCGTAGATCGCATCGCTGATATGGCCGCCCTCGGCGGCCTGCCAGTCCTGCGTCTCGTATTCGAGCGGCACGGCCTCCGGCTCGGCCGGAGCGACGGGGCGCGCGATCCTGGCGGCGCGGTTGATATATCCGCGCACGGTGCGGGGCGCGGCCGAGGTCGACGACGTGACGGGCAGCCCGGGAAGCTCGACGGCGGGGCGGGGCGGAAGCTGCGCGCCGATCCAGGCCAGCAGCGTCGCGGCATCCGGCGCGACGCCGGGAGCGGCCGGGAAGATCGCCGGATCGTCTGCCGGCAGCTTGTCGATGACGGTGAGCCGCGTGGCGATCGTGGTGCCATGCTTGGCATAGACCGAGCCGTCGATCGCGGCCGAGAAGACGATGCGGCCGCGCTCCTGCATGCCGATGAAGGCATCGGACCAGGCGGGATTGTCGGGTGCGAAGTTCGCCCCGGTGATCGCCACCAGCCGGCCGCCGGGCGCGAGTCGCGCCAGCGCCGAGGCGATATGGCGGAAAGTCGCATCTGCCGTGCGCGTCTCGACATTGGCTAGCGCAGAGAATGGGGGATTCATCAGCACGACGGACGGAACCACGGCCGGGTCGAGGTGATCGTCGATCTGGGCCGCGTCGTAGCGGGTGACGGACAGCGCCGGAAAGAGGGAAGAAAGGAGGCTGGCCCGCATGTCGGCCAGCTCGTTGAGAACCAGGCTGCCGCCGGAGATCTCGGCCAGGATGGCGAGAAGGCCGGTGCCGGCCGAGGGTTCGAGCACGCGATCGGCGGGGGTGACGGAGGCGGCCGTTGCCGCGACCAGGCCGAGCGGGATCGGCGTCGAAAACTGCTGGTAGGTCTGCGATTCCTCTGAGCGGCGGGTGTGAGTGGGAAGGAGACCCGCGATCTTTTCAAGCATGGGCAGGCTTTGAGCCGCCGAGCAGGACTTGCGCAAAAGCGTCTTTCCGTATTTGCGCAGGAACAGGACGGTGGCGGCCTCGCACGCCTCGTAGGCCGTTTTCCAGTCCCATGCCCCGGCGGCGTCGGAGGCGCCGAAGGCGGTCTCCATCGCGCCGCGCAGCATGGCGGCGTCGATCCGCTGGCCACGTTCGAGGTGGGGTAGCATCAGGCCGGCGGCCGCGAAGACGTTGGCGGCGGTGTCGTTGTCGTGGCCGAGCGGAAGCGAAGCGGCGGCGGACGCCGCCGCGGATGCGGAAATCATGGACATGGTGGGAACCTCGGGAGAGCGGAACAGGATCGAGCCCGCGCCGCGCTCTCTCTCGACCGCGCAGGCTCGAATCCTTCCCGGCCTTTCTCTCCCTCTGCCGACGAACGAGGTTTCCAAAGCCGCGCGATGCCGCGCAGCGACCGGCCCATCCCGAACCCGGCCCACGCTTTCCGCGGGGTGCCAGTGTCAAATTTCGCAGGACGGTTTTACCGGATGTTCAGCAAACTCCGGCTATTATAGCTGCCTTTGGTGTGATGCGCCGAACAGCACTCGAACCCGGTCCCGACGGAGGAGCGTGATGTGACACCGGAAAAGGGCGACCGCGCGCCAGGCAAGCTCGACGCGGCGATAGACGCTTTCGAGGCCGCCGCGCTATGGCTGATCCGCTGCGAGAGCTGGCAGAAATGGATGATCGTCGTCGGCTCGATCGTCGCCGTGACCATGCTCGATCTGTCGAGCGTCGCTGCGTCGGCCAATTTTCGGACGCTCTATGTTGTCCCGGTTGCGCTCGCCTGCTGGACGCTGCGGCCGGTTCATGCCGTCACCGTGACGGCGGCAACCATCGCGCTCCTCTTTCTCAAGGTGGAGCTGAGCTATGGCACGCCGGAGTTTCTGTCGCTGGTCGGCAGCGCGACGGCGCGCACGCTGGCCTATTCGACCGTGGCGGCCTTCGTCCTGAGCTTCCGGCGGCTCTATGATCGCACGCTCGCATCAGCGCAACGGGACCAGATGACCGGCGTTCTCAACAAAAGCGCCTTCGAGCAGGAGGCGGCGGCCATGCTGGCCAGGCACCGCGCGGCCGACGCCACCATGCTGATCGCGGTCCTCGACCTCGACGGATTCAAGCAGTTGAACGACGAGCATGGTCACGGTGCCGGCGATGCCGTGCTGAAGAACTTCTCGCTCGGGCTGGCGCGGGAAATCCGCCGCAGCGATCGCATCGGCCGTATCGGCGGGGATGAGTTCGGGCTTGTGCTGCAGGCGGCATCGGCCATGGAGGGGAAGCAGCTCGCCCGGCACATTCACGAGCGGGTATCTCATGTCCTTGAAGCGACGGGCTATGCCGTCACCGTCAGCATGGGCGCGCTGATCGTCCCGCCGGGGCGCTATAGGACGGCGCGCTGCATCTGGAGGACGCCGACGGGCTGCTTTACCAGGCCAAGCGCGCGGGCAAGAACACGGTGATGGTCGCGGTCGCCCGAGACGACGCCGGCGCGGATGGGGCAACGCCGGCTGCGGCCGGCGATCCGATTTCCCTCGGGGCCGCACGGTTCACCTGATAGCTCTCTGTCCCTTCCAGGGGCACGCCTTGAAGCGCGGTGCGCGACGCGCTATCTTACGTTCGTCTTACATCGGGAAGGATCAGGCCGATGGCCGGTGCCGAAAAACTGACCACGACGGTTTCCACCAAGGGGCAGATCATCCTGCCGGCCGGGTTGCCGCAGCGGCGCGAATGGAGCGCCGGCACGAAGCTGACGGTCGAGGAAGCGGATGGCGGCGTGCTTTTGAAGCCGGCGCCGGCCTTCGCCGAGACGCGGCCTGAAGACGTCTTCGGCGCGCTGCCCTACAAGGGCAAGCCGAAGACGATCGCCGAGATGGACGCGGGCGTCCTGGCCGAAGCGAAGCGGCGACATGCTGGCGATTGATACCAACGTCGTCATTCGCTACCTGACCAACGATCATCCGAAGCAATCGCCGCGCGCGCGGGCTTTGATCGACGGTGAGGCGGTATTCGTCTCCGTCACCGTGATGCTGGAAGTCGAGTGGGTGCTGCGAAGCACCTATGAGTATCGGCCGACCGACGTGGCCCGCGCCATGAGATCGTTCGCGGGCCTTCCGACCGTCACCGTCGAGGACGGCGCGGTCGTGGCGAGCGCGCTCGACCTTGCCGAGCGTGGCATGGATTTCGCCGATGCGCTGCATCTGGGGAAGGCCGCGCATTGCGATGGCATGGCGAGCTTCGACCGCAAATTCGTGAAGGCGGCGAGGGCTGCCGGCTACGAGGATGTGCGGGAAGTTTGAGCGGGGTCAGCCGAAGCGTTCGCCCGACGCGGTGAAAGTGTAGAGGTTGGCGCGGATCACTTCATCGACCGACTCGTCCGAGGTCAAGAACTCGTATTCCCGTTCAAGCTGGCGATAGAGCCAGCGGGCGAGGTCGCGCAGCGCCTCGGTGACGGCCTCCTCGGCATCGTCGGTCATGTCCTGCCAGGATGGGCTATCGCGTCTCACGACGATCTCCATGCAGCCGTCGTGATAATAATGTCCACGATGGTCGATGTCGGCATAGAGCTGGTAGAAATTGCGGCGCTGGATGGCCTTGAGCCCGTCGGCGATACGATGCAGCTCGGCATCGCGCGGGGCGTGGGCGCGAATGGCGGCGGATGCGGATTTCCGATATGCGTATCGGCCCTCGAAACACGCGCCGTCGCCTTGTGACCAGAACCCGCTGAACCAGATGCACGGCTGCTGGCGGGTCCCGCCGCCCATCAGGCGGACGGTGCGGGTCTTGAAGCGGATGCCGAGGATTTCCGCGATCTGCTGGAAATCCTCGAAGACGAACTCGTGCCAGTCATAGTCCAGTCCGCCCTCCCGATACCAAGCGCGGGCCTTGTCTCGCGCGTGATCGGAAAGTTCGTCGAAGCGATAGACGGCGGTTTCGATGATCTCAGGCATCGGGATCGCCTCCGGCCAGCACGTCGGCCAGCCAGCCGCCGGTATAGGTCCAGGCCACGGTCTCGCCGGTGGCGAGATCGAGCACATGCGCGCCACCGCCAAAGGCGTCGGGGTGCGGCCGCGAGCATGTGTAGGCGTATTGGAAGCCCCATCTGCCCGTGAGGCCGAAGGCGGCAGCGCAACGCTTGACGAACTGGATGACATGCTCTGGATCGCCGGTGACATCATCGCGTATCCAGAGCTTGGTGCCGCCATGCTCGGGCTGGATCGACAGCGCGAAGTCTTCCGAGGGCGGATCTTCGGCGGCATTCTCAGCGGACAGCGTGTTGTAGAGATCGAGTGCGCGAGCGGCATTGTCCGCCTTGCCGACGTCGAGCAGGCATGAGAAATGGGTGTAGTAATTGGCCATGTCGGGCTCCTGAAACGAGAAACCCCGGCGCAATGGCCGGGGCGGATTTGGGGGAAGGCGGAATCTGGTCAGTGCAGGGTCGGGCTGGCCCCGCGCTGCGCCCGTGCGTGGCAGCGCAGCATTTCGCGGAAGAAGCTCCGGCGAGCGGGTCGGCGGCGTGGGTCGCGCCGAATCCAGGCTGGCGCGCGCTTCACGGCGGCGCGCAGAACCGTGCGCTCGGTGTCGAGCACCGTGATGGCGAGATCGGCATGGATGAGCACATCATGTCCGTTCCCTCGATGGAGAGCCGTGCTCCGCAGACTCGCCCGGATCGCGGGCATCGGCCATGATCGCCTCGCCGCGCGCCACGGCCGAGGCGGCGCGCTCGATCCACTCGTCGGAGGACGGCTGGCCGGCCCGGACATCGGCGAGGAGCATCTTGAGAAGGCCATGCAGGATCTCGAACTGCCGCGCTCTGCGTTGGATGGATTCCTCGAAATGCGAGGGAACCGGGATCGGGGTGGAAGCATAGGCTGCCCCGGCTCCGCGCCAGATGCCCGAAACGAAGGTCTCGCCGATGCACTCGCGGTCGAGCTTGCTGCCGGACCAGTCCTTGTCCTCGACGGCCTGGCGGCAGGCATCTGCGACGGTGTTCGCGTGATAGGTGCGATGCCGGTAGCATGGCAGATGATAGGCGGTCTCTATGGTGTAATGGCTCATGGGAGCCTCCTGAAACGAGAAAGCCCGGCGCGAGGCCGGGCTAGGAAGGGATGTGGATGGAGACGCGGCTGGCGTCAGAGGCGGAACTGCGCCACCAGCCGCTGGGCATCGGCGTGGTGGCTGAGCATCTCGCGGTAGAACCGCTTGCGCGCGTCCCGCCAGGCGGGGTCGCGCAGAGCGGATCGTGCGAGCCTTCCGCGAGCGGCGCGGATGACAGCGCGCTCGCCGTCCCAGACCGGGACGCCGAGCCGGAGATAGGTGGCATACATGGCGACCACCTAGACGTTGATGCGTTCGCACAAGGCGTCGATCCTGGCGAGGTCAAGGCCGGCATGCGCGCCGTCATTGGTGAGGATGCTCCTGAGCGCCGGGTCCATGTCGGCGCGTGCGAGGGCGAGCTGTAGGAGCCGAAGGCCCGCCAGGGCCGCATCGCGTTCCTCGGCGGTGACGGCGAGGCTCACGAACGCCTCGACGATTTCGCCATCTTCGAGCGGGCGAACGCCGCTATGCTCGTCGATCTCGTAGTCGTCGAACTCCTGCACGTAGCCGGTGGCGAGCCATTCGCCATCGTAGTGGACGCTCCGCGCGAGGCTTCTCGCCTCGTCGGGCGTGTCGGCCTCGATGACGGTTTCGTAATAGGCGAATGCGTCGTGGCCTTTGCTGACGACGAATTTGGGCATGGGAAACTCCATTGGTGAATGACCGGCTATCGGCCGGGGAAAGGATGGAAACAGGGATGAAGATCAGGCGGCTTGCGGCAGCCGCAGCAGGTCGGCGGCCGTCTCGCGCCAGGCGGGATCGACCAGCCGGGCCTCGAGCATTGCGGCGCAAAAGCGAAACTCGCGGGCCGAGATACGCTCGCCGCGGTCTTCAGCGGCGAAGGCGCGGCCGCGCAGGCGGCTGGCGTCGGCAACGATCTGGCGTGCCTCGGCGTTCGAGCCGACCGGCTGTTGCCAGAGGATGATCCCGGCCCGGATCGCGCCGGCGAGAACCAGGCTGTGTTCGCGGTCGAGGATGGTGGCGAACCGGGGTTGGAAGCGCAGCGTCGCGTCCGTGCCGACGCATATGTCGCCGCGCGCGACGCGCTGGCTGGCGACGCACATGGCCTCCTCCGGCGAGGGGAACAGGCCGATGTCGACGACGCGCTCGAAGCCGTCGGCCTCGTCGCAGCCGTCGAAGCTGGCCACGCCGATATAGCTCACGCGCAGCGGAAACCTCGCGGCGTGATGCAATGCCGGCATGACCTGCCGGACGAGGACATCGCCGATCTTTCTGAAGGTGGTGTGATGGTCATGGTTCATCGGGAAAGCCTCCGCGACGGGCGGCGGAAGCTCTCTCCCGCCTTCCTACCCGTCACGGCCAAACCGGCCTTTCTCTCCCTCTCGCCGCCGGCAACGGCGGCCATGCGAGCATGGAAAAAGCGCCCTGCGGTGCGGCAGGGCGCTCGTTTCGGTCAGTCGATGGCCGCGAAGATCGCCGAGGCTTCGGGGTGTCCGTCGCAATAGCGAAACAGCAGCTCGTAGCCGTCCGACAGGCGTTCGGACTCGAATTTGAAGGACAGGTGCGAGAAGGTGAAGAGCGTGGCGATGATGCCGGCCGCTTCGGCCGACACCTCGCCGCGAAATTCCGTGATGTCGCTTTCGATGCGGAAGCGCCGATCCGTGGCGGGCGCGAGGAACAGCGGCTTTCCGTGGTGCTCGTAGAAATTCCAGAAGCCGCCACCATAGTCACGCGGGCTGAGGCGCGACATGAAGGCATAGACGGCGCTTTCGGCCAGGATCATCATCGGGAAGCCGAACAGGACCGGCAGGAACTTCTCGCGGCGGCTTTCGGGAACGATGGTGGCCGGGCGGCGCGTGGTGAGTTCGATCGTCATGGCGTTTGGTCTCCAGAGAGATTAGGGGGACAAGGCCGGACGGCGCTCTCTCTATGTCCGCCCGAACCTGTCCCCGCCCGCCCGGCCTCTTTCTCTTCATCAGGTCCTCCAGCGTCCGACGATCTCACGCGCGATCATGGCGCGCGCCTTCGCCATCACGGCCTCGCCGGACGTTTCGGGGTGGCGGAAGAAGCGCGCTCGGGGACCGTTCAGGGTCCAGTCGGCGTAGTAGCAGTAGGCGCGATCGGTCAGCCGGAACGCCGTCATATCCTCGGCCCAATGCGGTTTCGGCTCCACGACGACGGTGACGCCGCCGCGCGTTTCCTGCCAAGGAAGCGATCGCTCCGGGGGAGGGTTGCGGCGGTCGTCGGCGAAGAGTTCATCGACCGTAATCATGGCGACACCTCCGCATCGGGTTTCGGGAGAAGGCCTTTCGGATCGTTCGGATCGGGCGGCAGATAGGCGTCGTAGGGGTTGCCGTCGGCAAGGTGGCCGAACGGTGTCATGACGACATCGCCGTTATCGGCGCGGCCGACCGCGCAAAGCACGTAGCGATGCTCGCCGGTGACGGCATCCAGGCACTCCATGAGGGCGAGATTGCCGTCGCCTGCGGCGCGCAGCAGCGTATTGAAATTGGTGCGGGCATGGTCGGGAATGGCCATGATGATCTCCTCAAGACGAAAAGGCTCGCCGTGCTGACGGCGGGCCGGGTGGGTCGGAAAATAATGTCAGGCGGCGGCGCGGCCCTCGACGGCATCCGCGCCCACCTCGTCGGCCGTGACCTCCTCCAGCCGCGCGCGGCTGTGTTCCGATTTGGCGAGCCAGAGTTCCGCGGCCTCGCGGCTGTCGGCGAGATGCAGCAGTTCGACATTTTCGCCGACCTGTTGGACCACGCGGACCTGGCCGACCCTGGGGCGTTCGACCACGCGGAAGCGCAGATCGCTGTCGATCCCGTAGGTTCGCGGCACCGTGACGAGGACGATGCCGCCCGAGCTGAAGTCGCCTTCGTGCAGCGTGAAGCAGGGCGGAGACGAATAGGTCGGACGCTCGCGGCCCGGCTCCTTGCGCACGAGGCGGCCGAGACCGTTGCGGCGCTCCCAGGCGGCGAGCTTCTTGGTGAAGCGGGCTGGCGGCCGGGGCGTGCCGTCCGAATAGGCGACGAGCGAGCCGAGCGGCGCGATGTCGAAGATAAGCGATGCGGACATGGAAGGTGTCTCCTGAAACGGAAACGGCCCGGCGGGATGCCGGGCCGTGCGATGGATGGGAAAGAAGCGGGGCGTGCGAAGCCGCCCCGCTGGTGCGCGCTATTCGGCGGCGACGAGCGGCGCGGGGTCCGCATCGGGCTCGGCGGCGACCTCCGTGTCGCGGCGCTTGAGGAACGCCGGGATGACCGATTCCGCGTCGGTCTCCTCCTCGCCCGCGAGGAAGTCGGGCAGCTCGACGTCAGCCTCGCCGGCGTCAGCGGCGGGCTCGATCGCCGGCTCCTCGACGATGAGGCGCAGCGGTTCCGGCAGCCAGCCGGTATTGGCCAGCCGCTCCTCGGCCGCGGCCGCCAGCCCCAGCTTGTCCTTCTTCTGAAGCTCGAAGAGGTTGGCGGTGTTCGCGCCGCACGCCTCGGCAACGGCTTCGAGGATGCGCTGCTTCGTCACCCGGCCGAAATAGTTCGCCACGGTCGGCCGGAAGCCGGCTTCGGCCATGTCGAGCCCGGTGACGATGGCCAGCCGGTCGGCTTCCGACAAGCGGCGCTGAAGGCCCGCTTCGGAGATCCCCGAGGCACTCAGCGGGTTGGGCCGCTCATAGAGCGCGTTGACGCCGAAGGCGACGCAATGGGCGAGCAGCGCCATGCGGCCGTCGTCGTCGAGCGCCTCGAGCCAGTCCCAGAGCTCATCGCCGTCGGCCGGCAGTCTGGCCTTCCAGTTCTCGTGCCGCTCGTTCACCGCCTTGGCGTAGGGAGCGTTCTTGAGATCGACGCCCTGCTCACCGCAGTATATTTCGCGGACGGAGACGTGAAGGCCGGCCCCATGCGTCTGCCGCTTGAAGGCGTCGTGGACCAGCTTGTGCAGCAGCGCCGTCATGGCGATGCGCGGATTGTCGCCGACGGCGTGGCGCAGCGCGATGGTGCGATGCGCGCTCAGCTCGATCACCAGCCGCTCGGGCAGGGGCTTGACCGCCTTCTCGTCTTCCTCGGGCTCGTCGGCCTCGCCGCCGACGGTGATGACCGTGCGCTGCGCCTCCGGCTCCGCCTCGGTGTCCGCCTCGTCATTGGCATCGGCCTCGGCCTCCGGCGCGTCACCGGCTTCGACGGCCTCGACCGGCTCGTCCTCGGGACGAACCCAGCCGCGATCGACGACAAGCTCGCCGTCCTCATCGACGGTGACGAAGGCGCCGGCGATGGCGATCTCGGCCGGGTCGAAGACGACCGGGCGGCGCTCGAAGGCATCGAGCTGCTTTTCGATCTCGCCAAGGCGTCGGTCGATGTGGTCGGGAAGCTCCTCATGGCCGGCATATTCGGCTTCGAGACGCTCCTGCTCGTCGCGCAGCTTCTCGCGCTGGCGGCGTTCCTTCGCACTCAGTTCGGCGAAGGTGCCGACGATGCCGCGCAGGTCATGGTCGTAGCCATAGGGAAGTTCGAGATCGGCGGCGACCCACTTCCAGCCCTCGGCGGCAATCGCGTCGGCGGCGGCCTTCAGCTTCTCGGCGACCATCCGGTCGAGGAGCTTCACGTCCTCCAGCCAACCGTCCTCGTCATCGTCGAAGAGGTAGCGCGGCAGGACCGGCCCGCCCGCCGCGAGATAGGCATCGAGGCCGACGAAGCGCGCGCGCTTGTCCGACGACGGCACGGTGGTCTCGGTGAGCATGTCCCGGATCTGCCAGGGCTCGTCGCGGTGCGTCTGCTTGACGGCCTCCCAGACCTGCTCCTGGCGCTCGTGATCGGGATGCGCCGTGAACGCCTCCAGCATCTTGAGCGTCATGCCGTTGGCGGCATAGACCTCGTGCAGCCTGGGCGAGACCTTGGCGAGCACCAGGCGCTGCTCGACATAGCGATCGGTGGTGAAGTAGGCGCTGGCGACCTCCTCGATCTTCATGCCGCCGTCGACCATCCGCTTGAAGGCGCGGAACTGGTCGAGTGGATGCAGCGCCTGCCGGAACGTGTTTTCGGCCAGCGAATCGTCCACCGCCGAAGTCTTGGCGTTGGCCTTCTTGACGATGCAGGGAACAAGGCCGTCCGCGGGGAAGCGGCCCTTCGCCACCAGGCGGGCGATGACGCGATAGCGCCGTCCGCCGGCGGGGGTCTCGAAATCGCCGGTCTCGTTGCCGTCGGCGTCGAGGATCGCGCGGACATTGATGCCCAGGATCAGATCCTCGCGTCGCTCGACGTCGAACTCAAGCTCATCGAGACCGAAATCGGCGTCGACCTCGCGCACATTGTCATTCGACAGATGGATGCGGTTGAAGGGAATATCGCGCGCCCGCGAAAACTCGATCAATTCGAGGACGGGCTTCTTCTTGGCAGCTCGGGCCATGGTGGTTTCTCCGCGACGGGCGCCGAGAGCCACTCTCTCGACCATCAACCCGTCACGAAAATCCCATCCCCCTCTCTTTCTCTGGACGGCGCCGCCTACGCCGACGCCTGCCGGCTTACGCGCCCGCCGGCCCGCCAGCGGCCGCGCCGAGATGGTGGCGGATGCGCTCGGCAAGGCGCTGATGATCGTAGGGCTTGCCGATCGGCCCTTCATCGCAGAGCGACGCGGCGGCTTCGGTCTTCTGGATGACGCCAGAGGTGAGGATGACGCGGATGCCGGGCCGGTGCTTGCGCAGCCAGGCCGCGAGGCCGAAGCCGTCCATCGGTCCGGGCATCTGGATGTCGGAAAAGACGAGATCGACGGGTGCGCCGGATTCGAGCAGGGCAACCGCCTCGGCGGCCGTGCCGGCTTCCGCGACATGCCAGCCGCAGTCGCGCAGGAAGTCCGCTATGTCGATACGGATGAGGATGTCGTCTTCGACGACGAGGATGGTCTGTGGTTGGTCCGGTGCCGTTTCCAATGCGAGCCCCCCTGGCTGTTTTCACCTCCGGTCATGTGCGCCGACGACTATTATAGTCGTTCCTGCGCTGAAAACCGCAACCGTCAAAACCGCCGAAGGTTCCGAAAAACGACATTCCGTGCGTGACAAGGCCGGATTTCCGGCGAAGCGCAGCGAAGGACCAGCGGCATCGTTCACGGCGTGGGGGCGTCCTCCTCTTCCTGTCGGAGCGCCTCACGCATGATCGCGGCCATGACGTCGACGATTTCGATGCGATCTTCCTCGGCGACTTTCTCGGGGTGGAAAGCCTCGTTCATCTCGGCGCCGCGGTCGTCGAAGTCGGCGATGATGCCGCGCGCCGCGCGCAAGGCCCAATCGCCCGGCTCCGGCAGCGCGCCGTCTTCGCCTTCGACTTCGGAATCGAATGTGTCGAAGGGGTATCTTTGGCCGGATCGCAGCCTGTCCTGCACATAGTGTTCGAGGGTGCGGCCGCCCTCGAATTTCGGCCATGGCTGTCGCGCGGTATGGCGTCCCGCAGGCGCCCGGATGGGTCGGGGGATGTGGACATAGGCGACGGTGCGGGCGTCGTCGAGCACCTCGTCGAAGTCGATGCCTTCCTTATGCGCATAGGCGATCAGGTCGAGGAGGAGCATCTCCAGATTGTGGGTTTTGCTCAGTGGCTCGCGGTCGCAGCGGATCGCGTGGTCCTCGATCGTGCGGGCGGTTTCAAGGGTGTGATCGAGGGCAGGCATGTTCGAGGACCTTTCCAGTTCGTCCAACGCGCCGGGGCGGCGGATTTCGAGCGAGGACGCCCATTCTATAGCCGAGAATCCCGATCGTGGACCGGCTGCGGGCGCTCGCCCGGATTTTCTTCCGGGGCAGCCTGAAAACGACATTCAATCCGGCACGAAGCGCGGCCGAGGTTCATTGACGCCGTATTTGCGGCGCAGCGCCTCGATGGCGCGGTCCTGCCGCGCTGCCTTGGCGTCGAGCCGCGCCAGCTCGGCGAAGGTGACGCCGGCCAGGATTTCGAGGATGCGCTGGTATTCGGCCTCGTCCGCGCCGGTCCATCGGCTCATCCGGCGATGATAGTGTCGCGCTTTCGGGCGCCTGCGAATCGTCTCGCCCTCGGCGTGGTCGCGCATCCGGCGTTCCACGCCGGCGATGTTGCGCCGGGTCTCGGCAAGCGCGTCTTCCATGCGCGCCAGGGCGGCGCGCAGCGCGTCGCGGGTCATCATGGTAATCTCCATCGTGATGGGCCGCCGGCGCGACATGGCCGGCGGCATTTGAGGCGAGCGGGCGGGGAAGGCCGTCAGGAGGCGTCGGGATCGGGATCGTCGCCCCGGAACCGCGGCGGTATCTCGTCCTCGGGGCCTTTCCAGAGGATGCGGTTGCCGCTCCAGATGGTGACGAAGCCACCCCCCTTTGGCGGCGGCTTCGGCGGCGCGGGCTCGAAGTTGCGGCAACTGAAATTCCCCGCCGTCGCCGAGAAGGCGGGAATCTTGGCATGGTCGAGCAGCACACGGTCGCAGAAGCCCGCCGGCCGCTTGACGCGGCGACGCGAAAGGCCGAGCCGGAACGCTTCGTAGTCGCGTTCGAGGTTCTCCGGCGGCGGCTGCCAATGGCGGCAGTCGCGGCATCGGCCCGGCCGGTCGGGCGCGGGATCGTCGAGCGGCGGCCCGCCATTGTGCCCGGACGGAGGCCGGCGGTCAGTCATGGCGAACCTCCCCGGCCGAGGCCGCCAGCAGCCAGCGTCGAAGTTCCTGACGCATGCGGCCGATAGGGCCGTTGATCTCGGTGATCGTGGCCTCGGCGGCGACATATCCGCCTTGGCGGAACAGACCGACGAAATGCCGCATCACGTCGATGTAGAACTGGCCGCCGACCAGGGCGACATCCACGAAAGGCTGCCTGCGCCAATCACAAAGCGGGGCGATGTGCATGCCGGGATGCTCACCTTCCGGCATGACGTTCCGTCGGGTCGCCGGGCGCGGCCAGCGGGTGCCGAGACCGCCGGCCTTCATGCGCTCCGCAAGTTCCGGGGTCATGCGCGCGTCGTAGGTCTTGATCGGTGCATCGGCGGCGCGAAAGCCGAGACGGGCCGACAGGAAGGCGACCCGCGCAAGCCGGTTGTCGGGATCGGTGGCGCGCAGCGTGCGCCACAAGGGACCGTCATAGCGTTCGATCGCCGGCATGTAGGTTTCGCCGTCGCGCTTAGTCGCCGAGCAGGCGAGGATGAGCAGGCGCCGGGGATGGGGATGCGGAACCATCACACCGCCCTCCCGATATTTGCCCGGCCTGGCCGCACCGCGCGGCGGACCACGACGGGCCGCGTGTCGGCCGCCTGGGCGATACGCTGGATCGTGGCGAGATCGGCGTCCGGGCAATCGCCCGTCACCTCGATCTCCACGAAATGACCACCGCTGCCGACCTTGGAGTCGCGCAGGCGGTGGTTGGACGAGGTGTAGAAGCTCTCGTGCCGCTCGATGAGACGGACGCGCGAGCGCAGGAAGAGGATGCCGGCGCCGAGATTGCCGCAGAACAGCAACTCGTCGGCCTCGGTGGTCTTCGGCCCGCCGCCGACCTTGCGGTGGCCGATCTGGCGGAAAGCCGCATCGAAGCTGGACGGGTCCGGCGTGATCCGCGCCTTCAGTTCCGGGTGGAATTTCCAGGGTGGCCGGTGCGGATCGACGCGGCCGACGTCGATCTGGTGCAGGAGGTCGGCGAAATAGCCCGGATCGGCCGGATAGGGGCAGGTCCGCCAGATCTCGCGCACGGTGCGCCTGAGCGCGTCGGGCAGCGCGAAGAGGCGCGCGCGGGCCTTGCGCCAGGTGGCCGCCCGCATCCGGCGCCGTTCGCGCTCGGCCTCGTCCCACCAGACGGCGCGACGGGCCATTTCCGCGTCGACGTCATGCTGGCCGTCGGCGATCTGGTCGGCGAAGAGGGGCAGCGCCTCGCGTTCGAGGCGCTGCTTGCGGTGGAACGCCGCGCGCTTGCGCGACGTGTCCTTGTAGGGTTTCCATAGCGCGCGCTCGCGTACTGGATCAGCAGCCGGAACGTGTCGCGATAACCGGCGATGGTATGACGGCTTGCCTCCATCTGGGTGCAGAGCCGATCGGTGAAGAAGCGCTGGATCAGGGCGGAGAAGTTGCTCGTCTTCATCGGACTTCCACCTCCGCCGCTGAGCCGGTTATTCGGGCAGAAGCCAGTTCCAGCAGCTCCGGGACTGCTTCCAGATACCAGTATGTGTGAGCGGGGTTCGCATGACCGAGCCATGTCGTGAGCTTGATCATTTCGCGGCCGACGTCCTTGCCCGATCGGTACCAACTCAGCATGGTGCGCACCGCGAAGGTGTGGCGAAGATCGTGGATACGCGGTCCACGACCGTGCCGGAGATAGAGCTGCGGTTCTCGCAATCCGATCTGCTGGCAGACATGCGCGAAGTTGTAGCGTGCACTGCAATCGCCAAAGCGTCGCCCCTCACAGGTCACGAAGAATGCCTCTGGTCGGCGGCCAAGCAGTCGATCCCGCTCGCGACCGTAGCTTTGCAGCCGATGCACAACACTCGGGTCCAGCGGCAGCAGCCGTTCCTTGCCGAGCTTGCCCTGCCGGATGCGAAGCACGCCGGGTTCAACATCAAGGTCGGCAAGGTCAAGAGCAAGAGCTTCGCTGATCCGAAGCCCGGTCACAGCGATCAGGCCGAACAGCGTCGAACAGGTCAGGCCGCGAAGGCCATAGACGGAAGGCAGCATTCGCGCATGCTCGATGATCGTAACGATTTCGGCATCGCTGTAGATATAGGGGTGAGAACGCTGAACACGGCCCGGCACCATTCCCCGCGGAGGTGCCTCATGCCTGGGGTCCAGACCGTGCAACCATTCGGCAAACTGGCGGGCGACCCTGAAGCGCGTCGCCCTGGTTCCGGCGCTGGCGAGAGGCAGGCTTTCGAGCCAACGCATGACAAGGCTTGTGCTGATGTGCTGCGCTCTATCTCGGTCGGCAAACGTGACGAAGCGGCGCAATATCCGTTCATCGGTGCTCAGGTCGGCGCCGAGCTGCCGCCTGATGGTGAGGTATCGTTCCATTTCGGTGAGGAAGCTCATCGTGCCACCTCCGCGACCGGCCAGGGCTGGGCAATGGAACGCAGACCGTCCGTGTCGAGCTTTGCGTAGATCATCGTCGTCGCCCGCGACCGATGTCGCAGCAGATCGCCGATCTCTTCCAGCGAGGCACCAGCGCGAACCATGTTCGTTGCCAGGCTGTGCCGCAGAACATGCGATCCGACGTAGGGGGTTGGCGGCTTCACACCCGTCGCCGCGAATGCCTCCTTCAATATGGCGTTGATGACTTGGCTGTCCTTGAACGGGCGATTGGGCGCTCGATGCGTCACGAACAGCGCGCGCGTGGTTGCGGAGGAGCGATCCTCGCGCAGATATTCGCTGATCGCTTCGCCGACGTCCGGCGGGATAGGTAGACGATCATGTTGCTGGCCTTTCCCACGAACCATCAGTTCGCCGGCGCGCCAGTCTATATCATCTAACTGGATCGCGATGATCTCCGGTGCACGCAGGCCGAGACGGGCCATCAACAGCAACATGGCGTAGTCCCGGGCCCCGCGCCGCGGATTGTGGCGCACCGAGGCCACCACGGCCTCGACCTCATCAGGCGACAGGTATCGGGGGAGCCTCGCGCCCCAGGGCTTGTGCGCCCGAGGGACGCAGAGCGACAGGTTGGTCGTCGTGAGGCCCTGAGCGAACAGATACTGGAAGAAGCTGCGCAGATGCGTGGCCGGTGTCTTGTCGCGGAACGGACGCTTGCGCGTCACAAGGTACTCCATGAACGCTGCGATATCCTGAGCATTCAGCGCTGGCAGATCGAGCCGGTTCTCGCCGAAGCGATGATCGAGGAAGCGGTCCGCGAACCGGAGCACATGATAGATCGTGCGTGGGCTGAGACCTCGCTGCCGGACGAGATAGGTTTCGAAGTCACCCAGCAGATCGGCGCGTTCAGCTTGCGCAGGTGTTAGTGGCGGTCGTGTCGCAACGCCTATTTCAATCAGGTGCGTGACGAACAGCCTCGCAAGATTGGGGATCTTCACCTGGCTCTTTGGCGTGGCCGGCAACCGCTGCCCCACTTCGACGGCAAGGTCTGGCGTCAACGCCGACGGCGCAACTCCCTCGGCGTCGAGCAAGCGGCCGAACCGCCGAAGCAGGCAACGATAGTTGTTCAGCGTGGCTGGTTTGTAATTCCTGGCTGAAAGACTTTCTTCGAACGATGCGATGTACGGATCGACGCAAGTAGGCTGGTCGGACGATTCCATTGCTTGTGCTCCATGTTGTTGGAGCAACAACCTTCACGCCAAAGCCATAACTTTTGACCAGTCTTGCGGCAGGTTCCAACCCTATCTTGGGCTCTATCCGCGTTTACGCTCGTCCGGCCTCGCTGCCACTTCGATGTAAGGTACTTCAGCGCCAACGGATTTGCCGCAAAATTGCCACAACTGAGGCGCTTGCAGTTATTATCCGCATTGGGGAGCTTCGAGTTGATCAGAGACACAATTGTCCGTCAGGGGCACTGGCTCTTTCGCTGGCGCAGCTACGTGCTGCTGGCAACCGTTCCTATAGCTTTCATGACCCTACGTCGCGGCGAACCGGTCGAATTCTACTTTGGCGAATGGCCGGACTTCATCTACGAAGGGATATGCGTGGCACTGGCCTTCGCCGGCTTGGCGATCCGGGCAGTAACCGTCGCCTATGCCCCCAGGGGAACCTCCGGTCGCAATACAAGGGAACAGGTAGCAGACACGCTTAACACGACGGGCATGTACTCCCTTACGCGGAATCCGCTCTATTTCGGCAACGCCGTCATTTACATGGCAATCGCGCTCTTCACCCAAGGCATCTACTTCGTCATCATCATGGCGTTGTTCCTGGTGATCTACTTGGAACGCATCATCGCAACCGAAGAGGCTTTTCTTGCCGATAAGTTCGGCGATGAGTACCAAGTCTGGGCGGACCGCGTGCCCGCCTTTTTTCCGCGACTGACCGGCTGGCGGCAGCCGGAGCTATCGTTTTCAATCCGGAACGTGCTGCGGCGGGAATATTCGGGTTTTTTCGCCATCATTGCCGCTTTCGTCGCCATCGAGGCATTCGGCGACATCCTTTTCCAGGGCCACATTCTCTACGATCCCGTCTGGATCGCGACATTCATCGGTGGCGGCATCATCTATCTCGGACTGCGCTACATGAAGAAGCACACCACTTTCCTCGACGTGCAGGGCCGCTAGCGTCGAGCACGAATGACCCAGTAACTAACTACGAAACGAGCAATCGGCAGATGACACAGGCATCCCACCACGACCACGAGATCCGCCCAGCTAATCAACGGCGAAGAATCTGGATGCTACAATCGGGCGCTGCAGCCTGCCTGCTGCTCGTCGTTTTTTCGCGGCCGGCAATTGTCGAAACCTCGATGGCCCACGAATTCGTCGAGACCATTGGTGTGGCGCTCATCCTCGTCGCCGTGTTTGGCCGCCTCTGGAGCATACTTTACATCGGGTCACGTAAGAACGCGGAGCTCGTTACCAGTGGCCCCTATTCGATCACAAGGAACCCGCTGTATCTATTCTCGACAATCGGTGCGATCGGCATTGGCCTCGTTTTCGGATCGATCATCATCGCTCTGGTGCTCGGTACGCTGAGCTATGCGATCCTTGCTCACACCGCCAGCAAGGAGGCGACTTACCTCCATTCGGTGTTCGGCGCCGCCTATCGTTCTTACGCCGTGCGTACCCCCATGATCTGGCCAAAGCTGTCTCTTTATCGAGACCAGATCGAGCCGACCTTCTCACCCGCTACCTTGCGCCGCACCTTCGTCGATTGCCTGTTCTTTCTGGCGATCTATCCGCTCATCGAAGGGCTCGAATATCTCCAAGTGTCGGGCAATCTGCCGACAGCGCTTTGGCTCTATTGAGCTTGTGGATAGCTACGACGGCCTTACGCGCTGTGCCGCCTCAACTGGTGCGGTTTGAGCCTACAACTACGATCCCGATGTCTCGTGAATTCTGCCGGTTCGCGTTCCTCGAAACTCTCTGATTTATGCCGAACTGCCGCATGGGCCGGACCCAGGCACAACAGTCTCTTGGGTCGGCCATGCGGCATAATCCAACTTACGGCATAATGGCCCATCTCGTGCAGGGCCGTCCGATGCCAGTTGATCGGCTCGTGGAAGGCGTGCGGCGGCGGCACCATCACGTAATCCTGCGCCGGGATGTAGAATGCGCGGTTGCCGCCGATGCGGAAGTCGATGCCGGTCGCCCGGATCAGCGCCTCGACCGTCGGCTCGATCAGGCCGGGAGGGGGCGGCGGCCCTACGGCGGCGATCTGCTCGGGCAGTCCCTCGCATTGGGCCGCGTTGAAGACGGTGAACCGCTTCAGGAAGGGGATTTTCCCCGGTTCCTCGCCGCTCTCGCGGGCACGGCGCTTCTCATCCTCGGGCGTGAAGCGGTCGGCATAGACGACGGTGGTGCCGCGCTCGCCTTTTATCACGTTGCCGCCGAGCGACAGCGCCTGGCGGAAGGTGAGCCAGCTCTGGCCCGGAAAGCCGCGCTCGATGACGGCGCCCCAGAGGATCAGGACATTGATCCCCGAATAGCGCCGGCCGGTGGCGGCGTTCTGCGGCATGGCGAGCGGCGCGCCGGCCGCCGGCGTTCCCCAGGGCTGGACCCATGGGAAGCGGCCCGCCTCGAGATCGGCGATGATCTTGCCGGTGATGTCGTCGTAGAGATTGGCCCGGTCCCTGGCCGGACGTGGCATGCGGTCGTGTCTGGACATCGCGGTTCTCCGCGACGGGCGCCGTCGGACTCTCCTCCGGCTTTCAACCCGTCACGGCAAACCCCATCCGCACTCTTACTCTAAACGGGACATTGCAGGGTCTCCCCGCAGAAGCGGGTGCGCGGGCAACGCAGTGCCGGCAAGGGAGAAGGCTTTCTCGTAATCTACGTATTATACAGCCATGCGGGTGGAACGAAGCCGATCCTTCGCCCACGACGTCCCTGTCGTAAATCATGTAGCGGAACTGCCGCCGCTTGCGACAAAGACGTGCGACACGAAAATCCCTGATTTTCAGGGGCGTCCGATCTGTTTCAGATTTTAGGATTTTTGCGACAGAGGCGGCGAGACAGACCGGACGGAGCAGCATTGCAGCATCACAGTGCCGGTGCCAGCATCGGCGTAATAGTATACCGTAAGAGGAATTGAGCCGTGGAGGAATTCACAAGATGACCGATGACGGAAAGGCGATCCGACAAGTCGTTGAAACTTGGATGGCAGCGAGCAAAGTGGGCGATCTTGCAACCGTCCTTTCATTGATGACCGACGATGTGGTCTTCATGGTGCCGGGACAGGAGCCGTTTGGAAAAGAGGCTTTCGCTGCGGCGTCCGAAAGCATGGGCGACACCAGGGTAGAAGGCACAAACGAAATCATCGAACTACAGATTCTCGGGAACTGGGCGTTTACTCGCAATCGTATCGAGATGACCGCTACCCCGTCCGCCGGCGCTCCCATCCGTCGATCAGGATACACGCTCACACTTTTGCGCAAAGAATCCGATGGCAAGTGGCGGCTTGCACGCGACGCCAATCTCCTGACACTGTCGCAAAAATCCTGAAACCTGCGACAACTCTAGGCAAGCAACTCAGCCTCGGCTTGCCGGCTTGTGATTCCCCGGACACGCCCGCGCCTTAGAATATTGCTGTCCGGTATCTTCTCAAAGGGGGCGTTGCGGGGGGTTCCCCCGCAGAAGGGGGTGCGTCGGCAACGAAGTGCCGACCAGGGGGAAGGCTTTCCCCCACCACGCAAAGCCGCCGAACCACATTTGCGGCAATACGCCTTTCCGGTTTTCCGTCCCGCTCTGGTAAATCCGCTTCCTTTACCGGCGCAGGCGCCTCGAAATCACTGCACTTTCCGTCTATCATCGCGTTCATGTGCAACGCCTACGAACAGCATGTGAAATGGGAAGAATATGTGCGGATGATGCAGGCTCTTGAGCTTGGCATCCCGACGCAGCAGTCCGAGCTCGACCTTCCTCAATTCGACGAGATCCGCATCAATCAGATGGGGCCGGTGATGCGCGCCCGCGACAATCTGATGGAGCTGGCCCCGATGAATTTCGGGCTGCCGTCTGACCAGCCCAAGCGCGGCCCGGTCTTCAACTTTCGCTCGGACGGCCGCGACTTCTCGAAAACCCTGCGATGCCTCATTCCGGCCTCGGGCTTTTTCGAGTTCACCGGCACGAAATATCCGAAGACCAAGCACCGCTTCGCGCTGAATGATGCGCCCTTCATGGCGATCGCCGGCATCTGGCGCGAGGCCAAGGGCAATCACCCGATGGCCTTCGCCATGCTGACGACCGAGCCCGGTCCTGACGTGAAGCCTTACCATGACCGGCAGATCGTGGTGGTGCGGCCCGAGGATTGGGCGGCGTGGATCTGGCTGACGAAGCCGCAGGCGGATTTGCTCAAGCCGCTTCCGGCCGGGTCGCTGTCGGTCGAGACGGTGCGCAAGGGCGTGGACTAGGGGGGCCGGGGTGCTGAGGATCGACAACCAGGGCCAGAAGATCGTCGAGACGAATTTCTGGGACAGCGAAATGGCCCGGCGCGGCTATTTCTATCTGAGCTGGAACGCCGGGGCGGCGCGCCTCCTGGTGCCCGACGCCCAGGCGGGTTCGGTTCGGGAGATGAAGTCCGCCAAATACGTCATCGTCTCGCGCGGTCGATGGGAGGAAGCCGGGCGCGACGACGCGCTTGAGCTTCTGTTCGAGGACAAGTCGGACAATCCCTATTGCCTGCATCTGTCCAAGGAACAGACCGACCGGCTCATTCCCGAGGAGGACCAGGGCGGCGGCTTCTGGGTCGTGGTGTGGACGCGCCGGGGACAGCAGCTCCGCTTGCCCGGCAAATATCGCAAGGTCGAGACCGTGCCGTGCCTGCAACCATGGTCCGAGAACTGAACGGGAGGATGCGGGATGGTGTGGCGGGTCTATCTGCGGTCCCACGAGTTCCCCCATGAGGGGGAGGTCTCCGAGCGCCTGCTGACGCACGATCCCGAAGAGGCCGTTGCGGCATTTCGGACATTGCTGCGGCGCGACGATCTCGCCGGCCAGCGTATGGCGGCGCGGATGACGTCGGACATTGCGGGAGGCGCAATCTACACATCGCGCTTCGATCGGGAGATCGGCCGTGGCCGCATCCATCCCGACGCGCCGCTCGATCCGCTTGCGGATCAGGAGCTGAGCCGCGAGGCGGCGGCATGGCGGCCCGAACGCTGAGGGGCATCAGGTATAGGCTTCCGTTGCGCATCGCCGCAGGTCCGCGATGACGGGCGCCACGGATCGGATGTCGGAATTGAACAGGGGGAGCGATGATCGACTTGCAAGCGCCGCTGGCGAGCTGGCTCCCGACGGTCTGGTACCCGGGGTTCCTGCGAGGGATGCCGGATCTGCTCGTGGGGCGGTGGCCGGACGTGTTTCGGCGGCCGGCCGGCAACGAGTCCTATAAGGTGTGGTTCGTCTGCTCTCCGCGGGAGCGCCAGGCCCTGCTCGATGCGCTGTCGCGGCCCGTTCCGACCAAGGGCGGGGCGCTTGATTTTCGCGCCGGCCCCGACGCGGCCGTGACCGGCGCCGTCGACATCGACGATTTCGTCGGTCTCTATGCCAGCCCAGGCGCGGAATGGCCGTGGATCACGGTGACGAGCACCACGCTTCCCGCAGGGAGTTCGGCTGGCTTGGCTCGCGGCCGGTTCGCTTGGGACAGCGACGAGACCGAGGCGGGCACATTGGACCGGATTGCCCGGCTTCAAGCGATCCTGCCTGCCCCGGTCCGCGTGCCGGGGCGATCGGACGGATAGGTGGGGATGAGGTCCCTCGCTCACCGGAAATCCCGCGTCGGGACGCGGATTTCCCTGATGTGGTCATAGCTGTCGCCGAGATTGCGCGGGGCCGGAACCTTGGCCTCGCTGCGGTGATCTGGGCGCGGGCTGCCATGGTGCAGCTCGTCGCCGCGTCCGTGCGGAAGGGGGAACGGAGCGTCGCGATGGCCGACCGAAGCCAGCAGCGGCGTGAGGTCGGTCAGGTGGTGGGCGACCAGATGCACCACCTCGCCCTCGCGCTGCACCCGGCCGCGGATGCCGAGCATGCCCGAGGACAGGAGCACGCGGCGGTATTTCTCGAAGGTCTTGGCCCAGCAGACCACATTGGCGATGCCGGTCTCGTCCTCGATGGTGGCGAACAACACGCCCTTGGCCGAGCCCGGCCGCTGGCGCACGAGAACGACGCCGGCGGTCTCCAGCCAGCGCCGGTCCCGCGCCGCCATGGTCTCGGCGCAGGAGACCATGCGCCGTCGTGTCAGGTCCGCGCGCAGGAAGGAGACCGGATGGGCGCGCAGCGTCAGGCCGACGTGCCCATAGTCCTCCACCACTTCGCGGCCCTCGACCATCGGCCTGAGCGCGACGGCTGGCTCGATCGCCTCCGGCAAAGGCTCCGCTTCGCGGGCAGCGGCGGCCGCGAAAAGGGGCAGGGGCTCCTCGCGCAAGGGGCGGATCGCCCAGAGCGCCTCACGCCGGCCGAGACCGAAGGCGGGCAGGAAGGCGTCGGCCTCGGCCAGCCGCGACAGTGCGCCGACCGGGACGCCGGCCCGCCGCCAGAGATCGTCGATGGAGGCGAAGGGCCGATCCTCGCGCGCCGCGACGATGGCTGCGGCGTCGCGGTTGGCGAGGCCCTTGACCTGGCGCATGCCGAGACGAACGGCGAAGCGGGTTTCGTCGTCGGTGGGCTCCAGCGTGCAGTCCCATCGTGAGCGATTGATACAGACCGGCCGGACCTCGACGCCGTGGGTGCGGGCGTCCCTGACGATCTGCGCCACGGCGTAAAATCCCATCGGCTGCGAATTGACCAGCGCGGCGCAGAAGACGTCGGGATGCCAGCATTTGAGCCAGGCCGACGCATAGGCCAGAAGCGCAAAGCTGGCTGCGTGACTTTCAGGAAAGCCGTAAGAGCCGAAGCCTTCGAGCTGCCTGAAGGTCGCGGCGGCGAAGTCGGCATCGTAGCCATTGTCGATCATGCCGGCGATGAGCTTGTCGCGGAATTTCGAGACCCCGCCAGTATGCTTGAAAGTCGCCATGCTCCTGCGGAGCTGGTCGGCCTCGCCCGGCGTGAAGCCCGCGCACTCGATGGCGACCCGCATGGCCTGCTCCTGAAAAAGCGGCACGCCGAGGGTTTTTCCCAGGACCGCCTCCAGCTCGGGCTTGGGATAGTGGACCGGCTCGATGCCCTCGCGTCGGCGCAGATAGGGATGGACCATATCGCCCTGGATCGGCCCAGGCCGGACGATGGCGACCTGCACCACCAGGTCGTAATAGGTGCGGGGTTTCAGGCGCGGCAGCATCGACATCTGTGCCCGGCTCTCGATCTGAAACGTCCCCAAAGTGTCCGCCTTGCGGATCATCGCGTAGGTGCGCGGGTCTTCGGCCGGGATCGAGGCGAGGTCGTGAGCGACGCCCTTGTGATCGGCGAGCAGGTCGAGCGCGCGGCGCATGCAGCTCAACATCCCTAAGCCGAGGACGTCCACCTTCATCATTTTGAGCGCGTCGACGTCGTCTTTGTCCCATTCCACGACTTGCCTCTTTTCCATCGTGGCGGGCTCGATCGGGACGAGGGAGTCGAGGCGGTCGCGCGTCAGCACGAAGCCGCCGGGATGCTGGCTCAGATGGCGCGGGAAGCCGATCAATTGGGAGGTCAATTCCAGCGTGAGGCGCAGCCGTCGGTCTGCCATGTTGAGGTTGAGCGCATCGACATGCTGCGGCCCGATCTCCTGCTCGGACCAGCCCCAGACCTGGGTGGAAAGCGTCTTGATGAGGTCTTCGGGAAGCCCGAACGCCTTGCCCACGTCCCTCAGCGCGCCCTTGGCCCTGTAACGGATGACGGTGGCGCAGAGCGCCGCGCGGTCCCGGCCATAGGTCTCGTAGATCCATTGGATGACCTCCTCCCGCCGCTCGTGTTCAAAATCGACGTCGATGTCGGGCGGCTCGCGCCGCTCCTCGGAGACGAACCGCTCGAAGAGGAGCGAATTGCGGTCAGGGTCGATCGAGGTGATGCCGAGGACGAAGCATACGGCGCTGTTGGCGGCCGAGCCGCGGCCCTGGCACAAGATGCCCTGCGAGCGCGCGTAGCGGACGATGGAATTGACGGTCAGGAAATAGGGGGCGTAGTCGAGCCGCTCGATCAGGCGCAGCTCGTGTTCCAGCGCGGCCCGCACGCCGGCCGGCAGGCCGTCGGGGTAGCGGCCCGCCGCGCCCTCCCAGGTCAGGCGCTCCAGCGTCTGTTGTGGGGTCAGCGCAGGATCGTCGCGTTCTTCCGGGTATTGATAGACCAGCTCGTCGAGGCTGAAGCGGCATCGCTCGACGATTTCGGCGGTGCGGGCGAGCGCCTCCGGGTAGCGGCCGAAAAGCCTCTCCATTTCCTCGGGCGGCTTGAGGTAGCGGTCGGCATGGCGCTCGCGGCGGAAGCCGAGCGCGTCGATCGTCGTGTTGTGCCGGATCGCCGTCACCACGTCCTGAAGGATGCGCCGGTCTGGCGTGTGGAAGAGGACATCGTTGGTGACGACGGTGGCGACCTTCATCCGCGCGGCGAGCGCCGACAATTCGTAAAGGCGCATCTGGTCGTTGGGCCGGCGTCGGAGCGAGAGGGAAAGGTAGGCGCGTTCGCCGAACGCCTCGCGCAGCCGCCGCAGATGCAGCGCGCAGGTCTCGTCGGCGGTATCCGGCACGAGGATGGCGAGCAGCCCTTCGCCATAGGCCACGAGGTCGTTCCACTCCAGATGGCACTTCGCCTTTCCGGCCCGACCCTTGCCGAGCGAGAGCAGCCCGCACAAGCGGCCATAGGCGGCGCGATCGGTCGGATAGACGAGGACCGACATGCCGTCCGCGAGGTCGAGGCGACAGCCGACGACGAGCCGGATGCCGGTCGCCTTGGCCGCTTCCCACGCCCGCACGATGCCGGCCAGCGAATTGCGATCGACGATGCCGAGCGCCTCGATGCCGAGGTTCGCCGCCTGGGCGAACAGCTCGTCGGGGCTCGATGCCCCGCGCAGGAAGCTGAAATAGCTCGTCACCTGAAGCTCGGCGTAGCGCGGTCCGGTCATCCGAACACCCCATGGATGAACCAGCGTTGCGAGCCGGTGGCGGCGTCCTCGCCGTCACCGGCGCGATAGAGCCAATAGCGTTCGCCGGCATCGTCCTCGACCCGAAAATAGTCTCTTACGGCAGATAGTTCGGCGTCACGCTTCCACCATTCTCCGAAGACGCGCTCCGGCCCGTCGGCCCGCTTCACGCGCCGGCGCACGCCGCGCCATGTGAAGGAGACGGGCGGATGGTCGGGCAGGAGCGCGATGGTCTCGACCGGCTCGGGGCGCAGCAGCAGCCGCGCCGGGCGCGGCCAGGCGTCAGGCCAGCCGGCGCCAGTATCGGGGGCGAGGGCCGGGATGCGGCAGACGGACCGCTCAGGCACGTCGCTGGCGACGGGCGCGGCGCGATAGATGGCGCGCTCGCCGACACGGTTGGCCAGCGTGTCGATCAAATCGGAGATGTCGGGTTCCGCCTCCTCGATCAGCGAGGTGACGGACTGGCGGGAGCCGAGCGGCTCGGCGATGGTGGCGCAGAGCGTCATCGTCTCGATGCCGAAACCGGGGTCGATGGTTTCGATCTTGTCGCAGAGCAGCCGCGTGATGCGCTTGGCGTCGCGGATCGGCTTGGCCATGCCGATGCGGACAGCCTGGGCGCGGCTGTCGACGCGCTGGCAGATGAGGTCGAGGCGGCGCGCGCCCTGGCCTTTTTCCTCAAGGGCCGCGCAAAGCGCCACGACCAGCTTGGCCGTATAGCGGGCGATGGTCTCGGCCGCCGAGATCGGCTCGGCGAAGACGCGGCGCGCCTCCACCAGCTCATCGGGCCGGATAGGCTCGATCGGCTCGGCCGAGCGGCCCAGGGCCTCGTCGAGCCGGCGGCCGATCTCGGGGCCGAAGCGGAGCGCCAGCGGTGCGCGCGGCTGGCCGAGAAGGTCGCCGATACGCTCGAAGCCGAGCATGCGCAGCTCGCCCGGCATGGCTGCGGGCAGGCGCAGCGCCTCGATGGGCAGCGATGCGATGACCGAGGCATCGTGTCCCGGTGGGGCGATGACGGTGGGCCGCGCGGCGAAGCGGGCGAGCGCGTGGGCCGCGCCCCAGGTGTCGGCGATGGCGGCCTGTGCTGTGATACCGGACATGGCGAGCCGGCCGAGCAGACCGTCGAGCATGGCGGCTTCGCCGCCGTGGAGATGGTCGGCCCCGGTCGTGTCGATGACGATGCCGTCGGGATGATCGGCCGCGACGATCGGGGCGATGCGCTGAAGCACCCAGAGCGCGAGGCGCTCCAGCGCCTCGGCATCGCCGACCGGATCGGCGTCGCGGATCGTCAGGCCCGCGACCAGCGCCTGCGCCTTGGCGGCGGGCATGCCGACGCGCACGCCGAGCGCGACCGCTGCCGCGTCTGCCGCCGTCACCAACCGCTTGCTTCCTTCGCGGCCGACCACGATCAGCGGGGCGTCAGCGGGCGGCGCCTTGTCGCCGGCCATGCGCCGCAGCCGGTCCGTGGGCCAGTCCGGCAGGCAGAGAGAGAAAACCCTTCGCATTGCACGCTTCCAACTCGAAATCAGCACTTTCGCCGGCTCGTGCCCGGATCAGCTCGACCAGCCAGCGAGGGCGGCCGACGCCGGAGACCGGCAAGGGGGTGGAGGGCAGCACCGAGACGCGCCAGCGGGTGGCGGCGGCTGTCGGCTGCCCGAAATCCATGGAGTCGGCCTGACGGCGCCAGCGGCGCAGCGCCAGGCCGATGGTTCCGGTGCCTTCGGCGGCGAACATCAGCCGGCGCGAGGCGTTCATGGACAGATGCGCGACCTCGCCGACCACGGCCCCCAGGGCGCCGTGGCGCAAGCCTTCTTCCATGCAGGCCAGCACGCTGTTCTGGTCGCCCGCCTCGATATAGATCACGCGGTCGGCTTCAAGCCCTGCCTGGGCAACGGCCGGCGCGAAGATGTCGGGCTTGGTGATGCACCAGAGCACACGGCCCTTGGTGCGCGCAGCGATCCCGGCCGCAAAGAGAGCAGCGGCCGCGCCGTCTATGACGCCATGGCCGCCGCCGGCGATCTCATGCAGCGCGCCGCGCGCCAGCCCGCCGCCCGGCAGGCGTGAATCGACGGCGGCGAGCCCGAAGGGCAGCACCGATTTGACGCGCCGGCGATGGCCTTCGATCTTCTCGATCTGCGCGCGCAAAGCGTCGATAGCGGGCTGGGGCCGCACGTTCGTCCTTGACCTCCGGGTTCCGGGCTTGCATCATGTTCCCTATTTGTTCTAACGTCTGCGTTCGAGAGTCAAGCGCGAAGCGATGGGAGGGCGGAAGCAAGAGGTCGATGAACAGCCATATCATCGTTCAGGTCATGCTCTGCGCGCTCGCCTGCGAGCCGGCGGAAATCCGCGTCTGGGACGGGGATTCGCTGCGGCTCGGCATGTCGAGCCAGGCCGAGGCCGTGCGCATCTTCAATATCGACGCGCCCGAGATCGAGGGTAGCTGCGCAAAGGAGAGCGCGCTTGCCCAACGCGCGAAGGTGCGGCTGGCCGAACTGCTCGATGGCGGCCGGATCGAAATTCTTCGCCAGGGCGCAGACCGCTATGGGCGCACACTGGCGGCGGTTCGCGTCAACGGCGTGGATGTGGGCGACCAGCTCGTCGGCGAGGGCCTTGCGCGGACCTGGGCCGGGCGTCGTGAGCCGTGGTGCGGCGACGACGGCTCCATTCTCTAGGAAGACCCGACGACCCTGACATTAGGCCGGGCTGGAGAACAGGGCTATACTGGTGCGCGGCAACCGCGCGCAGTTCGACAGGGAGGGGCAGCGAGAATGGGGATTGAGAGCCGATCGACTATCGCGCTGCGGCTTGCCGCGCTGGCGTGCTGCCTCCCGACGATGGCCACGGCCGAAGAGAAGCTCGGATGGCATGGCGAAAAATGGGAGCGCGGGGCATCGCTGTTCTACGGCGTCCCGCAGACCGACCACGCCCCGCTTTCCTTTGCCTGCCCGGATGGAGGCAGCGAGCTTGTCTTCACCTTCGCCTTCGCGCCGATCAACGCGGTCGACGGCGTCGAGGTCGAAGTGCTGCTCGAAGCCGGTGACATCTCGGTGCCGATCGCCACGACCGGCGCCAGGATCGAGATGGATGACAGCTTCATCCTCGAAGGTCGGACGATGCTCGATGCCCGGCTCCTCGACCTCCTCGGCTCGCGCGGCATGCTGTCCGTCTTCGTCGAGGACGGCGCCGAAGAATATCCGCTCGACGGCGCGCGGGAGGCCGCGGCGGCGCTGATAGAAACCTGCACCGACAAGGCGGCGCGCGCGGCAACACCTGAAACGGCGCAATGCAAGTTTTCCGCCTGGGTCATGAAGGGCGCTCCGCCCGATCTGCCGATCCGCTCGGGGCCAGGGCCGGACTATCCGGCGGTGGCGACCATACCCCGCCCCTATACCGATGGGACGGAGATTTATTTCCCCGAGGTGACGATTACCGGCTCCCGCGACGGCTGGTTCCGCATTTCCGAGGTCATCACCGATCTCTATGGCGGCTGGCCCACGGATGCGGTCGTCACCTTCTCCGGCGAAGGATGGCTACCCGGCAACATGCTCCGGGTCTGGCTGGAATCGCGCTACCTCCTGTCGCGGCCGTCCGACGACGCCCCGGTTGCCTTTACCGTGACCACGGCAAGCAGCACGTCCGACTATTTCCAGATCGACACTATTCACGCCTGCGAAGGTTTGTGGATCGAGGTCGAGGGGCGCCGCGACGACGAAAGGCCCCGCGGATGGATCAGGGATATTTGCGCAAGCCAGGTGACGACATGCCCATGAGGGGAACCGTCATGAGCGTCGCCTTGCGTGCGGCGCTGGCCGGATTGGCGATCGTCTCGGTGCCCGCCGGCCCGGCGTTCGCCGAGCCTGCCTTGCGTGTCGATCTCGCGGATCGCGTCGGCGGCCGCGAAGACGTGACCTTTGCCGATCTTGTTCGCCTCGTCCTGCCGGGGACCGCCGGCAACGAGACGATCGACGTGAGGGACATCGGCAGCGAGACCGTCGAGGATCTCGAACCGGCGTCGGCGGCCGCTCCACGGCTTTCGGCGGTGCCGGTGCGCTCCGGCGGGCTTGACCGGATGGCTGTGCTGCTGAATTTCGGCAGCGGCAGGGATGTGGTCGGCCTCGCCATTCTCGCCCTCTTCGACGTGGCAGGCGAACCCAGGCTTCTTGATGCCGCCAATGTCGCTAGCGGCGAGGGGACCTCCTTCCTCGATCCCGCCCGGCTCCCGGTCGGCACCGGCGACGATCTGCTGGCGATCCAAAGCACGCATTGGAATTCCAGCCAGGGCTATACGACCGTCCCGCTGGTTCTCGTCCGCAACGACCGGCTCGAACTGGTCGATAGCATCTTCGCGTTCGACGAAAATCTCTGCGCCTTTGAGCGGACGCAGCGGCTTGCATTGCGGCACAAGGCGGGCGCGCCGTTCTCCGACATCGTGGCCACCGTGACCGAAGAGACGACGCCCTCGGGGGAGGACTGCGGCAACGCCCCGGTTCCCAAAGCCGGCACCCGCACGATCACCGTGCGTTACCAATGGGATGACGGCGCGCAACGCTACATTCCCGATTCCGACGCCTTCGACGTGCTGGCGCGCGAGAGCGAGGAGCGTTTCTGACGCTGCTAGGACTGCTGCGAGGCGGTTCGCCGATGGCCCAACATCATTGCCGGGGTCGGCCCAGCTCCTCGTCGGCAATGGCCTGGACGGTCTTCATATCCATTTCGACGTCGGGCGAAAGACGCGCGACCTCGGCCGCAACCTTGGCCCAATGCCAGAATCGCGCACGGTCATGCAGGGCGCGTGCGCGCGAAGCCCGCCGCTGCGCCTCGTAGTAGGCGTGCTGGCCGTGGCTCTGGAGCAAGGCGCGAGCGTCGCGCTGCCAGCGTAGCCGGATCTCCCGTCGCTTCTCGATCCAGTCCGTGAGGACGCGCAGCATCGCGGTGACGTAACCTTTGCCCGAGTTGTGCCGGCACGCGATTGTGTCTGGCTTCCAGATATATAGCAGATTTTTCTAATGGTGTGGGAAAGGAAAGCCGGGCTTCGGTCGAGGAGCTGGCTAGACGCCGTGGCGGTGGTCGCGTGGGCGGAAGCTGCCATTGGCATCCCGGCCGGCCGGGATGCCAATGGCGGTTCGGTGGTTACGCCACGAGCTTGAGGCGCTTCTTGGCGAGCATTTGCCGGACGAACTTGTCCCACTTCTCCATCGCGGCCCGCTTCTCCTCCATGTAATTCCAGCGGTCATAGTGCTTCGAGCTGACGTCCTGGAGGGTGTGGTTCTGAATCCGGTCGCGGATTTCCTTGGACAGCCCGGCCTTGCCGCCGAGGGTCTTCCACGTCCGGCGCAGATCCCGATTGGTGACATAGGGGATCACTTCCCGGTCGCGCTGACGCCACATGAACGAATAGAGCGTGCTGGCGCGGACAGGCTTGGACCTGTCGAACGCAGACGGGAAGAACCAGCCATGCTCGTCGACATTGATCGACTCGATGATCTGGGCGGCGAGCTTCGGCACCGGGATCGCGTGCGGCTTGCCGTTCTTGGTCTTCGACCAGTCGATGATGCGCTCCTTCGCATCCCACTGGTCGATGTGGAGCTGCGCGATCTCCTCGACACGCTGGCCGGTAAGCATGAGAACCATGACCGCCCGCGTATAGGGCGGATGGACCGGCCTGTCCGGGCACTCCAGCCAGCGATAGAGCTGCACGAACTCTTCCTCGTCCAGCCAGCGCGTCCCGACATTCTTCGGCTCGGTCGGGATGCCCGCCGCCGGATTGTAGATCAGGCGGAAGCGGCGTTCCGAAGCGGTGCGGTAGTCGTGCTCGGACTTCAGGCCCCAGCTATAGGCTGACCGGATGTAGGAGCGCACATGATCGGCCATCGAACGCTTGCCACGCTCGTAGATCGGGCGGATGAGCGCGGTGATCTCGTCCGGCTCGATGTCGCGGGCAGGGCGATTGCGGCCGAGCGTGTCGGCGATCTTGTTCAGCCCCTTCTGTGCTTCCTTCCATGACGATTTGCCGCCCTCGTTGAGATGGGCGATGTAGGCGTCGAACAGATCGGCGACGGTGCCGGGCCGCGTGTCGCCGGCGATCTTGATGCTCCGGCCCTTCTGGATCATGCCTGCGAAGTCGCGTTTGAAGACCTCACGCGCTTGGGCGAGGGTCATGGAGGGATAGGAGCCGAGCTTCTTCTTGGTGCGCTTCTTGTCGCGCCATTGCTGCGCCATCCAGTCGGCGGTGACGCGGGTGGGCATCGGCTTCATGACGAGGACGAGGCGGCCGGTTCCGTGGCCTTCGCCGTCGACAAGGTTGAGTTGCTTTCCGGTCTGCTCCACCGTTTTGAAAGCGCGGCGGATTTCGCCATCGGTAAGACTAGGCATTGGGCTCTCCCATCGGGTTACGAGGTGGGGTCGCCAGTCGCTCTATTGGGGTCACTGACTGGGATCAGTGGGGGCGTTGATCCCCCTAAAAACGACGTTAATATGCCATGTTATCCATGCTTACGACAAGCCCAAAAATCGTTATATCTCAATGGTATAGAACGGGCTTGGACGTGACCGAAAATGACCGTGATGGATGGTTGTGGCACAGGATGATGGCGGAGGCTGAAAGCTCCAGCGCGCGCTTCACCACTTCACGCGGATAGAGCGGGGCATGGTCCACCGTGCCGGTTTGCAGTATCTCGTCCTGAATGAGCTGGTTGCGCTTGTCCAGAAACAGCACCCGCACCAGTTCGCGGTCCGCATAGGCCATGGTGGTGCGGCAATAATCGATCACCGAGCTCCATGAGGAGAGGACGGGCCTGCGCTTGACCTCGCCCTTGGCCAGACGCTGGGCGGCGGCCTCCACGATCTTCAGCTCGGTGATGATGGCGTCCTTCACGCCGGGCACTTCCGCCAGCAGGGCGGGAGGGGCGGCCACCACCTCGGCGAAGGAGCCGAACCGGGCCACCAGCTCCTTGGCCAGCGGCTTCACGTCACGGCGCGGAATGGCGCGGAACAGCACCAGTTCCAGCAGCTCATAGTCTGCCAGCGCCTGCGCGCCGGCATCACGGAAGCGCGCGCGCAGCCGGTCGCGATGCCCGTGGAAATGCGGGGGGGCTTCGCGCAGGCCGTCGCGGGGCTCATCCACCATGGGAAGGGGCGGTCCGGATCAGGGGATGTTGTAGGGCGGCTTGTGATAGCCCTTCGGGCTCAGGGTGAAGATTTCCACCCCGGTCTCGGTCACACCAAGGGAGTGCTCGAACTGGGCGGTGAGAGAGCGGTCCCGCGTCACGGCGGTCCAGCCATCGGAGAGCACCTTCACATGCGGCTTGCCCAGATTGATCATCGGCTCGACGGTGAAAATCATGCCGGGCACGATCTTCGGCCCCTCACCGCGTGTGCCGAAATGCAGGATGTTCGGCTCATCATGGAACACACGGCCCACACCATGGCCGCAGAAGTCCCGCACCACGCTCATGCGCTGGGGCTCGACGAATTCCTGGATCGCCGCGCCGATATCGCCGATATGCCCGCCGGGCTTGATCGCCTCGATGCCGAGCATCATGGAATCATAGGTCACCTCGATCAGCCGTTCGGCCTTGCGGGAGATTTCGCCCACCGCATACATGCGGCTGGAATCGCCATACCAGCCATCGAGAATGACGGTGACATCGCAATTGACGATATCGCCCTCGCGCAGTGGCTTGTCGCTCGGCATGCCGTGGCACACCACATGGTTGATGGAGGTGCACACCGCATAGCGATAGCCGCGATACATCATGGTGGCGGAAAGCGCGCCGGCCTGTGTCGTCATCTCATAGACGAGATCGTCAATGGCGGCGGTGGTGATGCCGGGCTTCACCAGCTCGGCAATGGCATCCAGAATGCGCGCCGCAAGCTGGCCTGCGCGGCGCATGCCCTCGAAAGCCTCCGGGCCATAGATCTTGATCTGCCCGTTCTTGCGCAGCGGGGCATTGGCCGCTTCAACATAGTTCATCACGTCACTCTTCCGTCCGCCACCTGCCTGTGGTGCACATGTTCATACAGGCCGCGCGATGTTCCGTTTCGGGATTCCCGGTAATATGCACCACAAATGGCCCCGGAGACCAGCACCCGCAAGTGCGGGAAGATCAGCCCGCCACCGGAATTTCTCCAGTGACCGTGATGCCTGTCCGCTCCACCCGGCATACCAGGCCGAGTGCTTCCACGCCCGCCTCCCGCGCCTTGTCGAACGCCCGGCCATAGGCCGGGTCGAGGTCGCGGGCGAGGCTGATCTGCCGCGCCGAGCCGATCTGGCTGAGATAGACCATCACGGCCCGCCTTCCGGCCCGCACCTCATTGGCCAGCTCATCCAGATGCTTGGCCCCGCGCGCGGTGACGCAATCGGGAAACTCGGCATGGCCCGGCATGCGCATCAGGTGCACATTCTTCACCTCTACCAGACAGGGCGGGCGCAGATCATCTTCCAGCAGGATATCGATGCGGCTGTTGACACCATATTTCACCTCCCGCCGCTGGCGGGCATAGCCGGAAAGCGCGGGCACCTGCCCGCCGGCTATCGCTTCCGCCACAAGGGCATTGGGGTGCATGGTGTTCACGCCCACCAGCTCCGGCCCCATGCCGAAATCGGCCTCCACCAGCTCCCAGCTGAGGGGCAGCTTGCGGGTCAGGCTGGTGGAACGGGAAAGCCAGACGGGGCTGTCCGGCGCCGTCAGCCCCAGCATGGCGCCGGGATTGGCGACATGAACGGTGGTTCCGCTTCCGTCCTCAAGAATGACATCGGCCAGAAAGCGCTTGTAGCGTTTCACAAGGCGGGCGGGAATGAGGGGGGCGGGAAACAGCATGGGGGTGCGGGGCGGTCCAGAGAAGGGCGGCGGGCGGGCGGGCACACCTTCCGCGGGGCGTTTGCGCTGGAGCATTGAGTTGCAGCGCGGTTCGCCGCATCCTGTATCATGAAGTCGTGGCCAAGCGTGCCGCATGCGATCAGATCAGGGAAACAAGATGAACCTGCCCTCGACGGAGACGGAAGTCCGCAAACAGTCCACCCTGCGTCTGCGGGCGGGGTTGCTGCTGTTGGTTGGCTTTATCCTGATGTGCGCATTTGGCGGCTATTTCGTCGCCAACAAGATCGGGCTGGGGTGGGGCTGGGCCATTCTCATCGCCGTGGTCATCTGGGTGGGCATTGGGATCGTGCTGGCCCGCATGTCTGCCAAGGTCTATTACGGCCTGGCCCTGGTGGTGACACTGCTGCTGGCCTATCTGGTCTATGATTTCGTGACAGCGGCGCTGGGCTGGTCCAGTACGATCGCGGCAGTGCTGGGCGCGGTGGCGACAGCTTTTCTGGCCTTCACCTTCCATGATTTCCAGCGCCTGAAGAGCGAATTGCGCCGGCTGGTCTATCGCGAGTGAAGCTGCCGCCGGCCCGCAAGGCCGGCCTTGGGCTGCCCGCACGGGGCATGAGGCATCCGGCGGCTGGAGGGATCGCCGGGAGGATTTGATAGTTTTCATGATTTGAGCGATTGATAGGGGCAATGATGCCGGAAGGGCAGGCCAGATCCTGCCGCCGGCTTCGGGCGGAAGCCTCTTGCCCCGCAATCGCGGCAGGTTGCCGCTTCCATCATCAAGCCTTGTCCGCAGGGGGACGGGCAGGGGAGTGTGGCCGTTTCATGAATCTTATGACCCAGCCTCCGGCAAACCTGTCCTGTGAGAATGCGTTCAGCCCGGCCCTTGCCGAATCTTCCGTTCTGGTGGTGGATGATGAGCCGGGCATGCGCAATTTTCTGGTGCGCATGCTGGCCCCGCGCTGCCGCCATGTGGCGGAGGCCGCCGATGTGGAGAGCGCCTCCCGCCTGCTTGAGGGCACGGCCTTCGATCTCATCATCCTCGATAATGTGATGGCCGGGCGCAGCGGCCTTGAATGGCTGCATGACCTGCGTGAAACCGGATTTTTCCGCGAGGTCATCCTCATCACCGCCTTTGCGGATCTCGATACCGCGATCGAGGCGCTGCGTGCCGGTGCCGCCGATTTCGTGCTGAAGCCGTTCCGCTCGAACCAGATCCTCAATGCCATTGCCCGCTGTCTGGATCGCGCCCGTCTCCAGCGGGAGAATTTCGTGCTGCGGCGTGAGCTGGGCAGCATGCAGGCGCTTCAGCGGGCGGTGCCGGCCGTGGGCGCGCTGGTGGGCGATTCCAGTGCGACGGAAGATGTGCGGCAGATGGTGGCGCGTGTTGCGCCCATGCCCACCACCGTGCTGGTGACAGGCGAATCCGGCACGGGCAAGGAGGTGACGGCCCGCGCCATTCACCAGGCCTCGGCCCGTGCGGCCAAGCCCTTCGTGCCGGTCAATTGCGCGGCCATCGCGCCGGATATCATCGAGAGCGAGCTGTTCGGCCATCTCAAGGGGGCCTTCACCGGGGCGGCCTCCTCGCGCGAGGGGCTGTTCTTTTATGCGCAGGGCGGCACGCTGTTTCTGGATGAGGTGGGCGAACTGCCGCCCGCCATGCAATCCAAGCTGCTGCGGGTGATCGAGGACAAGAAGGTGCGTTCTGTCGGTTCGGAGCGCGAGGTGCCAGTGGATGTGCGCATCGTCGCCGCCACCAATTGCGATCTGGAGGAAATGGTCGCCTGCGGCCGCTTCCGGCAGGATCTCTATTACCGGCTGAATGTGGTGAACATCCATCTCACGCCCCTGCGCGAGCGTCCGGCGGATGTCGCCCCGCTGGTGCGCCAGTTCATGGCCGAGCTGGCCTCCCGTCTCGGTGTTCCGCCGCTGGAGCTCTCGCCCGCCGTGCTGCGGGCGCTGGCGCGCTATCCATGGCCGGGCAATGTGCGCGAATTGCGCAATGTGGTGGAGCGCTCGCTCATTCTGGGGGATTTCCCGCAGGATGTGGTGCCGGAGCTGGATGATGTGGAGACCAACGACAATGTCTCCGCCCTTTCACCGGATGCGCTGGAGCTGATGGAAAAGCAGCATATGCTGAAGGTGCTGGCGGAAAGCGGGGGCAACAGGGCGGAAGCGGCGCGCCGCCTGGCCATTTCCCGCAAGACTCTGGATCGCAAGCTCAAGGCCTGGCATGCCTGAAGGCGCCGCGCCTTCCGGCCGGCTGGGCCTGTTGCGGCGGCTGCGTTCCGTGCGCATGCGCCTGCTGGTGATGGCGCTGCTGCCCACGCTGATCATTCTGCCCGTGGCGCTGGCGGGGGCCGGCTGGTGGTGGACGAAGCAGTTTGACCGTCTGCTGGCCACCAAGGTGAATGGTGATCTCACCACCGCGCGCCAGTATCTGAACCGGCTGATGGAGCATAGTGGCGCGAGCCTTGAGGCGCTGGGCAACTCTGTCGCCTTTGCGCAGGTGGCGGGGGAGGATGCGCGGAAAATGGCGGCATTCCTCTCCGCGCAAAGGGAGGCGCTGGGGCTCGATTTTCTCTATCTGCTGGGAGAGGAGGGCCACTGCCTGGCCTTTGCCCGGGCGGGCGAGAGCTGGAGCGCCGCACCTGCTCCCCTTTCTGCCGGCGCGGCCCCCCTTGCCCCGTGCGAGCCGCAATGGAGCGTGGTGCGGCAGGCGCTGGAGGGCCATGCCAGCACGCAGATCGATCTCTTTTCTGCGGACAATCTCCAGCGCATTTCTCCCGCTTTGGCTGAGCGGGCGCGGGTGGAGCTGGTGCCGACACCGGGTGCCGTTCCACTCTCGCGCACGCTGGAGGGGCGTGGACTGGTGGTGCAATCCGCCACCCCGGTGCAGGTCTTCCTCATGGGGGAGCCCATGTTGCGGGGGGCGCTGGTTGGCGGGGTGCTGCTCAACCGCAACCTCGATTTCATCGATACGATGAACGATCTGGTCTATCGCCGCGGCAGCCTGCCCGAGGGCAGCGAGGGCACGGCGACACTGTTTCTGGATGATGTGCGCATTTCCACCAATGTCCGCCTGTTTGAAGGCAAGCGGGCGCTGGGGACCCGCGTTTCGGCCGAGGTGCGCGAGGCGGTGCTGGGGAAAGGGCGGGTGTGGCTGGACCGGGCCTTCGTGGTCAACGACTGGTACATATCTGCCTATGAGCCGATTGTGGACAGCACCGGCGCACGGGTGGGCATGCTCTATGTCGGTTTTCTGGATGCCCCGTTTCGCACACAGAAGCAGATGGTGCTGATTGTCGCGGTGGTGGGCTTTTTTCTGGTGGCTCTCATCACTATTCCGCTGCTGTTGCGCTGGGCGGCCTCGATCTTCCGCCCGCTGGAGGCGATGGACCGCACCATCTCGCGCGTCGAGGCCGGGGAGATGGAGGCACGCACGGGCATGACCGAGACAGGGGACGAGATTGGCCGCCTCGCCTATCATTTCGATGGTCTTCTGGCACTGGTGCAGCAGCGCGATGCCCAGTTGCGCAGCTGGGCGGATGAGCTGGACCGGCGGGTGGTGGAGCGCACACGCGAGCTTCAGGCCGCCAATGAGGAGCTGGCCGCGACCCAGCGCCGGCTCGTCATGTCCGAAAAGCTCGCCTCCATTGGCGAGATCACGGCGGGCGTGGCCCATGAGATCAACAATCCGGTGGCCGTCATCCAGGGCAATCTGGATGTGGCGCGCGATGTGCTGGGGCCGGCCGCGGCACCGGTCCGCACCGAGTTCAACCTGATTGACCAGCAGGTGCACCGCATCAACATCATCGTTTCCAAGCTGCTTCAGTTTGCGCGCCCGGGCGAGTTTGCCGGCACCAGCGAGCCGGTGCATGTGCCGGATGTGATCGGCGATTGCCTGCTGCTGGTGCAGCATCTCATGTCCAGCACGGAAATCATCGTGGTGCGCGAGGACAGCGCCACCGGCTTCATCCGCATGAACCGGGTGGAGTTGCAGCAGGTGCTCATCAATCTCATGGTCAATGCCCTGCATGCCATGGCCGGTGGCGGCACGCTCACCCTCATCAGCCGGGATGAAACGCGCGAAGGGCGCAAGGGCGTGGTGCTGGAGGTGCGCGACACCGGAAAGGGCATTGCGCCGGAACATATCCAGCGGATTTTCGACCCCTTCTTCTCCACCAAGGGGCAGGGCGGCACTGGGCTGGGCCTGTCCATCAGCTATACGCTTGTCGAGCAGGCGGGCGGCGAGATGGTGGTGGACAGCGCGCCGGGGCAGGGGGCCTGTTTCCGCCTGTGGCTGCCCTGCATGGATGATGCGGCCTGAGGCAATGGCGCCAGCCCATCACGCATTCTTTTGAACAAATCCGTTTCCTGCGCGCCACAGGCAGGGTAACAAGCCGGGTCAGGATCGAGCATGGAGCCGTATAGTGCCTGACCTGTCCAACATACTCGCATTTGCCGCGATTTCCCTGGGGCTGGTGCTGACCCCCGGCCCGAACATGGTCTATCTCATCTCCCGCTCCATCTGTCAGGGGCGGCTGGCGGGGCTGATCTCGCTGGGCGGAGTGGCGCTGGGGTTCGTGTTTTACATGCTGTGCGCCGCTCTGGGCATTACCGCGCTGGTGATGGCGGTGCCCTTTGCCTATGACGCGCTGCGCATCGCCGGGGCGCTCTATCTGCTCTATCTGGCCTGGCAGGCGCTGAAGCCGGGCGGCCGCTCTCCCTTCCATGTGCGGGAACTGAAGAAGGACGGCCCCCGCAAGCTGTTCCTGATGGGCTTCCTCACCAATCTGCTGAATCCCAAGATCGCGATCATGTATCTTTCGCTCCTGCCGCAGTTCATCAGCCCTGAGCAGGGCAGCGTGCTGGCGCAATCCCTGACCCTGGGCATGGTGCAGATCACCATCAGTGTCGGCGTCAATGCCCTGATTGCCCTGGCGGCGGGCAGCATTGCCCTGTTCCTGTCACAGCGGCCGACATGGAGCGTCATCCAGCGCTGGCTGATGGGCACGGTGCTGGCCGGTCTTGCCGTGCGGATGCTGACGGAAGCGCGGCGTTGAGGATCAGGATATGAGCATCACCTTCTCCCCCGACAGCCCGCTGGTGCGCCAGATTGCACCCACGCCCAATTTCGGCCCGCGCCGCCTGCCGGTGGATATGCTGCTGCTGCATTATACCGGCATGGAGACGGCCGAGGCTGCCATCGCCATCATGCAGAAGCCGGAGGCCGAGGTATCCTGCCATTATGTGGTGCTGGAAGATGGCGCAGTCGTGCAGATGGTGGCGGAAGAAAACCGCGCCTGGCATGCCGGCCGCTCCATGTGGGAAGGGGAGAGCGACACGAACTCGCGCTCCATCGGCATCGAGATCGTCAATCCGGGCCATTCCGGAGGCCTGCCGCCTTATCCCGAGGCGCAGATCGCGGCGGTGGTGGAGCTGTGCCGCGATATCCTCTCCCGCCATGCCATAAGGGCCGACCGGGTGCTGGCCCATTCCGATGTGGCCCCTGCGCGCAAGCATGATCCGGGCGAGAACTTTCCGTGGGAACGCCTGCATGCGGCCGGTATCGGCCATCTGGTGCCGGAGGCCGAGATGGTGGGCGGGCGGTTCTTCATGGTGGGCGATGAAGGCCAGCCGGTGGCCGCGCTTCAGGCCATGCTGGCGCTGTATGGCTATGATGTCGAGGTCAACGGGCGCTATGACGCGGCGATGGAAACGCTGGTGACAGCTTTCCAGCGCCATTTCCGTCGCTCGCGGGTGGATGGCGTGGCTGATGCCGGCACCATCCTGACCCTGCGCAACCTTCTGGCCAGCCGGCCAAAGGATGATGAGCCGGACCAAGAGGAGAGCGTGCATGCGGCGCATCCCGGCATCCGGCTCTACAAGGCGGGTGAGGGGTAGACCGCCTCACCCCGCAGGGCTGATCAGGCGGACTGCACCATGCAGCCATCCAGCAGGGTCAGCCGACCTTCCTGACGCTGGTGCGCGGTGATGAGCGGCACCAGACGGGTGAAGTGCTCCGTGGCGCAGTGCTTGTCCAGCGCGGCCCTGTCCGGCCAGGTCTCGATGAAGGTGAAGTGTGCGGGGTCGCTCTGGTCGGTAAACAGCTCATAGGAGATGCAGAGCGGTTCCTGCCGGGTCTTTTCCACCAGCTCGCGATACAGCGGCAGAACGGTGTCCACGGCTTCCGGCTTGATGAAATGTTCCGCGATCACTTTCAGCATGTTGCCTCTCACGCCACGCCCGTGCGCAGCAGGTCATGAATATGGAGAACACCGACAGCCCGGCCGTTTTCGGCAACCAGCAGCGCGGTGATCTTCCGAGCATTCATAACAGCCAGCGCCTCGGAGGCAAGCTGTTCCGGACGCACGGTTTTTGGCGCGGCGGTCATGATGGCATCCACCGGTTGCACGGTCAGGTCGCCGGACATCTTGCGGCGCAGATCGCCATCCGTGATGATGCCGACAAGCCGGCCGTCCGCATCGGTGATGCCGACACAGCCAAGCCCCTTGGCGCTCATTTCCACCAGCGCCTCGCCCATCAGTGCCCCTTGCCGGACGAGGGGGACCGCATCCCCAGCCCGCATCACATCGCGCACGAAGCTCAGGCTTGCGCCCAGCTTGCCACCGGGGTGAAACTGGCGGAAATCGCTGGCGGTGAAGCCCCGGCTTTCCAGCAGGGCCACGGCCAGCGCATCACCAAGAGCCAGCTGCATCAGTGTGGAGGTGGTGGGGGCAAGGCCATGGGGGCAGGCTTCCGCCACCACGGGCAGGGCCAGCAGCACATCGGCCGCCTTGCCCAGCGCACTCTCGGCGCGCGAGGTGAGCGCAACCAGCGGCACGCCGAAACGCCCGGCATAATGGACCAGATCCCGCAGCTCCGCCGTTTCACCGGACCATGACAGGGCGATGATGACATCCTCGGCTGCGATCATGCCCAGATCGCCATGGCTGGCCTCGGCCGGGTGCACATAATAGGCCGGGGTGCCGGTCGAGGCGAGGGTGGCGGCGATCTTGCGCGCCACATGCCCGCTCTTGCCCATGCCGGTCACGACCACGCGCCCTCGCGCCTTGCGGATGATTTCAACGGCTGCCGCGAAATGCGGGCCAAGCGCGCCGGCCATTTCGGTGCGCAGGGCCTCAAGGCCGGTCTGTTCCGTGGCAAGCGTGGTGAGGGCGGAGGTGATGGCGGGCGCCTGTGCGGCGGAAGAGGATGTGGGCTGCATCGGCCTGAGATAGCATCCTTCACCGCGAATGGGGAGAAGCACCGTGCCTCATCTTCATGGGTTTCCCCGCCTTGCCGCGCAGGATCTGTCCATGGCCAAGCATAAGCGGGCAATGGGTCGCGGTGGTGTTTGCACAGGGGCGGATGCTGGCACGGCCTGAAAATGGGTCGCCACTCTTGACGCGGAAGCGATGTGACCCCATTCCTGCGCGTGCCAGCCGGCCGGGCGGCCGCGGTGCGTTCTGCGCATCGAGGAAAGTCCGGGCTCCACGGAGACACGGTGCCGGATAACGTCCGGCGGGGGTGACCCTAGGGAAAGTGCCACAGAAATCAAACCACCTGCAACGGGTCTTCGGGCCTGCAGGCCAGGGTGAAACGGTGGGGTAAGAGCCCACCGCGCGGCCGGCAACGGAAGCGGCACGGCAAACCCCACCGGGAGCAAGGTCAAATAGGGACGACACGGGAAACCACCCCGTCTTCGGGACGTCGTCCGGGTTGACTGCTAGAGGCGCCGGGTAACCGGCGTCCCAGATGAATGGTCGCCACGTGGGCCGCAAGGCCCGCCATACAGAACCCGGCTTACAGGCCGGCTGGCATTTCCCATCCCGCCCGCGCGGTTTTCACAGCGCGGGCCCCGTTTTCCGGACTGATGGCGTGACCCTCACGGTGCGGGGTGCAGGCTTTCCAGCTCTGCCTTCTTCTGAACCTCGGCGAGCAGAAGCTCCACATAGGGCAGAATGCCTTCCACCATGCGCGCCACGCCCTTGCCCGTGGGGTGCAGGCCATCCTTCTGGTTCAGCCCCGGATTGCCCGCCACCCCTTCCAGAAAGAAGGGTTGCAGCAGCACGCCCTGCCTGTCGCGCAGCTCGGGATAAATTGCATCGAAACGGGCGCGATAGGTCTCGCCCATATTGGGGGCGGCGCGCATGCCGGAAACCAGAACCGGCAGCCCCCGCCCCTTCAGCCGGATGACGATATTGGTGAGCGCGGTGCGGGTCACTTCCGTGGGCAGGCCCCGCAGCATGTCATTTGCGCCCAGCGCCACGATGACCGCCTGTGTGCCATCCGGCACGGACCAGTCCAGCCGGGCGAGGCCCTGTGTCGCCGTGTCTCCCGAAACGCCGGCATTCTCCACCACCACATTATAGCCGCGTGCCTGAAGGGCGACCTCGAGCTGGGCCGGGAAGGCCTCGGAGGAGGGCAGGCCATAGCCCGCGGTCAGGCTGTCGCCCAGCGCCACCACCCGCACGGGGTTTTCCTCGTGGGTATCCGAGGCATGGGCGGCATGCGGGGAAAGGAGGATGGCGGAGGTCACCATCAGGAGGGCGAGGGGCAGCCCTCGCAGCGCCTTAAAGTTCATTTTCCATGCTTCTTTCAGGGCAGGTCGTTGATTCCCCATGCTTGATTCGCTCGTCGTCATGCCATGGTGCATCGTGCCGCACTCTGCCGCTCTGCCAGGTGCAGCCTCGCAGTGATGATTTTTCAGGCCCGCTTCAGCAAAGGCTTTTTCCTGCATGACCTTGTCTTCCGCTTCGCCCGCCCTGGCCCTGAAAGGGATTGATCTGTCCCTTGGTCGTGGAGCCGCCCGTGTGCATGTTCTGAAGGATATCTCGGTCAATATCAGGGCAGGCGAGACGGTGGGGCTGGTGGGCACATCCGGCTCGGGCAAATCCACCCTGCTGATGGTCATGGCCGGGCTGGAAAAGGTGGATCGCGGCACGGTCGAGGTGGCCGGCGTCGATCTGACGCGGCTTTCGCAGGATGCGCTCGCCCGCTTCCGTGGCAGCCATGTGGGCATTGTGTTCCAGTCTTTCCATCTCATTCCCACCATGACAGCGCTTGAGAATGTGGCGGTGCCGCTTGAGCTGGCCGGGCGGGCGGATGCCTTTGCCCGTGCCATGCAGGAGCTTGAGGCCGTGGGGCTTGGCCATCGCGCAGCGCATTATCCCTCGCAATTGTCCGGTGGAGAGCAGCAGCGCGTTGCGGTGGCGCGCGCCCTTGCTCCCGAGCCCTCCATTCTGGTGGCGGATGAGCCAACCGGCAATCTGGACGAAGGAACAGGTCGACAGATCATGGACCTGCTGTTTGAGGCCCATCTGCGGCGCAACACCACCCTCGTTCTGGTGACCCATGATGCGACACTGGCGGCGCGTTGCGCACGCGTCATACGTCTGCGTTCGGGCGAGATCGTGGAAGACAGCATGCAGGGGGCGGCATGAAGGCGGACGAGGGGCAGATGATGCCGCAGCGCTCCGGCACGCCCGTTCCCGCCCCCCTGCGTTTCGCGCTGAGGGAGCTGCGCGGCGCGCGGCAGGGTTTCATCATCTTTCTGGCCTGCCTGATTGTCGGCGTGATGGCCATTGCCGGCATCGGCTCCTTTGCATCGGCGCTGACGGAGGGGCTGCACCGGGAAGGACGCAACATTCTGGGTGGGGATCTCGATTTCTCCCTTGTCCAGCGGCAGGCGGGAGAAAACGAGCGCGCCTTCATGCAGCGCCATGGCGCGGTGAGTGAAGTGGCGCAACTGCGCGCCATGGCCCGGGCTGGGGATGGCGATGCCAGCCTTGTGGAAATGAAGGCGGTTGATGGCGCCTACCCGCTGGTGGGGCATCTGGAGCTGGACCCGCCCATGGCCAGCGCCGCGCTGCTGGAGGAGCGCGGTGGTCTGTGGGGCGCCGCGGCGGACGAGGCCCTGCTGGCCCGGCTGAACCTGAAGATCGGCAGCCATATCGAGGTGGGGGATGCGACTTTCGAGATCCGCTCGCGTCTGGTTTCGGAACCGGACCAGCTCTCCACCGGCATCAGCTTCGGCGCGCGCCTGCTGGTTTCCACCGCGGCGCTCGAGGCCACAGGGCTGGTCCAGCCCGGCAGTCTGGTGCGCTGGAGCTATCGCCTGCGCCTGCCCGATGCCGATACGCAGGCGATGAATGCACTGGCGCAGCAGGCCCAAAACACGTTCGAGGACAGCGGCATTCAGGTCCGCACGCGGGAGAATGCCTCCCCGCAGCTTGAGCGCAATGTGAACCGCATCGCCCAGTTTCTGACCCTTGTGGCGCTCACGGCCTTGCTGGTGGGCGGTGTGGGGGTGGCCAATGGCGTGGCCAGCCATCTGGCCACCCGCCGCGAGGTGATCGCGACCATGAAGGCGATGGGGGCTTCACGGCCGGTGATCTTCAGCACCTATGGCATCGAGATCCTGCTCATCGCGCTGGTGGGCATCATTATCGGTCTGGGGCTGGGCGCGGCGCTGCCATTCGTGGCGAGTGCGGCCATCGCCAGCCTTCTGCCTTTCCCCCTCTCCCCGGGGGTGGACTGGAGCGCTCTGGCGCTGGCGGGGCTTTACGGCCTGCTGGTGGCGGCGGCCTTTACCGTGTGGCCGCTGGCGGCGGCGCAGGAAGCCCCGGTTTCCGTGCTGTTCCGCGATGGGTTCGATGCGCGCAAGCCACGCCCCGGCCCGTTCGCGATGGTTCTGACGGTGGCGCTGGGGCTGTTGCTGGCCGCGGTGGCGGTATGGAGTGCGGATGACTGGCGCACGGCGCTCATTTTCCTCATCGGAGCGGTGGCGGTGTTCATCCTGCTGCGGCTGGTGGCGGTGGCGGTGATGGCTCTGGCCCGCCGCCTGCCGCGTCCGCATGCGCCGATGGTGCGGCTGGCCCTGGGCAATATTCACCGTCCGGGCGCGCTCACCCCCACGGTCGTGCTCTCGCTTGGCCTGGGGCTGACCCTGCTGGTGACCGTGGCGCTGCTGGACCGCTCCCTGAACGAGGAACTCACCGGCCCCTTGCAGGAAGAAGCGCCGAGCTTCTTCTTCGTGGATATTCCCTCAGCCTCGGAAGAGGAATTCCGTGCCTTCATCGCCGGGAAAGCCCCGGATGCGCGGTTCCGCGCCGTGCCCATGCTGCGCGGACGCATCACCCATCTGGCCGGGCGCCCGGCGCATGAGGTGCAGGTGGCGGCGGATTCCGCATGGGTGCTGAACAGCGATCGCGGCATCTCCATGTCGCAGAATCTGCCGGAGGGGTCGCAGCTCGTGGCGGGAGAGTGGTGGCCTGCCGATGAAACGCGCCCGCTCGTGTCCTTTGATGAAAAGCTCGCCGGCCGTCTGGGCCTGAAGCTGGGAGATACGGTGAGCGTGAATGTGCTGGGGCGCAATGTCACCGCCACCATCGCCAATCTGCGCCGGGTGAAATGGGAGCGGTTGAACATCAATTTCGTCATGGTCTTCTCCCCCGCCACCTTTGCCGGCGCCCCGCACAGCGTGCTGGCCACGCTGACATGGCCGGGCGGCGCCGATGCGGCGCGGGAGGTGGCCTTCCTGAAGGAGGTGGCGCAGGCCTTCCCATCCGTCACATCCGTGCGGGTGAAGGAATCGCTGGATCAGGCGGCGCAGATGCTGGGGCAGCTTTCCCTTGGCATTCGCGCGGCCAGCATCATCACGCTGCTCACATCCATTCTGGTCCTTGCCGGTGCGCTGGCGGCCGGTCACCAGCACCGGGTCTATGATGCGGTCATCCTGAAAACGCTGGGCGCAACCCGCACCCGCCTGTTGGGGTCCTATGTGCTGGAATATGCGGGGCTCGGGCTGGTCACGGCGGTGTTCGCCGTGGGCGCGGGCGCGCTGGCCGCATGGGCGGTGACCTATCTGGTGATGGATATTCCCTTCACCTTCGCCCCCATGGCAGCGCTGGGCGCGGTGGTGGCGGCGCTGGTGCTCACTGTCGGCTTCGGCCTGCTCGGCACATTCCGCGCGCTGGGACAGGCCCCTGCACAGGTTTTGCGACATCTGTAGCGCCATTTTGTGCATGAATGCGGCTTGATTCTGAAGCCTCTCCATGTCTGTCTCCAGACAGGCAGGAGATGATGATGGCGGGCGAGAACGGGCAGCGTGGCGAGGGTGATCTGTTGATTGGCGAGGAACGCGCATTGCGCGCCCATCCGCTGCGCGCGGCCGTTTTGCGGGAGCTGCATGCGCGCCCCTTCGTCTCGATCGAGACCCCGCGCCGGGTGCTTCATGTGGCCTTTCTGCTGGATGGGGCCGGCGCGCAGAAGGACCGGGAAGCGCTGACACGGCTGTGTCAGGCGCGCGGTGTGCCCGCGCCCGCGGCCGGGGCGCGCCACCATTATGTGGCCTTTGGCGGCGCCAGCCTGCGCTGGGAGAGCCATGCCGAATTCTGCACCTATACCTGGGATCTGCCCTCCACGCCGCTGCTGCCAGGCACATTGCCTTTCCAGCCCAATGCCTCAACCCTCGCCGGGCCTTTCGCCGAGGTGATGCAGCCCGGCCCTCTGCTGGTGGCGGTGGATCTTCATCTGCTGCCGGACACCAGCGAGGATTTCATGCTGGACCGGGTATTCGACCCGGCCAGCCTTGCCCGTGCGGATGTGAATGACGGGCTGGCCGAAATCGCCACCGATTTCCGGGCCGACCCTTCCGGCTATGTGCGCGTGCTGGTGCGCGACCGGGGCCTGAGCTCTGAATCCGCCGGCGCGCTGGTGCAGCGCCTGCTGGAAATCGAGACCTATCGCACGCTGGCGCTTCTCGGCCTGCCGGAAGCCCAGCGCCTCGCCCCGGCCATCGCCCGGATCGAGGCAAGGCTGAATGAGGCGGCCGCCGCCATGACCCGCACCGCCGGGCTCAGCGATAATCACCGCCTTCTGGATGAGCTGGTCGCCCTTGCCGCGGAGCTGGAGGCCGACAGCGCCGGCAGCCTGTTCCGCTTCGGTGCCAGCCGGGCCTATATGGAAATCGTGGAGCTGCGCCTCGCCACCATCCGCGAAGTGCCCCTGCCGGGCTGGCCCACCTGGCAGCAGTTTCTCAACCGCCGCATTGCCCCGGCCATGCGCACCTGTATTTCCGTGGAAGAGCGGCAGGACAAGATTGCCCGCAAGCTGGCCAATGCCGCGGACCTGCTGCGCACCCGCGTGAATGTGGAGCTGGAGCAGCAAAACCGCGATCTGCTCACCTCCATGAATGAACGCACCCGCATGCAGCTCCGCCTGCAGCGCACGGTGGAGGGGCTTTCGGTCGCCGCCATTTCCTACTATGTGGTGAGCCTCATCCACTATCTCCTCAAGGGGATGTATGAGGCAGGCGTGCAGCACAAGCTTGGCCTGCATCTGGATGCCGGCCTTGCCTCCGCCGCCCTTGTGCCGGTGGTGGTGCTGGCCGTGTGGGGCGTGGTGCGGCACATCCGCAACGCCCATGGCGATGAGGAATGACGAACCGGGGCCCAGTGTCGCCGGAAAATGGAGAATGCATGCAACCGCTTCAGATCGCCATTGTCCCGGTGACGCCGTTCCAGCAGAACTGCTCCATTCTGTGGTGCACGAAAACCATGCAGGCCGCCATTGTCGATCCCGGCGGGGATGCAGAGCGTATCCGCGCGGCCGTGAGTGAAACTGGTGCACGGGTCGAGAAGATCCTGCTCACCCATGGCCATCTGGACCATGCCGGTGCAGCGGCGGAGCTGGCCGAGCATTATGGCGTGCCGGTTGAAGGGCCGACCGGGGCTGACCAGTTCCTGATGGACAAGCTGGACAAGGACTGGGCCGCCTATGGCGTGCAGGGCGCGCGGCCGGTGACCCCGGACCGCTATCTGGCCGAGGGCGAAACCGTGCGCGTGGGCGAGCTGGAGCTGGACATTCTGCATGTGCCAGGCCACACGCCGGGCCATCTGGTTTATGTCTACAAGCCGGCAAATCTTGCCCTGGTGGGTGATACGCTGTTCCGTGGCTCCGTGGGGCGGACGGATTTTCCCTATGGCAATACCGAGCAGCTGCTTGAAGGCATCCGCACCAAGCTGTTGCCGCTGGGGGATTCCATGGTCTGCCTGCCGGGACATGGGCCTCTGACCAGCATTGGCGATGAACGCACCCAGAACCCTTTCCTTCAGGGTTGAGGCAGGGATCGCATGGGGTTCGGCCATTTGAAGCAGGGTTCCGCCACGCCCGGGGAAGATGCGGAAACACAGCCCGCCGGCGCATGGCGGTATGCGCTCTATTATGCGCCTGCGGCTGAAAGCGCCCTGTGGCGCTTTGGCTGTGACATTCTGGGTTATGATGCCGAATGCGGTGCGGACCTGACCTGTGCCGGCCCCGGTGGCCTTGAGCCGGATCTGTGGCGCGAAATGTGCCGCAAGCCTGCCGGCTATGGTTTCCATGGCACATTGAAAGCCCCCTTCCGCCTTGCACCGGGCCATGATGAGGCCGTACTGGTGGATGCGGTCGCGGCCCTTGCCGCTTCATGCCAGCCCTTCCAGTTGCCGGCCCTTGAGCTTCGCCCGCTGGGGGATTTCTTCGCGCTTGTGCCTTCCGCCCCGGTGCCGGAAATGTGCACGCTGGCCCGCCGGGCGGTACTGGAACTGGACCGTTTCCGCGCCCCCCTGACGGAAGAGGATCGCATCCGGCGCAATGTCGAGCGGCTCACCCCCCGCCAGCGCGTTTTGCTGGAAGCCCATGGCTACCCTTTTGTGCTGGAGGAGTTCCGCTTTCACATGACTCTCACCGGCCCGGTGGGTGAAGAGCTGCGCGCGGATGTGCAACAGGCGCTGGTTCGCGCTTATGCCGAAAGCCGCGCCTGTGCCCCGCTGCCTGTTCAGGATATCTGCCTGTTCTCCCAACAGGCCCCCGACCAGCGCTTCCGCCTGCTTCAGCGGTTCACCCTTGCGGATGCGGCCTGCATGGTGGCGTGAGGTTTTGGGTCCCGTGCCAGTGCCGGTATGACTTCATGGATCTCTCCACGGCTTCCGACAAGAGCGATTTCGATTCCGGCCAGAGCACAGCGGGGAGCCAGCCTTTCGGCCAGTCGTAATGTGCTTGCAGTCAGGGGGACAACCGCGATTTGACGGCCTTGCGGGGGTGTCGCCATCAGCAGGCCAACTGCTTCGCACAGTCCCTTGTAAAGACGAGAGACCTGCCCGGAATGCCGTGTATTGATGACACCGCCTTTGCATTCCGCGCAAATGATCTGACTTTCCGTCCGGGCCACGACACCTCCCAGGCCGGACTTGGGGTTGATCATGATCTCCTGACCATCCCCATTTGAGTAAAGGCCGCCATATTGTGTGCTGCCGATGGTGGTGAGCTTCTCAAATCCCCTGCGCTGCAGCCAGGCTGAGAAATCAAACTGCTTTCCATGCTCCCCATCCGGGTGAATCCAGATCTGGCAGGCGGCGCTACAAACGGTGCAACCGGATCGAGATCATGTTCGGGCGCTTCAAGGACTAGCGACGTGTTGCCACGCGCTATGACAGGTGTCCAATGACCTTCTTCTCCGCCATCGCGCTCGCCGCAACCGTTATCTTCTGGCTATGATCAACGAGTCCTGAACCTAACTGTCTCTATTTGCCGCCACGCTCATGGGGGTAAGTGAAGGCATAAGCCTGTGGATACTTGCACTTAGACACGCATAATCGCTCTCAATATACATGCACTATATCATAGTGTATTATGTCGTCTGATGGGGATATCCGCAACTAAAAAGAAAAATCTGGCTCTGGCACCAGATGCCAAGAATTGGAGAGGATAGTTGAGCAGATTTTATAGAAAACTCATAGTGACTGCACTGATAGCATTCTCAGCCTCATTTAGTGCGCAATCCGCAAATGCTGAATCAGTCGAACGCATCTTATTCAATGGTAAGATTTTCACAGCAAATTTAGAGCAGCCTTTTGCTCAGGCAGTGGCGATTAAAGATGGTTACATCTTTGCTGTTGGTTCTGATAAGGACATATTGAATTATAAATCAGAAGATACTGAAGTTATAGACTTGCAGGACAAGCTGGTTCTTCCAGGTCTGATTGATGCGCATAGTCATGCCATTATTGGTGCGCTTGCTGAGCTTTCCCCTAATTTACATGATGAAGAGATCGATTTAGTTTCTCTCAAGCAGCGCATAGAGGGCTGGTTCGAGCAGGCGGGAGATGTGCGTAACCAGCCTTTTGTGGTCTTTGGTGCAAATCCGGCACTATGGAGCGATCCACAAATTTTGGCAGATATTTTTAATAAAAATATCTGGAAGAAGCAGCCATTGTTGCTGATGGGCTCAGACCTGCATACGGCTTGGGCAAATGGAGCGATGCTTAGAGCAGCCGGTATTGATGATGTTTATGTACGAAATCTTTCAGATCAGCAACGTCATATCATTGGTGTGAATTCAGAAGGCGCACCCGATGGTGTGCTTGTTGATGCCGGTGTTGATTTGGTGACGGTGCATCTGCCCAAGCCGGATGATGCGATGCTTTTGAAGGCTGCCCAATATGCAGTCCACATGAATAATAGTTACGGGATTACCGGTTGGATGGATCCTGCCGCCAATGCCGGTCCGGGCGAAGCTTTATTTTCCCGGAAGCCTGCAAGTCTCGGGACAGGGATATTGCCTGCATATAAGCTATTGGCTGAGAAGGGGCAGTTAACGGCTCACGTTGCAGCTTTATTGGTGGCAAGTCCCTTGAGTGATGCCGCTGATCTTGATCGATTGGATATAGTGCGTCAGAAATTTGCAGCAGTGCCCAATCTGTCAATGCCCGGTATAAAAATATTCGCAGATGGGGTTCTTGAATTTCCGGCACAAAGTGCAGCCTTGCTTAGTCATTATAAAAACTCCGGTAAACAAGGTGAAATGCTGTTGACGGAGGAGGGATTGAAAACCCTCGTAAATGCTGCAGATGAAAAAGGGTTGTTGGTCCATATTCATGCTTTGGGTGATCGTGCAGTCAAACAATCGCTCGACGCTTTTGAATTTACGCGGAAAAATCGTGATAGCGGTATTGCGCATTCAATCACACATTTGCAACTGGTTGATCCAGATGATTATCCACGATTTTCGGTTTTAAACGTTATTCCGGTCATGCAATTGCATTGGGCAGAGGTGGATAATTATTTACTAGATTTAGTTAAGCCTTTTATCAACGATAGTGATTTTTGGCGGCAATATCCTGCTCGATCGCTGCAAAAAAACGGTGCTGTTATCGCCGGAGCAAGTGATTGGCCAATTTCAACGGCTAATCCGTGGGAGGCCATGCATCATGCCATGACCAGAGAAGGGCCGGATGGCGGGCTTAATAAGGATGAACGTCTAGATCTCAATACGATGTTGTTAGCCTATACTATTCATGCAGCCAAAGCGGCAGGAATGGAAGATAAGACAGGCAGTCTGGAAAAAGGAAAGCAGGCTGATTTTATTATCGTTGATAGGGATATTTTTGAAGTTTCACATGATGAATTTAAAAATACAAAAGTTTTTCAAACATATTTTTCAGGTAAATTAGTATATAGTTTAAACTGACTTATTTTAATTGGAGTCAATAATCGGATGATTCGAGGAATGCGGCTGTAGAATAACGGAACTGTAACCTTAGGTTCAGGATTCATTGATGTGAGGGTCGCGATCTGATCAAACTCCTGAGGAGTCAGGATTATGAGTGACCTGTATTGGCTGACGGACGAGCAGACGGCTCGTCTGGAGCCCTTCTTCCCTAAGAGCCACGGCAAGCCGCGCGTTGACGACCGCCGGGTGTTGAGTGGGATCATCTTCGTCAACCGCAATGGTCTGCGCTGGCGGGATGCTCCGGCAGCCTACGGGCCACACAAGACCCTCTACAATCGCTGGAAGAGATGGAGCGACGTGGGCGTCTTCATCCGGTTGATGGAGGGTCGTCCGGTGGGCAGACCGAGCGTCATACGGTGATGATCGACGCGACCTGTCTCAAGGCTCACCGCACGGCTTCCAGCCTGCGGGTAAAAAAGGGGACCGGGCCGCCTTGCTTGACGTGCTTCCCAAGGCCAAATGGCTGATGGCCGACCGTGGCCATGGTGCCGACTTGTGTCGTGACGCTTTACAGGCGAAGGGGATCACGCCCTGCATTCCGGGCAGGAAATCCCGGAATGAGACCATCAAATACGGCAGGCGGCGCTACAAACGGCGCAACCGGATCGAGATCATGTTCGGGCGCCTCAAGGACTGGCGGCGTGTTGTCACGCGCTATGACAGGTGCGCGATGACCTTCTTCCCCGCCATCGAGCTCGCCGCAACCGTTATCTTCTGGCTATGATCAACGAGCCCTGAACCTGGCATGACCGCACCCTCATATAGGTGGTGCTCCAGTTCATCACTGGATTTCCCCACCCGGTTTGGTGGAGGGTGGCGTCTGATTACAAGATCTTCGAGATCCATATCGCGCCTTGCAGGACTTGGTTGAAAGACCGGAGCTGAAAGTCCTTGTGATGATATGAAAAGGGCTCCGAAATGAAAAGAGCGGCCCGAAGGCCGCTCTCTCCAATTGCGTTTTCAGACACTCTGCACCCGAAGGTGCATCACTCGGCGCTCTCGCCCTCGGAAGCGGCGGCGGCCTTGGCGGCCTCACGCTCGGCCTTTTCCTTGGCTTCGAGATCTTCGCCGGTGGCCTGATCCACTACCTTCATGGAAAGGCGGGTCTTGCCGCGGTCATCAAAGCCCAGCAGCTTCACCTTCACCTTGTCGCCTTCCTTCACCACGTCGGAAGGCTTGTTCACGCGTTCCTTCGCCATCTGCGAAACGTGGACAAGGCCGTCCTTGGAGCCGAAGAAGTTCACGAAGGCGCCGAAATCGACAACCTTCACCACGGTGCCATCATAGATATGGCCCACTTCCGGCTCGGAAACGATGGACTTGATCCAGTTGATGGCGGCCTTGATGCTCTCGCCATTGGCGGAAGCGATCTTGACGGTGCCGTCATCCTCGATGTTCACCTTGGCGCCGGTCTTCTCCACGATCTCGCGGATGACCTTGCCACCGGAGCCGATCACTTCGCGGATCTTGTCCACGGGGATCTGGAGCACCTCGATGCGCGGGGCATGCTCGCCCAGCTCGTCACGCGCGGTGGAGAGCGCCTTGGACATCTCACCCAGAATGTGGGTGCGGCCATCCTTCGCCTGGGCGAGGGCGACCTTCATGATCTCCTCGGTGATGCCGGCGATCTTGATGTCCATCTGCAGCGAGGTGATGCCATTCTCGGTGCCGGCGACCTTGAAGTCCATGTCGCCGAGATGATCCTCGTCGCCGAGGATGTCGGTCAGCACCGCGAACTTCTCACCCTCGAGGATGAGGCCCATGGCGATACCCGCAACCGGGCGACGCAGCGGCACGCCGGCATCCATCAGCGCCAGCGAGGTGCCGCAGACAGTGGCCATGGAGGACGAGCCGTTGGATTCGAGAATCTCCGACACCACGCGCAGGGTGTAGGGGAACTCGTGCTTGGCCGGCAGCATCGGGTGGATGGCGCGCCAGGCCAGCTTGCCATGGCCGATCTCGCGGCGGCCGGGCGAACCCATGCGGCCGGTCTCGCCCACGGAGAAGGGCGGGAAGTTGTAGTGCAGCAGGAAGTGCTCCTTGTAGGTGCCTTCCAGGCTGTCGATGAACTGCTCATCCTCGCCGGTGCCGAGGGTCGCGACCACGAGGGCCTGCGTCTCGCCGCGGGTGAACAGGGCCGAGCCATGGGCGCGCGGCAGGATGCCGACCTCCGAAACGATCTGGCGGACGGTCTTCACGTCGCGGCCGTCGATACGGATGCCTTCGTCCAGAATGTTCCAGCGCACGATGGAGGCTTCCAGCGCCTTCAGCACATCGCCAACCACCTGTGCGGTGGGCACGGCCGCGCCGGTCAGGGCCAGTTCCTCATAGAAGCGCTTGACCTTGGCCTTGGCCTCGCCGATGGCGGCGTAGCGGTCCTGCTTCTTGCGGATCTTGTAGGCGGCGCGCAGGTCTGCCTCGGCGATTTCCTTCACCTTGGCCTCGACAGCGGAAACGTCGAGCGGCTGGAAGTCGCGCGGCTCCTTGGCAGCCTTCTCGGCGAGGCGGATGATCGCCTCGATCACCGGCTGGAAATGGCGGTGGCCGAACATGACCGCGCCGAGCATGATCTCCTCGGGCAGTTCCTTGGCTTCGGATTCCACCATCAGCACGGCATCGGTGGTGCCGGCCACGACGAGATCGAGATTGCTCTCCTTCACTTCGTCAACGGTGGGGTTCAGCACATATTCGCCATCGATGAAGCCGACGCGGGCCGCACCCACCGGGCCCATGAAGGGCACGCCGGAAAGGGTGAGAGCCGCGGAAGCCGCCACCAGCGCAACGATATCGGGATCGTTTTCAAGGTCGTGCGCCAGAACGGTGACGACAACCTGCGTGTCGCACTTGTAGCCGGCCGGGAAGAGCGGGCGGATCGGGCGGTCAATGAGGCGGGAGACCAGCGTCTCCTTCTCGGAAGGGCGACCCTCGCGCTTGAAGTAGCCGCCGGGAATGCGGCCAGCAGCGTAGGTCTTTTCCTGATAGTTCACGGTCAGGGGGAAGAAGTCCTGGCCGGGCTTGGCTTCCTTTGCGGAAACCACGGTCGCCAGAACCTTGGTGTCGCCATAGGTGGCGAGCACGGAACCGTCGGCCTGGCGGGCCATCTTGCCGGTCTCGAGAGTAAGGGGCTGCCCGCCCCAATCCAGCGTTTCGCTGTGAATCTCGAACATGCGTTTCGTCTTTCTCTTGCTGGTGAAGAGAGCGAGCCGGAAACTGCTTGAGCCATGAGCAAGACGGCCGGGCGCATCATCACAGCGCCTGTTCGCCTGCAGGGCAGGCCGGGCGGCCTCGGGTTGGTGAGGGTTGCGCCCGGCGATCCTGCCATGACTCTCTTCCGCTCGTCTCCCACCCGGTCAGTTGCGGGCCATATGGCCCAGTTTTGCCCCGGTGGGGCGGGTGGCCCGAAGGCCGGAAACGGCCCCACCGGCATGTGGCAGGCGGGGTCGGTTCCATGTGTCGGCGCCGGCAGCCGGAGCGGCCGGCCCTGTCACATCAGCGGCGCAGGCCGAGACGGCCGATCAGGGACTTGTAGCGCGCCTCATCCTTCCGCTTCAGATAGTCGAGAAGGCTGCGGCGCTGCGACACGAGCTTGAGAAGCCCGCGACGGGAGTGGTTGTCCTTGTGGTGGGACTTGAAGTGACCGGTGAGGTTCACGATCCGCTCGGTGAGAACGGCAACCTGCACTTCCGGCGAACCGGTGTCACCTTCCTTGGTCCCGTATTCCTTGATCAGTTCCTGCTTGCGCTCGGCAGTGATCGACATCGGTATATCCTTTCAAAAGAGGGTCAGAAATGGCGTTTCCTGATCTGCCGGGGCAGGAGGAAGCCGCCTTGCGGCCGGGCCGGGATGTCGTCCAGCACGGTCGAAGCCATCAGGTGGCGCTTTGGCCACCCGTGCGCCGCGAACTATAGCGGCTTTTGCCTTGTGAACCAGCGTTATATTGAAAACACGCCGGTTCTCCCACGGGATGGAGCCTCTCCGGATGGGAGTGCTCCGGCCCCGGGTGGGGAAAATTCAGTCCTGCCCGCTTCTGGAGGCAGGCTTCAGGCCGCGCGGCGGGGGTGGTGCGCGCCTTGCCCAGTTGAAGACACGGTGGGGGAAAATCTCGCCGCCTTCCACATCGCCAATGGCGATGAGCGCCTCCTGGCAGAACACGGCCGCATGGCCTTCCACGATCGGGGCATCACGCCCGCGCAGAATGACGCTCTGGCCGCAGCGCATGCGGTGGGCATCCTGCGGGGAGATGGAGAGGTGCGGCAGTTCCTCCAGCGCGCAATCCACCGGATCCAGCACTTCCATCAGCGCTTCCTCACCGGCCTCGGCCCGCTCGCGCAGCTCGTCCAGCGGCACGAGATCCTCTTCCAGGAAGGGGCCGACGCTGGTGCGGCGCAGGGTGGCCACATGGCCATGTGCACCCAGCATGCGGCCAAGGTCTCGCGCAATGGCGCGCACATAGGTGCCCTTGCCGCATTCGGCTTCCAGAACCGCATGGTCCGCATCGGGACGCTCGACCAGCACCAGGCTGTAGATGGTGACAGGACGGGCCTCCAGCACCACCGTTTCGCCATCACGGGCCAGATCATAGGCGCGCTCGCCGGCAATCTTCAGCGCCGAATAGGCGGGTGGCACCTGCATGATCTCGCCGACAAAAGCCGGGAGGGCTGCAAGAATCTCCTCATCCGTCGGGCGCTTGTCCGATGTTGCCACCGGCTTGCCCTCGGCATCGTCCGTGTCGGTCTCGATACCGAAATGCACGGTGAAGCGATAGGTCTTGCGCCCGTCCATCACATAGGGAACGGTCTTGGTGGCCTCGCCAAAGGCGATGGGCAAGCAGCCGGAGGCCAGCGGATCCAGCGTGCCGGCATGGCCGGCCTTCTTGGCGCTGAACAGGCGCTTGGCCGCACCCACGGCCTGGGTGGAGGTGATGCCTACCGGCTTGTCGAGCAGGATCCAGCCATCCAGATCGCGACGCGGGGCGCGGGGCTGGCTGTTGTGCTGGCGACGCGGCTTCCCGGCCGGGCGCGCGGCATCATCGGCGGCGCTCTCAGGGGCGGGCACCTTCGGGGCGGATGAACCTTCGGTCATTCAGCTTGTGTCTCTTCATTGTCATCATCGGCGGCAAGGTCACGCACCACCTTGGGGGAGCGCAGCAGGGCATCCATGCGGGCGCCTTCATCAAAGGACGTATCCTTGCGGAAGCGCAGCTCGGGCGCCGATTTCAGCTCGACACGGCGCGCCACCTCATGGCGCAGATGGCCCTTGTTGGCCTCCAGCGCCTTGAGCACGGGGGCAATGTCGCTGCCGCCGAGCGGCATCACATAGCAGGTGGCGATCTTCAGATCCGGCGACATGCGCACTTCCGGCACGGTGATGATATGTGCGGAGAGAACGGGGTCGATATGGTCACCGCGCGAAAGGGCGTCGGCAAGGGCGTGGCGCACCAGTTCGCCAACACGCAACATGCGCTGGGAAGGGCCGCTGCCTGTACGGGCCTGGGATTTCATCAGTCTGAGAGCCTCTTGGATGCCTTGGCGGCATCGTCATTCTGAACAGGGAGGGGAGGCGGGTTTGGACCGCTCCGCTCCGGTTGAGCATATGCGTTTGGTGTTTCGGCGTGGCGCCTGCCGGTTCATCTGAAGACACTGCGCCTGCCGGTCAATCGGGATGGTTCTTTTGTTTCAGTGAAACGGTGGAACCCCGGCATTCTCCCACGCAAGAGTGGCGGAATGCCGACCCGGAAACGTCCCGGTGCGGGAAAGAAAGACCGGGCGGGCATGGGCACCCGCCCGGTCTGTGGTCTTTGGCCTCACATGAAGCCGTCAGCGCATCACAGCGAGCGCTGGACGGTCTCGACGCGATAGCACTCGATCACATCGCCCTCGCGCATGTCCTGATAAGTCTCGAAGGACATGCCGCACTCCTGACCGGAGTGGACGGTGTTGACCGCATCCTTGAAGCGGTTGAGCGTGGAGAGCTTGCCCTCGTGGATCACCACATTGTCGCGGATGAGGCGGACATGCTGGCCGCGCTCCACCACGCCATCGGTGACAAGGCAGCCGGCCACCTTGCCGACCTTCGACACGGCGAAGATCTGCCGGATCTCGGCATTGCCCAGCATGGTCTCGCGGGTGATGGGGGCCAGAAGGCCGCTCATCGCCTGCTTCACGTCATCCACCAGATCATAGATGATGTTGTAGTAGCGGATCTCGATGCCGGCACGCTCGGCCGCCTCGCGGGCTTCCTTGTTGGCGCGCACATTGAAGGCGATGATGGCCGCGCCGGAGGTCTCCGCCAGCGTGACGTCGCTTTCATTGATGCCGCCGGCGCCGGAATGGATGACGCGGGCCTGAACCTCGTCATTGCCCAGCTTCTCAAGCGCACCGATGATGGCTTCCACGGAACCCTGCACGTCACCCTTGATGATGAGCGGGAATTCCTTGCGGCCGTTGGAGGTCTTCACCTGGTTCATCATCTGCTCCAGGGAGCCGCGGATGGTGGCGCTGCGGGCGGCCGCCTTCTCACGCTTCTGGCGCTGGCGATAATCGGTGATCTCGCGGGCCCGTGCTTCATTCTCGACAACCGCGAGACGGTCACCCGCCTCCGGCGTGCCGTTGAAGCCGAGCACCTCGACCGGCATGGAGGGGCCGGCCACCGCGGTGTTTCCGCCGGTATCGGTGATGAGCGCGCGCACGCGGCCCCACTCGGCACCTGCCACCACGATGTCGGACACATGCAGTGTGCCGCGCTGCACGAGCACGGTGGCCACCGGGCCACGGCCGCGATCGAGCTTGGCTTCCACCACCGTGCCTTCGGCGGCGCGATCCGGGTTGGCTTCCAGATTGAGCATTTCCGCCTGAAGCGTGATGGCTTCGAGCAGCTTGTCCAGATTGATGCGCTTCTTGGCGGAGATTTCCACCTCAAGCGTTTCACCGCCCAGGCTTTCCACCTGCACCTGATGCTGGAGCAGCTCGGTGCGCACGCGCTCGGGCTTGGCTTCCGGCTTGTCGATCTTGTTGATGGCGACAATGACCGGCGCACCGGCGGCGCGGGCGTGGTTGATGGCTTCCACCGTCTGCGGCATCACGCCGTCATCCGCCGCCACCACCAGCACCACGATGTCCGTCACCTTGGCGCCGCGGGCGCGCATGGCGGTGAAGGCGGCATGGCCGGGGGTGTCGATGAAGGTGATCTTGCCACCGAGCGGAGAGGTCACCTGATAGGCGCCGATATGCTGGGTGATGCCACCGGCCTCGCCAGACACGACATTGGCTTCGCGCAGGGCATCCAGCAGCGAGGTCTTGCCGTGGTCGACATGGCCCATGATGGTGACGACCGGCGGACGGTCCTTCAGGGTCTCGGGTGCATCCGGCGCATCGAACAGGCCTTCTTCCACATCCGATTCCGAAACGCGACGCACGGTGTGACCCATGTCGGCGGCGATCAGCTCGGCGGTGTCGGCATCGATCACATCGGTGATCTTCAGCATCTGGCCCTGCTTCATCAGCAGGCGGATGACATCCACGCCCCGCTCCGACATGCGGTTGGCGAGTTCCTGAATGGTGATGGTCTCGGGCAGGATCACCTCACGGGCGATCTTTTCCTTCTGTTCCTGATGGTTGCCCTTGCCGCTCATGCGCTGGGTGCGGCGGCGGAAGGAGGCAACCGAGCGCTGGCGCTCGTCATCACCGGAAAGGGCCTTGACCACGGTGAGGCGGCCACGCTGCTTCTCCGGGCCGGCAGGCGCACGCGGCACCTTGACGGGCGCAACCGGACGCGCGCCGGGGCCACGACGGGGCGCACGACGTTCATCCTCGCTCTCCGCAGCCGTGCGGCTGGCAGTGCCGGCCGGACGGGGCGCGGCGGAAGCCGGAGCGCGCGTGGTAGAGGTGGTTTCCTCCGCCCCCAGACGCTTGCGGGCCTCCTGCTCGGCGCGGCGCTTGTTCTCTTCTTCCTGGGCGCGGCGGGCATCTTCCTCGCGCTTGCGGGCCTCGGCGGCCTCACGCTCGGCACGTTCCGCGCGTTCACGCTCGGCGCGACGACGGGCCTCTTCCTCGGCGATGCGGCGCTCTTCCGCCATCTTCTGCTCTTCGACAGCACGCGCACGTGCATCAGCAAGGGCAGAGGCGCGGGCATTGCGCTCTTCCTCGGTCAGTGTGCGCAGAACCACGCCGGAACCGCCCTGACGCTGGCCGGGGCGGCCGCTGGCTCCACCGGGACCACCAGAACGACGGTCCTGCTGTCCACCGGTGCGCTGCTGGCCGGGACGACCCGCATTTGCACCACCTGCGCCGGCACCCGCACGCTGGAGCCCGGAGCCGGGACGATTCTGGGACTGGGACGCACCCGTACGGGTGGAACCGGCATCCTGCGCGCGGTTGCCGCGCGGAGCCTGTTCCGAGGTGCGGGGCGCCTGCGCGGCCGGGCGTGCAGGTGCTGCGGCCGGCTCGGCCGGCTTCGGCGCAGCGGCCTTTGCCGGTTCTGTCTTGACGGGTTCGGCCTTGGCAGGGGCTTCCTGCACGGGGGCGGCCTTTACCGGCTCGGGCGTGCTTGCCGCAACCGGCGCCTCGGGCGCCTTGACGGGCGCTGCAACAACCGGCTCAGCCTTGGGCTGCTCGGCGACAGGCGCGGGTGTGGCTGGTGCGGCAGCCTGAGGGGCAGGCTTCGCCGGTGCGGCGGGAGCCGTCGCCACGGTTTCCTTCACCGGAGGCTGGGGCGCGGCCGCAGCAGGTTTGGCCGGTGCAGGAGCGGGAGCGGCCGGTGTGGCGGCAGCATCAGCAGGAGCGATGACGCGGCGCTTCACCTTCTCGACCACGACCTGCTTTGAGCGGCCGTGGCTGAAGCTCTGGCGCACCGTTCCCTGTTCCACCGGGCGCTTGAGGGTCAGCGTCTTGCCAGTAGAGGGGGGGGGCGTCTTGTCGCCGGGTGTCTTCGTATCGTTCATTCCGTTTCCGTTCCTTGCATCCGGCCGGGCGCACGGCTGCACTCTTGTCCAATGCTTTCTCGGCGGGCCGGTTCGGTTCCTGCATTCAGGTTCCGCTCCGGCCTGCGATCATGACCCTTCTGCATGGGGTCATGGCCGCCAAATTCTGGACCATTGTGACCCTGACCACTGTGGTCTGGGTCAATTTCGCTTCCAAAACCCTGTTCATGGCCACTTTTGGCCAGATCATGGGTTTCATGATCATCGGGAAGCCGGTCGCTGCGCGCTGCGCTCACTGGCCCGCCCGCGCTGGTGTCCGTTCCGGCCTTCCAGCGCGCGAGCTTCCGGCAGCGCGAGAGGAATCTCGCCGTCGTCGGATGCGCAAGCAGCGCCGCATGTACCACATTTGACCGCCCCAATGCCAAGTCCAAATCAATTCCGGACAGGCAATCGACAATGGCGGGGGCAATGGCGCCAGCGGCATGGATCTGGCGCACCGTGGCATTGAGCTTGCGCACTCCGTCCGGGCGGGCATCGGAGGCATGCAGCAGCACGCGCACCTGCCCGGAGACGAGAGCGCTCTCAACCTTCATCGCGCCTGTCACCACCTGCCCGGCCTTGTTGGCCAGGGAAAGGGCGGCGCGCATGTCCTGTTCGAGAAGGTGATCAATCAGGGTGATCAGTTCGGGACCGGCTGTCCCCTTGCCCTTGAAGGCGCGCGCAAAAGCCTTGCGCTTGAGCGCTGTTTCAACCGCGGCGCGGGTGGCGCTCACCCATGCGCCGCGTCCGGGCAGCTTACGGGCGAGATCCGGGACGATCTGTCCGTCCGGCCCCACCACGAAGCGCAGCATGTCGTCCACCGGCGTCACCTCGCGAGAGGCAAGGCACAGGCGCGACAGCGGTCCCCGCGCGGCAGCAACGCTGCGCGGCCCCATGTCCGTCTCTTCCTCGACCATTCTCGCGAGCACCAGGGGTCATCTCCTTATCTCAGACGTCAGCAGAAGGGGCGGAATCATCGCCCTCAATGCTCTCGCCAACAGTTCCAAGCTCAAGATCCTCAGCCTCGATCCAGCCGGCGACAAAGCGCGCCTGCATGATCAGCTGTTCGGCATCATGGCGGGAAAACTCGAAGCCGCTGAGCGCGCCGGCATGCTCGATGGTCTCGCCATCCTTGCGCTCTTTCCAGCCAACGAGATCATCGGTGGCGCAGCCGGCGAGATCCTCGACAGTCTTGATGTCGTCCTCACCCAGTGCAACGAGCATGGGGCCGGTAATGCCGGGCAGGGTCTTCAGCTCGTCCGCAACGCCCAGTTCCTTCCGGCGGGCATCCAGCGCGGCTTCCTCTTCCGCCAGCTTCTTGAGCGCACGGGCCTGCAATTCCGCGGCCGTATCGTCATCGAAGCCCTCGATGGAAGAGAGTTCCGCCAGCGGCACATAGGCCACTTCCTCGACCGAGGTGAAACCCTCGGAAGCCAGAAGCTGGCCGATCATCTCATCCAGATCCAGAGCCTGAGAGAACATCTTGCTGCGCTCGGAGAATTCCTTCTGGCGCCGCTCGCTCTCTTCCTGCTCGGTCATGATGTCGATGTGCCAGCCGGTGAGCTGGCTGGCGAGGCGCACATTCTGGCCGCGACGGCCGATGGCCAGCGAGAGCTGCGCATCCGGCACCACGACTTCAATACGCTCGCGGTCCTCGTCGAGAACCACCTTCACCACCTCGGCAGGCGCCAGCGCATTCACGATGAAGGTCGCGATGTCCGGGTTCCACGGAATGATGTCGATCTTCTCGCCCTGCAGCTCGTTCACCACGGCCTGCACGCGCGAGCCGCGCATGCCGACGCAGGCGCCGACCGGATCCACCGAGGAATCGCGCGAGATGACGGCGATCTTGGCGCGGGAGCCGGGGTCACGCGCAACAGCCTTGATCTCGACGATATTGTCATAGATCTCGGGCACTTCCTGCGCGAACAGCTTGGCCATGAACTGGGGATGGGTGCGGGAGAGGAAGATCTGCGGCCCGCGCTGCTCGCGGCGCACATCGAAGATGTAGGCGCGGATACGCTCGCCGGTCTTCACCGTTTCACGCGGCAGCAGCTCGTCGCGGCGCAGAATGCCTTCGCCACGGCCGAGATCGACAACCACATTGCCATATTCGGCACGCTTCACGAGGCCGTTCACGACCTCGCCGATGCGGTCCTTGAATTCGTCATACTGGCGGTCACGCTCCGCCTCGCGCACCTTCTGCACGATGACCTGCTTGGCGCTCTGCGCGGCAATGCGGCCAAAATCGAAGGGCGGCAGGGTGTCGGCGATGGTGTCGCCGATCTGGGCCACGGAGTTGTGGCGGCGCGCCGCTTCCAGGGTGATTTCGGTGGCGGGGTTCTCGACCTCTTCCACCACCAGCAGATGACGGGCCAGGCGCAACTCGCCGGTGCGCGGATTGATGTCGGCATGGATGTCCGTCTCAAGGCCATAGCGCGAGCGCGCGGCCTTGGCGATGGCGTCTTCCATGGCAGCAATGACGATGCCACGGTCGATGGACTTTTCCCGCGCGACGGCATCCGCGATCTGCAGAAGCTCCAGACGGTTTGCGCTGACGGCTACCATCAGTGCGACTCCTTCACGGTGCTGGCGTTGGTTTTGGTGTTTTCAGAAACCGCAAGCAAAGGCTTGCGCTTGGCATTGGACTTCGCCTTGGGCTTGGAGCCGCTCTTGCCGCCGCCGGTCTTCTTGTTCTGACCCTTGGGGCGGCCGACACGGACAGGGCGGAAGGTGGCCGGAGCCTCTTCGCCCTCGCCCTCCTGCTGCGCGGCCAGGTCGTCCAGGAAGGCTTCCTCTTCCTCGTTCAGCTCGCGCCCGGCCGCCTTGGCGGAACGCAGGGCCTCGGCGATGAGGGCGTCGGTGAGCATGAGCTTGGCATCATGCACATCCCCCATGGGCAGGCGCACGACAGGATCCTCGCCAGCCGGCGCGTCCGGGCGGCGCACCAGCGCCTCGTCACCCTCGACGCCGATCAGCTCGCCACGGAAGCGCTTGCGGCCATTGACCGGAACGGTCATGTCCAGCTTCACCTCATGGCCGGCCCAGCGGGCAAAATCGGTGCGGCGCACGAGCGGGCGGTCAATGCCGGGTGAGGACATTTCCAGCCGGTAGGCGCCGGAGATCGGGTCATCCACGTCCAAAACGGGAGAGAGGGCGCGCGAGGCCGCTTCGCAATCGTCGATGGTCATGGTGCCATCCGGCCGCTCGGCCATGATCTGCACGGTGCCACCATCGCGATTCGTCACCTTCACCCGCACGAGGCGGAAGCCCAGCGTGCCCAGCACGCCTTCGGCGATAGCGGCCACGCGGGCGGCCACGCCGGATTCGGTGATGAGGCGCGGCTCATTCTGGTCGTCGCGCACTGCGATGCTCTCGGTCATGTCCCTCCGGGACGGATATGCGTTGGCGTCAGAAGCGCGGAACGCGGGTTGAATGCGTTATCCCGGCGGCCGAAGCCGGCCCGGGAGCACCAGATAAACGAAAACGGAGCGGATCCCGATGGAACCCACTCTCATCACCTTCGTCTACGATGGCGCTGAGGTATCCCTTACTCGGGATAGGGCCAATATAACCACAATCGCCGCTCACGCAAGAAGATGATGTGAAGAAGGTCTGAACTGGCGCGTGTTTGTCTCAAGGTCTGGACGAGTACGCCCTTTCCGGTCCATCTTCACTTCCCCCCGCTGTGAGGAACCATGTCTCTTCCCAATATCACCGTTCTCTATGACGAGAATCGCATCGCTGAACGCAACCGGAGCCTGGCGACCGAGATCGCGGCCAGTGCGCCGCACCAGCTTCTGGCCGTGGCGGTGCTCAAGGGCTCGTTCATGTTCGCGGCAGACCTCCTGCGCGCCATGCACGCTTCCGGCCTCGTGCCGGAGGTCGAGTTCATGCATCTGTCTTCCTACAAGAAGGGCATGATTTCCACCGGCTATGTGGAAGTGCTGCGCGATGTGGAAAGCGATGTGCGCGGCCGCGATGTGCTGCTGATCGACGATATTCTCGAATCAGGCCGCACGCTGGCTTATGCGAAGGACCTGCTGATGGCGCGCGGCGCGCGGCGGGTGCTGGTGTGCGTGCTGCTGGAAAAGCCGGGCAAGCGCGCTGTCAGCATCAAGGCCGATTTCGTGGGCTTCACATGCCCGGATGTGTTCGTCGTGGGCTATGGCATGGATATCGCCCATGCCTTCCGTCAGCTTCCCTATATCGGCCATGTCGAGGGTCTCGAATAGGCGGACATGTCCTGAAGATCAGTTCCAGCCACAAATGAAAGGCCCCGGTTTTCACCGGGGCCTTCTGTTTTCACTCTCGGATCACTGCTTGATGACTTCGGCCGTCGGGCGCGGAGTCGCCGCCGTGGAGGCCGGCAGGACCGGAATGGTCGTGGTGGGCGCCTTGCCCGTCAGCGAGTGGAGGAAGGCCACGATGTCCTTCACTTCCTGATCGTTCAGCTTCTCGCCGAGCTGGGATTCAGCCATGATGGCGACAGCCGTCTCCAGGCTCCACACCTTGCCGGAGTGGAAGTAGGGGGCGGTCAGCGCCACATTGCGCAGCGGGGCGGCGCGGAACACATATTCGTCGTCCGCCGTTTCCGTCACGGCAAAGCGGCCCTTGTCGTCCGCGGGCAGGATTTCCGCGCCGGGCTTTTCGATCAGGCCGAAGGGATAGTAGCCGTTGCCGCCAACATTCACGCCGTTGTGGCAGGCGGTGCAGCCCTTGTCGATGAACAGGGCGAGGCCCTTCTTCTGCTCGGCGGTCAGGGCGTCATCATTGCCGTTCAGCCACGCGTCGAAGGGCGAGGGCGTCAGCAGGGTGGCTTCATAAGCCTCGATGGCGCGGGCCATGTTGTCGAACGTGACAGGATCCTTCTCCTTGGGGAAGGACTCCTGGAACTCCTTCACATAGGCCGGGATGCTCTTCAGCGTCTTCACCACATTTTCAGGGGTGTTCGCCATTTCCACGCTGGCCTGGATCGGGCCCTTGGCCTGTTCCTTCAGGTCGCTCGCGCGGCCGTCCCAGAACTGGGCCTCGTTCAGCACGGAGTTGAACACGGTCGGCGAGTTGCGCGGGCCGCGCTGCCAGCCATGGCCGATGGAGGTTTCCAGATTGTCCGCACCACCCGTCGCCAGGTTGTGGCACGAGTTGCAGCTGAATACGCCGGACGCGGACAGGCGCGGATCAAAGAAGAGCTTCTTGCCGAGCTCGATCTTCTCATCCGTGATCTTGTTGTCCTTCAGGGCGGGAATTGTGGAAGGCAGCGGCTTGAACAGTTCAAGCGCGGATTCCCGCAGATTTTCGGTTGCCGCCATTGCAGAAACCGGAAAGGCAAGCGCACTGGTCATCAGTAGCGCCAGAAGTGTCTTCTTCATTTCAGACCCCCATACTTTGCTATCCCGGAGGCTAGCGCAATACTGGAAGTCCCGCCTTGATTTTGATTAATTCCAAACAGAGGCCAGTAACAAGACTGGGGATAACGCACAGGAAACCGGTTGTGACAAGTTGTCCGGGGGAGGGGTTTCGCGCCTCAGATCTCGCTGGTGCGCGGCTCGCGCGGGCCTTCGGGCTGGTCGGCCAGCGCGGCATACAGGCTCTTGCGGGCAAGATTGGGGTTGTAGTGCGGGTCCACCATCCGTGAGGTGCCCCAGCACTCCTCCATCCGCGCGCGCTGCGCCTTGAGCCTTTCGCGGTGCGCCTTGGAGCGCTTTTTCCCGCGGGAGACCGACTCATGGTGGATCAGGCCCGTATAGGGGGTGAACACCACGTCAAAGCCCGCCCGTCGCGCCCGCAGGCACAGGTCGATGTCATTGCAGTCTTCGGCGAAGCGCACCTCATCCAGCGGGCCGGTGATGTTCCAGACATCGCGGCGGATGAGCAGGCAGGCGCCGGTGACTGCCGAGAGATTCTGCCGCACCAGCAGCCGGTCCTCATATCCGCCCGCCTGTGCGCCGGCATGGGCGAACCAGTGGCCGGCATAGCGGAACAGCCCGACAATGACGCCGGCATGCTGCACGGTCCTGTCCGGATACAGCAGCTTGGCGCCCACCACGCCGGCGCGGGGCAGGGCGCTCAGGCTCACCATCTCGCTGAGCCATCCGCCATCAATGACCTCGATATCATTGTTGAGCAGCAGGATCAGCTCGCCCTTCGCCTGCTCAACGCCCGTATTGCAGATGCGCGGATAGTTGAAATCACCATCGTCGCGCACGATCAGCGTCTGGGGCCATGCGGCGCGGATCTCGTCAAAAAGCGCGAAGGTCTCCGCCTCGACAGACCCGTTGTCGACAATGATGATCTCAAAGGCGCGATAGGTGGTATTCCCGATCAGGGTGCGCAGGGCCATGCCCAGCAGGTCCGCCCGGTCTCGGGTGGGAATGACGATGGAGACCAGCGGTTGCGGGCTGGGCAGGGGGAAAAGCGGGCGCAGATGGCGGCCATCCGCGCTCATCTCCACCGGCACACCCAAAGCGCGCTCCAGCATGGCGGCAGCCTGGGGCAGGGTGTCTGGTGCAAAGCCGGGCCGGGCCGCGCCATGCGCACCGCAGCCGATGCGGGGAATATGGCGCACCTGTGCGGGCATCAGCTCCGCCGTATGGCGCAGGAGCAGGTCATAGAGGCAGGCCTGCCCCGCATTCGGGGCGAAACCCAGCCGCAGCGCATCGGTGCGCTTCAGGGCAAGAAGGTGGCCCATATAGAAACTGGCCTGAAGCAGATGCGGGTTGAAGGCCGGCTTGAAAATGCCGCGCACGGGGGTGCCGGTGCTGTCCAGCTCCTCCTCATCGCTATAGGCGAGCGCGCAGTCATCATGACGGGCAAAGGCATCGCGCAGCATCGCCACCGCATCACGTGTGGGGCGGACATCGGGAGCGAGCGGGCAGATGAGCCCGCCCTGTGTGGCCATCAAGGCCGCCTGAAGCTGGGCTGGCAGGCTGCTTTCCCGCGCATGGACGATCTGGAAGGGGGGAATGGAGAAGGTGGAAAAGGCCGGGCGCAGGAGGGCGGAAAGGGCTTCGGCGTCACCGGCCCGCTCCGGCGGCAGGGCGATGATCCACTCGAAATGCGGGTCATTCTGCCGCGCCAGCGCCAGTGCGCAGGCCAGCAGACTGGCGGAAGACGAGTCCGCGGCGGCGCTGATGAAGGCGAGGCGGGGAGCGGCATCGGGAGCCGGAACGACGGCAAGGTCTTCCACATGGCGGGCGCGAAAGCGCTGGTAGCGGGCGATATCCCGGCGGGAGCGGCCGCCGGTGGTTTCCACCAGCGCTGTCAGCGCGCCCCGCAGCGTGCGCGCGGCTGCCCCCGCGGCTTTCCAGCGCCGGGCGACGGAGGGCTCATCAAAGCTGCCCTGCACAAAGGCGTGCAGTTTCAGTTCCACCTTGCTGAAGGGATAGTGGCCAAGGCGCGGCATATTGCCCGCTGCACATGAGATCCTGATTCGATGCGTCCCTTCGGGCAGAAGAACCGCACCGGGTTCGCCCTCTTCCAGCATGGCGGTCGCGAGGACCGCGCCCTTCCTGTCGAGAGCGTGAAGGCGCGGGTCCGGCCCGGCATGGGTGACCACGAAGATGCACATCTGCTCAGCCCGCAGCGCCCGCATGCGCCAGGGCAGGCGAAAGAGCCATGTGTCCGGGGCATCAGCCGCGCCGCGCAGCCAGCGGGGAGGGATATGTGTGGTCATCATGGCAGGCCAGCAGCTTCCTTCGCAGTGCACGGGCTGTTGAAGCACTCCTGTGCCCGCAAAAGCAAGCGCATGAGCGGTGTGTGGATGCTGCATTGCAAGCTTGGGGGTTGACGATAGAGTGGTTGCTCCGTCAAGCCTTTCAACACACAAGTTTCAGGCAGCCCGTTGAACCGGATGCCGATTTCAGAGCGGAGAGTGTCGATGTCGCGCAAAGAGGTGGATCTGTTCGTCATCGGGGCTGGCTCGGGCGGGGTGCGGGCTGCGCGTATTGCCGCGCAACATGGCGCGCGGGTGATGATGGCGGAAGAGTTCCGCACCGGCGGCACCTGCGTCATCCGCGGATGCGTGCCCAAGAAGCTCTTCGTCTATGCCTCGCGCTATGCGCATGAGCTGGAGGACATGGCCGGCTTCGGCTGGCAGGTGGGCGAGGCCCGTTTTGACTGGCCCACCCTGATTGAAAACAAGAACAGGGAAATCGCCCGCCTTGAGGGCATCTACAAGCGCAATGCGGAAGCGGCGGGTGTGGAGCAGGTGGCCTCGCGCGCTGTGGTGACGGGGCCGAACACGGTGCGCATCGAGGCGACGGGAGAAGAGATTCAGGCGCGCTATATTCTCGTCGCCACCGGTGGCCGGCCCTCTCTGGGGCCGGATATTCCCGGCCGTGAACTGGCCATCACCTCCAATGAGTTCTTCGATCTGCCGCGCTTCCCCAAGCGTGTGCTCATTCAGGGCACGGGCTATATCGGGCTGGAATTTGCCTGCCTGCTGCGCGGGCTGGGGGCGGAGGTGTTCCTGGCCTCGCGCAGCGGCCATGTGCTGCGCGGGTTCGATGAGGAAGTGCGCACCCATGTGCTGGCCGAGGTGGAGGCATCCGGCATCCAGATGGTGAAGGGTGTCTCCTTCAGCCGTATCGATGCGACAGCGGATGGCGGGCGGCGCGTCACCTTCTCCGACGACAGCACGCTGGAGGTGGATGCGGTGCTGCTGGCCATTGGCCGCGTGCCCAATGCGCAGGGGCTGGGGCTGGCGGAAGCCGGCGTCGCGCTCGACAAGGTGGGCGCTGTGGTGGTGGATGAGTATTCCCGTTCTTCCGTGCCATCCATCTATGCGGTGGGCGATGTCACCAATCGCGTGAATCTCACCCCGGTGGCCATTCGCGAGGGGCATGCCTTTGCCGATACCGTGTTCGGCAACAAGCCCTGGGTGGTGGACCATAGCCTGATCGCCACCGCCGTGTTCTGTGAGCCGGAGGTCGGCACGGTGGGGCTCTCGGAAGAGGCGGCCCGCCACAGGGGGCATGAGGTGGATATTTACAAATCCGCCTTCCGCCCGCTGAAGGCCGCTCTTTCCGGCCGCCAGAGCCGCATGTTCATGAAGCTGGTGGTGGATGCGAAGAGCGACCGGGTGCTGGGCTGCCATATCATTGGCGAGGCGGCGGGGGAGATGATCCAGCTTGCGGCGATCGCTCTGGGCATGGGCGCCACCAAGGCGGATTTCGATCGCACTGTCGCGGTGCACCCCACCGCCGCGGAAGAGCTGGTGACCATGCGCACCAGGGCGAACTGAGAGCGGCCAGAGGTGCCGGAGTGATGAAAAAGGGCGGCGCCATGTGGTGTCGCCCTTTTTTATGGCTGGAACGGGCTGGATGACGCCAGGGCCCCGGCCGCCGCTCAGTCTGCCTGATGACCGAACAGCTTGCCGCCTTCCGCCCACAGGACGGCCAGCAGCGCCAGAACGCTCAGCACCAGATAGGTGAGGGTGAGCGGCAGCACCGTGCCATCCAGCATCCGCCCGGCCAGCAGGCCCAGAATGGCCGACATCAGCGTGGTGTAGCAGCCAATGAAGGAAGAGGCCGTGCCGGCCACCGCGCCCAAAGGCTCCATCGCCATGGAGTTGAAATTCGGCACGGTGAGCGAAAACAGGAACTGGGCCAGGGCCAGCAGGGCAATGAACAGCAGCAGTGGTGGGTGCCCGTTCCACATCATGGCGCAGGCCACCATCACCGCCGAAACCAGCATGAAGCCGACCACCCCGCCATGCGAGAGGCGGCGCATGCCGATGCGCCGCACCAGAATGGCATTGATGAAGGAGGCAACCGCCATCACGCTCGCAACTGCCGCAAATACCAGCGGGAACCAGTGGCCCAGCTTGTAGACCTCGGTTTCGAACACCTGTGATGATGTGCCCACATAGGTCATCAGCGCCCCCACCATGAGGCCGATGGCAGTGGAATAGCCAAGGGCCCGCTGGCTCTTCACCGTCAGGCGGATGCCGGCGCTGATGCCCGAGAGCGAGAAGGGGGTGCGATATTCCGGGTGCAGCGTTTCCGGCATGCGCAGGGAGAACCACACCCAGAGCAGCGCGGCCAGCACCAGCATGGATACGAAGATGAGGTGCCATGGCCCGAACAGCAGCGCCAGCGAACCTATGGCCGGGGCCAGAATGGGCACGACCAGAAACACCATCATGGCAAAGGACATGATGCGCGCCATGTCGCGCCCCTCATATCTGTCTCGCACGATGGCGACAGAGAGCACGCGCGGGGAGGCCGCCCCGATACCCTGGATGACACGGGCGACGATGAGCCAGGTGAAGTCATTCACCAGCAGCGCCAGAATGCCGCCGGCCATATAGATGGCCAGCCCGGCCGCCAGGAGCGGGCGGCGGCCGAAGACATCGGACAGCGGACCATAGAAGATCTGCGCCGCGCCAAAGCCGATGAGATAGGCATAGATGGTGACCTGCACATCATTGGCGTGGTTCAGGCCGAAATGATCGCTCATCGCCGGAAAGGCGGGCAGCAGGTTGTCGATGGAAAAGGCGGTTATGCCCATCATCAGCGCGATAAGGGCGACGAACTCGGGAAAGGGCAGAGGGGAACTGTCCCGCGTCTTGGGCAGGGACGTGTCCTGGGGAGTGGCCATGGTAGCTCGATGAGGTGCGTGTCCCGCAACAGACACAGGCAGACAAACGGGAACGGACACGCGCTCATGCGGGCTTGCGCCTTGCGCGGTTCCGGCTGGGGGCAGACATAAGCGAAGTTCTGCACCAGGAGAAGAGAGCTTTGCGCATGCCCCAAGGGCTGACGCAAGGGCAGGATTCAGGCCGCGCGGGTCTTGGCACAGGCCGCTTCCGCCCTGTCTCCGAAGCTCTGGCCCCGAAGCCCTCGCTCCGGTGCCGGGGCGGGTCAGTCGCCGTGATACAGTTCGCTCATGTCCCAGCCGGGCAGTTCCGGGCCAAGCTCATGCTCGAACGAGATGATCCTGAGGCCATCGGACGAGGTCTTGCAGCGGAAGAACAGGCGGTACCAGTGTCCATGGTCGCGCACGAGGGCCCCTCTGGCGATGATTTCGGTGCCATGCTTTTCCGGGTCGGACAAGGCATAGGCAATCACCTTGTCGGGCTTGAAGCCTGCATGGTGGCTGGCAACCTCGCTGCCGGCGCGCTCATCACAGCGCTGTTCGATGCGGGTGCCGAGCTCCAGCTTCAGCAGGGAACGGCTGTGGACATCATGTGCAGGCTCTGCCGCCGAGAGGCCACCAATGGGAGCAAGGGCCAGCGCGGCGCAAAGAATGATGGTTCTGGAATGGAGCATGACGGCCTTCTGAAGGCGGAATGTGACCGTGAAATGGCAGGCCCATCGCCACTCCGCCGTTACCGGGATGGCCGCTCGGGAGATTCCATCTTTCTTTGCACCCAGGGGTGGAAAACGCCGGGCCTTCACACCAAATGTCGGAGGAGCATTGTCCTTCCGAAAGTGTCCGTGTTCATGTATAAGCCGTCGTTCCGGCGCGCGAACACAAGCGGAACGCCTTGCCGGAACCCAAACCGGGCTGCCATGGGGCTGCCCGTTTCGAGATATGCATGATGGAGAGTCTTATGGTGACCCGCCCGCACTCCGCACCCGTCCCTGGCGCCGAGGCTTCCCGCCGCGCCGAAGGCTGGCGTCCGGAGAGCTGGCGGCTTTATCCCGGCGTGCAGATGCCTGATTATCCGGACAAGGCCGCACTTGCCGAGGTGGAGACCAAGCTCGCCTCCTATCCGCCGCTCGTTTTTGCCGGCGAGGCCCGCAAGCTGAAGGCCGAGCTGGCCCGCGTGGCCCGCGGCGAGGCCTTCCTGCTGCAGGGCGGCGATTGCGCCGAAAGCTTCGAGGAACATTCCGCGGACAATATCCGCGATTTCTTCCGGGTATTCCTGCAGATGGCGGTGGTGCTCACCTTCGCCGGATCCTCGCCGGTGGTGAAGGTCGGGCGCATTGCCGGCCAGTTCGCCAAGCCGCGCTCGTCTGACACCGAGACGGTGGATGGCGTGACCCTGCCCAGCTACCGTGGTGACAATGTCAACGACATCGCCTTCACGGCGGAAGCCCGTGTGCCGGACCCGCGCCGCCAGATCGAGGCCTATCGCCAGTCCGCCGCGACGCTGAACCTGCTGCGCGCCTTTGCCAATGGCGGCTATGCCAATCTTGGCAATGCCCATACATGGATGCTGGGCTTCGTGAAGGATTCGCCCCAGTCCTCCCGCTATCAGGAGCTGGCGAACCGCATCACCGAAGCGCTGGACTTCATGCGCGCCTGCGGCATCGACCCGAACAACCATCCGGAGCTGAGCTCGACGGACTTCTTCACCAGCCATGAAGCGCTGCTGCTTGGCTATGAACAGGCCCTGACCCGTGTGGATTCCACTTCTGGCGACTGGTACGACACCTCCGGCCACATGCTGTGGATCGGCGATCGGACCCGTCAGCCGGACCATGCGCATGTCGAGTTCTTCCGCGGCATCCGCAACCCCATCGGCATCAAGTGCGGCCCTTCGCTCTCGCCTGATGGGCTGATCCGCCTGCTGGACATTCTCCAGCCGGACAATGAGGCCGGTCGCATCACCCTCATCGCCCGCTTCGGCGCGGACAAGGTGGGTGAGCATCTGCCCGCGCTGGTGCGCGCCGTGGAGAAGGAGGGGCGCACGGTGGTGTGGTCCTGTGACCCGATGCACGGCAACACCGTCAAGGCGGCCTCGGGCTACAAGACCCGTCCGTTCGATCTGGTGCAGAAGGAAATCCGCACCTTCTTCGAGGTTCATGCGGCTGAGGGTACCATTCCCGGCGGCGTGCATCTGGAGATGACCGGCAAGGATGTGACCGAGTGCACGGGCGGCGCCCGCGCCATTACGGATGAGGGCCTGCGGGATCGCTACCACACCCAGTGTGATCCGCGTCTCAATGCCGAGCAGTCCATCGAAACCGCCTTCATGGTGGCCGAGCTGCTCAAGAAGGAGCGCGAATCCCGCGGCCGTGCCCAGCCGGTTGCGGCGGAGTGATCCAGCGCTGATCCTGCCAGACATCAAGACACCCCCGGTGCAAACCGGGGGTGTTCTGTTTTGGGGGGGCCTGTCTTGAGGCAGGCGTGCCGCGGGTCTCCTATCGCGCTCTTGCGCGCTGATCCGGCCCACGCTCCGGGCGGGTGTTTTCCGGCTGAATATCAGGCGCCTTGAGGCAGGTGGGCCAGAATGGTGCGCCCGCTAGCTTTCGGGCGGCTGGCGGCGTGTCACACGCGGTGTGGTGTCCGTGTCCGGATCATGTGAGACATTCTTCACCCGGAACCATGTGCCGATTGCCGCGCCAAGCAGGGCGCCTGTCGAGCCGGCGAGGAAATCCGTCACCTTCGGGGTGCGCCCCGGCGAAAAATGCTGCAACACTTCCATGAGCCCCGCGAGCGCGACCAGCCCCAGCATGATGAGCGCAAGATTGCGCCGGCCGGGCAGGGCCAGCACAAGCAGGGTGGCAGCGGCATAATAAGCGCAGAAATGCTCGATCCACCCCGGCACGTGCAGCCGCACCATGGCGCTTCCCGGCAAAAGGGAGAGGGTGACGATGATGATCAGCCCGCAGGCCGCAACAGCCTTGAGCAGGTGGGAGGGTTTTGTCATGGATAGGAAGGGTTTCTCCCGGGCATTTCGGAGGAGTGACAGGCGGCACGGTCGCATATTCCATGTCGCCGGGGGTATGACCTGACGCAGGGATGCGGTTTTTCTCGCCCCTTATCCGGCCTGTTTCCGACGAAAGCGCGGCAGTGTCTTCACCAAGGACAGTGTCATCCGGGCGAGGACATCTCCCGGCTTTTCAAATTTCCAGATAACATATTGAAATAAAACTGTCTTTCAGGCGGCCATGCGGCTGGCATGCCTGTTGCACTCTTCTCGGCAAGTGACAGCGCATGAATTGCATCATGCGGAGAGGTCACAGGGCCTGCATTGCGGGTCTTGCCAGGGAGAAAGCATATGAAGTTTGGAAAGATCGCCTGTCTGGCCACGGCTCTTGCCTGCATGCCGGCATCGGGTCTCATGGCGCAGGAGGCAGGGCAGGGCCCCCTGAAGATCGGGGCTATGGTGGATATGAGCGGTGTCTATTCCCGCCATGGTGGGCCGGGCGTGGTCGAGGCCGTGAAAATGGCTGTCGAGGATTTCGGCGGAAAGGTGAATGGCCGGCCGATTGAAGTTGTCTCTGCCGATTACCAGAACAAGGTGGATGTCACCTCGGGTATCGCACGGCGCTGGTTTGACAGTGAGAATGTCCGCATGGTGGTGGAATCCACCGATAGCGCCTCGGCCCTTGCGCTGTTTCGCCTGGGCGACGAGAAAAAGCGCATCATCATTGGCGCGGGCTCTGCGACAACTGCCCTGAGCAATGATGGCTGCATGCCCTATGGCATTCACTATGTCTATGACACATATGCCCTTGCCACCGGCACCGGCACGGCCATCGTGCAGGAGGGCGGCAAGAACTGGTATTTCATCACGGCCGATTATGCCTTCGGGCATGCCCTTGAGGCGGATACCAGCCGGGTGGTTCTGGCTGATGGCGGCAAGGTGCTGGGCAATGTGCGGGTGCCGCTGTCCAGTGTGGACTTCTCTTCCTATCTGTTGCAGGCGCAGTCCTCGGGCGCGCAGGTGATCGGCCTTGCCAATGCCGGGACGGATTTCGTGAACTCCGTGAAGCAGGCCAGTGAGTTCGGCATTACCGAGGGCGGGCAGAGCCTCGCGGCCATGCTGGTGTTCATCAATGATGTGAAGGCGCTGGGGCTGCCCGTTGCCCAGGGGCTGAAATTCACGACCGGCTTTTACTGGGATCGTGATGATGAGAGCCGGGCCTTTTCCAGCAAATATCATGCGCGCATGAAGGCGGAGCCCTCGATGGTGCAGGCCGGGGCCTATTCGGCCACCATGCATTATCTCAAGGGTGTCGCGGCCACGGGCACGGACGATGCCGGGAAGGTGACGGAATGGATGAAGGCCAATCCTGTCAATGACTTCTTCGCGAAGAATGGGGTGATCCGGCCGGATGGGCGCATGGTGCATGACATGTATCTGGTGGAGGTGAAGACACCGGATGAATCCACCGGCGAGTGGGATTTGATGAAGGTGCTGCGCACCATTCCCGGGGATCAGGCCTTTCGCCCACTGGATCAGTCCACCTGTCGTCTGGTGAAGAAGGGCTGAGGCGTTTCCTCGGCTCCCGTTTTCCCGCCCGGCTCCGGCCGGGCCGGAGAGGGGCAGGGCGCTCATTTCCATCCCGTTCCCTGGCAGTGTCCTGCCCCTGTTCATCCGTGATGCGGAAGCCGGCCTTCGTGTGTCTCAGCGGTTCGGCATCTCCGCCAACTTCTTGTAGAGATAGGAGCGCGAGATGCCGAGTTCCTCGGCCGCCCGCTTCTTGTTGCCATTGTGGCGCTCCAGCGCTTCACGGATCAGGGCGTGCTCCACATTTCCCACCGTTTCGCGAATGGTGTTGGAAGGCGGGGAGAGGGGCTGGGCCTGGTGCTGTTCCGGCATGTCTTCCAGGCTGCTGAAGTTTCTGGCTGTCAGTTCGGCGCCATCGGCGAAGATCATGGCGCGCTGGATTTCATGATGCAGCTGGCGGACATTGCCCGGCCAGGAAAGGCTTTGCAGCAGCTCAAGCGCCCGCGGATGAATGCGGCGCACATTGGAGCCGATACGCTGCCCCACCCGCTGCACGAAATGGCGGGCGAGCAGCGGAATATCCGCCGAGCGCTGGCGCAGGGGAGGCACGGTGAGCGTGACGCCATTGATGCGGAAATAGAGATCTGCCCGGAAGGCTTCTTCGGAAATCATCCGCCGCAGATCGCGATTGGTGGCGCTGATGAGACGGAAATTGGTGGTGCGGGTCCGGTTGGAGCCGACACGCTCGAAGACGCCATTCTCGATCACCCGCAGCAGTTTCACCTGTGTTTCCATCGGCATGTCGCCGATTTCATCCAGAAACAGGCTGGAGCGGTCGGCCATCTCGAACTTGCCGCTGCGTCCCTCGCGCCGTGCACCGGTGAAGGCGCCGCCCTCATAGCCAAACAGTTCGCTTTCCACGAGGGTGGAGGGCAGCGCGCCGCAATTCACCACCACCATGGGCCGCTCCACCCGGCGGCTGAGATTGTGAATGGCGTGGGCCACCAGCTCCTTGCCGGAGCCGCTCTCGCCGGAGATGAAAACCGGCACATCCAGCGGGGCGACCTTGCGGATTTCGTCCTTGAGCTGGCGGATGGCATCGCTTTCACCGACGATTTCATCCAGCCCGAAAGCGCGATGGCGCAGGCCCGCCAGCTCCTTCTTGTAATAGTCCACCTCGGCCCGCAGGGAGGAGATCTGGCGCGAGAGTTCATGCACCTCCTCGGGGGCCTTGAACAGCACCCGTCCGATGGCCCCCACCAGATGGCCATCGCGCAGGATGGGGATGCGGTTCACCACGCGGGTGACATCGCGCATTTCCTGCACCTGCCCGATTTCCGCCGTGCCGCTCTTGGCGACAATATGAAGGCGGGTGTTCTCGATGACATCATCGACAGGACGGCCCACCGCATCTCCGCGCGCATGGCCGAAGAAGCGCTCATGAACCGGGCTGAGATAGCGCAGCACCGCCTCATGATCGACAACCGTGACACCCTCATAAGGATTGGTGAGAAAGTGATTCAGGATGTCGAAGGCGATGTCCACACTGACGATGAAGTCCATGAGCGTGGATGTCTTGTCCTCGGGGTGGACAATCAGCGCGGTTTGTCCATCCGCCACATGGCCCGTGAGGACCACATAGGATGCATCCTGGAAGGTGAGCGCGCAAATGCGCTTTCCCGCCGCAACGCCCCGCGCATGACGCGCCACCGCCTCCGCGAGGCCCGAGAGGCGCGCCGGCTCTGTCGCGAAGGAGACGGTGCCAGTGTCGTCGATGAGGACAATGTCCAGGGGGGCAGACATGCTGTGTTCCGGGTGTTCCGTCGGAGGACAGTGGCTCCGATCGAGTGTCCATGGTGAGAACATCAAACAGGAATGGTGAGACGAGCGCAAGAGGGAAAATTCAGGAAACACATGGATTTGAGAAGATTGGCACGAACATTGCTTATTGAGTATCGCCCAAGGATGCCAAACAATGAATATCGCCAATCCAACTGTTGCCACCCTGCCTGTTTCGGATCTGCCGCCCGGTCGCAGCTCGGACAAGTTCCGCATGCTGGATGGCGTGCGCGTGCTGGATCTGACAACGTCCATCGCCGGCCCCTATTCCACCATGCTGCTTGCCGATTTCGGAGCGGACGTAGTGAAGGTGGAGCGACCGGGCGGTGATGATGCCCGCCATTGGGGCCCTCCCTTTCTGGATGGGGAGTCTCTCTGGTTCCTCTCCGTCAACCGCAACAAGAAGAGCGTGCGGCTCGATTTTTCCGGCCCGGAAGGACGCGAGGTGCTGGCCGGCCTGCTCGACAAGGCGGATGTGCTGGTGACAAACCAGCTCCCATCCGTGCAGCGCAAGTTCGGGCTGGATGCGCAGACCGCGCGGGCCACCCGCCCGGGGCTGGTGCATGTCTCGCTCACCGGCTTTGGTCTCGATGGCCCTTATGCCGCGCGCCCCTGTTATGATCTGATCGCTGAAGGCTATTCCAGCGTGATGGACCTGACGGGGCCGGCCGCCAGCGCGCCGCAAAAGGTGGGTTCACCCGCGGCTGACATGCTGGCGGGCGCGGACGCCGCGCTGGCGACACTGGCCGCCCTGAACCGGCGCGCGGCAACAGGGCAGGGCTGCGCCATAGATGTGGCGCTGGCGGAGAGCATGATCCGCTTCATGTCGCCGCGCATCGTGCCCTATCTCGGCTCGGGCGAGGTGCCACGCCGCAGTGGCGGCACGGACAGCGTCATCGCCATCTACCAGACCTTTGAGACGGCAGACCTGCCGATGACCCTCGGCCTCGGCAATGATGCCATCTGGAAGCGCTTCTGGGAGGCGGTGGGGGATCCGCAGGGCGCGGAGGGGGCAGATGTGGCCACCAATGCCGCCCGCCGCACCAATCGCGCCCGGATCGTGGAGCGGATCCAGTCCATCCTGATCGGCCGGCCGCGTGCCGAATGGCTTGAGCGCCTTGAAAAGGCGCGTGTTCCGGCCGGGCCCATCTACCGGGTCGATGAAGTCGTTCAGGATCACCACTTCCGCGAGCGTGAAACCTTCTTCCAGATCGCGCAGGATGGCCGGCAGATCCCGCAGGTTTCTCTGGGCATCCATATCGATGGTGAAGCCGCAGGCTATGTCAGCGCCCCGCCACGGCTGGGCCAGCATAGTGAGACGGTGCTGCGCGATCTTCTTGGATATGACCCGGAAAAAATCGAGACGTTGCGCAGGTCGGGCGTGATCTGAACGCAGCCTGAACAGGAATTCTGGAAGGAAAGCCCATGTCTTACGAAACCATTCTGTATCACGAAGATGGTCCTGTCGGCACGCTGACCCTGAACCGGCCGGATGATGGCAACATGTTCAATGCCACCATGTGCCGTGAACTGCGCGATTGCATCGAGACCGTGCGCAATGAAACCCGCACGCGGGTGCTGGTGCTTACCGGGGCGGGTGACCGCTTCTTCTGTACGGGCGGGCGCAAGGATGGGCTGGAGGAGACCCATCTCTATGCCGGCGTGCTGCCGACACTGGAAATGTATGACGCGATAGAGCGGCTCCAGAAGCCGGTGATTGCCAGCGTGAATGGCTACGCTGTCGGCGGCGGCAATGTGCTGCAGATGGTGTGCGACCTTTCCATCGCCAAGGAAAGCGCCATCTTCCGTCAGGTGGGGCCGATGGTTGGCTCGTTCGATGCCGGCTATGGCACCTGGTATCTTGAGGATCTGGTGGGCAAGCGGCGCGCCAAGGAGATCTGGTATCTCAACGAGAAGCTCACCGCCCGGCAGGCTCTGGACTATGGCCTGATCAACAAGGTGGTGCCGGATGATGAGCTGGCCAGCGCCACCCGTGACATGGCCATGACCATTGCCGAGCGCGGCCCCTTTGCCATCGCCGCCCTGAAGGCCGCCTTCTCCGCCCGCCATTCCGGCGTTGGCGGGCTGGCACGCCTGTCTCATGACCTGCTGCTGCGGGGCTATCTCGACAGCGATGAATCCCGCGAACTGGCGGAATCCTTTGCCGGGCGCCGCAAGCCGGACCCGTCGCGGTTCGGCCAGTGAGCCCTGTGGCAGGAGGGATGAAGCAGCCATGCGTTCGACATTTCTGACCCTTCATGATCCGGCGACCGCGCGGGCCTATTATGCCGCGGGCCTGTGGCGGGATGAAACCCTTTACGGGCTGGCGGCCGCCCACGCCGCCGCGCGCCCCCATGCCTATGCCCTGCGTGATGGCGTCCACCGCCTGACATGGGCCGGGCTTGTGCGCTGGGCCGATGCCATGGCGGCAGATCTGCTCGATGCCGGGCTGCATGCCGGAGCACGGGTGGGCGTGTGGCTGCCCAACCGGGTGGAGGCGACGGTGGTGTTCCTCGCCTGTTCGCGGGCCGGGTTCGTCTGCACGCCCTCGCTGCACCAGAACCATACGGTGGGCGAGATCGCGACCCTGATGGAGCGTTGTGATGCGGCCGCCCTCATCGCCCAGCCGGGCTATGGCGCGGATGCGGACCGGCACGACATCTTCGCCGCTGCCCTCGCCTTGCCAGCCATGCGCCGGCTCTATGCGGTGGGCGAGGGGCATCCGGTTGTATCCGAGCGTGTGTCCGCTTTTCCGAAGGGGGAAGCGCCGGCCCATCTGCCGGAGCCTGTCTCCAACCCGGACAAGGTGACCTATCTCGCCTTCACCTCCGGCACCACGGGCCAGCCCAAGGGCGTGATGCATTCGGACAATACGCTGCTGGCGAATGGCCGGGCCATGGCGGCGGACTGGAAGCTGGATGCGGACACGGTGATCTATTCACTGAGCCCGCTGAGCCACCACATCGCAACTGTCGCGCTGGAACAGGCGCTGGTGGCCGGGTGCGAGCTGGTGGTGAATGATCTGCCCAAGGGTGCAAGCCCGCTGGATCGCATCATCGAGACCGGCGCGACCTATGTGATGGGTGTGCCCACTCATGCCATCGACATTCTGGGCGAGATGCAGCGTCGCGGCCTCAGCCGGATGGGGGCGGTGAAGACCTTCTATATGGCGGGTGCGGCCATTCCCATGGAGGTGGCGCGCCGTTTCCTCGCCCATGGCATCACGCCGCAGAACATCTATGGCATGACCGAGAATGGCTCGCACCAGTACACCATGCCGGATGACGACATGGAAACCATGGTGCGCACCTGCGGCAAGGCCTGTGCGGCCTATGAGGTGAAGATCTGGCGCCCGGATGCCCCGGATATCGAGGCCGCACCCGGCGAGGTGGGCGAGATTGGCGGGCGCGGGGCGTGTCTCACACTCGGCTATTTCGGCAACCAGAGCGCGACGGAACGCTCCTTCAATGCCCATGGCTGGTTCATGTCCGGTGATCTGGGGCGGCTGGATGCGGCGGGCAATCTGGAGATTGTCGGACGCTCCAAGGATCTCATCATCCGCGGCGGGCACAATATCTACCCCTCGCAGATCGAGGATCTCGCCATCCGCCATCCGGCGGCCTTCAAGGTGGCGGCCTTCCCGGTGCGCGATGACCGGCTGGGCGAGAAGGTGTGCCTCGCCGTCATCCCCAAAGACGGGCATGTGATCGCGGCCGAGGAGATGCTGGCGCATCTGTTTGAGGCTGGCCTCTCCAAATATGACATGCCCGAATATTTCATCGCGCTGGATGCCTTCCCGATGACGGCCAGCGGCAAGATCCTCAAGCGCGGCATGGTGGAGATGGCGCGGGCGGGCGAGCTGGAGCTCATGCCCGTGCGCTTTCGCCCGCCACACTCCACCCATGCGGCCAGCGGGGCCTGATCCGCAGCACAAGACAAGCCTGAGAAAGACAATGGCCCCGCCAAGAGGGCTGCATACAGGGAGAACATCATGGTGAAACTCGTGCGCGAGGGTGCTCTCGCCCTCATGACCCTTGACCGGCCGGAAGCGCTGAATGCGCTCTCCTTCGCCATCATCCGCGAGATTGGCGCGGCGATTGATGAAGCGGCGGGATGGGACATCCGCGCCCTCATCATCACCGGCGCGGGCGAGAAGGCTTTCTGCGCCGGCGCCGATATCAAGGAACTGATGGGCCGCTCGCTCATCGAGGAGCGTGAAGGGGCGGAGCTGGGCCAGCGCGTGTTCGCCAAGCTGGACAGTTTCAAGGTGCCCTCCATCGCCGCCATCAATGGCTTTGCCTTTGGCGGCGGGCTGGAACTGGCCATGGCCTGCACCTTCCGCGTGGCTTCACCAAAGGCGAAGCTGGGGCTGCCGGAAATCAAGCTGGGCCTCATTCCCGGCTATGGCGGCACCCAGCGCCTGCCGCGCCTCATCGGCGAGGGGCGGGCCATGGAAATGGTGCTGACCGGGCGCACAATTGCGGCCGGTGAAGCCCACGCCATGGGGCTCGTGAACCGGCTGGCCGAGGGGGATGTGGTGGAGGCGGCGAAGGCGTTTGCCGCTGAGTTCACCGGCTATGGCCTTCCCGCCCTCACGCTGGCGCGCGCCGCCGTGCAGCGGGCGCTGAATGTGCCGCTGCACGAGGGCCTGCGCACCGAGGCGGACCTCTCCACGCTTTCCTACCGCACGCAAGACGCGACCGAGGGGCTCAGCGCCTTCATCGAGAAGCGCAAGCCCCAGTTTCAGGACAAGTGACATGACCAGCCGGAACATCTTTCTCACTGGCGCAAGCCGTGGCATCGGCGCGGTGATCGCGCTGGAACTGGCGCGGCGCGGATATACGGTCGGCTGCTTCTCCCGCAAGGGGCAGGGGCCGGAAGGCGTGGACATTCCCGCCGAACTGAAGACACGCCTCATTGCGCTGAAGGGCGATGTCTCGGATGCCGCCGCGGTGGAAGCCGCCCTTGCCGCCTTTGTGGCACAGGCCGGTGCGCTGCATGGCGTCATCAACAATGCCGGCGTGCATGTCACCAGCCCGTCCGAGGACCAGCCGCTGGCTGATTTTACCCATGTGCTGAACACCAACACCACGGCCACCTTCAGCGTGTGCCAGAAGGCCTATCCGCATCTGGTGGCGGCCGGTGGCGGGCTTATCGTGAATATGGGCTCCTTCTTCGACAAGCTGGGCGTGCGCCACAATGCGGCCTATTGCGCCTCCAAGGCAGCGGTGGCGGCACTCGGGCGCTGCCTTGCGGTGGAATGGGCGCGCAAGAACATCCGCGTGATGACGGTGGCCCCCGGCTATATCGAGACCGATCTCAACAAGGACTTTCTGGCCTCCGGGAAGGTCCGCGCCTTCCTGGCCTCGCGCATTCCCGTGGGCGGGCCGGCGGGGGCTGAGCAGGTCGCCCGGCTGATCGCCTCCCTCTTCGATGAAGACAACAGCTTCCTGACTGGCGAGACCATCTATCTCGATGGCGGTCAGGGTATGGCGCACTGAGGACACATCCATGACCGTCATCACCCGCCTCGACGACCAGTTGGCCCTGCCGGAGGATGAAGCCATCCTGCTGGAGAGCGTGCGCCAGTTTGCCCGTGAGCAAGTCGCCCCCCGTGCCGCCCATCATGATGAAACCGGGGAATTCCCCTGGGAGAATATCAAGGGCATCAATGCGCTGGGCCTCAATGCCATGTTCGTGCCGGAAGCCTATGGCGGCGCGGGCCTGAGCTATCTCTCCTATCTCGCCTGCGTGAAGGAGATTTCCGCCGCCTGTGCCTCCACCGGTATCATCTGGGCCACCAATTTCCACGCCATCAAGCCGGTGATCGATTTCGGCTCGGAAGAGCAGAAGCACCGCTTCCTGCCGGCCATTGCGGAAGGTGCGCTGGCCGCTCTTGTCATCACCGAGCCGGATGCAGGCTCGGATGCCACGGGCATGCGCACGAAGTTCACGCCGGATGGGGATGACATCATCGTCACCGGCTCCAAAACCTTCATCACCAATGGTGATGTGGCGGATTTCCATGTCGTGTTCGGCAAGTGGTCGGAGACGGAAGACCCGAAGGCCGCCATCTCCTGCCTCGTGCTGGAAAAGGGCACGCCGGGCCTGCGGGTGGAGCGGCTGGAAGACAAGATGGGCCACCGCGCCTCATCCACTGCCACGCTTTCCTTTGATGATTGCCGCGTGCCGAAGGCCAATCTGCTGCGCGGGCCGGGCGAGGGGCTGAAGCTGCTGCTGGCCTCGCTCAACAAGTCCCGTCCTTCCGTTGGGGCGCATGCGCTGGGCATTGCCCGCGCGGCATTCGAGGAAGCGACCGGCTACATCAATGGCCGCAAGCAATCCGGCCGCAAGATCATCGAGTTTCAGGGCATCCAGTTCCTGCTGGCGGATCTCGCAGCGGAACTTGCCATGTGCGAGGCGTGGCTGATGCATGTGGGCCGGCTGGTGGATGCCGGGCACAACGATATCGGCGTGGAAGCCTCCATCCTGAAAATGCGGGCGACCGACCTTGCCATGCGCATGAGCACGGAGGCTGTCCAGCTCCATGGCGGCTACGGCTACGTCAAGGAATACAAGGTCGAGCGGCTGATGCGGGACGCCAAGATCACGCAGATCTGGGAAGGCACGAACCAGATCCACCGCCAGCTCATTGGCCGCAGCTTCATCGAGCGTTGAGGGGGAAGCGCATGTCAAAGAAGATCACCATAGGGGTCGCCGGTTCCGGCACCATGGGCACGGGCATTGCCATCGTCGCCGCGCGCGGAGGCTTTCCCACCATCATTTATGACGTGGATGCCGCCCGCGCCGAGGCCGCCGTGGGGCAGATGAAGGCGTTCTTCGCCAAGTCCGTCCAGCGCGGCAAGCTCACGCAGGATCAGGTGGACGAGATCATGGGGCGGGTCTCCGCCACCGCAGACATCGCCGCCATGGCGCCCTGCGGTCTCGTCATCGAGGCCATCTTTGAAGAGCTTGAGGTGAAGGGCCAGCTCTTCTCCGCGCTCGACAAGGTGTGCGGGCCGGAAACCCTGTTCGCTTCCAATACCTCCACCTTGTCCATCACTGAGATCGCCGCGAAATCCGGGCGCGATGACCGCTTTGTCGGCATGCATTTCTGCCTGCCGGCGCAGTTGATGAAGCTGGTGGAGATGTCTCCCGGCATCAACACATCGCCCGAGAGCTTCGAGCGGGCATGGAAGATCTGCGAGGAGATGGGCCAGCGCCCGGTGAAGACACAGGATGCGCCTGGCTTCATCCTCAACTTCTTCCTCGTGCCCTTCAACAATGATGCCATCCGTCTGGTCGAGGAGGGCGTGGCCGAGCCGGTCGAGATCGACAAGGCCATCAAGGGCGCGCTCGGTTATGCCATGGGGCCGATGGAGCTTCTGGATCTGGTGGGGCTGGATACGCAGGTGCTGCTGTGTGAGGCGCTGCACGGCGTGACGCATGAGCCGCGCGCCGCCTGCCCGCCGCTGCTGCGCCGCATGGTTGCCGCCGGTCGTCTCGGCCGCAAGACCGGGCGCGGCCTGCTCTCCTACGAAACCACCGCCATTTATGGAGCATGATCCCATGTCCCGGCCATTGACCCATCATGTCATCCGTGGCGGTGACAGCCGCTCCTTCCCCGAAACCCATGCGCTGATCGCGGCCGCGGGTGAGAAGGGTGATATCCTGCTCATCATCGGCGAGGATGCAGGCGAGAGCTTTGCCGCGCTGGAAGATGTTTCAGACCATGCCGTTGTCCTGATCGAGCTGGGCACCGAGTGCCTTGGCGTGCACACCGGCGAAAGCCGGGGCGATGAAGGAGCCAATGTGCTCGGCTTCGCCCGCTTCCGTCTAGGGGAGGCCGCACCGTCCGATCTGGTCGAGATCGTGCGCCAGCCCCATACGCCCGATGCGGTGGTGGATGCCGCCCGCATCCTGTTCGAGGCCCATGGCCTGAAGACCGCCGTGTGTGGTGACTTCCCCGGCCGCATCGTCGACCGGCTGGTGCGCCCCTATTACAACGCCGCGCTCAACCGGCTGGACGCGAAACTGGCCACTGCCGCCGATATGGACCTGACGCTCCGTCTGGGCCTTGGCTACCCGGAAGGCCCCATCGAGCTGCTGGAGCGCACCGGCCTTGCCGCCCACCATGATGTGACGCACGCGCTGCATATGGCGCTGGGCAACCCGGCCTATGCCCCCGCGCGTCGCGCGCAGGTGGCCAAGGCCCGCGCACTCAAGGGGAGATGAGATCATGCGTCCTCTGGAAGGTCTTCTCGTTCTTGATTTCTCCACCCTGCTGCCGGGCCCGCTCGCCAGCCTCATTCTGGCCGAGGCCGGCGCGCGCGTGGTGAAGATCGAGCGCCCCGGCCGGGGTGATGAAATGCGCGTGTATGAGCCAAAGCTCGGCGATGACAGCGTGAATTTCGCCATGCTCAACCGGGGCAAGCAGTCCATCGCGCTGGATCTGAAGGCGGCGGATGCGGTTGAAAAGCTCACCCCGCTCATTCGCCGGGCTGATGTGCTCATCGAGCAGTTTCGTCCGGGTGTGATGGAGCGTCTGGGGCTGGGCTATGAGGCCCTGCGCCAGCTCAACCCCAAGCTGGTCTATTGCTCCATCACCGGTTGGGGGCAGAGCGGGCCGAAGGCGCACACCGCCTCGCATGATCTGAACTATATCGCCGAAACCGGCGTGCTGGGCCTCTCAGCCGGGGCGGATGGCGCACCCGTTCTGCCGCCGGTGCTGGCGGCGGATGTTGCGGGCGGCACCTTCCCGGCGGTGATGAATATTCTGCTCGCCTTGCGCCAGCGCGACATCACCGGCCTTGGTACGCATCTGGATATCGCCATGGGCGATAACCTCTTCACCTTCCTCTATTGGGGGCTGGGGTCCGGCTTTTCTGGTGCGGGCTGGCCCAAGCCGGGCGGAGAACTGGTGACGGGCGGTTCACCGCGCTACCAGATCTATCGCACATCTGATGATCGCCATGTGGCGGCGGCTCCCATCGAGGACAAGTTCTGGGAGAACTTCACCCGCATCATCGAACTGCCCGAGGCCATGCGTGACCCCGCAGCGCCGGAAGCCGAGGCGAAGGCGGCCGTGGCCGCGCGCATCGCCAGCAAGAGCGCGGCCGAATGGCAGGCGCTGTTTGCCGGGCAGGATGTGTGCTGCTCCATCGTCGCCACGCTTGAAGAGGCGGTGGCTGATCCGCATTCCACGGCACGCGGCCTGTTTACACACACGCTGAAGGCGGGCGGGCAGGAGATTGCGGCCCTTCCGGTGCCGCTCGCCCCCGTCTTCCGGGCCGAGCCGACGCGCGGCATTGCCCCGCGCCTTGGCGAAACCACCGATCCTCTTCTCTCGCTCTGAAAGGGCCCGATATGCGCAGCTATCGTGTTTGGGAGCATGGCGCTCCGTCCACCATGCAGATCGACACCCTGCCGGATCTGGTTCCCGGCCCGGGCGAGATGGCGATTGATGTGAAGGCGGCGGGGATCAACTTCCCCGATACGCTGGTGATTTCCGGCAAATACCAGATCCTGCCGCCGCGCCCCTTCACGCCGGGCAAGGATCTGGCCGGCGTGGTGCGCGCCGTTGGAACCGGGGTGGAGGGTTTTTCTCCCGGGGACCGCATCATGGCGCAGGTGGAGCATGGCGCTTTCGCCGAGCAGGCGCTTGTGACGCCTTCGCAGGCCTTCATCCTGCCGGATGGTCTTTCGTTCGAGGCCGCCGCCGCCATGGGGCTGGTGTACCAGACCGCCTATTTCGCGCTTGTTGAACGTGGCCAGTTCAAGAGCGGGGAAACCGTTCTGGTGGGCGGCTCTGCGGGCGGTGTGGGCCTTGCGGCGGTGCAGATTGCCAAGGGGCTGGGTGGCAAGGTTCTGGCCGGTGTGCGCTCGCCCGAAGAGGCAGAGGTGGCGCGTGAGGCGGGAGCGGATGCGATCATTGATCTGTCCGTCGCCGATCTGCGCGATGACCTGCGCGCACAGGTGCATGCCGCCACCGACGGGCATGGCGCGGATGTGGTGCTGGACCCGCTGGGCGGGGACTTCTTCGCCGCGGCCCTGCGCGCCATGGCCTGGTGTGGCCGTCTGGTGGTGATCGGCTTTGCGGCGGGGGCCATTCCCTCGGTGAAGGTCAATTACCTGCTGGTCAAGAATATCTCCGTCAGCGGCCTGCAATGGAGCGATTATCGTGATCGCACACCGGAGCATGTGCTGAAGGTGCAGGAGGCGCTGTTTGACCTGTGGCGTGCGGGGGCGGTGAAGCCGCGCATCATGCGGGTGTTTCCGTTCACGGCCCTGCCCGAGGCGCTGGAGCTGGTGGAACAGGGCCGGGTGCAGGGCAAGGCTGTCGTCTCCATGATGGAGGGCAGTACATGAGCGCACTGAGCCAGACCGCACACATCGCCGTTATTGGCGCAGGCGCCATGGGGGCAGGCATTGCACAGGTGGCGGCGCAGGCGGGCCATGAGGTGCTGCTGTTCGATGTCGCCTCCGGTGCCGCCGAAAAGGGGCGTGCGGGCATTCTTGCTGGCCTCTCGCGGCTGGTGGAACGTGGCCGTCTTTCGGCAGAGAGGCGCGATGAGGTGGTTGCGCGTATCCGGGTCGCTTCAAGTCTTGAGGCGCTTTCCGGCGCGGCGCTGGTGGTGGAAGCCATTGTCGAAAAGCTGGATGTGAAGCAGCAGCTTTTCGCGCGGCTGGAAGGGATTGTGGGGCCAGAGGCCATTTTGGCCACCAACACCTCCTCCCTCTCCATCACCGCGATTGCGGCTGGGCTGAAGCATCCGGGCCGCGTGGCGGGCCTGCACTTCTTTAACCCCGCGCCGATCATGGCGCTGGTGGAGATCATCGCCGGCCTCGCCTCCGAAAGGGCGGTGCTGCAGACGCTGTATGACACCGCTCTGGCCTGGGGCAAACAGCCGGTGATGGCGACCTCCACGCCCGGCTTCATCGTCAACCGCGTTGCCCGGCCCTTTTATGCCGAGGGGCTGCGGTTGCTGGAGGAAGGCGCGGGCGATGTCGCGACCATTGATGCTGTGCTGCGCGAGGCGGGCGGTTTCCGCATGGGCCCGTTCGAGCTGATGGATCTGATCGGCCATGATGTGAACTTCGCGGTGACCCGTTCGGTATTCGAGGCCTATTTCCATGATCCGCGCTATCGCCCCTCGCTGACCCAGCAGGAGCTGGTGGCGGCGGGCTGGCTGGGGCGGAAATCCGGTCGCGGCTTTTATGATTATGCGGCCGGGGCGGAACGCCCCGCCCCGGCCACCTTCCCGCCGCAGCCCGCGCCTTCATCCGTGGTGGTGGAAGGGGATCTGGGGCCTGCCGAGGCACTGGTCCCTCTCATCCAGAAAGCCGGAATTGCGGTGTTGTGCGAGAGCGGTGAAGGCGTGATCCGCCTTGGGGGGGCAAGCCTTGCCCTCAGTGACGGGCGCACGGCGACAGCGCGTGTTGCGGCAGGCGCCCCGGGGGATCTGGTGCTGTTTGATCTGGCGCTGGATTATGCCAGCGCCTCGCGCATCGCCATCTGCGCAGCAGCGCAGGCCCCGGAAGAAGCGGTGCGGCAGGCGGCCGGGCTGTTTCAGGCGCTGGGCAAGGCGGTTTCGGTCATGGGCGATGTGCCGGGGCTGATCGTGTTGCGCACGCTGGCCATGCTGGCGAACGAGGCGAGCGAGGCGGTGCTCATGCGCGTTGCAAGCGCGGCGGATATCGACCGGGCCATGACCTGTGGCGTCAATTATCCGCGTGGCCCGCTTGCATGGGCGCAGGATGTTGGCCCGGCACGCATCCTGCAAACGCTGGAACATCTTCAGGCCGCTTATGGCGAGGACCGCTATCGCGCCTCTTCCCGGCTTCGACAGCGCGTGGCCACCGGGCAAAGCCTGGGTGAACAGGACGAAACACGGGCCGCCGCACACTGAAGCCCGGCCCCATGTGAATGAGAAGGAGCCGAAAGGCGGTCGATCCAAATGGTTGAAGCCCTGATTTGTGATGCCATTCGAACACCTGTCGGGAGGTATGGTGGTGCCTTATCTGCTGTGAGAGCGGATGATCTGGCCGCCATTCCCCTTGCGGCGCTGGTTGCGCGCAACCCCTCGGTGGACTGGGGCAGGCTGGATGAGGTCATCCTCGGCTGCGCCAATCAGGCCGGTGAGGATAACCGCAATGTGGCCCGCATGGCCGCCCTTCTGGCCAGATTGCCGGTGGAGGTGCCCGGCACCACCATGAACCGCCTGTGTGGCTCCGGCATGGATGCGGTGGGCACCGCCGCCCGTGCCATCAAGGCGGGCGAGGCGGGGCTGATCGTTGCTGGTGGCGTGGAGAGCATGTCCCGCGCGCCTTTCGTGATGGGCAAGGCGGAGAGCGCCTTTTCCCGCGCGGTCCGGATCGAGGACACCACCATTGGCTGGCGCTTCGTGAACCCGCTGATGAAGGCCGCCCATGGCGTGGATTCCATGCCGGAGACGGCGGAAAATGTGGCGGATGATTTCCACATCTCCCGCGCCGATCAGGATGCCTTTGCGGTGCGCAGCCAGCAGCGGGCGGGGCAGGCCATCGCTTCCGGGCGATTTGCCCGCGAGATCGTGCCGGTGCCGGTGCCGCAGAAGAGGGGCGAGCCGAGGCCGGTGCTGCACGATGAGCATCCCCGCCCGGAAACCACACTGGAGCAGCTTGCCCACCTGAAGGGCGTGGTGCGGGCGGATGGCAGCGTGACTGCCGGCAATGCCTCCGGTGTCAATGACGGGGCCTGTGCCCTGCTCATCGCCTCGCCGGCGGCGGCTGACCTGCATGGCCTGACGCCCCGCGCCCGCATTGTCGGCATGGCGACGGCCGGTGTGCCGCCACGCATCATGGGCATGGGGCCGGCCCCCGCCACCCGCAAGGTGCTAGCGCAGACCGGCCTTTCTCTGGCGGACATGGATGTGATCGAGCTGAACGAGGCCTTCGCCGCACAGGCGCTGGCGGTTCTGCGTGATCTGGGGCTGGCGGATGATGCGGCCCATGTGAACCCGAATGGCGGGGCGATTGCGCTCGGCCATCCGCTGGGCATGTCCGGCGCGCGGCTCATCACCACCGCCCTGCATCAGCTTGAAGAGACGGGGGGACGTTACGCCCTCTGCACCATGTGCATCGGCGTGGGGCAGGGGATCGCGACCATCATCGAACGGGTGTGACCCGAAAAAAGAAATACAGGGAGGACAACCATGCAGCATTCGCCGAGCCGGGACAGGCCCGGTGCGGATGGCGACCACATCATCGAAACCCGGGGGCTCACCAAGGAGTTCCGGGGGTTTGTCGCGGTCCGTGACGTGAGCCTGAAGGTGAAACGCCATACCATCCACGCCCTGATCGGGCCGAACGGGGCAGGGAAGACAACCTTCTTCAACCTGCTCACCAAGTTCCTTATTCCCACGTGCGGTTCCATCACCTTCAACGGGGCGGATGTGACCCGGACCGGGCCGGCCGATATGGCGACCCTTGGCATGGTGCGCTCGTTCCAGATCTCGTCCGTTTTCCCGCACCTCACCGTGCTGGAAAATGTGCGCGTGGCGCTCCAGCGGCCGCTGGGCGTGTCGTTCCATTTCTGGTCACCGAAATCGAGCCTGTTTCATCTGCATGAGCGGGCGGATGAGCTGATCGAGTGGGTGGGCCTGAAGCCCTACCGCAATGTGAATGCGGGTGAACTCTCCTATGGCCGCAAGCGCGCGCTGGAGCTGGCGACGACGCTGGCGCTGGAACCGGAAATGCTGCTGCTGGACGAGCCCATGGCCGGCCTTGGCCATGAGGATGTGAACCGTATCGCCGCGCTCATCAAGCGCGTGGCGGTGGGACGCACCGTGCTGATGGTGGAGCACAATCTCTCTGTCGTTGCCGACCTGTCCGACACCATCACCGTGCTCACGCGCGGCAGCGTGCTGGCGGAGGGCGACTATGCCGCCGTCTCCTCCAACCCGGCGGTGCGCGAAGCCTATATCGGAGGCGTCCATGAATGAGAATTCCGCACCCCTCCGCCTCGATGTGCAGGGGCTCAATGCCTATTATGGCGAAAGCCATGTGCTGCACGGGATTGACCTGAAAGTTCACCGCGGGGAGCTGGTCACGCTGCTGGGCCACAATGGCGCCGGCAAGACCTCCACCCTGCGCGCCATCATGGGGCTGATCCAGCGCCGCGGCTCCATCCGCTTTGATGGCGATGAGCTGGTGCGCAAGCCGCCCCACCGCATCGCCCGCAGCGGCATGGGCTATGTGCCGGAAGAGCGCGGCATCTTTGCCAGCCTGGATGTGACCGAGAACCTGCTGCTGCCGCCGCCCGTGAAGAAGGGCGGCATGAGCATCGCGGAAATCCACGCGCTGTTCCCCAATCTGAAAGAGCGGGCGCACAGCCAGGGCACCAAGCTTTCCGGCGGTGAGCAGCAGATGCTGGCCATGGCCCGTATCCTGCGCACGGGGGCGGACTTCCTGCTGCTGGATGAAGTGACCGAGGGGCTCGCCCCCGTCATCATCGAGCAGATCGGTGTCGCCATCCGCCTGCTCAAAGAGCGTGGTTTCACCATTCTGCTGGTGGAGCAGAACTTCCCCTTCGCCGCGACTGTCGCAGACCGCCACTATGTGGTGGAAAGCGGACGGGTGATCGACATGGTCCCGAATGCGGACCTGTCTGATCCTGCCGTGATGTCGCGCCTCCATTCCTATCTCGGCATATAGGAGGCCGGCATGATGGAACTTATCGGCGTTTCCTCGCAGGCCCTGTTCGGACAGGTGCTGATCGGGCTGATCAATGGCGCTTTCTATGCCATGCTGAGCCTTGGTCTTGCTGTCATTTTCGGTCTTCTCAACATCGTCAACTTCGCCCATGGCGCGCAATATATGCTGGGCGCGTTCGTGACATGGATGCTGCTCAACTATCTGGGTATCAATTACTGGGCGGCACTGGTTCTGGCCCCGGTGATCGTCGGCTTTTTCGGGGTGCTGATGGAGCGTTTCATGCTCCAGCGCATCTACAAGCTGGACCATATCTATGGGCTGCTGCTCACTTTCGGCGTGGCCCTTCTGCTGGAAGGGGCGTTCCGCCAGCAATATGGCGTTTCGGGCATGCCCTACGCCATTCCCGCCCAGCTTCAGGGCGGCACCAATCTGGGCTTCATGTTCCTGCCGAACTACCGGGCATGGGTGATCGTCGCCTCGATCATCGTGTGCTTTGGCACATGGTTCCTCATCGAGAAGACGCGGCTCGGCTCCTATCTGCGGGCCGCGACTGAAAATCCCAGGCTGGTGCAGGCTTTTGGCGTGAACGTGCCGCTGATGATCACGCTCACCTATGCCTTCGGTGCGGCGCTGGCCGCGCTGGCGGGGGTGATGGCCGCGCCGATCTATCAGGTCAGCCCGGTGATGGGGGCCAATATCATCATCGTGGTGTTTGCGGTGGTGGTGATCGGCGGCATGGGCTCGATCTCCGGCGCCATCCTCTCCGGTTTCGGGTTGGGGCTCATCGAGGGGCTCACCAAGGTGTTCTACCCCGAAGCCTCCAGCACCGTCATTTTCGTTGTCATGGCCATCGTCCTGCTCATCAAGCCGGCCGGCCTGTTCGGGAGGGCTGCATGATGAGCTCCGCCGTTTCTGCAAATTCCGCCGGCAAGGGGCAAACGGTGTTCGCCTCCACCTGGCTGCGCATTGTGATGTTGGTGGTGGTGGCCATTTTTCTGGTGGTTGCGCCCTTCTTCATTTATCCGGTCTTTCTGATGAAGGCGCTGTGCTTTGCACTGTTTGCCTGTGCCTTCAATCTGCTGCTCGGATATTGCGGCCTGCTCTCTTTCGGGCATGCGGCCTATTTCGGAGCGTCCGCCTATATTTGCGGTTATGCCGCAAAAACATTGGGGCTGACACCGGAGCTGAGCATTCTGGTTGGCACGGGGGCCTCCGCTTTGCTGGGTGTGGGGTTTGGCTGGCTCGCCATTCGCCGGCAGGGCATCTATTTCTCGATGATCACCCTGGCCCTGGCGCAAATGGTGTTCTTCTTTGCCCTTCAGGCCCCCTTCACCGGAGGCGAGGATGGCATGCAGGCCATTCCGCGCGGCCATCTGTTCGGGCTGATCGACCTGAACAACACCTATGCCATGTATGGCTTCGTGGTGGTGGTGTTCCTGATTGGCTTCGGCATCATCTGGCGGACGGTTGAATCCCCGTTCGGACAGGTGCTGCGGGCGATCCGGGACAATGAGCCGCGCGCCATCTCTCTGGGCTACAAGGCCAATCGCTACAAGCTTCTGGCCTTCACGCTCTCCGCCGCGCTGGCGGGGCTGGCCGGTTCCACCAAGGCGCTGGTGTTCCAGCTCGCCTCGCTCACGGATGTGCACTGGGCGATGTCCGGCGAGGTGGTTCTGATGACGCTGATCGGCGGCATGGGCACGATTTTCGGGCCGGTCGTGGGCGCATTCATCGTGGTGTCCATGCAGAACTATCTGGCGCATATGGGCTCCTGGGTGATGATGATCCAGGGCGCAACCTTCATCGCCTGCGTGCTGCTGTTCCGCGAGGGTATCGTCGGCACGGCTCTCTGCTATTTCAGGAAGAGGGAAGAGCTGCCGGTCTCGGGGGACTGAGACAGGTTGCGCACACCAGCCCCATGCGTGGGGGAGAGGAAGAAGGCCCGGCGGAATGTCTGTCCGGGCCTTTGTCATTTTTGCGGGGATGTGGGCGGCGGGGGCTTCATGTTGCCGGATCAGGCGGTGCGCAGGGGCAAAAGGCTCCAAACGCATGCCGGGAATACAGCGCGCTGTCGTTTCGGCTGACATGATGTCCGCAGCGGGGACACAAAGAAAACGGCCGGTGGAGTGCACCGGCCGTCTGGTTCCTCACATATTGGGGTAGTTCGGTCCCCCGCCACCTTCAGGGGCGGTCCAGGTGATGTTCTGGTTGGGGTCCTTGATATCGCAGGTCTTGCAGTGCACGCAGTTCTGCGCGTTGATCTGGAAGCGGGGACCGGTGTCCTCCTCCACCCACTCATAGACCCCGGCAGGGCAATAGCGGTTGGAGGGGCCTGCATAGATGTCGTGCTCGGAGGATTTCTGTAGCGCCATGTTGGCCACCTGCAGATGGACGAGCTGGTCTTCCTCATGGTTGGTGTTGGAGATGAACACCGAGGAGAGCTTGTCGAAGGTCAGCACGCCATCCGGCTTGGGATAGGCTATCGGCTTGCACTGGGCGGCAGGTTTCAGGCAGGCATAATCCGCCTTGCCGTGCTTCAGCGTGCCAAACAGCGAGAAGCCGAGCGTATTGGTCCACAGGTCGAGCGCGCCCAGCGGAATGCCGAGATAGGTGCCAAGCTTGGACCACAGTGGCTTCATGTTGCGGACCTTCTTCAGGTCCTCGCCAATGGCGGAGCTGCGCCAGGCTTCCTCATAGGTGATCAGCTCATCATGGGAGCGCTCCGCGCCCAGCGCCTCAAGCAGGTGATCGGCGGCCAGAATGCCGGAGAGCACCGCATTGTGGCTGCCCTTGATGCGCGGCACGTTCACGAAGCCGGCAGCACAGCCCACCAGCACACCACCCGGGAAGGAGAGCTTGGGCACACTCTGCCAGCCGCCCTCGGTGATGGCGCGTGCGCCATAAGAGATGCGCTTGGCGCCTTCGAACGTGTCCCGGAAGATGGGGTGGGTCTTGAACCGCTGGAACTCGTCGAAGGGCGAGAGATAGGGGTTCTTGTAGTTCAGGTGAACCACGAAGCCCACCATCACCTGCTCATCTTCCATGTGATAGAGGAAGGCACCGCCGCCGGTCTTTGAATCGAGCGGCCAGCCAAAGGAGTGCTGCACAAGGCCGGGCTTGTGCTTCTCCGGCTTCACCTTCCACAATTCCTTGAGGCCGATGCCGAATTTCTGCGGCTCACGCCCGGCATCGAGGCCGTATCTGGCGATGATCTGCTTGGTGAGCTGGCCGCGCGCCCCTTCCGCGAACACGGTGTAGCGCCCGCGCAGCTCCATGCCGCGGGTGAATTCGGGCTTCATCTCGCCATGGCGGTTGATACCCATGTCGCCGGTGGCGATGCCGACCACCGCGCCCTTGTCATCATACAGCACCTCGGAGGCCGCAAAGCCGGGATAGATCTCCACCCCCAGCTCCTCGGCCTTGACGGCGAGGAAGCGGCACACATTGCCGAGCGAGCCGACATAGTTGCCATGATTGTTCATCAGTGGCGGCATCAGGAAATTGGGCAGGCGCGCACCGCCGCCCGGGCCCAGAAGATAGAAATGATCTTCCTGGACAGCAGTGGGCAGGGGGTTGGCGGCATCCTCGCGCCAGTTCGGCAGCAGGGCATCAAGCCCGATGGGGTCGATGACCGCACCGGAAAGGATATGTGCCCCGACCTCAGAACCTTTTTCCACCACGACGACGGAAATGTCCGTGCCGCGTTCCGCGGCCTGCTGTTTCAGGCGGATGGCCGTGGCAAGGCCGGCGGGGCCGGCGCCCACCACCACCACGTCATAATCCATTCCCTCGCGTTCAGGCATATCCCCCGCACTCATTCTGACAGGCTCCCGTTTACGTCAGCCAATTTCCGTTGGAGTTGTTCCACGCTTGACGGCTTGTGACAATTCACGACAGCGCCACCCTTGCAAAGAATGAGCCTATTTTTGTAATTGTTCCTGTTTTGTTTCAAATTTCCCCCACCATTTACCTGCGCGGACAGGAAGTGAGGCGGGGTGGACGAACGAAAACGGGCTCCCTGTCGACGACAGGGAGCCCACATGACACGAGATTCGGGGCGATCAGAACTTGTAGTTGACGCCCGCCTTCAGGACGTTCAGGTCCACACCGCTCTTGAGGGTCGAGCCGTTGAGGGTGGTGGTCTTGTGGTCGTTGAAGGATGCGTAGAGATACTCGCCCTTCACGGTCCAGTTGTTGGTCAGGGCGTATTCCATGCCCGCGCCGATCGTCCAGCCCCACTTGGTGTCGCTCTGGTCGATCCAGCCATCGGAATGGCCCATCTTGGCCCATGCCGCACCACCGGTGATGTAGGGCATGAAGCGGTCCATGGCATAGCCGAGGCGGCCGCGGATGGTGCCGAAATAGTCCACCTTCTGGGAGACGGAAGAACCATTCAGCGGGCCATTGAACAGGATGTTGCCCTTGTTCTTGATGTCGGTGAACTCGAAGTCGGCTTCGACACCGGCCACGACATTGTTCACGAACTGGTAGTTGTAGCCAGCCTGGAAGCCGCCGATGAAGCCGTTCGAGTTGCCCATCTGGTAGGAGACGAGCGGGCCGGCGAACATCTGGTAGTCGAGAGAGTTGGAAGCCCAGGCCCAGCCCACATTGCCACCGATATAGAAGCCGGTCCAGGTGAAGGTCTGCACCGGAATGATTTCAGCCTGCGCCTTCACCGGATAGCGATAGGCCAGATCCGCGGCCGATGCCGTACCGGCGAGGAGAGCGAGGGCGGAGACACCCAGGATGGCACGCTTCAACATGATCAATACCTTCTCTCTACTTACAGCGCCGCACGTTCTGGTGTGGGGCTGGTCTGTTGGCTTGTATTTACATCCCTGTGGCCGGGTCGTCTGTAGCTATCGTGTCACAGTGGAAAATTCAAAAGCGGCACAGAAGTGGCAAATAATGAACGATTATTTACACTTTCTGGCCCTGTTCACGTCCGAATATGGCAATCATGACTTCAACACAGTGGTGCCATATTTCAAAACCTTTGGAATACAGAGATCTGCGACATGAATGCTGGTGCGAAGCGGGTGTTTGTGGCTGCATTGCGACAGCCCCGTTCCATCCATTCCATGTCAGACGCGTGAACCCTCCACTCCGTGATGCGCTGATGCAGGCCACAAGAGCGCGGGGCATGCGCCTGTGGTCTGGTATGTGCGTGATCATGGCGGATGAATCTTGCCGAATTCCTGCCAGCCGCCGCCGTCACGAGGCATGATGAATGAAGCGTTAATCCTTTAACGCATTGAAATTCATATAAACTGTGAGGAGTTTCGTCCCTTTCTCCCCGGCGCTGCTGTGGATGGCTGTGGAGGGGCGGCGGCATCAGGGTTAAGAAAAGGTCAACAGCGCGCAGGGGCCGGCCTCTGGCTCTTGCCGCATTCACTCCTTAAGTTGCACGCATGAGCGCGACACCTCCTTCCAGCCCCCCTGACAGACTGAAAAACGTGACCAGCACCATGCCCGGCAGCTCCCGCCACCCGGATGGCCCTGCGGAAGTCGCCATATCTGATGTGGGGGAGATTCTGCCCGGCCCGGCGGAAGCGGAGATGAACCTGCTGGAAACCGTGCCGGAAGGGGAGGAGGGGGCAAGCCCGCTGGCCAACGGGCGCGCCGCCATCATCCGCGCGGTGCGGCATGCGCCTTCCGGGCCGGGGGTCTATCGCATGCTGGGGCCGGATGGCACCGTGCTCTATGTGGGCAAGGCCAAGAGCATCAAAAAGCGCGTCACCAGCTATACGCGGCCGGTGGGGCACACCAACCGCATCGCCCGCATGATCGCCGCCACCGCCAGCATGGAGTTCGTTTCCACCCGCACGGAGGCGGAGGCGCTGCTGCTGGAGGCAAACCTCATCAAGCAGCTCAAGCCGCGTTTCAACGTGCTGCTGCGGGATGACAAGTCTTTTCCCTATATCCTCATCACCGCCGACCATGCTGCGCCGCAGATCGCCAAGCATCGCGGCGCCCGCAACCGGCCGGGGGACTATTATGGCCCCTTCGCCAGCGTGTGGGCGGTGGATCGCACCATCAATGCGCTGGAACGGGCCTTCCTGCTGCGCTCCTGCTCCGACAGCTATTTCGAGAATCGCTCCCGCCCCTGCCTGCTGTTCCAGATCAAGCGCTGCTCCGGCCCCTGCACGGGAGAGATCGGCACGGAGGATTATGCGGCCCTGGTGCGGGAGGCGCGCGCCTTTCTCTCCGGTCGCTCCCGCGCCATCAAGGATGAGCTGGCGCGGGACATGGAGGCCGCTGCGGAGGAGCTGGAGTTCGAGCGCGCCGCCCGCCTGCGCGATCGACTCGCCGCGCTTTCGGCCATTCAGGGCACGCAGGGCATCAATCCCCGCTCGGTGGAGGAGGCAGACGTGCTCGCCTGCCATCAGGAGGGGGGCGCCACCTGTATCGAGGTGTTCTTCTTCCGCACCGGGCAGAACTGGGGCAACCGCGCCTATTATCCCCGCGCCGACCGCTCTCTGGATGAGGCCGAGGTGCTGGGTGCCTTCCTCTCGCAGTTTTATGAGGACAAGCCCGCGCCCCGCCTGATCCTGCTCTCCCACAAGGTGGAGGAACAGGCGCTGATTGCCGAGGCGCTTTCCGAAAAGGCCGGCTTCAGGGTGGAGATTGCGGTTCCGCAACGCGGGGAGAAGCGCGATCTGGTGGACCATGCCTTGCAGAATGCACGCGAGGCGCTGGGCCGCACCCTGGCGGAAACGGCCACCCAGACCCGCCTGCTGGAAGGGGTGGCGAAAGCCTTCGGCCTGTCTGCCCCCCCGCGCCGGATCGAGGTCTATGACAATTCCCACATCATGGGCACCAATGCGGTGGGCGGCATGATCGTGGCCGGGCCGGAAGGGTTCCGCAAATCGCAGTATCGGAAGTTCAACATCAAATCCACGGACATCACCCCCGGCGATGACTTCGGCATGATGCGCGAGGTGTTGCGCCGCCGTTTCGCCCGCCTGCTGAAGGAGGCGCCGCGCGCGGATGAGGCGGGCGCGGAGGATGAGGCCGTGCCGGATGATGCGGAGGGGGTCTGCGCCGCCCAGCCTCTGGCTGAAGAGGGGGCCGGACCGGGGAGCGCCGATGTGCCGGATGTCGGTCTGTCATCCGAGGAAGAGGAGGGGCCGTCCCTTCCCGGTGAGGCTGAGGATTCGCCCTGGCCCGATCTGGTGCTGATCGATGGCGGGCTGGGCCAGCTGAATGCGGCGCGTCAGGTGCTTGATGAGCTGGGCATCCGGGATGTGCCTCTGGTGGGAATCGCCAAGGGGCTGGACCGGGAAGCCGGGCGCGAGCAGTTCTTCCTGCCCGGGCGTGCGCCTTTCCGCATGGAGCCGCGTGATCCCGTTCTCTATTTCATCCAGCGCCTGCGCGATGAAGCCCACCGCTTCGCCATCGGTTCGCACCGGGCACGGCGCAAGAAGGACATGACAGAAGCCGGGCTTCAGGCCATTCCCGGTGTGGGGCCCACCCGGAAACGGGCCCTGTTGCGCCATTTCGGCACACTCAAGGCGATTGAAAACGCCGCACTTGCGGATCTGGAACAGGTCAGCGGCATTAATGCCGCGACCGCAAAGGCAGTGTATGACTACTTTCACGAGCGCCCTTCCGCCTGACAAGGCTCGACCCCGCGGGCTTTCGCAGGCATTGTGCAAGGCTGGAATCGGATCAACCCGGACGCCCATCCGCGTCCTGCCCGCTTGAAGAGAACTCATGTCCGACGCAGCGACGCGCATCACCCCAAAACCTGAGCCCCGGCGGATCAGGCGGGGGCATGCCTTTTCCCTGCCGAATCTGCTCACCTATGCGCGCTGCATTGCCGTGCCGATGGTGGCCGCCTGCCTGTTCTGGTCTGATATCCTGCAGGGCGGGTTGTGGCTGCGCTGGGTGGCCGTGGCCATTTATGTCATCGCCGCCATCACGGATTTCTTCGATGGCTATCTGGCGCGTGCATGGCAGCAGCAATCGGCCATCGGGCGGATGCTGGATCCTATTGCGGACAAGCTGCTGGTCTCCACCTGCCTGCTGATGCTGGCCTCCGATGGCACCATTCGCGGCTGGTCCCTCTGGGCGGCGGTGGTCATTCTGTGCCGGGAGATTCTGGTCTCCGGCCTGCGGGAGTTTCTGGCGGAGCTGCGTGTCTCCGTGCCGGTTTCCCGTCTGGCGAAGTGGAAAACCACGGTGCAGCTCATTGCGGTGGGTGTGCTGCTCACAGGGCAGGCGGGCGAGCAGCTCCTGCCGGGCATCAATCTGCTGGGCATCACGCTGCTGTGGATCGCGGCCGTGCTCACTCTTTATACGGGCTATGACTATTTCCGCGCGGGTGCGCGCCATCTGGTGGAAGAAGAGACATGAAAATTCTCTATTTCGCATGGCTGCGTGAGCGCGTGGGATGCGAGCAGGAAGAGGTGGACCCGCCGGCCCATGTCATCACCGTGGCGGATCTGGCGGCATGGCTGGCCGGGCGCGATGAGGCCCATGCCCATGCTTTTGAAAAGCCGCAGGTGGTGCGCGCGGCGATCGACCGCCGGCATGTGAAGCCGGATGCACCCATTGCGGGGGCAAGGGAAATCGCCTTCTTCCCGCCCATGACCGGGGGCTGAATATGAGCGAGGCAGCCTTCAGCGTGCGCGTTCAGGCTGAACCCTTCGACATGGCGGCTGAAAGCGCGCGCCTTTCCGCCGGGCGCACGGATGTGGGGGCGGTGGTGACCTTCACCGGTCTGTGCCGGGCCGATATTGCCGCTGATGGCGCGCCCCTTTCCGCACTGGTGCTGGAGCATTATCCCGGCATGGCGGAGGAGGAGATGCAGCGCCTGCTCGAAGAGGCGCGTGGCCGCTGGCCCCTGCAGGGGGCAAGCATCATCCACCGCCATGGCCGCATCACGCCGGGTGAGCATATCGTTCTGGTGGTGACAGCCTCCGCCCACCGGGAGGCGGCCTTTGAGGCCGCGGCTTTCCTGATGGACTGGCTCAAGACCAGCGCCCCCTTCTGGAAAAAGGAAGAGCGGGCGGATGGTGGAGACTGGGTTGAGGCCCGGGACAAGGATGACGCGGCCGCCGCCCGCTGGCTCTGAGGCCCGTCTTCCGGCACGGACCACATGGCAGGGCTCCCGTTACCAGCTGATGCAAATTGAAAAGGGCCGCTCCTGAGGCGGCCCTTTTCGTTCTCATGCGTCCTGAACATCCCCTTGGGGCCGAGGGCCTGTGCGGGGCAGTGGACGGGTCAGGTATATTTATACAGCCACTGCGGCAGGTAATATTGCCGGCCGAAGAAGGAAAGGCCCAGCAGGGCACCGCCACTTTCCTCCACCGTATCGCGCATGTTCACGGCCGCCATCTTGCGGGTTTTCTCGGCATGCACGGAAATGACGGTGCCATCGGAAAGCTGGCTGAGGCGGCGGTTGATGAGGGAAGACCCCTGCATCACCGAGCAGATGATGATGAAGTCGAACTCCGCCTTCAGCACGGAGAGCATCTCCGCGCCCTCGGCCACCGGCAGGCGCACGCTGAGCAGGGGAGAACGCTCCACATCCGCCGCGGACCACAGCATCTCCACCGGAGTGGGGGTGATGGCGAGACCGCCCTTCACCTGCACATTGCCCGTATTGATGGGATAGGGGGAGGGGGAGCACAGGTCCACCACCAGCGTGCGCATCTTGCGCTGTATGGCCAGCTCTTCGGCGAGGCGATGGACGAACCATGCAAGGGTGTCATCCTTTTCCGAGGCAAGGAAGTGGACCACCCGTAGCGGTCTGTCATCCACCCTCGTATCCAGAAGCATGGTCGCGCAACTGCTGATGGCGTGCTCGACCTTCGGCCCCGTGGCGCTTTCGGCCCCCGCATCCAGCGTGACGATATCCGGCAGGTCCAGCAGGCGCTCGGCCTCACGCGGGACGATGAAGATGGAGCGCAGAACGGAGGCAATGGTACCGGCGGCTCCGCCGAACAGCAGCCCGCCAAACAGGCCACCCACCAGAAGCGGCAGGGCAAGCGAACGCTTGCTGACATCGGAACCGGCAGGCTGGATCAGGCGCACATTGGACTCACGGGTCCGCGAGGCGGCTTCCTCCAGCTTGGCGGCAACGGCCCGGCGCAGATATTCGCGATAGCCTTCGCTGAGGGTTTCACGGGCGCGCTGAAGCTCGATGAGGCGGGTCTCTGCCTTGCGCAGAATGTCCAGCCGCTCGGTTGCGGCCACGCTCTGGGCGGCAAGCTCCTTCTTCTGGTTCAGGATGGAGTCCCGCTCGACACGCAGGTTCAGCACCAGATTTTCGGTATAGTCGATAGCCGGATTGCGCGAGGCGCGATCCGTATAATAGGGCGTGGCGCCACGGTTCTTGATCATGCTCCGAACGGTGGCGATCTTCTTGTCATGCTGCTGGATCAGCACGCTGCTCGGCGCATATTGCGCAACAAGCCGGTCTCGCTCCACCAGCAGCTTGGCCAGCAGATTGTCGGCATCGTCCACATTCGAGGAGTCCGATTTCTGGCTGAAATCGAAGACAGAGCGGGGCATGGCGGCGAGCTGCTTCTCGGCCTCGGCCAGCTGGGCGTTCAGGGCCGCCTCGCGCTCTTCCACCTGCCGGGTGCGCTGGAGGATGCTGTCGAGCTGGTTGGAGGCCAGAATGGCGTCATTCTGGAAATCGATCACGCCCACCCGGTTCTTCAGCGCCTCGATATCGGCATCAACCTGCTTCAGATCGGCCTGAAAGCGCTCCACCTCGACATTGAGGATCTGCGATGTGGGGTTCTCGAAGATCTTGCGGCGCATGGCGAGATAGTTCTGCACCAGCGCATTGGTGGTCTCGACTGCGATTTCGCGGCTGGGATTGGTGTAGCTCACCTCAAGCACATTGGAATCCGCCATCACGCCGGCATGCAGATTGCGGCGGAACCGGTCGATGGCCTTGTCCATGATGTCATGGTGCGAGCTGAACGTGTTGGAGAGCCAGGTCAGCGGGCCGGACGGAAACAGCTTGTCCATGCCCACCTGCTCGATGGTGGAGCGCACGACTTCCGCGCTTTCCAGCATCTGCACTTCCGATTCAACCTGCTTGAGGCCCTCGATGGTGAGAACGGAGGGGCCGCTGTCGGTCACACCCTGCTCGTTGGACACCTCGCGGCTGACGATGACCAGCAGTTTGGAGCTGGCGGTATATTCGGTCTTCACAATGAGAGAGGCGATAATGCCGACAAGGATCGGCAGCATCGCGGCGATGACCACGATACGGATATGGTAAAAAGCGAAGATCAGAAAATCGCGCAAGGTGAAACTGGGTGTCGCTTCCGTTGCGGGCGTCCCCGTCGCAGACATGTCTTGTAGCTGGACCGCCTTGTTCGGCATCCGTATCCCCCACGCCCCAATATTCCGGGCATTTGCTGTCTGAGCGGTGACGCGAGCGGGCGGACGCTGAACAGTTTCCACTCGGCTTCACGCATGATTTGGTGAGCAAATCTAGCGTGCAATCGTATACGCTTGGCTAATGCGTTTACCTTGTTTCACATCGATTGGACGCCGATACATTGGCATGAGGTGCCGGGCGGTATCAAGGTGTAGCCGGGTTGTGCTTTCGCAGGGTCAGGGGGGCTCCCGGCGAATCAGTAGGCCCGCGGCATCAGCCTGATGACAGCAAGCGTGGCGCCAATCGCCCCCTGTGCAATGATGATGGCGGTGGCCACCGCCGCGCCCATCATGCCGAAGGGAGGGATGAGCAGGGCGCACAGAATGCAGCAGCTTGCGAGCTGGGCGGCATTCAGCCAGCGCAGCACACCGCCCTTTCCGGTCATGGCCAGCATCACATCCTGCGTGGGCAGAAGGCAGTTGACCAGCTGGCCCGCGCTCATGACAACCAGCGCCATGGCGGCGATTTCAAACCCCGGGCCGATGAGATGCAGCAGCCATTCCGGCACCAGCATCATGACGATGACTGCCGGCACGCCGATCAGCGCGATGGCCATGCGGGCCTTGCGGTTGTGCATGCGCAGGTCATCCCAGTCGCCCCGGCGGTGGGCGGCGGCAAAGGATGGGGCTGCAATGGTGGAAATGGCGATGATGATGACCCAGATCAGCACCGTGATGCGGTTGGCGACAGAAAATGCCCCCACCACCTGAGGTGATGCGAAGGTTGCAAGAACCAGCACCGGAATCGCATTCAGCGCGGCCTGCACCATTTCCACCAGCCCCAGCGGCCATGCCGTGCGCCACAGGGTGGGCAGGGTTTCGCCATGGCTGTCTGCGGCAGGCCGGCTCTGGAAGCGCCGGCGCTCGCGCACCAGCAGCACTCCGCCAAGAATGGCGCCAGCCAGGTTGGAGAAGGCGAAGGCGTAAAGAATGCCATCCAGCGAATGAATTCCGATGGCCAGCGCACCAAGGGTGAGGATGGGCCACACCCCGTTCTGCACGAACTGCCCGGCCACTCCGCGGCCAAAGCCTGTCAGCGCATGGGCGGTGAAGATGCACAGGGTCTGCGGCAGAATGGATGCCGCCGCGATCATCAGCGGGCGGGTGAGGGCATGTTCAGTGAAGACATGATCGGCCAGCGGCTCGGCAAACAGCAGGGTGAGGGCGCTGACAAGGATGCCCCCCACCAGGGTCCACAAGGTGCCCTGAAGCAGGGCCGCGCGGGCTTCCGGCCCGTTCCCCACCGCAAGCTCTGCGGCGATATGCCTCATCACCGCCTTCTCGAAACCGGCCCGCGCAACCGTCGCCCCGACGCTGACCCAGGTATTGCACAGGAAGAACAGGCCAGCCTCGAACGCGCCGAGGATGCGGGCGGCCAGCATATAGAGCCCAAGCTTGCCCACCAGCTCTATTCCGCGCACGACCATGGCCGCCATGAAGGCCCAGTTGGTCAGGAGCAGACCGGAGACGATCTGGAGTTTCCGCTTCATGCTGTTAGAAGGTCCGGCATAATGGCATGATCAGGCATGGTTCATGTGCGCAGCCAGCAGGGGAAGATGGACATGAATGCACTGCCGCCGGGGCAAGGGGAAAACAAAGCTTCATCGCCAGCCACCGTCAGGCAGGAGGGGGGCCGGGGCCACCGGATGTTCGCTCCCATGAAGCATGCGCGCCGGTTGATCGCAAGAGAGGGGCGGCGACAGGCGGCTTCCGCCTCCGTGTTTTTTCTGTGCGCGGGGCTGTTCTGGGCCACCCCTGCATTGGCACAGATCGAGATGCGGGATCTCAATGATTTGAGCCATCAGCGGACATTGCCGCCCTATCTCAAATATATTCCGACCGATCCGCATCTGGCGATACGTGATTATCTGCGTGTGACCCTGCCGCCCATGTGGTGGGGGCGTGAGATCGACTATGCGCCCGGCCGGATCACTGTGGAAATCCACCCTCCGCTGAACTGGAGGGGTAACCCCACCAGCATGATGCTGCGTCTTTGTCCGCCCTCGAACCACAATCTCTGGCGGATCTACCGGCAGATCGAAATGCGCCCCTATTATGAGAAGAAATACTGGCCCAGCTACACCTGCCGCCGCATCTGAACGCGCTTGCCGGAATGTGGACCAGACATGAAAAATCCCGCACCGGTGGCGCGGGGTGTCCGGATTCACGGATGCAGAACAGGGCGGCAGGAGAGTGGCTTCAACCTGACCCTCTTGCCCGCACCCCTCATCTAGCCATGCGAGCGACGCACGAAGGTCGGCTCTGCCTGTTCCACCACATAGGTGGAGCGCCGGTTTGTGCCCGTGAAGAGAAGAATGGTGACCAGGCCGAAGAAAATCAGCGTGGAACTGGTGCTGATGGCGACCAGAGAGCCGGCAAGCACGGAGAAGCTGGCGGCCGGATAACACAGGACGATGAAGCCCACGCACGCAGCCAGGAGAAGCAGGAGAGACAGGCGGATATGGGACATTTCATGAGTCCTGACAAAGCTTTCTTATATTAACTCTTAACATCCTATCCCGCCTGTGGGAAGTCATGCTGGCCCTTGCGGCGTTCACCTTTTCGCGCGTGTGCCGCGGGGAAGGGGAATGGCGCATTGATATTGTCGTTTACCCGTCTCTTCGCGTAAGAGCAGGGCGCGCGGGCAGGGCGGGGAAACCTGTGGCTTGCCCGGCAGATGTGAGGATAGACCGATGGCCGCCACTGCCCCCACCATCACCCTTCGCCGCCCGGATGACTGGCATCTGCATTTCCGTGATGGAAACATGATGAAGGCGGTTGTCGGCGAAACCGCCCGCCACTTTGCCCGCGCCATCGTGATGCCGAATCTGGTGCCGCCGGTGGTGCGCGGCGCTGATGCCGCCGCCTATGCGGAGCGCATTCGCGCCGCCTTGCCGGAAGGCGCGCGCTTCACCCCGCTGATGACGCTCTATCTGACCGAGGAGACAGACCCGGCCGATGTGCGGGCCGCGGCGGAGGCGGGAATCATCACCGCCGTGAAACTGTATCCGGCTGGCGCCACCACCAATTCCGCCTCGGGCGTGCGCGATTTCAAGAAGGTGCGCCCCGTGCTGGAGGTCATGGAGCAGATTGGCCTGCCCCTGTGCATCCATGGCGAGGTGACGGACAAGGACGTGGACATCTTCGACCGCGAGGCCGTGTTCATCGACCGGACGCTGGACCCGCTGCGCCGTGAAATGCCCGGCCTGCGTGTCATCATGGAGCATATCACCACCCGCGATGCGGTGGATTATGTGCGCGCGGCCGAGAGGAATCTGGGCGCGACCATCACCGTGCAGCATCTCATCATCAACCGGAACCACATTCTGGCGGGGGGCATCCGCCCGCATTATTACTGCCTGCCGGTGGCCAAGCGGGAAGAACACCGTGTTGCGGTGCGCGGGGCGGCCGTTTCGGGTGATGCGCGTTTCTTCTTCGGCTCAGACAGCGCCCCGCATCTGGACCATGCCAAGGAAAGCGCCTGCGGCTGCGCCGGCTGCTTCAGCGCCACCAATGCGGTTTCCGCCGTCACCGAGGTGTTTGATCAGGATGGCGCGCTGGACAAGCTGGAGGCGTTCCTCTCGCTGAATGGCCCGGCCTATTATCGCCTGCCGGCGAATGAGGAGCGCATCACGCTGGAGAAGGGCGAGCCGGTGGCCTATCCGGCCAAGATTCCCACCCCTGAAGGCGAGCTGACGGTGTTTGACCCCGGTTTCCCGCTGCATTGGCGGGTGGTCGGCTGAACATTCCGGATGGCTGAAGGGACAAGGCCCGCGCGGGTAACGGCGCGGGCTTTTTCGTGCGGCACCATTCGGGAGGGGGCATGCAGGCGGGCCTGTCAGGCCTTGCGCACCCAGCGGCCGTTTTCATCCTGCTGCCAGTAGGTCATCTCGTGGCCTTCCGCCTTGGTCTCGCGCCAGCGCATGCGGGCGGCCTGGACCTGCTCATCATCATGGCCATCAAACAGATGCACCACCCGCACATATGTGGCGGTATCGGCCAGCGGCACGCCATCCAGCAGAAAGCGGATCTGGGCATTGTTCGGATTGTCCGGCATGGTGGTGAGCAGAACCGGCTGGCGCTCCGGGCGGGGCTGGGCCTGCGTGCCATGGGGCAGGAAGCTGGAGTCCGAATAGGTCCACAGATGCGTGTCCAGCGCATCGCGCCGTTCGGGAGAGGCGCATTGCACCACGCATCGCCAGCCCCGCTCCAGTGATTTTTCGAGCAGGGTTGGCAGCACCGCTTCCAGCGGGCGGCGCTCCAGATGGTAGAACAGAACCTCGGTCATGATGTCTCCGCGGCCCTCTTATACAGCATCGGGGCTGGAATTCGACTCCGGGGGGCAAATCGTGTCGAGCGCACGGGCGCGCAGCTGGCAGGTGCCGGCCCAGTGCAGCAGCGCGTCTTCCGCGCCATGCGTCACCCACAGCTCCTCGCAGCCGGTGGCGCGGATGGCGGTGGTGAGGCCGGACCAGTCGGCATGGTCCGAGATGATCAGCGGCAGCCCGGCGCCACGCTGGCGCGCCCGAACCCGCATCCAGCCCGAGGCGTGGCAGACGACAGGTGCGCCAAAGCGGCTGAACCACTGGTCCCGCATTGCCGTGGGGGGCGCCAGAATGATGCGGCCGGCAAAGCCCTGCGGGTCCTGCTCCGGCAGGGGGATGATCCGGCCCAGCCCGATACCCTGCTCCTGGTAATAGGCACTGGTGCGCTCCAGCGCGCCATGCACCAGCAAAGGCGCGTCATATCCGCCTGAGCGCAGCAGGGTCATCATGCGTTGCGCCTTGCCCAGCGAGTAGGCCCCGATGATGTGCGTGCGTTCCGGAAACAGCCGCACGGCATCCAGAAGGCGCGCCACCTCGCGCCCGGGGGGTGGGTGATGGAAGACGGGCAGGCCGAATGTGGCTTCGGAGATGAAGACATGGCAGGGCAGTGGCGTGAAGGCGGGGCAGGTCGGGTCCGGCACATCCTTGTAGTCACCGGAAACCACCATGGTGAGCCCGCGCCATTCCAGCCTCACCTGCGCACTGCCCAGCACATGCCCCGCCGGATGCAGGCTGATGCGCACGCCATTGATCTCCACATGCTCGCCCCAGCCGAGCGCCTGGGACTGGCCGGCAAAATGCGGGCCGAGGCGAATGGCCATCAGGTCCAGCGTTTCGCGTGTGGCCAGCACATGGGCATGCCCCTTGCGGGCATGGTCTGAATGGGCATGGGTGATGATGGCCCGCTCCACCGCGCGCACCGGGTCCACATGGAAATCGCCAACAGGGCAATAAAGGCCCCTGGGGGTGGGGTGCAGCAGGTCTTCAGGGCGCATCAGCAGGGTCGCACAACAACATGTGCCCTACATATGGGGTGTGCCGCCCGCCTTGGCGAGGCCGCTCAGCGCACGGGCAGGCGAAAGGGGGTGCCCTCATAGGCATCCGCGCCCCGGCCAATGGCCTGAATGGCCGAAACCATCCGGCCCTTGCGGCCCAGAGATTCATCCGCCAGTGCAATGATCCGCGGATTGGGGGTGGCGCTGGGCGAGGCGGCGCGCAATTGCTGCGCCAGCTCCATCTCGTCCCGCTCCGGCTGGAGGGCGCAGAGGGTGGAAAAGGCGGCCGCGGTGGAGCGCGATATGCCGGCAAAGCAATGGATCACCAGCGGTGTCTGCCTTGGCCAGCCCTGCACGAAGCTGAACAGGGCTTCAACATGATGCGCCCCGGGCGGCACCAGCCCCTCGGTTTCGGCGGCAATGTCATTGAAGCCGAGAAAGAGATGGTTTTCCGGTTCCACGCCCGCGGGCCGCGTGACCACGGTATCGGCATTGATGAGGGTGATGATGTGCCGCGCGCCACTGGCCTCCACCGTATCCTGCAGGCGGGAGAGGGGGCAGACATGAATCATGGCTGAAGCTCCTCGAAGCGACGCAGAAAGCGCTCTTTCGCCACCTGCGCGGTCCAGGGCACAAGGTAATCGCGTTCTTCTTCCGGGTCGAGCGGGACGGGCTGGCCAAAAAGGCGGCGGGCCTCCGCCGGGGCAAAGCCGGCCAGATGGGTGGCCTCGAAATAGGCCGAGCCGAGATCGGCCGTCTTGATCTTTTTCACCAGCATTCTCGGCCATTTGGCAGGCAGGGAGAAGCGGATGGAGATGGCGTGCAGGAGCCTTGTCTCCACCGCCTTGTAATCATCCCCCAGCACCATCTTGAAGGGGGAGATCATGTCGCCGATGACATATTCGGGCGCATCATGCAGCAGGGCGCAGAGCAGCGCGGCGCGCTCCTGTCCGGGCTCGGCCCGGCGGAACAGATGTTCTGTCAGCAGGGAGTGCTGGGCCACGGAGAAGATGTTGTCGCCATGGGTCTGCCCGTTCCAGCGCGCGACACGGGCAAGGCCATGGGCGATATCCTCGATCTCGATATCCAGCGGGGAGGGGTCCAGCAGATCCAGCCGCCGGCCGGAAAGCATGCGCTGCCACGCGCGCGCGGGCGCGGTGCGGCGGGGGGAACGGGGAGAAGCCTCGGAAGCGGCGGGCAGGGTGCGGGCTCTCATCAGGGACTGTCGGTCTCGCTGCGCAGGGGTTGGAAGGGGTGAATGCGAATCGCGTAAGGACGCTGTGGCGCGAAGTTAGGCGGAAGGTGGGGCATCACAAGCCTTGCCCGGCATCATTCAACACAAGGATTGCTTTTGCATGACCACTCCGATCCGCCCAGTTCTGGCTGCAAGCATTGCCGTGTTTCGTCAGGGAAGGGTGCTGCTGGCGCGCCGCGCCGCCGCCCCCGGCGCCGGGCTGTGGAGCCTGCCGGGCGGCCGGGTGGAGCCGGGCGAGACGGTTGCCGAGGCGGCCTTGCGGGAGCTTGGGGAAGAGGTGGGGGTCAAGGCGCGGATAGAGGGTGTGGCCGGCGTGCGCGATATCATCCTGCGGGATGAGGCCGGTATGCTCACCGGCCATTTCGTGGTGGTGGCCCATGCCGGCCTCTGGCTGGAAGGGGAGCCGCAGACCGGTGAGGAGGCTTCCGCCGTGGGCTGGTTCGATCCCGCCTGCATCTGTGCCCTCCCCGTGACGGAGGGGCTGGAGCAGATGGTTGCGGCGGCCGCGCGGGTGGCGGGCGGCATCCGGCAGGGCTGAGAAGAGGGGGCAGGGGCACGGGCGCTGGAGAGGATGGCAGGAAAATGGCGGCGGAGGGATTCCCTTGCCATTAACCTTTTGGTAAGAACCTCCTACACATCGGCTCGGATCGTGCTAGTTATGGCTCGTGCCGCTGAAGCATGTCCGGAGGCTGAAACGTGACCACATTGTCGAACCCTGCCATTGATTTGCCCGATATCGCCGACATGGCAGCCGACGAACGGCACGCAGCCCTGACCTATCTGAACGACGCCTGGGTCGAGGCGGTCCGCGATGGTCTGGAAGAGGATTGCCTCGTGCAGGCCGCGCTCTTCACCGCCCTGCGCAGCCTTGTCACCACTTATGGCGAGGAGCCGAGCGCCCAGTTCGTGTCACGCCTCGTGGAACGTGTGCGCTCCGGCGATTATACCATGGTCGGTCAGCGACACTGATCTTTCCATTCCTGAAAGTGGCTGGCCCGGATTGCCCTGCAATTCCGGGTTTTTTGCCGTGGGGATGGCCTCTCCCTCGCGCCGCTTCCCCTCGCACCGCTTCTCCCTGCCGGGCATGGTTTCGGCGGCTGGCTGCCATGCCGGCGGAAGGGCGGATGAGCGGCCGCGCCGGATAAAAGCGGGGCAGGGGCGCTTTTGATCAGCGCCCTTCACGCACCCATGCGGCTGTGAGAAGGCCCAGCAGGATGATGAGGCCCGTGAGCCCGGTGAAAACCGGATAAAGGCTGATGCCGCGCACAACGGAGACATCCCGCGTGGCAAGGCCCATCCAGTCACTGCCCGCCATGCGGCTGCCGCTTGAAAGCTGGGCCAGACGCGGCGGTTCTCCTCCCCGCTCGGAAAGACGCCAGACGCCACCGCCTGTTGCGGTCACGATGGGAGTGAGGATCTCCCGTGTGCTGGTGACTTCCGCAAACTCGCGCGGATTGAGCGGGCCGATATTGGCCAGTGCCGTCAGGTCACCATTGGTCACACGCCACAGGCCGGGCATGTCCGCCGGGGTCGTGGCACGCCACAGGCCGGGGCTGGCCTCCTTCAGATCCAGCGTGCGGACCTCCCCTGTGGGGGTGGTGACCTCGGCGGCAGGCACGGTGCTGCCCATGGTCTGGCGCTCCACCAGCAGGTCTGGCCCGGAAACCTTGACCTTGAGCTGCTCCTCTTCCAGATCCGGCTCTTTCATCAGCCAGTGGGAGAGGCGGCGCAGCAGATCCACATGCGGCCCGCCCCCCTCATAGCCCCGCGCCCACAGCCAGATATGGTCGGACAGCAGCTGGCCGACCCGGCCTTCGCCCACCTGATCCACCAGAAGCACCGGCTTGTCTCCGGGGGCGGAGATGAGGGCGGTGCCGGAGCGCGCCTCCGTATCGATGACACGGAAGAAACGGCTCCAGTTCGGCGGTTCGCTCTGGCTGCCGGGCAGGTCCCGTGTCACGGGATGGCGCTTGCCGGCTTCGCTCAGGCGGGGGTGGAAAGGCTCCTCCGTCACCGCGCCGGTGGGCACGGCGGGCAGCACATCTTCCAGCGGCGTGTTGTAGAGCGAGCCGAAATCCACATAGTCCAGCCCGGAAGACACCAGCAGCGCTCCGCCGCCCTGCACATAATTCACGATGTTTTCGAGATAGAGCTGGGGCAGCACGCCTTCCTGCGCATAACGATCGAAGATGATGAGATCGAAATCATTGATCTTCGTGTCGAACAGCTCATGGGTGGGGAAGGCGATGAGGGAGAGCTCGTCGATCGGCGTTCCATCCTGCTTGGCGGGCGGGCGCAGGATGGTGAAGTGGACGAGATCCACATTCGCATCGCTCTTGAGCAGGTTGCGCCATGTGCGCTCGCCGGCTGTGGGCTCACCGGAAACCAGCAGAACCTTCAGCTTGTCCCGCACGCCATCAATGGAAAGGGCGGTGCGGTTGTTCACCTGCGTCAGCTCGCCCTCCACGGCGGGCACTTCCAGCTCGATGATGTTCGGCCCGGCATGGGTGATGCCGACGCGGATACTGGTGCTTTCACCGGCCGTGACAAGCGGAGAGGCGATAGTCTCGCCATCGCGCCTGACGGTCACGGGCACGCGCGCGCCAGCGGGCAGGCCCTCATCCAGCACGCGGAAGGTGAGGGTCTGTTCCTGCCCCACAATGCCGAAACGCGGGGTCTTTTCCAGCGTGATGCGCCGGTCCTTCTCCCCTTCCTCGCCTGTGATGAGGGCATGGAGCGGGGCGGTGAAGCCGAGTTCGGCCACGCGGGCTGGCACATCATGCACGCGCCCGTCGGTAATCATGATGGCTCCGGCGAGCCGCTCGGGGGGCACATCGGCAAGGCCGGCCGCAAGGGCGGAGAAAAGCTGGGTGCCATCGGCATTGCTGCCGCGCCCGTCCACGGTGATGGTGCGCATTTCCACGCCCGGCAGGGCGGCAAGGCCGGCCTCCAGCGCCGCGCGGGCGCTTTCGGTCTGGGTGCGCCGGTTGCCGAAGGTCTGGCTCGGGCTGTCATCCACCACCACGGCGACCACGGAGGTGAGCGGCTCGCGCTCCTCCTGCGTGAAGGACGGGTTGGCAAGAGCCAGCAGGCCCATTGCCATGGCGAGTGTGCGCAGTGCGCTGCCACGGGTGCGCCCGGCCAGCAAAAGCCCGGCCAGAACGAGCGCCGCCACCACCAGCGCGATGAAGACCGGCCATGGCACGAAGGGGGAAAAGGTCAGGCCATAATTCATTGTCCCAGCCTTTCCAGAAGCGCCGGCACATGCACCTGGTCTGCCTTGTAGTTTCCTGTGAGCACATACATGGCGATATTGGCCCCGGCGCGGAAGGCCATTTCACGCTGGCGCGGCTCACCCGGTGTCAGCGGCAGCAGCGGTGCGCCGGTTTCGCTCACAGCCCATGCCCCGGCCAGATCATTGGAAGTGATGATGATGGGCGAAACCCCGTCTCCCGCCCGCGCCGGGCGCTCTTCCGCCTCTTCCTCGGTGGCCGGCAATGCCTCCACCCATGTGGTGCCGCCGGTGAAGCGGCCGGGGAAATCCCGCAGAAGATAGAAGGCCTTGGTGAGCACATGCTCGTTCGGCACCGGGCTGAGGGCCGGAATGTCGAGGCTGGCGAGAATGTCGCGCAGCTGCACCCGGGCGGGGGTCAGCGGTGCGCCCGGCTCATCCGCTCCCTCGATGGCGTCACGCGTGTCGAAAATGACCGTGCCGCCCTGTTTCATATAGGCATCCAGCCGGGCCAGAGCCTTCTGGGAGGGCAGGTCGGCCTCACCTGAAATCGGCCAGTAGATGAGGGGGAAGAAGGCGAGTTCATCCGTTTCCAGATCAACCCCCATCGGTTCACCCGGCAGAATGGCGGTGCGCTGGCGCAGAAACAGGCCCAGCGCATCAAGGCCCGCACGGGAAACCTCATCCGTTTGCGCATCTGCGGTTTTGACATAGGCAAAGCGGGTCTGGCTGGTGGCCTGAAGGGCAAAGGCATCAGCCTGCGGGTCCGTCGTTTTTGCGGCGGCTACAGCTTCCTGCGCCCGTGCATCCGCAATGCCGGTGAGTGTCGCCAGGGTCAGGGCCAGAAACAGCGCCGCCGCCGCATTCCGCCGCCGGAACAGGCGCGCAAGCCCGCCGGTGAGCCACAGGACCGCCAGCGCATCCAGCAGAAGCAGCAGGATCGCGCCCAGCAGAACCGCCCCGCGCAAATCCTGCGGGGTGCTGTCCCGCACCGGCTCAACCTGTGCCCCAAGGGCCGGGAAATCCAGCAGGGTGATCTTGTCTGCGGGCAGAAGGGCATTCACCGCCACAAGGCTTTCCGGTGGGCCATAGAAGCCGGGCGGATGGGTCGCCCCGGCGCGGCCGCGGAAATCGGCGGGGATGGCGCGGGCCATGGGGCCGGGGGTCGTGAAGGCGCCGAAGCCATCCAGAACCCGCGTGGGCGCGAGGGCCGGGGCCGTGCTTGCCGCAGCGCCGCCCGTGGCCTGCGCTGCATCAGCCACATCAGGTTCCGCGCTGATGTCGGACAGGGCGATGACCTGTCTGAGCATGTCCACGAATGCGCCGGAAAGGGGCAGGTTGGACCATGAGGTGTCGCCGGTCACATGGAACAGCACCAGCGCCCCCTTGCCCATGCGGGTGCCTGTGACCAGTGGTGTGCCATCGGCAAGGCTTGCCCATGTGCGCTCGCGCAGATTTGCATCCGGTTCGGCCAGAACCTGCCGGTTGACGGTGACATCATCGGGGGCGGAAAGGTCGCGGAAGGGGCCTTCGGCAGTCATCGTTCCAAGCTTCTGGGGGGTCTCCCAGGACAGGGAGCCACCCAGAACACGCCCGCCACGGCGCAGGCGCACGGGCAGAAGGGTATCCTGCGTATTGGCCAGTCTCGCACCGGAAAAGCGCACCAGCACACCGCCCTCTTCCACAAAGCGGGTGAGGCGCTCACGCGTCGCCTCGGGAATGGTGCCGACATCGGTGAGGATCAGCACCGGCAGGCGCTGATCCAGAAAGCGGTTGATGTTTTCTGTCGCCGAGCCGGTTTCCGCCACCCGCAGGTCGGCATAGGGGGCAAGGGCGCGGGTAATGTAATAGGTGGGTGCAAGCAGAGGCTGGCCACGATCCGTGCTGGTGCCGGAAATGACGCCCACCGTGCGCCGCCGCCAGTTCTTGTCCAGAAGCTGGACAGCGCCGGCGGAATGCTCGCCGGAGATGTCCAGCCGGGCGATCTCGTTGCGGATCTCGACAGGCAGGGTGAAGCGCGCCTCGGTTTCCAGCGCGCCTTCGCCAAGGGTGAAGGAGGCGGCGCCCAGCACAAGGCCACGCAGGTCCTTGGCCTCAATCGTGCCGGAGCGGGGGGCGCCGGCCTGTGGACGCTGCACTTTCACGCGCAGGGCATCCGCATCGTTCTGCGGGGCGGAGAGGGCGAGAGGCAGCGAGAGGCCGCCGCTGATGACCCGCGCCTGCTGCGCCTTCAGCACCGAGAAGGTGGAGGCAAGATGCTCATCCGCGCCCGCATCGACCCCATCGGAGATGAAGACGAGGCTCGCGCCGGGATGTTCGGCAAGCAGGCCGCGGGCGCGCTCCAGCGCATCATGCCGGGGGGGAGCGTAAGGCATGGGGACAAGGGAGCGCAGACGATCGCGCGCCGTGGCGGGAGCAAGCAGGGTCACCTCGCCGGGTATGTCGCCCGTGGGCAGAAGGGCAATGCCCCGGCCATTGACCTCGGCATCATCAATCAGCGCCTGCGCCGCGCTGATCCGGGCAGACCAGTGCGAGGCGGCCGGCCAGCCCTGATCGATCACCAGCGCCAGAGGGCCGGTGGCCACCGGGCCGGCAGCAGGGGGATTCCAGATGGGGCCCGCCGCCGCCAGAATGAGCAGGGCGGCCAGAACCATGCGCAGCGCCGTGAGCCACCAGGGTGAACGGGCGCTGGTTTCCTCCCGGGGCGAAATGCCGAGCAGGAGCCGTGTGGGCGGAAAGCTGATCGTGCGGGGACGCGGCGGCACCACGCGCAGCAGCACCCACAGCACCGGCAGCACCAGCAGGGCGGCCAGAAGCAGCGGAGCTGAAAAGGCGAGGGGCAGGCCGAACATCAGGCGAAAACTCCGTCCGGGAAGAGGACCGCTTCAGGGGTGGCGAGGCCGGAAAAGCTGGAATATGTCGCCAGAATGCGGCGGGCACGGGTCATGGCTCCCGCGCCGGCAAGATTGTGGGGCAGGCTGGCGCATCGCATCATCGGGCTGGCGGAAAAGGCTGCCATGCCGGGAAGGTGGCAAGAAGCATTCATGCCCGCACGCCCCGGCTGATGCCGCCTTGCCCCATGCGGGCATGCAGTGCCAGCAGCAGCTCGCTGGCGGGCCTGTCCGTGCGGTGAATGAGAAAACTCCACCCCGCCCTCTGGGCCGCCTGCCGCAGAAAGGCGCGATGGGCGGCGAGTCGCTCCTCATAAGCCTCCCGCCAGCTTTCCGCCCGGCCAACCGTGACCTTGCCGTTCCCCTCCGGGTCCTGAAACACCACCCGGCCGGAAAAGGGAAAGCTTTCCTCGGAAGGGTCCACCACCTGCACCAGATGCCCGCGCGCGCCACTGGCGGCCAGTTCATCGATCCGTGCCGCGGTGTCCTGCGCCGGGGCCCAGAAATCCCCCAGCAGGACGATTTCCGCCCGCGGGCCGGGGGCAAAGGAGGGGGGCAGGCTTTCCGGCATGGCGCCATTGCGGGCGGCCAGCAGAACCGCCTGCGCCATGCGCTCGATGATATGGCGGCTGGCGGTGGGGGCGAGCAGGGCGGGGGCGCCAACCCGCTCGCCGGCCTTCACCATCAGCTCGGACAGCGCGAAGGCCAGCACAAGGGCGCGTTCGCTCTTTGGCGCCTGTCCGCGCCCGGCATAATCCATGGAGGGGGAAAGATCCGGCCAGATCCACACGGTGTGCGCGGCCTCCCATTCCCGCTCGCGGACATAGAGCAGGTCATCGCGGGCAGAACGGCGCCAGTCCACCCGCGCCGCCGGTTCGCCATTCATGAACTGGCGGTATTGCCAGAAGGTCTCGCCATTGCCCGCACGGCGACGGCCATGCAGCCCATGCTGCACGGTGGCGGCAATGCGTCCGGCCTCCATCACCAGCCGGGGCATGGCGGCGGCCAGATGCTCTGCCCGCTGGGCAGCGGAGCGAACGGCCTGTGCCGGCGCACTGCTGCCGGTGGGAGCTGCTGCCCGCTCAGGCTGGGATGGGTGGAGTGCCAAGGGCCTGGTCCCTTCCCGCAGCTTCAGCCGAGACGGCTGGCAAGGCGGCGGATGATTCCGGTGGCGGTTTCTCCTTCCGCCCGCGCCGCGAAGCTGAGGGCCATGCGGTGCTTGAGAATGGGTTCCGCCAGTGCCGCGACATCATCCAGCGAAGGGGCGAAGCGGCCGTCCAGCAGGGCGCGGGCGCGCACGGCCAGCATGAGAGACTGGCTGGCGCGCGGGCCGGGGCCCCATGCAATCAGCTTCTGTTCCGCGCTCTCATGCCCCGGACGGGCGGCGCGCACCAGATCCAGAATGGCTTCCACCACCGATTCACCCACCGGCAGACGGCGCACCAGCGCCTGTGCCTGCGCCAGTTCCTCCACGCTCATGGCGGGGCGGGGCGCGCGCTCGGCCGCGCCGGTGGTTTCAAACAGGATGCGCCGTTCGGCATCACGGTTCGGATAATCCACATCCACCTGCATCAGGAAACGGTCGAGCTGGGCTTCGGGCAGGGGATAGGTGCCCTCCTGCTCCAGCGGGTTCTGGGTGGCCAGCACATGGAAGGGGCGGGGTAGGTCATGGCGCACGCCGGCCACCGTGACATGATATTCCTGCATGGCCTGCAGCAAAGCGGACTGGGTGCGCGGGGAGGCGCGGTTGATCTCGTCGGCCATCAGCAGGCGGGTGAAGATGGGCCCCTGGATGAAGCGGAAATGGCGCTTGCCATCCACACCTTCCTCAAGCACTTCCGCGCCCAGAATGTCGGAGGGCATGAGATCCGGCGTGAACTGGACACGGCGATTGTCGAGCCCCAGGACGATGCCGAGTGTTTCCACCAGCTTGGTCTTGGCCAGCCCCGGCACGCCCACGAGCAGGGCATGACCGCCGGAAAGCAGGGTGACGAGCACCTGCTCGACCACTGTTTCCTGCCCGAAAATGATTTCGCCCACCGCATCGCGCGCCGCGCGCACATGGGCGGCAGAGGCTTCGGCATTGCGGATGATCGTCTGGTCGAGATCCCGCGCGTCGCCAGCAAATGCCATCAGGCCTTCTCCATCATGTCACTCGTACCGGAACAGGCGGCAGGCTCGCCGCCAAAAGCGGCAATATCACGCCCCATTCGCCTTATGGCATGTTTTATCACGCAAAAGCGAAAATGGACCGGGGGTCGCCTCCGCCGCCAAGAGCGCTTACGATGAAAGGCAAATGCATCGAATCCCTTAAGAAGGGATGGAAAGAGGGCCGCCCCGGCGGGAACTGTTGATGACGGATGCTTCCTCCCCAGACACATCATCTTCATCCCCGCGGCTGGAGAGCCTGATGGCGGCCGTGCAGGCGGCCGGCGGGCGCGGGCCGGCGCCGGTCCATTTGTGGAACCCGCCCGATTGCGGCGACATCGACATGCGCATCACCGCGGATGGAAGCTGGCATTATATGGGCACCCCTGTCGGCCGCCCGGCTCTGGTGCGCCTGTTTGCCTCGGTGCTGACGCGGGAGGACGGGCGCTATGTGCTCAAGACCCCGGCGGAGAAAATCGGGATCAAGGTGGATGACGCCCCTTTCCTCGCTGTCGAGATGGCTGTGGAGGAGAGCGCGGAAGGGCCGGTTCTGGTGTTCCGCACCAATCTGGATGATCTGGTGCGGTGCGGGCCAGACCATCCCCTGCGTTTTGCCGCCGGGGATGAACCGGGCAGCTTCAGGCCCTATGTGATGGTGCGCAATGGCCTTGAAGCCCGGCTCACCCGCGCCACATATCTGGAACTGGTGGCCCTTGGCGAAGTGCGCGAGGGGCCGGAGGAAGCGATGTTCGGTGTCGCTTCCGGTGCCAGCTTCTTTCCCATCATGCCCGCCAGCGCCCTTGACGGGCTGGCGGCGGGCGAGGATGCCTGATGAGCATGACTTCTTCCGCTTCCCCGGCTCTTCCGCCAGTGCCCGGGGGGCTGGATATTCCCCCCGGTTCGGCGCTTGAGACCTTTGTGGAGCGGGCAAGGGCGCGCCTGTCCCATACGCCCCCGCCGCCATATTCGGCACAGGCCTATGCGCGGCTGAACGGTGACCATGCCCTCTCTCCGGTTCCGGGAGAGGAGGCGCCACGGCAGGAGCCGCGCCGGGCCGCCGTTCTGGTGCCCATCATGGCGCGGGCGGAGCCGAGCGTGCTGCTGACCCAGCGCTCCGCCCATCTCAACCACCATGCCGGGCAGATTGCCTTTCCCGGCGGGCGCCTGGACCCGGAGGACCGGGACGAGCAGGATGCGGCGCTGCGCGAGGCGCGCGAGGAGGTGGGGCTGGAAGCGCGCTTCATCCATCCGCTGGGCTATATGGAGGGCTATCTTTCCGGCACCGGCTTCTGGATCGTGCCGGTGGTGGCGCTGGTGGACCCGGCCTGCACGCTGACCCCCAATCCCGGGGAGGTGGATGAGATTTTCGAGGTGCCGCTGCGCTTCCTGATGGCTCCGGCCAACCACCAGCGCCAGTCGCGCGAGTGGAAGGGCACGCTGCGGCACTATTATGCGATGCCCTATGAGGGGCGTTATATCTGGGGCGCAACTGCTGGAATGCTGCGCAATCTCTATGAGAGGGTTTACGCCTGATGGCGCGGACAATTCTGATCGAGCTGGCGCTCTTTCTCACGCCTTTTATCCTGTATGGCGCGCTGCTTCTGGCCACCAAGGGCTCGGTGGTGCCGGAGCACTGGTCCCCGCGCATGCTGGCGATACTGGGCGTTATCGCGCTGGCGCTGATGGCAGCCGGGCTCTTCGTGTTTGAAGGCGGACGCGGCGCGCCTGCCGGCACCCGCTATGTTCCGGCCGAGATGCGCGACGGGGTCTTCATCCCCGGCCGCTATGAATGACCATGGCGGACCTGAAACAGGCCGATTTCTGGGGCCGTCCGGGGTTGCGGGCGGTTCTGGACGCGCTGAATGCGGATGGCGAGGAAGCCCGCGTGGTGGGGGGCGCTGTCCGCAATGCGCTGCTGGGCGTGCCGGTGGGGGATGTGGACATTGCCACCACAGCCTTGCCGCAGGAGGTGATCCGGCGCGTTGAGGCGGCTGGCCTGAAGGCTGTTCCCACCGGAGTCGAGCATGGCACGGTGACGGTGGTTGCCAACCATCTGCCCTATGAGGTCACCACCCTGCGCGAGGATGTCTCCACCGATGGCCGCCATGCGGTGGTGCGCTTCGGCCGGGATTGGGCGCCGGATGCGGCGCGGCGGGATTTCACCATCAATGCGCTCTATGCCACGCAGCATGGCGCGGTGATCGACCTTGTGAACGGGCTGGCGGATATTGCCCGCCGGCATGTGCGCTTCATTGGTGATGCCGGGGCACGCATCCGCGAGGATTATCTGCGCATTCTGCGGCTGTTCCGCTTCCATGCCGCTTATGGCGCGGGCGATGTGGACACAGAAGCGCTGCGCGCCTGCGAAGGCTTGCGGGCCGGCCTTGCCGGCCTCTCGCGGGAGCGGGTGGGGGCGGAAATGCGCAAGCTGCTTCTGGCCCCTGCCGCAGCCCCCACGCTGCAGGTGATGAGTGACAGCGGCCTGTTGCAGCCTCTTCTGGCCGGCATTGGCGATCCGCCGCTTCTGGGGCGCCTGATGGCCCTTGAACAGGAGTGGGGCGTTGCGGGTGATGCCATGCGCCATCTGGCGGCGCTGGCCGTGCGCGTGCCGGATGATGTGCCGCGCCTGCGCACCCGCCTGCGCCTTTCAAACGAGGAAACCCGCGCACTGGAGGCTCTGGCCCTGCCCCTGCCGGATGCGCTGGACGATGCGAGGGGGCGTGCGCTCCTCTATCGCGATGGTCCGCAGGCGGTGGAAAGCCGTGTGCTTCTGGCCGCGGCGCGCCACCCTTCAGAAGAGCGGATGGCGGCCCTGCACAGGCTGGCCTTGCAGGCCGCCCGGTGGCAGCGCCCTGTCTGGCCGGTGGGTGCGAAGGATTTCATCGCGCAGGGGCTGAAACCGGGCCCGGCTTTGGGTGTGGCCCTGCGGCAGGCCGAGGCGGCATGGATCGCGGCGGACTTCCCCGATGCGCCGGAAACGATTGCGGCGATCGTGAGAGATGTCGCCTGCAGGGTCGGAAGATCCACGCAACAGGACTGAGCACGGGGGCAGGTTTCCGGTCAGCCCTGTCTGCCTGCCTTCTTCAGCAGGGCCGGGCGGAATGGTGGCCTGCGCAAGAGCGCGATCAACCGGCCATAAAAAAGGGTGCACCGGCACGGGAAGGGCTTTCATGCCCGCTCCCAGCCGTGCACCCGTTTTCAGAGGCAGAGCCCGTGGCGAGGATCAGTCCTCGTCGGAATCCTCTTCATCCTCGTCTTCTTCCTCTTCAAACACCAGCAGATCCAGTGTTTCGAGGGCAATGGCGGGAATGGTCTCGGTGCGGAATTCCGGCACCTCGTCCGCATACCAGATCACGGTCACGTCGGAACCGGATTCCGAAACAACGGTAAGGGCAGGGCTGCCCGACTTGAGCTGAACAATTTCACCCGGTTCAAACGCCATGCTGGTCACTCCCGAAGGGGGCGGATTCGCCCCGTTGGACCTGTACTGACCCTAGGCGGGGTTCGTGACGAAGTCATCACAGTACCCGCCCATCAGGGCCATTTGACCACAGGTGGCATGGAGGACAGGATGGAATCCACATTGCCGCCGGTTTTCAGGCCAAACACCGTGCCGCGATCATACAGCAGGTTGAATTCCACATAGCGGCCGCGGCGGATGAGCTGCTCCTCCCGCTCCTGTGCGCTCCAGGGGGTGTGCATGTTGGCGCGCACGAGACGGGGATAGATATCGGCAAAGGCGAGGCCCACATCGCGGGTGAAGGCGAAGTCGTCCTCCCAGCTGCCTTTCCCTTCGCGCGCGCTGTCGAGATAATCATAGAAGATGCCGCCAATGCCGCGCATCTCGTTGCGGTGCTTGAGGAAGAAATACTCGTCGCACCACGTCTTGTAGCGCTCGTAATCGGCCACCTTGTGCGCCTCGCAGGCCGTGCGCATGGCGGCATGGAAGGCGATGCTGTCCGCATCCTCCTGGGTGCGGCGGGCGGCCAGCACCGGCGTCAGGTCCGCCCCGCCGCCAAACCACGCCTTGCTGGTCACCACAAAGCGGGTGTTCATATGCACGGCGGGCACATGGGGATTGCTCATATGGGCAATGAGCGAGATGCCGGAGGCCCAGAATCGGGGATCCTCGTTGGCGCCGGGAATATTGCCGCGAAACTCGGGCGCGAATTCACCGAAGACGGTGGAGGTATGCACGCCCACCTTCTCGAACAGCCGCCCGCGCATGAGGGCCATGGTGCCGCCGCCACCGGGAATGCCGGTATGGTCCTCCCGCTTCCAGGGGGTCCGCGTGAAGCTGGCCGGTGCGCCAGGATACAGGGTATCTGGAGCCTCCCGCTCAAGCGCCTCGAAGGAGGAGATGATCCGCCCCTGCAAATCCTCAAACCATGCGCGGGCCTGGGCCTTGCGTGCTTCAAGACTGGAGTCGGTAGTGGAAGGGGAGGAAACAGGCATGGGCTCGGTCAGCATCTTTCCGGGAAATGGATTTCCCTCTCTTGTGTCGCGCGCGGGGGAGAAAGGCAAATGGTCTGCCCTCAAAGCGGGCGGGGAAAACCGTTTGTCTGGCGCAGGGCCTCTCCCGCCGCCATGGCCGCGCTCATGGCGATATTGAGAGAGCGCATGCCGGGACGCATGGGTATGGTGAGGCGCTCATCCGCCAGATCATGAATGTTTTGGGGCACACCAGCCGATTCCCTGCCGAACAGGAGGATGTCCGAGGCATCAAACCGGAAGTTTGTATAGGGCCGGGTTCCGGCTGTGGTGAAAAGTATCAGGCGGCGCCCCTCGGCCTGACGAAAAGTTTCAAAATCGGCAAAACTGTCGTGCCTGCGCCATTCCACCGCATCCAGATAATCCATTCCGGCCCGCCTGAAGGCCGCGTTGCCCACAGGAAACCCAGCAGGTTCAATGATATGGACAGGAATTCCCAGGCACGCGCCCATGCGCAGGCAGGTTCCGGCATTCTGGGCGATATCAGGGCAATAGAGGGCTAGATGCATGGTTTTATCCGGCAGAACGATACCGCAGGGCGGCGAATAATCCAAAGTCTGTGGGCGAAAAGGCCATATGCGGGACTGCCCTGATCTGGACAAGATGGGGAGAGGGTGCAATTAGAGGCCCTCGAAGGTGGCAGCTTGGCTTCATCAAGACGCCACATTCGCGCCTGTTTGGCCTCTTCGAAACATTCGTATTCGAATTCTGGCCTCTGGCGCGCTTGGGGCGGGTGACAAGATCAGGAATTAACGCCGTGGCACAAACGCAATCCTCGCAGACTCCGCAGACGACGCGCCGGGACTTCCTTTACATTGCGACGGGCGCAGTGGGCGCGGTCGGAGTGGCCGGGCTCGCCTGGCCATTCGTTTCACAGATGCAGCCCGATGCCTCCGTGCTCGCGCTCGCCTCCACCGAAGTGGATCTGGGCCCGATCTCTGAAGGCCAGATGATCACCGTGATGTGGCGCAGCAAGCCGGTTTTCGTTTTCCATCGCACGGCGAAGGAAATCGAGGAGGCGCGCAATGTGGACGTGGCCAAGCTGCCCGATCCGCAGGCTGACGCCGACCGCGTGAAGGAAGGCAAGGACCAGTGGCTGGTCGTCATCGGCATCTGCACCCATCTGGGCTGCGTGCCGCTCGGCCATCAGGGCACCTATGGCGGCTGGTTCTGCCCCTGCCACGGCTCTGTTTATGACACCTCGGGACGTATCCGTCAGGGGCCGGCGCCGCTCAACCTTGAGCTGCCCCCCTACAATTTCGTTTCCGACACCTCGATTTTGATCGGCTGACGCGCGCGTCGCCTCTTCAACAAAGGTTGGACCCATGGAAGGACACTCAACCTACCAGCCCAAGGGGAAGGTGGCGCAGTGGTTTGAAAGCCGCTTGCCGCTTGTGGGGTTGATTCACTCTTCGGCCATCGCCTATCCGGTGCCGAAGAATCTCAATTATCTCTGGACGTTCGGCGCCATCCTCAGCTTCATGCTGGTGTGCCAGATCGTCTCCGGCATCGTGCTGGCCATGCACTATGCGCCTTATGCGACCATCGCCTTCGAGCGTGTGGAGCATATCATGCGCGATGTGAGCTATGGCTGGCTGCTGCGCTACATCCACGCCAACGGCGCCTCGATGTTCTTCATCGCGGTCTATATCCACATTTTCCGCGGCCTCTATTACGGCTCCTACAAGGCCCCGCGTGAAGTGTTGTGGATCCTCGGCGTGATCATCTATCTGCTGATGATGGCGACCGCCTTCATGGGCTATGTGCTCCCCTGGGGCCAGATGTCCTTCTGGGGCGCGACCGTGATCACCAACCTGTTCTCCGCCATTCCGGTGGTGGGCCCGGTGATCGTGGAGTGGCTTTGGGGCGGCTATGCCGTGGGTGATCCCACCCTCAACCGCTTCTTCGCGCTGCATTATCTGCTGCCCTTCATGATTGCCGGCATCGTTGGCCTGCATATCTGGGCGCTGCATCATGTGGGCCAGAACAACCCTGATGGTCTGGACATCAAGAGCGTGTCCAAGGACACCGTGCCCTTCACGCCCTATGCGACGCTGAAGGACCTGCTCGCCATCGTGGTGTTCATCATCTTCTTCTCGTGGTTCGTGTTCTATACGCCGAACTTCCTCGGCCACTCGGACAACTATATCCCGGCCAATCCCATGTCGACGCCGGCGCATATCGTGCCTGAATGGTACTTCCTGCCCTTCTACGCCATCCTGCGTGCGGTGCCGGACAAGCTCGGCGGTGTGCTGGCCATGTTTGCGGCCATCGCGGTGCTGGCCTTCCTGCCCTGGCTGGATACCTCGAAGGTGCGTTCGGCGCGCTACCGCCCGCTGTTCCGCTTCTTCTTCTGGGTCTTCGCCATTGTGGCCGTGGGTCTGGGCTATCTGGGCGCCATGCCGGCGGAAGGCATCTATGTGATCCTTTCCCGTATCTTCGCTGTCTACTACTTCATCCACTTCCTCGTGATCCTGCCGGCTCTGGGCTTCATTGAACGTCCCAAGCCGATGCCGGCCTCGATTGCGGATGCTGTACTCTCGCGGAGCAAGGGTGGGGCCGCAGTGGTCGCCGGGGCAGCCGCCCCGGAGACGAAGTGAGCCAGTGCGGAGAGAGCGACATGAACATTCGTAAGATTCTCTTCGGCATCACGGCCGCTGCCGTTCTGGCCGCCACGCCTGCGCTCACCACAAGTGCGCAGGCCGCGGGTGAGGCTTCGACGCCCACGCGTATGCCCTGGTCATTCTCCGGCCCGTTCGGAACCTATGACCAGGCGCAGCTCCAGCGCGGTTTCAAGGTGTTCAAGGAGGTTTGCGCCTCCTGTCACTCCGCCAACTATCTGGCCTTCCGCAACCTGTCGCAGCCGGGCGGTCCCGCCTTCACCGAAGATCAGGTGAAGCAGATCGCCAGCGAATATCAGGTGCAGGATGGCCCGGACAGCTCCGGTGACATGTTCGAGCGGCCCGCGCGCCTTTCGGACCACTGGCCGGCGCCGTTCCCGAACGAGCAGGCGGCGCGTGCCTCCAATGGCGGGGCCTTCCCCCCGGATATGTCCGTGCTTGCGAAGGCGCGCTCCTATCATGTGGGCTTCCCCGGCTTCATCACCGATGCCTTCATCCAGTATCAGGAATATGGCGTTGACTATATCAACGCCCTGATGACCGGATATGAAGAGCCGCCGGAAGATGTGACGCTGCAGTCCGGCCTGCATTACAACAAGTATTTCCCGGGTCATCAGATCGCGATGCCCAACCCGCTCAGCGATGAGCTGGTGGAATATACCGATGGTTCGCCGCAGACTGTGCGTCAGTATGCCCAAGACGTGTCCGCCTTCCTGATGTGGATGGCAGAGCCGCATCTCGATGCCCGCAAGCGCATCGGGTTCCAGGTGATGATCTTCCTGATCGTCTTTGCCGGCCTGCTCTACTTCACCAAGAAGAAGGTGTGGAAGAACGTCGCCCATTGACGGGAAGGGCGGGTCTCCGCCCTCCTGTTTCCGAGGCGAAATGACAGGAAGGGCCCCATGGGGCCCTTTTCTTTTTTGAGCGCAAGCCGGCCTGTGCATTATTGTGCCGCGCACCGGCCTGTTCATGGCAAAGCGTGTCTAATCTTCAAATGAGGCCTTCATGGCCTGCCTTCCGTGCTTTCCGGGGATTTGCCTGAATGACTGAGAATGAGTTCGCCGATACCATCCGCAGCATTCCAGACTATCCGCGTCCGGGTATCCTGTTCCGGGACATCACCACCATGCTGGGTGATGCGCGCGCCTTTCGCCATGCTGTCGATGCACTGGTTGCACCATGGGCCGGCCACCAGATCCACAAGGTGGTGGGGATCGAGGCGCGGGGCTTCATTCTGGGCGGGGCCGTGGCGCACCAGCTTTCAGCCGGCTTCGTGCCGATCCGCAAAAAGGGCAAGCTGCCCTATGAAACGGTCTGCATGCCTTATGGGCTCGAATATGGGGAAGATGAAATCGAGATCCATATCGATGCTGTCGCGCCCGGTGAGCGCGTTTTGCTGATCGATGATCTGCTGGCCACGGGTGGAACGGCCGAAGGGGCCGTGAAGCTGCTGCGCGGGCGCGGGGCGGTTGTCGAGGCGGCCAGCTTTGTGGTCAATCTCGCGGATCTGGGCGGCGAGGACAAGATGCGCGTGCTGGATGTGCCAATGCACGCGCTGCTCTCATTCCCCGGGCATTGATGAGGCATCTGTGATGCAGGTTGGTCGGATTATCCGGATCACGCCTGCAATTCACGCGCTTCCATCTTGCCGACTTGGAAAACGCGCTTGTAGCGCTCCACCTCATCTGCCGGCCCCATGGCCTTGGTGGGGTTGTCCGAAATTTTGACGGCCGGCCGGCCATTGGCCTCCAGCACCTTGCAGACGATGGAAATCGGGTCCAGCGCCCCACCGGGGGCCAGCCCGCGGAAGTCATTGGTCAACAGCGTGCCCCAGCCAAAGCCGAGCCGGATGCGCCCTTCAAAAGCCTGCTGGATCCGCGCAACCTCATGCACATCCAGCGCATCCGAGAAGATCAGCAGTTTCTGTTTCGGGTCCTGCCCGCGGTCCTGCCACCAGGCAATGGCCTCCTCGCCGCCTTCCAGCGGGTCCTTGCTGTCAATCCGCATGCCGGTCCACTGCGCAACCCATTCTGGCGCATTGGCCAGAAAGCCGGTGGTGCCATAGGTATCGGGCAGGATGATCTTCAGATTGTCGTCATAGTCTTTCTGCCAGTCCGAGAGGACCTTGTAGGGCGCGCAGCGCAGCGCCTCATCGCCATCCGCCAGCGCGGCATAGACCATGGGCAGCTCATGGGCATTGGTGCCTGTGGCTTCCACCTCATGGCGCATGGCAATGAGACAGTTGGACGTGCCCAGAAAACCGGAGCCGAGCCCTTCGAGCAAGGCCTGCACGCACCAGTCCTGCCACAGAAAGCCGTGGCGGCGGCGGGTGCCGAAATCGGCAATCTTCACCTCGCCCAGGCTGCGCAGAAACTCCATTTTCTCCCACACCCGCGCCATCGCCCGGGCATAGAGAATCTGCAGCTCGAACTTGCCGAGCCCCTTGAGAACGGCGCGCGAGCGCAACTCATTGATGATGGCGAGGGCCGGAATTTCCCACATGGTGGTTTCCAGCCAAAGCCCCTCGAATGTCAGCTCATACTGGCCATCGCGCTTTTCCAGATGGTAATCGGGAAAGCGGAAGCTTTCGAGCCAGGCCACATATTCCGGCGAGAACATCTGCCTCTTGCCGTTGAACATGTTGCCGCGCAGCCAGGTGGACTCACCCCGGCTGAGGGACAGCTTGCGCACATGATCCAGCTGCTCGCGCAATTCACCGATATCGACAATATCGGCAATCCTCACGCGCGATGAACGGTTGTGGATGCCGAAGGTCACGCGCGTATCGCGGTGACGGTGAAAGATCATCTGCCCCATCAGCAGCTTGTAGAAATCCGTATCCAGAACGGAGCGGACGATGGGGTCGATCTTCCAGGTGTGGTTATAAACGCGCGTGGCAATATCGGTCATAAGTCCTCCCGGCCGCTGGCTTGGAGCGGGGGCAAACGGTTTCTTCAGGATGCCAGCTTGTGCCGGTCTGGATGAACATCTTCAGGGGTGGAGCGCTTGCAGATGGCGCGGTGGTCTGCGGTGTCACGGCCGGCTGTGCTCGGGAAGCGCATCCCGGATCCATCCCGAAAAATAGTCGGCATAGAGTTGCGGGGCTTCAAGATTCATCGAGTGGCCGATGCCTGGAACCGTCACGAGGCGGCAGTGCGGCATGAGGCGAACCATCTCCTGCAAGGAGGCTTCCTGAATGATCACATCCATCATGCCCCACACCACCAGATGCGGGTGGTGGATCCCTCCCATGCGGGATTTCAGAAAGCCGCTGCGCGCCTCCTGCGTGATGGCATAGGGAGTGCCGAACCAGATGCCGTCCGACACCGCGAAAGCCTGATCGACAATGGTATCGAACAGGCGGGCGCGCGGGCCGAGATCGGGCTTGAAGAGGGCATTGCCGCTTTGCAGGCTTTGCGGCTGGAACAGGCTGGGCGCGGTGTGGGCCATCACCTGCCGGGTCAGCGCCTTGTTCATCTTCATCTGGCCAAAGAAGGCTGCCTTGTCGGGTGGGAAGATGAAGCTTTGCGGGGCGACGGGTGAAAGGGAGAACACGCGGCCAAAGCGCTCCGGCTGCTTCAGCAGCATGCGCGTGGAAATGATGCCGCCGGTGGAGTGGGTGGCCAGATGGCAGAAGGATATGCCCAGCGCATCCAGCAGGCCGAGCATGTCATCGGCATGGCGCGTAATGGAATAGTTGGAAAAATCGGGCAGGGGGGCGGGCTTGTCGCTGTCGCCGCAGCCGCGCCAGTCCACGGCTATGGTGCGCACGCCGCGGGGAAAATGGGGGGCGGCAAGCGAGATCCATTCCTTGCTGGCCAGATTGCCATGAATGAACAGAACAACCGTTTGCCCTTCTCCCCATTCGCGCCAGGCAAATTCGAGCCCGTTTACTTTCACCCGGTTCATGCTCTGCCTCTGCCTCTGGTGAGGAATGTGGAATGCGGCTGTCGCCAGCACGCCAGAGAAACGACTGATTTGGTGGCGCAGCTTATCCGCCCCGGGGAATTGAAGTCCACCTTCATGCCGCCAGATGGGGCTTCTGTTCATTTGTGCAGTGCAATAGAATGCTGTAATGCAATATCAGGCCGGGATACTCTGAAAGGCTGAAAATGAAACGCGAGACTGTGCTGGTGAACCTTGCCCTTCAGGGAGGAGGCTCGCATGGCGCCTTCACCTGGGGTGTGCTGGACCGCCTGCTCGAAGAATCATGGCTTGAAATTGAAGGTGTATGCGGCACATCTGCCGGCGCCATGAATGCGGCTGTCTTGGCCGATGGCTATGTGGCCGGCGGACGGGAAGGGGCGCGCAAGGCGCTGGACAGCTACTGGCTGCATGTCTGCGAGGCGGCCCGTTTCAGCCCCTTCCAGCGTTCGCCGCTGGAGCGGATGATGGGAAACTGGTCGCTGGACCAGTCACCGGGCTATCTGTTCATGGATTTCATGACCCGGATGTATTCCCCCTATCAGTATAATCCGATGGGGCAGAACTCCCTTGCACCGATTCTGGACCGGCAGATCGACTTTGACCGGCTGCGGACCTCGCCGATCAAGCTTTTCCTGACAGCGACCAATGTGCGCACCGGTCGTCCGCGCATTTTCCGCAATCATGAAATCACACCGGCCGTGCTTATGGCCTCCGCCTGCATACCGGCGCTGTTCCAGGCGGTGGAGATTGACGGGGACCCTTACTGGGATGGCGGTTATTCCGGCAATCCGACCCTGACCCCGCTGGTGACCGAGCTGAAATCCGACGATACCATTCTGGTGCCGGTGAACCCGCTGGAGCGGCGGGGAACGCCGCGTACGCCCACGGAAATTCTCAACCGCCTGAATGAGGTCTCCTTCAATGCCGTGCTGGTGAAGGAGCTTTATATGATCGACCTGCTGCAAAAGGCGGCGGGTGGTGCGGGCGAGAATAATGAGGCCGGTGCCTGGGCGCGCATGCGCATTCATGTGGTGCGCAACCCGGTGATGAATGGTCTGGATTTCTCATCCAAGCTGAATGCCGAGTGGGAGTTTCTCTCCATGCTGAAGGCGGAGGGACGCAAGGCCGCTGACCTCTTCCTTGCCGATCATGGTGCGGAGCTGGGCAAGGCCAGCAGCATCGGCTTTGAACAGCTTCTGGGAGAGCTGTAGGTCTGTATGGGGAGGTTGCGCAAAGATTTGCCCGCATTCTCCCTTTAGCCAGAATGAAAAAGGCGCCCCGGAGGGCGCCTTTTTTGTGCGATCGGCAGTCAGATGCGACGCTCAACCATCATCTTCTTGACCTCGGCAATGGCCTTGGCCGGGTTCAGGCTCTTCGGGCAGGCCTGAGCGCAGTTCATGATGGTGTGGCAGCGATAGAGACGGAAGGGATCTTCCAGATTGTCGAGACGGTCACCGGTGCGCTCGTCGCGGCTGTCCTTCAGCCAGCGTGTGGCCTGAAGGAGTGCGGCGGGGCCGAGATAGCGGTCGCCATTCCACCAGTAGCTGGGGCAGGAGGTGGAGCAGCAGGCGCACAGAATGCACTCATAAAGACCATCGAGCTTTTCGCGGTCTTCCTTGGACTGACGCCATTCCTTCTCGGGCGCGGCGCTGTCCGTCTGGAGCCAGGGCTCGATGGAGGCATGCTGCGCATAGAAACGGGTGAGGTCCGGCACCAGATCCTTCACCACCGGCATGTGCGGCAGGGGATAGATGTTCACTGAGCCCTTCACCAGCACCTCGTCCATGCCCTTGGTGCAGGCCAGCGTGTTGGTGCCGCCAATGTTCATGGCGCACGAACCGCAAACGCCCTCACGGCAGGAGCGGCGGAAGGTGAGGGTGGGGTCGATCTTGTTCTTGATCCAGATCAGCCCATCGAGAACCATGGGGCCGCAGTCTTCGCGATCCACATAATAGGTGTCGATACGCGGATTGCGGCCATCATCCGGGTTCCAGCGATAGATGCGGAACTCCGTCAGCTTCTTGGCATTGTTCGGCTTGGGCCAAACCTTGCCGGCCGTGACCTGGGAATTCTTGGGAAGAGAGAGCTCAGCCATGGGTGAGATCCTGAAACGCTGGAGCGGAGGCCGCCCGCAGGAATTCTGGCCATGACCGCGCGCTTGTGCAGCGCGCGGTCAATGGGAATGCTCAGTACACGCGCGCACGCGGCTCAATGTACTGGATATCGTCAGACAGGGTGTAGGTATGCACCGGCCGGTCATCGAGCCGGACCTGACCTGTCGCCGTATCAAGATACGCCAGTGTGTGCTTCATCCAGTTCACGTCATCGCGATCCGGGAAGTCCTCACGGGCGTGGGCGCCACGGCTTTCCTTGCGGTTGGCCGCACTTTCCATGGTGACAACGGCCTGGCCGATCAGATTGTCGAACTCCATCGTCTCCATGAGATCGGAGTTCCACACCAGTCCGCGATCCGTCACGCCAATATCGCTGGCGCTGTCGAACACTTCATGGATGAGCTTGCGGCCTTCCTCGAGCACTTCACCGGTACGGAAGACGGCGCAGTTGTTCTGCATCACCTTCTGCATGTTCAGGCGCAGCTCAGCGGTCGGGGTGCCGCCCTTGGCGTAGCGGAACCTGTCGAGGCGGGAGAGCGCCAGTTCAGCGCTGTTCTCCGGCAGTGGCTCATGCTTCTGGCCGGGCTTCACCAGCTCGGCAGCCCGCAGACCGGCAGCGCGGCCGAACACCACAAGGTCGATCAGCGAGTTCGAGCCAAGGCGGTTCGCGCCATGGACCGAAACGCAGGCGGCCTCACCAATTGCCATCAGGCCGGGCACCACGGTGTCCGGATTGTCGGCGCGCTTGTCGAGAACCTCACCGAAATAATTGGTGGGAATGCCACCCATATTATAGTGCACGGTGGGGATGATCGGGATCGGCTCACGGGTCAGGTCAACGCCGGCGAAGATCTTCGCGCTCTCCGAAATGCCGGGCAGGCGTTCGTGGAGAATGGCCGGATCCAGATGGTCCAGATGCAGGAAGGCGTGGTCCTTGTTCTTGCCAACGCCGCGCCCTTCGCGAATTTCCATGGTGATGGAACGCGAAACCACGTCACGGGAGGCAAGGTCCTTCGCGGAAGGCGCATAGCGCTCCATGAAGCGCTCCCCCTCCGAGTTGGTGAGATAGCCGCCCTCGCCACGGGCACCCTCGGTGATGAGGCAGCCCGAGCCATAGATGCCGGTGGGGTGGAACTGCACGAATTCCATGTCCTGCAGGGGCAGGCCGGCGCGCAGCACCATGCCGCCGCCATCACCCGTGCAGGTGTGGGCGGAGGTGGCGGAGAAGTAGGCGCGGCCGTATCCGCCAGTCGCCAGCACGGTGAGGTGCGCGCGGAAGCGGTGCAGGGTGCCATCATCAAGCTTCAGCGCGATAACGCCACGGCACTTGCCCTGATCATCCATGATCAGGTCGATGGCGAAATATTCGACGAAGAACTCGGCCTTGTGCTTGAGCGCCGCGCCATAGAGCGTGTGCAGCATGGCGTGGCCGGTACGGTCCGCCGCGGCGCAGGTGCGCTGGGCGGTGCCCTTGCCGAAGTGAGTCGTCATGCCGCCGAAGGGGCGCTGGTAGATCTTGCCGTCTTCCGTGCGGGAGAAGGGCACGCCCCAGTGTTCCAGCTCATAGACGGCGGCAGGCGCGTTCCGCACCAGATATTCAATGGCGTCCTGATCACCCAGCCAGTCCGACCCCTTGACGGTGTCGTACATGTGCCATTCCCACTTGTCGTCGCCCATATTGCCGAGCGAGGCGGCAACGCCGCCCTGTGCGGCGACAGTGTGGGAGCGGGTGGGGAACACCTTGGTGATACAGGCGGTGCGCAGGCCCGCCTCCGAGCAGCCCACCACGGCGCGCAGACCTGCGCCACCAGCACCGACCACCAGCACGTCATAGGTGTGGTCTTCGATGGGGTAGGCCGCGCCGAGCTTGGAGGGTGCAGCGGTTGCGTTTGCGGTATCGGCCATATCATCAGCCTCCCAGGCTGATCTTGAGCACGGCGAAGGCGCCGGCAAGGGCAATGATGGTGGTGAAGAAGGTGTTCAGGATGATGAGAAGCACCTTCAGCCCCTCCGTGTGCACATAATCTTCGATCACCACCTGCATGCCGAGACGCATATGGGTGCAGACCGAGACCAGTGTGAGCAGGAGGACAATGCTCACCAGCGGCTGGCCAATGAATTCACGCGTTTCCGCATAGCCGGCACCGGCCAGGCGGATGACGATGAAGATGAAGGCCACCATGAGCAGCAGGTTGGCAAGGCCGGTCGCCCGCTGCAGGAAGAAGTGCTCGGTGCCGGAACCGGAGGCGCCAAGGCCACGCACGCGACCAAGAGGGGTGCGCATGGGGGTATGGGTAGGATTGCTCATCGCGAACTCCTCAACCCTTCAGGCCAAGGCCAATGGCCCAGACCGCGATTGTGAGAATGATGGAGCCGGCAAGGGTCAGCTTGGCCATCAGGACACGCTCATTCGGGCCGAAGCCGTGAATGAAGTCCCAGATGAAATGGCGGATGCCACCCAGGGCGTGATGGATCATGGCCCATGTAAAGCCGAAGAGAACCAGCATGCCGATGATGGAGCCCGCGAGCGAGCTGAAAGTATCGAACGCAGATACGGTGGAGGCAGCGGCAAGCAGCCACCACACAAACAGAACCATACCAAAGTATAGTGCTATCCCCGTAATACGATGGACGATGGACATGACCATCGTGAACAGGGGACGATAGATCTGTAAATGAGGCGAAAGGGGGCGCGAGACGCGCGAAGGGCTGTCGGCCATGAGCCTCCTCCTAAAATTGATCGATCAGGTATCCCAACCGTGTCCAGTTCGCAACAATTCCAAAGGAGAAAACTGCGTTTTCATGCGTAAAATGTAACAATTTTGCAATTGGGCGCAGATTCAGCTTCATGACGTTGCGTCAACATGCGCGCTGTGGCGCATGTGGCGATTTCTCTCAAGCCATTGCAACGGCACTGCACAATGCGCCTCGGGTGCATATTTCGCAAGCATGCCGTTGGGAAGGGCGACTGGCGGCCTGATTCCCGCCTCGGATGTCGCAAATGCACTGATTCTCGCCAGGCGCATAAAAAAACAGCGCCGGAAGTCCGGCGCTGTTCTGAGGTCAGATCAGATCATCAGGAGATCAGAAGCGGTAGGTGACACCGCCACCGATCAGCCAGGGGTTCAGGTCCGCGCGGCCGCTGACAGCGCCGACGCCGGCAACGACGGCATCAAACTTCGGCTCCAGGAAGAGCTTCTTGACGTCGAAGTTGATACCCCAGTGGCGGTCGATCATGTAGTCGAAGCCGGCCTGCAGGGCGAAGCCCCAGCTGTCCTTGATCTTCAGGTCAACCGTGGGGTTGTTCGCCTTCTGGCTGTAGAAGAAGGTGTAGTTCACACCCGCGCCGACATAAGGCTTGAACGCGCCGAAATTGGTGAAGTGATACTGCAGGGTCAGGGTCGGCGGCAGGATCCAGGTGCGACCGATCTTGCCGAGATCGCTGATCGTGCCCGCGCCGTTCACGTTGGAACGGGTGGTGCCGAGGATAAGTTCGGCCGCGAAATTGTTGGTGAAGTAGTAGGTGATGTCGAGCTCGGGGATGACCGAGTCATCATACTTCAGGTCCGAGCCGGGAATGCCGGTCACGTGACCCTTGTCCTGCACGACCACACCAAGCGCACGCACACGGATCTGCCAGGGGCTCTGGGGAGCTTCCACCACTGGGGCCTTGTAGGCCGGTGCAGCCTTCAGATCCGCTGCTGTCGCGTTCCCCGCGACGAGAGCGCCCAGACCAGCCGCAACAATGGCGCTCAAACCAAACTTCTTCATGCCCCGAACTCCGCAAAGTGTATGATTCCCGATGTAACGCTGGTTTCGCGCCATGTCATGTCGTTGAGGTTGATATGAATCAATTCTTAACTTGAAGGTGGCATCCCTGTTGCTTGACTGCCACAGTGGCGCCGCAGGCTCGCCATATTCCTCTTGTCTGGATGACGGGATTCATCAGCATGATTTCTTTTGATGATTTTCCTTGGGTTCGGCGGGAATTCAGACTTATGTCGAGTACAGCATTCCGGGTTTCGGCACGTGTCCGGCAACTTGCAAATACATGCCAGATGCGCTCTGTCGCGCACCTGAGGAGCTGGACCACAGGTGTCATGCTGCTTTTGCTGGGGCTTTCACCCGGGCTTTTCTTCGGCCCGGTGGCAGCGCGCGCGCAAGGGCTGGAGGCCAGCGAGCATGTTCTGGAAGTGGGGAAGGAGGCCCGCTCCTATATCGTCGTGAAGCCCGAGGGGGTGAGCGGCCCGCGCCCGGTGGTCATCGCGCTGCATGGAGCGGGGCAAAGCAAGGAAGGCTTCCGCGACTATTTCGGGCTGGATGCCGCCGCCAAGGCCAATGATTTCATCGCCGTCTATCCGCAGGGCGAGGGGCGTGTATGGAATGACGGTCGCCCCGCCGCCATGCGGCTGAAGGCGGTGCTGAGGCCGGGAGATGATGTGCCGTTTCTTGTCTCTCTGGCGCATCAGCTGGTGAAGGAAGGGGTGGCCGATCCCTCGCGGATCTATCTGGCGGGCATTTCCAATGGCGGCTTCATGGTGGAGCGCATGGCCTGTGAGTTTCCCCATGTGTTTGCCGCATACACGGTCATCATGGCCACGGCGCCGGCCAATTACCGGGAGGAATGCAAGCCTTCGCGCCCGGTGCCTGTCATGTTCATCCATGGCACGGCGGATACGGTCATCGCCTATGACGGCTTCTGGACCCCTCTTGGCGCGACTCTTTCCGCACCGGACAGCGCGGCCCTGTTTGCCGGCCTCAATGGCTGCGGCGCGCCGCAGGAGCGGGCCTTGCCGGATCTGGACAAATGGGATGGCACCTCTGTCACCGAGCAGAAGTGGAGCAATTGCCGCAATGGCAGCGCCGTGCGCTTTCTGACGGTTGAGCGGGGCGGACACCAGTCCCCCGCCCGGGTGGAAACGGCCTCGCCCATCGGGGCGACATTTCTGGGGCTGCGCAATCGCGATATTGATGCGGCAGATGAAGCCTGGCGCTTCATGTCCGCCTTCTCGCTGCCCGGGGGCCGGGTTGCTGAGACGCGCAACCGCAAGCCGGGCCGCAAGCCTGCCGCACCGGCGCAGCAGATGCCCGCGCCCTCCGCCCCTTCAGCCTATGCACCCGCAGCGCCCGAGACAGGCGCGCAGCCGGAAGCCTTGAGCCCCGTGGATCAGGACGGGGCCGCGCGCACCACCCTGTGGTGATGGCGGCACGCACGGGGCATGCCGCCATGCGGATCAGCGGGGGATGAGAACCCAGTAGTCGAGATCGAGGATCACGCTCGGGTCATAGTCATCACCATCCCGGGACGGGAAGCCGTCTGTCGGCTGGTCCTTGGTGGCGATTGTTCTCAGGCGCAGCGCGCCGACATCCTCACGTCCGGCCAGCGGCTGGGCATCCAGCACCTCGCTCCATGCAAACACGGTGTTGCCGGCAAACAGGGGCGCCACATGCCGCCCGCCATTGATGGCCGCAACATGGAAGGCATTGGCCAGACCGTTGAAGGAGAGGGCGCGGGCCAGCGAGATGACGTGGCCGCCATAGATGAGGCGCCGGCCGAAGCGGCCCTGTCCTTCGGTAAACTGGTTGAAATGCACCTTTGCTGTGTTCTGGTAGAGGCGGGTGGCGAGCATGTGCTCGGCCTCTTCCACCGTCATGCCATCCACATGGTCGATCCGCTCACCCACCTGATAATCGCCGAAGCGGGCGGTGGAACCGGAGAGATCATCGCGCCAGTTCTCGATATCGAGCAGCGGCACGGCATCGCCCAGTGCATCCGGGGCAAGGGCCGAGGGCAGGGTGGGGATGACCGGCTCGGGTGTGGGGGCATTCACATCTCCCTTGCGCACCATCACCCAGCGCACATAGTCCAGAACCTCCACGCCATCCTGGTTGAAACCGGTGGAGCGCACATAGACCACGCCACTGGTGCCGCTGGAATTCTCGCGCAGGCCGATGACCTTCGAGACCGCCGTCAGCGAATCGCCGGGATAGACAGGGGCGAGGAAGCGTCCGCCCGCATAGCCAAGATTGGCGATGGCATTGAGCGAAATATCCGGCACGGTCTTGCCGAAAACCGTGTGAAAGACCAGCAGGTCATCCACCGGCGCGCGGGGATAGCCGATGGCCTGGGCGAAGCTGTCTGCCGATTGCACGGCAAAGCGCGAGCCGTAAAGGGCGCTGTAAAGGCTGGTGTCTCCAACCGTCACCGTGCGCGGCGTGGCATGGCGGATCACCTGGCCAACGGTGAAGTCCTCGAAAAAATTGCCCTTGTTGGTCTTGCTCATCGTTTCTCCCCAAAAGCCCTGCACGCCATTCCGGCCTGTGTGCCGCATGTTGGCAGAGGGGCAGGGTGCCATGCAACATAACCGAAAGCCGCGTCTGGAGCGGCATGACAGGGTGGCGTAAGAAACCGGAGCATCAGGCGGGGCCGGATGTCTGGAGCGAAGGAGTGGGCGTGGACGAGGCAGAGTGGCGTCTGGTGGGGCAGGCTGCCGAAACCGCTCCGGTTGCGGCGCGCGGGGTGCGCGTCCACAGCTTTCAGGCGGCAAGGGCTTCGGGTGTGATGCTGCGCGCATGGGGGCGCGGCCTGCTGGGGCTTGCCTTGCCGCCCACCTGCGCCGCCTGCGGGCAGGTGGTGGGGGATGACGGGGGACTGTGCCCGCAGTGCTGGCGGCACTTGCATTTCATCACGCCGCCCTTGTGCGTCCGCACCGGTGCGCCCTTGCGCCGGGTGGAAGGCGGTGCGGAGGATCAGCCCGCCCTCACGCGGGCAGCGGTGGTCGATCCCCCGGCTTTTGACCGCGCCCGTGCCGCCGTGATGTTCAATGATGTGGCGCGCAAGCTGGTGCACGGGCTGAAATATGCGGACAGGCTGGATCTGGCCGCCATCATGGCGCGGATGATGGCGCAGGCGGGCCATGGCCTGCTGGCGGAGGCGGACATGATCGTGCCCGTGCCCCTGCATATGGTGCGCATGTGGCGGCGGCGCTTCAACCAGGCCGCCTTGCTGGCGCGGCATCTGCAAAAGGGCAGGGCGCGGATGGGGCAGGATCTGCCGGTCCGCATGGATATTCTCCACCGTGTGCGCCGCACGCCCTCACAGACCCGGCTGGACCGGATGCAGCGCCGGGCAAATGTGGCCGGAGCCTTCGCCCTTGCCCGCGCGGGGGAGCTGGATGTGCGCGGGCGCAGGGTTCTGCTGGTGGATGATGTCTACACAACGGGGGCGACACTGGATGCCTGCGCCGCCCTTCTGCGGCAGGCCGGCGCGGCGCGGGTGGATGTGCTGACCTTCGCCCGCGTGGATGATCCATATGTTGATGAAACCGATATGACAGGTGCCTTCTGACGTGTCGATTTTGACAATCCGTTATGTTACGTCACTTTCATGACGACCCGTTCCTTGCCTCATACAGCGGTGTAATCCGGCTCCATGAAACCTATTGTCATCTATACCAAGAACTTTTGCCCCTACTGCCACTCCGCGAAGGAATTGCTGCGCCGCAAGGGCTGGACCTTCACGGAAATCGACGTGACCATGGATTCTGAAGGCCAGAAGGAAATGGTGCGGCTTTCCGGCGGGCGCAAAACCGTGCCGCAGATCTTCATCGGCGAAACCCATGTGGGAGGCTGTGACGATCTCTACGCGCTCGACCAGAGCGGGAAGCTGGACGCGCTGGTCAACGGCTAGGTCTTCCGGCCGGTGCGCCGGGCCGGCGGGTCTGGCGGACGGGGGACAGGTGGTGCAGACGGGCACCTGCACCAGCCGATTTCCATCTGTGCCCATGTCAGGCACAATGCCTGCAAGGCCATTTCGGAACAGCGGGCCGCCATGTCCTTCCGGGGCAGGCGCGCCGGCGACAGGCGGGAGCCAAGCAGATGACATCTCCAGAACAAACCGGAACACCTGCTCCGCTTCGTGTCGGACTGGTGCAGATGCGCACGGGCCGTGATGTTGCCGCCAATCTGGATGTCACCCGCGCTCTTGTCCGTGAAGCTGCACAGGCTGGTGCGCGCTATGTCCAGACCCCGGAAATGACCAATATCATCGAGCATGGCCGCGCCGCCCTGTTCGAGGCCATTGTTGAGGAAGGGCAGGACAAGACCCTCGCCGCCCTGCGCGAGCTGGCGCGGGATCTGCGCATCCACCTGCATATCGGCTCTCTGGGCCTGAAGGTGAGCGAGAACCGGGCCGTGAACCGCGCCTTCCTCATCACCCCGGATGGAGCCATCGCCGCCCGGTATGACAAGATCCACATGTTCAATGTCGATCTGGGCAATGGCGAAACCTACAATGAATCCGCCGCCTATACGCCGGGAGACCGCGCCGTTCTGGGCGAGGTGGACGGGATCAGGTTCGGGCTGTCCATCTGCTATGACCTGCGTTTCCCGGCCCTGTTCCGGGCGCTGGCGGAAGCTGGTGCGCAGGTGCTCACCGTGCCGGCCGCCTTTACCCGTCCGACAGGAGAGGCGCACTGGCATGTGCTGCTGCGCGCCCGCGCGATCGAGAATGGCGCATTCGTGCTGGCCGCGGCCCAGGGCGGGCTGCATGAAAATGGCCGCGAGACCTATGGTCACTCCCTGGTGGTGGACCCATGGGGCCGGATTCTGGCCGAAGGGGGAACGGAGCCCGGCATCCTGATCGCCGATCTGGATCTTGGCGCGGTGGAAGCTGCCCGGCGGCGCATTCCCTCCCTCTCCCATGGCCGCCGCTTCGAGGTGGAGGGGCTGGCGCTGGAGAGCCGCCTGCATCTGGTGGGGGAGAGCACGTGATCCGCTATGCGCTGCACTGTGCGGCAGGCCATGCCTTTGAAAGCTGGTTCCCATCCTCTTCCAGCTATGAGGACCAGCGCGCCCGCGGCTTCATCGCATGCCCGCACTGCGGCTCCACACAGGTGGAAAAAGCCATCATGGCCCCGGCTGTCGCCCGCACGGACGGGGCAGTGCGTGTTATGGATGAGCCCGCCCCGCCGCCGGCCGTGCCTGAGGCCGAGCCGCTGCTGTCCGGTCCGGCGCAGGAATTGCGCGAACTGATGCGCCGGGTGCGCGAGCATGTGGTGCAGAATGCGGATTATGTGGGCGATGATTTCGCCCGCATTGCTCGGCGCATGCATGAGGGTGAGGAAGAGCAGCGCTCCATCTATGGCGAGGCGACGCCGGAAGATGTGAGTGCGCTGCATGAGGATGACATCGAGGTCTTCCCCCTTCCGATCCTGCCGGATGAGCGCAACTGAGGCGCGTGCGACGCACCCCTCAGCAAGGTCTTCCCGGCCAATGTCTTTCTGCCGCCAATGTCTTTCTGCCAATGTCTTCCCGGCAGGGCCTCGCCCAACGGGCAGGAGCGCTGCACGCCAGTACCTTCCGGGATCTGGCGCTGCCGGATGATGCGCTTCCTCTCAGGCCGCTCCCTTTCCTGAAGATCCAGGCAGGGGTCGTGCACAGGCGACGGGGCTGATTAGAGGGCGGCAGCTTCCCGCGGGGGGGATTCGACCTCGTGAAGGCGCTCCACCACCGCCTTCTGCACCTTTTCAAACGCCCGCACCTCAATCTGGCGCACCCGCTCGCGCGAGACTCCAAATTCGCTGGCCAGCTCCTCCAGCGTCACCGGCTCATCGCTCAGGCGGCGGGCCTCGAAGATGCGGCGCTCGCGTTCATTCAGCACGCCCAGCGCGCCGGCAAGGGCAGCCCGGCGGTTGTCCAGCTCCTCATTCTCGGCGAAGCGGTCCTCCTGGTTGACCTGATCGTCAACCAGCCAGTCCTGCCACTCCCCACCCTCGGAATCCTCGCGCAGGGGCGCATTGAGAGAGGCGTCACCGGAGAGGCGGCGGTTCATGTCCACCACATCCTGCTCCGAAACGCCGAGCTTGGTGGCGATCTGCTGCACCTGATCGGGGCGCAGATCCCCGTCATCCAGCGCGGAGATCTGGCTCTTGGCCTTGCGCAGATTGAAGAAAAGCTTCTTCTGCGCCGCCGTGGTGCCCATTTTCACAAGGCTCCAGGAGCGCAGGATATATTCCTGAATGGAAGCGCGGATCCACCACATGGCATAGGTGGCGAGGCGGAAGCCCTTGTCCGGCTCGAACCGCTTCACCGCCTGCATCAGGCCCACATTGCCCTCGGAGATCACCTCGGCAATCGGCAGGCCATAGCCGCGATAGCCCATGGCGATCTTGGCCACCAGCCGCAGATGGCTGGTCACCAGCTTGTGGGCGGCATCCCTGTCTCCATGCTCGCGCCAGCTCTTGGCGAGCATGTATTCCTCGTCCGGCGCCAGCATGGGGAATTTGCGGATCTCCTCGAGATACCGCGTCAGTCCACCTTCTGGAGAGGGAACGGGCACGCTCTTGGCCTGCGCCATGGATGGTCTCCTGTTTTTCCGGCCCCCATGATGGGCAACCAGACTCGCAACCGCAATCGCCTGTTGCTGCACTCATCATATAGGAGAAGTGGAAAAGGGCACAGTTATGGCCTCACCCGGAATGTGTGGCACATGGGCGTGCCGCTCATGCCTCTCCTGCACCGGAAAGAACGGCGTGAAGCGCTTCCAGTTCCTCCGGCAGATCACTGTCGAAAGCCAGATGCTGCTCACTGACAGGATGGGCAAAGCCGAGGCGTGCGGCATGCAGCGCCTGCCGTTTCAGCCCCTCCAGCAGGGTGCGGGCTTCCTCCGGCAGGCGGGCGGCCTTGGTGCGGAAGCCCTGCCCATAGACCTCATCACCCAGCAAGGGGTGCCCGATATGGGCCATATGGACGCGAATCTGGTGTGTGCGCCCGGTCTCCAGCTGGCATTCCACAAGGCTGGCGAGCGGTTCGCCATCCGCTCCGGCATAGGTTTCCAGAAGCTGCCAGTGGGTGATGGCTTCACGACCGCTCTGGCGCACCGCCATTTTCTGGCGATGGGTGGGGTGGCGGTCGATCGGCGCGTTCACACTGCCGCGCGGGCGGGGCACGCCCCATACAAAGGCCAGATAGGCGCGCTCCAGCGGCCCGGTGCGGCCATGGTCGGCGAACTGGGCCGCCAGCCCCTGATGGGCCTTGTCATGCTTGGCCACCACCAGCAGGCCGGAGGTATCCTTGTCGATGCGGTGCACGATACCCGGCCGCCGCACCCCGCCAATGCCGGAGAGGCTGTCGCCGCAATGGTGCAGCAGGGCGTTCACCAGCGTGCCGGAGGAATGGCCGGGCGCCGGATGCACCACCATGCCCGCCGGCTTGTCGATGACGATGAGGTCATCATCCTCATAAGCAATGGAAAGGGGGATGTTTTCGGCGGCCGGTTCCGCGGCCTCCGGCTCCGGCAGGGCGATGCTGTAGACATCCCCGGCATTGACCCGCCCGGCTGCGTCCACTACCACACGCCCGCCGAGCTGCACCTGCCCATCCGCCACAAGGCGCTGGATACGGGTGCGGCTGAGGTCTGGCGCATGGCGCGCAAGCACGCGGTCCAGCCGCTGGCCGGCGTCATCCGCGCCGGTCGTGATGGTGAGGCGGGAGGAGGGAGCGGCCTGAGTTTCCGCCATATCCCCGGTCCAGTCCTCGGAGGTGTCTTCACCGGTGCCTTCGGTCATCAGTTCTTCCGTTCGTCGTTCACCGGAGCACCGGCCCGTTCATGATCATGCGCCCCAACCCTGCAGATGAGGCCCCCGAAGCGCCCCTGACCCCGGAGCAGCAGCAGGTTCTCAACAAGTTCCGCCGCTTTTCCTCCGTTTCCATGGTCATCATGTTCGTGGGGATCATCGCGGTTCTCGGTGTCATCAGCTACCGCATGCTCAAGCCCCAGCCAATCGGCACAGGGCAGGTCACGGCGATGCTGCCGGCGGGAGCCAAGGTGGTGTCCACCGCCGTTTCCGGCGATGTGCTGGTTGTGACGCTGGATGTTTCCGGCGCGCTTGAGGTGCGCACCTTTGATGTGCGCACCCTGGCCCCCGGGGCCACGCTGCGCTTCGCCACCCAGCCGGAAGGCGTGCGCTGAGCGCGCGGGGCTATTGCAGTGAGCCTTCCCCATCACCCGGCATGCGCGCGAGCATCATCTGGGTGATGGCCACCAGCATGTCTGCCCGTGCCTTGAGGGTTTCAGCCTCCAGCAATGCCTGCTTTTCCAGCGTGCCATAGGGTGACATCACGGAGAGCGCATTGACCAGCGTCTCGGTGCCGGCCTGCTGGATGCCCTCCCAGTCCGCCTCAAGCTGGTTGGCCTCCAGAAAGGCGGCCAGTGCCTTGAACAGGGCGGGGCGGTCCACTTCCGCTTCCTGTTCCGCACCGGGCTGGAAGTCTGCCTCATAAGGCGCGGTCTCGACCCGGAACTGGCGATAGGCCGTATGCCCGTCCACCTCCTCCAGAATGCGGAAGCGGCAAATGCCGGTGAGATGGATGTGGTAGCGCCCGTTCTCCGTCTCGCGGAACTGGGTCAGGCGGCCAAGACAGCCGACCCTGAACACGGCCGGGCCTTCGGACACCTCGGGCGCGGTCTCATCCGGCTGCACGATGCCGATGAGGCGTGCCCCGCTGAGGGCATCATCCACCATTTGCAGGTAACGCGGCTCGAAAATATTCAGCGGCAGTTCTGCCCGTGGCAGCAGCAATGCGCCCGAAAGGGGGAAAACGGGAATCACCGGCGGAACATCCGCCGGTGACAGATAGGTACGGTTGGATGCCACTGAATTATGTCCTCAGGCGAACAGGATCGCCGAAAGCTTGCGCCGGCCGGACTGGGTCAGCGGATCTGCCGAGCCCCAGGCCTCGAAGAACTGGATGATTTGCTTGCGCGCGGCATCTTCATTCCAGTCGCGGTCATGCTGCACGATATGGAGCAGGTGGTTGAGGGCCTCCTCGCGCTTGCCATGGGCATTGAGCGCGATGGCGAGGTCATAGCGGGCCTGATGGTCCTGCGGGTTCTGGTCCACACCGGCGGCCAGCGCATTCACATCGCCAAGGGAGGCCGCCTGCTCGGCCAGTTCCAGCGCCGCGCGGGCCGCGCCGATGGCGCTGTCATTCTGCCTGTCTGCCGGAACCGAGGCGAGAATGCCCCGCGCCTCCTCCAGCGCGCCGGCCTGAACCTGCGTGCGGACAAGGCCCGAAAGGGCGGCCAGATTGTCCGGCTCCACCTCGAGAACGGCGGCGAACACCTCGGCTGCGCCAGCCAGATCCCCCTCTGCCAGCGCCGCCTCGCCGGATTCGAGCACCTCGGCCAGATTGTCGCCGGCATCCCCACCCGTGAGACGATCCACGAACGACTTGATCTGCCCTTCCGGCAGGGCGCCCATGAAGCCATCAACCGGCTGGCCGTTCACGAAGGCATAGACGGTGGGGATGGACTTGATGCCGAGCTGGCCGGCAATGGCCGGTTGCTCGTCAATGTTCATCTTCACCATGCGCACCTTGCCTTTGGTGGCGGCAACAACCTTCTCCAGCACCGGGCCAAGGGTCTTGCAGGGGCCGCACCAGGGGGCCCAGAAATCCACCAAAACGGGGCGGGTGCGTGATTCCTCAAGAACTTCCTTCATGAAGTTCTCGGTGGTCACGTCAATGACGGGTTCAGCGCCTGCACCATTGGGTCCTGCGCCATTGGCGCCCGGCTGGTTGAACAGCATGTGCTCTGGTCCTCTGGGTGATCTGGTTGCAGCGGATATGGGCATGCCTGCCGGGATTGCGACAGCTTTCACGACACCATAATCACCTTTATGCAAAAGGCGAACAGGCAGCAGGGCGCATCCCACCGGAAGATGGCATGCAGCCCCTATCCGCCGCGCTGGCAACAGCCGGAATAGACGCTGCCATCCGGCCCCGTGAGCACCCCATGGAAGGGGAAGGCGGTGTCGCTCATGCCGTCAGAACAGGCGTTTCCGGTACGGAAAGCCGTGATCTGGCCCGGTGCATCCCCCTTTTTCAGGCGGATGATGAAGGCATTCATCGAGCCGCGTGCCCATTCCATCTGGCCGGCGGTCCATTCGCTCTGGCTGTCAGGTGTGGAAAACTGCGCCTCGCCATTGGCCGTGGTGATGTTCCAGAAGGGCTCGGTGCCGGTGCAGCGCACCGGGAAGCTGGTGTCCGAGGGTTCATCGGGGGCCAGATAGCGTGCATTCACCCAGCCGGTGCCAGCCGGTGTCACCACCTGCCACCAGATTTCCTTGCCTGATTCGTGCCGGGTGCCGGCGATGATGACGTTGCGGCTATAGGGGGGAAGGGTGGTGATGATCTCGGCGGAGGCATCCGGCTGCGCCCGCACATTCAGCACATCATCCTTGGCGACATTGATCACCATCTGGCGGCGGCTGACATCCGGCATGTCCGGGGTGGGGGCAGGGGCAGCGGTTTCAGCCGCACCCGGGCTGGCGGACACTGCGAGCATGGCGGCGGCGCACAGGGCCAGCATGCCGGGCCGCACTGCGGGGAGGTGGATGGCGCGATACAGGGCCCCGGCGAAAACACTGCTCATCTTTCTTCTCCCTGTGCCAGCGGATGGTTCGCTCTTGTGCGCAGGAAAAGCTTAGGAATCCAGCCAATGTGAGGCAGGAGGCCAGCGCCGGGGCGCCTTCATGGATCAATGTCATCCAGACTGGTGCCTGTGGTCTCCACCCGGAACAGCCAGGTGATGAGCGCCCCCAGCAGGGAGGCCCCGATCAGCAGGAACAGCAGGGCCTGGGTGCCCAGCGCATGCAGCACAATGGGAAAGAGAAAGGCGGTGAGCACCGCCCCGATCTTGGCAAAGCCTGCCGCAAAACCCGCCCCGCGCGCCCGGATATGAACAGGGAACACCTCGCCCGCGAGCAGATAGGTTTGGGCGTTGGGGCCAAGATTGGTCATGAAGTTGAACAGCATGAAGCCGATGAAGATCAGCGGAACCTGCATGTGGGCGCTGGCATGGCCGGACATGGCGCTGATGAGGAGCCCCGCGGCGCAGCCGATGAAGCCGACGATCTGCAAGGGAATACGCCCGACCTTGTCGGTGAGCAGCACGGCACAGAGCACGCCGGCCACCAGCAGCAGGTCGATCAGCGCCGCGCCCTTGGCCGCCGCAATGTCATCGGCGACCAGACTGGTGATGGAGGTGGCATGGGTGGCGGCATGGCCAAGGGTGGCGGCCAGAATGGTCGGCGTGAAGATGCCGATGCCATAGGTGCTCAGATCCTGAAGAAACCAGGGGATGCTGGCCAGAATGGTGGAGCGGCGGTTGCGGGCATTGAACAGGGCGAGCGGATGCCTGTCCGCCCTGGTGAGCTTCTTCTGGCGGCCCTTCAGCCGGATCCGGGTGGGGTAGGGCGGGTTGCGCTCCAGCAGTCTTGAGACTTCCTTCTCCGCCTCCTTTTCGCGCCCGTGCGCCATCAGCCAGGATGCGCTTTCCGTTACCGTGAAACGCCCGAGCGTGACGATGAAGGCCGGCAGCACCACCACCGCATACATGTAGCGCCAGGCGGTCACCTCCGGGAAAGCGGCCAGAATGACATAGCCCAGCACGGTGCCGGCCAGCGCGCCCGCCGCCTGAAAGCCAAAGGCCGAGATGACCAGCCGGCCGCGGGTGGAGGAGGGGATGCTTTCTGAAATCACCAGATGCGCGGTGGGATAGTCACACCCCAGCGCCACGCCGACGCCGAACAGGAACAGCACCAGCCAGAAAAAGGAGGGGCTGAAGGACAGCAGCACCAGAAAAACGATGAAGAGCATCATTTCCAGAATGAACATGCTCTTGCGTCCGAACCTGTCGGACAGGGAGCCCAGAAAGAAGGCGCCCACCAGAATGCCGGCAAGGCTGGCTGCCCCCACCATGCCGTGCTGTATCGCATTCAGGGAGAATTCGCGCGAAATGAGCGGCAGCGCCACGCCGGTGATGAACACCACCAGCCCTTCAAAGAACTTGCCCGCCGCCGCCAGCCCCCAGATCCGCCACTGCATCCGTGTCATGGGGGTGAAGGGCACATGGGTGCCATCGCGCCAGACCGGGGTTTCATCGATATAGTCCTGAACGGACCGCCCCTGTTCCTTGTCCTGCACGGCACTCTTGTTCATATCGCCCCACACAAGCGGTTCCGGCAGGAGAGAAGCACCGCCGCGTGAAGGGCAGGTGACGATCCCAACGGTGATTCATGTCACTGCCATTTGACGGAAACGGCATTGGCTGTCACATGCTTCCCATGATCCGTGCCACCCTCATCCGTATTGTACCGCCGGGCTTTGCGGAAGCCCTGGGCGGGGCTTTGCGTCGAGAGATGCGATCTGCGTGACCGGGATGAAGTTTGACCGTTTGCGTCTCGTTGGTTTCAAGACATTTGTCGAGCCCTCGGATCTGTTGATCGAGCCCGGTCTGACCGGTGTTGTGGGGCCGAACGGGTGTGGCAAGTCGAACCTGGTGGAAGCGCTGCGCTGGGTGATGGGCGAAAGCTCCTTCAAGGCCTTCCGCGCGCAGGACATGGATTCCGTCATTTTCGCCGGCACCACGGGCCGCCCCGCCCGCAATGTGGCGGAGGTGAGCCTTCATCTCGATAATCGCGACCGCACGGCCCCTGCCGGTTTCAATGAGTGGGACCAGCTTGAGGTGGTGCGGCGTATCGAGCGGGGGCGTGGCTCCTCCTACAGGGTGAATGGCAAGGATGTCCGTGCGCGTGACGTGCATCTGCTGTTTGCCGATGCCTCCACCGGCTCGCGCTCGCCCGCTTTGGTGCGACAGGGGCAAATTGGCGAGATCGTGGGGGCCAAGCCCGCCGCGCGTCGCCGGATTCTGGAAGAGGCCGCCGGTGTTGCCGGCCTGCATGCCCGCCGCCATGAGGCCGAGACGCGGTTGCGTGCGGCGGAACAGAATCTCTCGCGGCTGGAGGATGTCATCGGGCAGATGACATCCCAGACCGAGAGTCTACGTCGCCAGTCCCGCCAGACCCAGCGTTACAAGGTGCTGGCAGCGGATATTCGCCGGTGCGAGGCCAGCCTGCTGTGGCTGCGCTGGCTGGAGGTGAGCGCCGCTCTTGTGGACGCCGAGAGCGCTCTTGCCGCCACCCAGCGCGATGGGGCCGAACTGGTGCGCGCGCAGGCCGAATCCGCCCGCCTTCAGGCGCTTGCCGCCCATGCCCTGCCGCCGCTGCGCCAGGCCGAGGCGGAAGCCGCCGCCGCCCTTCAGCGCCTCACCCATGCCCGGACGGAACTGGACAAGGAGGAAGCGCGCCTTTCGGCCCGCAGGCAGGAGCTTGAGCGCCGTATCATTCAGGTGGAGCAGGATCTCGCCCGCGAGACATCGCTTTCCAGCGATGCGGAGGAGGTTCTGGAGCGGCTGGTGGCTGAGGCGGAGGACCTGCATATTGCGCAGGAGGAGGCGGCCGAGCAGCAGGCCATGGCGGATGAGCGGCGCGAGGAGGCCGCGCACCTGCTGGAAGAGGCCGAACAGGCGCTGGAGGAAAAGACCGCCCATTTCGCGGATCTTGGCGCCCGCCGCACGGCGCTGGAGCAGGCAGCCCGGGATATGCGCGACAAGCTGCTGCGCAATGCCGCCGAGCGCGCATCGGTGGATGCCGAGGAAGCCCGGCTGAAGCGCGAGGCCGGGGCGGACAATCTCGAATCAATCCGCGCCGAAGCGGAAATCGCCCGCGAATCCCTCGCCGAGGCGGAGGAGCTGACAGCGGAGGCCGAGGCTGCCCATGCCGCCGCCCGTCGCACGCTGGAAGATCTCCGTCCCGCCCTGAATGAGGCGGAGAAGCGTTTCGGCCGGCTGGATGCGGAAGCGCGCACTCTGGCCAAGCTGCTGCAATCCTCGGATCATCGCTTTCCTCCGGTGGCGGATCTGCTGCGGGTGGAAAAGGGTTATGAAACCGCGCTGGGCGCAGCGCTGGGGGATGATCTGGACCTGCCGGTGGACCCTGCCGCGCCCGCGCGCTGGGCCGGCGCGGATGTGCCGGAAAGTGACCCGCCTTTGCCACAAGGCGCACAGCCGCTGGCGCTTTTCGTTTCCGGGGCGCCGGCCCTGATGCGTCGACTGAGCCAGGTGGGAATCGTTCCCCGGGCAGAGGGCAACCATCTTGCCGCACGGCTTCTGCCCGGGCAGCGACTCGTTTCGCGCGAGGGGGATCTGTGGCGCTGGGATGGGGTCATCGCCGCGGCTGATGCTCCAACCGCCGCGGCCCGCCGTCTGGCTGAACGCAATCGGCTGGTGGATATCGAGGCGGAGGCGGAAGAGGCGCGCGCGGTGGTGGAAAGCCTGCGCGAAGAGTTGGAATCGCATGACAGCGCGTTGCGCGCCGCTGCCGCCGCCGAGACACAGGCCCGTGAAGGCCGCCGCATGGCCCAGCGCAAGGCTGAAACCACCCGTGCCGCGCTGGAGGCCGCAGAACGTCGCGCCGCCCAGCATCTGGCCCGATTCTCCGCCCTTGCCGAAGCCCGCACCCGCATCATGGCAGCGCGCGAGGAGGGGGAGGCCAGCCTTGAAGAGGTGAATGAGGCCATCGCCGCGCTCGATAAGCCGCAGATTCTCGAGGCGGATCTTGCCCGTGCCCGCGCGGAGGCCAGCGAGCGGCGCGCCGCATTGGCGGAGGCGCGCGCGGCCAGCGAATCTCTCAAGCGTGACAGCGCCGCCCGAATCCGCCGGCTGGAGGCCATCGCAAGCGAGGAGCGCTCATGGCGCCAGCGGGCCGATGGCGCGGGTGAACGACTCGCGGCCGTGACAGCGCGGGGCGAAGAGGCCCGTCTTGAGCTGGAAGAGCTTGAAGACGCGCCAAACGCCATCTTTCACCAGCGCCGCGCCCTTCTTTCGGCGCTTGAGGATGCGGAAGCCGCCCGCCGCGCCGCAGCAGACCGGCTGGCGGAGGGGGAGGCCGCCCTTGCCAGTGCCGACAAGGCCGCGCGCGATGCGCTTGAGGCCATGTCCTCTGCCCGTGCGGAACATGCAAGGGCGGAGGAGAGGCTGGAGGCCACCCGCCAGCGCTGCGACGATGTGCTGCGGGAAATCTCCGAGGCCCTTGAGGGGCCACCGGAAACAGCCCGCACGGCCGCCGGGCTCGAGAGTGATTCTCCATTGCCTGATGCGGAGGAGATCGCCACTGCCCTTGAAAAGGCGCGCCGGGACCGGGACCGGCTTGGCGCGGTGAACCTGCGCGCCGATATCGAGCTGGAGGAAGCGGAGACGCGGCTGGAGGATCTCACCCGCGAGCGGGATGATCTGGTCGAGGCCATTCGCCGCCTGCGTGGCGCCATAGCCAGCCTGAATCGCGAGGCGCGGGAAAGGCTTCAGGCCTCCTTCGCGGTGGTGGACGGCCATTTCCGCAAGCTGTTCGATACCCTTTTCGGCGGGGGTGAGGCCCAGCTAGTGCTGACGGATGCCGAAGATCCGCTTGAGGCCGGGCTCGACATCATCGCCAAACCGCCGGGCAAGAAACCGCAGAGCCTCTCCCTGCTTTCTGGGGGAGAGCAGGCGCTGACGGCCATGGCGCTGATTTTTGCGGTGTTTCTCACGAATCCTGCCCCGATCTGCGTGCTGGATGAGGTGGACGCTCCACTGGACGATGCCAATGTGGAGCGCTTCTGCACCCTGCTGGAGGAGATGAGACGCCTTACGGAAACACGTTTTCTCACTATTACCCACAACCCGATCACCATGGCCCATATGGACCGCCTCTTCGGGGTGACGATGGCCGAACGCGGGGTCTCCCGGCTGGTGTCAGTGGACCTTAAGTCAGCTGAACAGATGCGCGAGGCGGTGTAGCTGGGCCTGAAAGAATGGCCTGCCACAATTTTCCATATGAATTTCATATGGATAGGGAAAACATGCTTTGCCTTGACACCTAATTTTGACGCAACTATGGTGCGCCCGGTTTCAAGGGAAGGGCATTTGTCTTTTCCGGGGCCGGAGTCGAAGCCATGACCGAGCCTGAATCTTCCCCGGAAGGGGAGCGACATGCGGGCAAGCATGGAAAAGATGCCCGCCCCAGTGATGCCGAGCTTTTTGACCGGCTGAACCGTCTCGACGCCTCGTTGAGCCGGTTGCAGGGCAAGAAGGCGGAAGAGGCATCGGCTGGGCGCAAGCGGGACACATCGGCTCAATCGGGCGCTGCCCTTGCCTTCCGGCTGGGTGCGGAGTTCGTTTCAGGCACGCTGGTGGGGGCGCTCATCGGTTATGGTCTGGACAGGTTTTTCTCGATCAGCCCCTGGGGTCTGATCATCTTCACGCTGGTTGGCTTTGCGGCCGGTGTGTTGAACATGATGCGAGCGGCGGGTGAAGGTCCGTCGCGGGGGCAGCCAAAGTCCTGAGGCGCAACGGAAGGGTTGCAGCCGCGGGGTGTTTCCTGCATACGGCAATCGCTGTGGCGGGGGTGCAAGGCTCCATCGAAATCTTGCGGCATCCGCCGTTCGGATAATTGCGCGGCTTGTGCCGCAGTTTACTTCTCGCGGCGTAAGTCGCATGGCAGGGGGCGCGCTCGGATGATCGTTGATCCGATCCACCAGTTTGAGATCAAGCCGCTCGTAAGTCTCTTCAATGTGGGTGGAGCAGAGTTCTCCTTCACAAACTCTGCACTCTTCATGTGCATTGTTGTGGCGGTGATCTTCTTCTATCTCACCTACGCGACGCGCGGTCGTACGCTGGTTCCCAGCCGGGCACAGTCCATCGCGGAGATGAGCTATGAGTTCATCGCCAAGATGGTGCGTGACTCCGCCGGCACGGAAGGCATGGTCTTCTTCCCGCTGGTCTTCTCCATCTTCATGTTCATCCTGTTCGGGAATCTTGTCGGTCTCGTGCCGTACAGCTTCACCATCACCTCCCATCTGGTGGTGACGGCGGCGCTTTCCCTGCTGGTGATCTTCACCGTCATCATTTATGGCCTGATCCGCCATGGCACCCACTTTCTCGGCCTTTTCGTGCCGTCGGGCGTGCCGGCCTTCCTGTTGCCGATCCTGGTGCTGATCGAGGTCGTTTCCTTCCTTTCCCGTCCCATCAGCCTTTCGCTGCGTCTGTTCGCCAACATGCTGGCCGGCCATATCGCGCTGAAGGTGTTCGCCTATTTCGTGGTGGGTATGGCTTCTGCCGGTATTGCCGGTGCCTTTGGCGCCGTGCTGCCCTTCTTCATGATTGTGGCCCTGACAGCCTTCGAGCTCATGGTCGCGGTGTTGCAGGCTTATGTGTTCGCGGTTCTCACCTCGATCTATCTGAATGATGCGATCCATCCCGGTCACTGACGGATCTTGGAAGCATCAGGCTTTGTCTGACAGGTTGTCTTCATCCAAAAGGTTTTCTAAGGAGCAGTCCAATGGAAATGGAAGCTGGTAAGTTCATCGGTGCCGGTCTCGCTTGCCTCGGCATGGGTCTGGCCGCTGTCGGCGTCGGTAACATTTTCGGCAACTTCCTGTCGGGTGCCCTGCGCAACCCGTCTGCCGCCGATGGCCAGTTCGCTCGCGCGTTCATTGGTGCGGCTCTTGCCGAAGGTCTGGGCATCTTCTCGCTCGTCGTCGCCCTGATCCTGCTCTTCGTGGCCTGATCCAGGTTGCGCATCGGGCCCCGGGTCTTTGAGACGCGGGGCTTCCCGGCCGTGTGGCCGAGTTCAAGTCAAACGGGCGTGCCATGATGAAGCCATGGAAAATGACTGTCGCGCTGGCGATAGCGGGTATCGGTCTTGGTGCCACCCCTCTCGCGGCTGTTCCTCTTGTCGTGGAGAAGTCCGCGAATGAGGCCGGGGCCTTTTCGCCTTTGGTGGACGGCTCTTTCCGGGTTGCGCAGGCTGCGCCCGTTCAGGCTGAGGACGGCGGGTCCGGTGAGGCTTCGGCCACACCGGCGGAAGCCGCTCCGGCTGAACAGAATGCCGCTCCCTCTCAGGAGCAGACCCAGCCTGCGGCAGTAGAAGCTGTCGAGGTTGAGGAAACCGTGATCCAGGTGCAGGAAGTGCCTGCTGCTGCGGCAGCTCCCGCTTCGGCGCCGGAGCACGGCAACATTGTTGACGAGCATGCGGCGCACTTCCCGCCCTTCGATGTTTCGACCTTCCCCTCCCAGCTTCTCTGGCTGGTCATCACTTTCGTCCTTCTTTACCTGCTGATGAGCCGGGTGACCCTGCCGCGTATCGGCCGGATCCTTGAAGAGCGCCGTGACCGGATCGCGGATGATCTGGATGAAGGTATCAAGCTGAAGGCCGAGAGTGAGGCTGCCCAGCTCGCCTATGAGAAGGCTCTCAATGAGGCGCGTGCCCGGGCCAACGCCATTGCTGGTGAAACCCGCGCCAAGCTGGCGGCTGAATCCGATGCCAATCGCAAGGCCCTTGAGGCTGATCTGAATGCCAAGCTCGAGGCTGCTGAAGTGCGAATTGCCGCAACCAAGGCGGAAGCGATGGGGCATGTGCGCGGAATTGCGGTTGATACGGCGCAGGCCATCGTGGCTTCGCTGGTCGGCGCCAGCCCGTCCACCTCCGATGTCGAGAAGGCTGTCGATACAGTGCTGACCGATAAGGTCGCAGCCTGATCTGAATATGGAATTCGGGGCGAGCCTGCTCATTCAGCGCAGTCTTGCCCGCCCAATAAAGCCCATCTCGCCTGAACAGGCTGCCATGCTGGGCTCGGACCGATCTGGGGACCGGACATGAACGAATCAAGTTGGGCAAATATCTGGGTACTGATCGCCTTTGTGGTGTTCATCGCCGGGCTGCTTTATCTGGGCGTCCACCGGATGCTCGCCTCTGCCCTGGATGCCCGCAGCGCCCGCATTGCCAATGAGCTGGAGGAAGCACGCCGGTTCAAGGAAGAGGCGCAGAAGCTGGTTGCCGAATTCAAGCGCAAGCAGCGCGAGGCCGAGGCCGAGGCCGAATCCATCGTCACCGCCGCCAAGGTGGAGGCCGAGCGCCTTGCCGCTGAGGCCAAGGCCAAGCTGAATGACTTTGTTGCCCGCCGGACCAAGCAGGCTGAAGACAAGATCGCTCAGGCCGAACAGCAGGCTCTGGCCGATGTGAAGGCGGTTGCCGCTGAGGCCGCAACCCGCGCTGCCGGTGTTCTTGCCAGCAATGCTGCGCAAGGTGCTGTGGCGGACAATCTGGTTGCCAACGCAATTTCTCAGGTCCAGTCCAAGCTGAACTGAATATTGCTGCATTGAAATTTGAAGAAGGACGTCTGCTGTCATGGCAGTCGTCCTTTTTTCATGTCTGCTTCACTTCAGCATCTGTCTTTTGGCTGGCGCATGTGAAGTATTTATTTTGAAGTGTGAAAGCCTCTTCTCGTAAGTGGCGGCTGGCCTTATGGTCTTGTCAATCATCTTGTTCAGGGAGCTCGTCCATGGCCATTCGTCCCCGTCGGAGCGTTCTTTACATGCCCGGTTCCAATGCACGTGCTCTGGAGAAGGCGCGCGAGCTGCCGGCTGATGGCGTTATTCTGGACCTTGAGGATTCAGTCGCCCCTGACAGCAAGACGGAAGCGCGTGCACGGGTTGCCGAGGTCGTGAAGGCGGGTGGTTTCGGGCCGCGTGAGGTGGTGATCCGAATCAATGGGCTGGATACCCCCTGGGGAGCAGAGGATCTGGAAGCCGCCGCTGCCGCAGCACCGGATGCCATTTTGCTGCCCAAGGTGGAGCGGGTGGAGCAGCTTGAAACCGTTGGTCGCCGTCTTGAAGAGCTGGGCGTTCCAGCACAGACCCGCGTCTGGGCCATGATTGAAACGCCCTTGGCCATACTGAATATTCACGCCATTGCCGCTGCGGCGCGCAACCCGCAGACCCGGCTCTCGGTCTTTGTGCTTGGCACGAATGATCTGGCGAAGGAGACGCGCGCCGCCCTCATTCCCGGCCGTGCGCCCATGCTGGCTTGGCTGAGCATGTGTGTTGCCGCCGCCCGTGTCTATGGGCTGGATGTGCTGGATGGGGTGTGGAACCAGTTCAAGGATATGGATGGTTTTCAGGCTGAGTGCGCGCAAGGGGTTGAGTTCGGGATGGACGGCAAGACTGTCATTCATCCCTCGCAGATCGAGCCCTGTAATGCCGCTTTCTCCCCCCCGCCTGCCGAGGTGGAGCGGGCCCGGGGAATCATCGCTGCCTTTGAACGGCCAGAAAATGCAGGCAAGGGTGTCATCACCATTGATGGCCGCATGGTGGAGTTGCTGCATGCCGAAATGGCGCGGCGCACCGTGGCACTGGCCGATGCAATTGCCGCGCGCGGTTGATCTGAACCCCGCCGGCTCAACCTTCATCTGAGGATCTCGCCATGAAGCTTTATCGCTACCTGACAGGACCGGACGATTCATCCTTCTGCAAGCGTGTGACGGCGGCCCTGAACAAGGGCTGGCAGCTTTATGGTGCGCCGACCCTGACCTTTGACGCAGCCGAGGGCCGCGTCATTTGTGGGCAGGTGGTTGTGAAGGATGTACCCGGCGAGTGGTCTGATGACCTGAAGCTGTCGGACTATTAGGGCTAGGTCCGATCGACATTCACCTGAGCCAGATCATGGCTGCGGCGAGGAGGACGAAGCCGGCGAAGTGGATCGTTCGGCGGTCGTATCGCGTCGCGAAGCGGCGGAAGTGCTTGAGGCGATTGAAGCATCGTTCGATGCGGTTGCGGCACTTGTACGCCATTGCATCGTGCGGGATGAGGATCTTCCGGGTCCGGTTGGATGGGATCACCGTCGCCGCGCCAATGCCCGCCACGTGCCGGCGGAAAGCGTTGCTGTCATAGGCCTTGTCGGCGAGCACGGCGGCACCTGCCATGCCATCCACCAAGGCAGAGGCGACGGTGACATCGCCCACCTGGCCCGCCGTGATGACGAAGCGCACAGGGCGCCCCAGCGCGTCAGCCAGCATGTGGACCTTGGTGGTCAGTCCGCCTCGGGAACGCCCCAGCGCCTGATCCCTGGCCCCCCTTTTCCGTTCGCCGCCTGCTGGTGAGCCCGCACAATAGTGCTGTCGATCATCAGATATTGGTTGTCGTGATCGGCGGTCAGGGCCGCAAATACCCGCTCCCACACTTCTGCGTGGCACCAGCGGCTGAAGCGCTTGTGAACGCTCTTCCTGCGGCCATAGCGCTCGGGCAGGTCACACCAATGCGCCCCGGAGCGCAGAACCCACAGACAACCGTTCACGAACAAGCGGTTGTCCGAGCCAGTGCGGCCCGGATCCGTGGCTTTGCCCGGCAGCAAAGGTGCGATCTTCGC
>NZ_JBQWAR010000019.1:0-398921 GCF_052491725.1 Haloleucobacter ellipsoideus
AACCACATCGAACGAACCATCGGCAAACTCAAGCAGCTACGACGCATCGCCACCCGTTACGACCGCATCCCGCATAACTACCTCGCCAGCCTCTACATCGCCGCCTTGCCCTTCTGGTGCTGAATGTCGATACAGCCTAGGGCTCCGCCCTCGGCGCACTTCAAGAGGCTTCCGCCCGGCTTCCTCCACGCTGCGCGTTCCGTGCAGCCGGTTTTCCCCGCGAAGCCTCCTTCCGTTTGCACACCCGCTGCTCGCCGCGAGGCAGGGTTCCTTCCCAACATCATCGTCGGCAGACAGAGCAGCACCCAGACATCGTTGTGGAGGGCTTCCCGGCGAACAGCCGGCTCGGCGGCCTGTCGGACGATGGGCGGTTTTTCTTGCCGGCGATTGATCTGCAACGTCGCGATCAATGATCGACGTCGTCATCGTCTCAGATGCGGTCTGCGTCATGCCGCCCGGATTGCCGAGCGAGACTATTTTCGGAGCCATACGACGTCGTAGCTCGAGCCAAGGGTTTCATCCGTTCGCGGGCACAATGGTCAAGCCAAAATGGAATACGCGAGTGATCAACCGCAGGGGCTCATCCGCACCGTGCGGGCGCGTATCTCGGCCGAGAAGTTGTTCGTCGTCTTTTTCACCATAGCCCAATCCTCTCACGAGTTGGGGCCTCTGACCTCCCCCAGACCGGGGCGGTTCAGTACGCTTCCGGGCGGGGCCACAGGTTGTGATCCCGACAGACTCCGCTCGGAAGCTCCCGTGACTCGAAAGAGATTCTTCGAGTCCCATCAATGCTGGCCGAGATAGGCGCTCACCAGCTTCTCGTCGGCCATAAAGCCTGCCCAGCCGCCCTCTGGAATTTCGTGAGCCACTCGTCCGGTGGCCATAACATAGGCCCGGCTCGTGGCGCTTGATGCGATGGCGATGTTCTGCTCGACGAGGATGATACTCATCCCATCGACACGAAGGCGGCTGAGCACATCCAGGATGTCCTTGACCACCTTGGGCGCGAGGCCGGTGGACGGTTCATCCATCACCACCACGTCTGGCTGTAGCAGCAGTGCGCGGGCGATGGCCACCTGTTGCTGTTGCCCACCGCTGAGGAGGTCACACCGCACGTTCAGCTTCTCCCCCACCGCGGGGAAGAGATCTATGATGCGCGCGAGGCTGAACACCTGCCGGCGACCGCGACCATTGCGCTCGGCGAGGGCAAGGTTTTCCCGCACGGTGAGCTCCCCGAAGAGATTGCGATTCTCCAGCACGACCGCGAGGCCAAAGGCGCCGCGGCGCTGGGGGGGAATACGGGTGATGTCCTTGCCGCCGAGCCGGATCTCGCCTCCCTGCACCGGCAGCAGGCCGGCCAGCGTCCGTACCAGCGTCGTCTTTCCGGCGCCGTTGGCGCCCACGAGGCCGACGATGTCGCCTGGGCCAATGTCAATGTCTATACCCTTGAGAATCTTGAGGGCACCGTAGCCGGCGCAAAGCCCTTTGACGTTCAGCATGTCACACTCCCAGATAGGCTTCGCGCACGGATGCGTCCTCCTGCACCTCCGCCATCGTGCCGGAGGCGATGATCCGCCCGAAATTGAGCACGTGGACGACTTGTGTCACCCCCATCAGCTCCATGTCGTGGGAGACGAGCAGGATGGCGATGCCCTCCTCGGCAAGGAGCTTCAGCTTCACGATGAGCACCTCGATTTCGATGGTCGTAAGCCCGGAAGATGGCTCATCCAACATCAGCAGCCGTGGCCGTCCCTGATAGGCGCGCGCGAGCTCCAGAAGACGGCGCTGTCCGGCGGTCAGGAGAGCGGAGGGCCTGTCGAACACCCCGTCGAGGTCGAAGAGCCTGGCGGTGGTCCAAGCCTGCTCGCGCATGCTGGCCACCTCGCGCCACGCCGAGGGAAGGCCGGCAAGGCCTGAGAAGAAGCCGGACCGCCCGGACTTGAAGGCCCCCACCATCACATTCTCGGCGACGGTGAGGCGTTCGAACACCTTCGGGGTCTGGAAGGTGCGCACGAGTCCGTCGAGGCTGCGCTGGCGTACGCTCTTGGCACGGATGTCGCGGTTGCGGAAAAGCACCTCGCCGAAGGTCGGCGTGAGGAAGCCGGAGATGATGTTGAACAAGGTGGTCTTGCCCGAACCGTTGGGCCCCATGAGGCCGGTGATGCCGGTATCCGGTACTTTGAAGCTCACGTCGTGCAGCACCTGGAAGCCGCCGAAGCGGTGACCGACGGATTTCAGCTCCAGCGACGGCGTGTCCGTCCCGCTGGGTGCGATGGGCGAAGGCAGGCTCATGGCGTCGTCTCCCCGCGACCGGCGCCGATGCGGCGGCCGATGACATCGATCACGCTGCGGCCGACACCCCACAGGCCATCCGGAAAGAACACCACGGAGGCGATGAGCGCGAGGCCGAACAAGACGCGGTGGATGTCCCCGAAGGCGCTCAGCATCTCCGGCACGAGGCCGATGAAGAGCGCCCCGACGACCGCGCCAGCCGGCACCGATGCGCCTCCGATCACGGGAACGAGCAGGAACATGATGGACCGGTCCACGCCGAAGCTATCCACGTTCACAAATCCCACGTAGTGGGCGAACAGGCTGCCGGAGAGCGCACCGAGCGCGCTCGACATCATGAACATCCACAGTTTGAGACGGGCATTATCGATGCCCATCACCAGGGCGGCTTCCGGTGCGTCGCGCATGGCCCGCATGGCGAGCCCGAGCCGGCTTTCCATCAGATTGTGCATGGCGAAGATGATCACGAAGACGATAGGCCACACGAGAAAGTAGAACTTCTCGGGCGTGTCGAAGGTAAAGCCGCCCGCGGACAGCTTCGGCACGCCGGGCACGCCGAGGGTACCGCCGGTGATGAAGTCCGCCTCGAAATAGATATTGGTGCAGATGATGCCCAGCGCAAGCGTCGCCAGCGCGAGGAAGTAGCCGGACAGCCGCAGTATCGGCCGGCCGATGAGGGCGGCGAGCGCGAGGGAGATCGCGATGCCGATGGCAATGCCCGCCACTGCGGGCCAGCCCAGTTGCACCGAGCAATAGGCGCTGGCATAGCCGCCGATGCCGTAGAAGGCGGCCTGGCCGAGATTGACGATCCCGCCTTGTCCAAGGAGGAAACCGACACCGGCGCCCGCGATGGCGTAGAGCCCGCAGAACACAAGCAGGTCCACCGCGTGCCGCTCCAGGAGGAAGGGCAGGAGGAGGAAAGCCACGGTGCCAGCGACCATGAGTGATGCCTTGGCGAGGGATGTGCGTGAGGGATGCGCGGATGTGGAACCGGCCGTGTGGGGGCCCGAAGGTGCCGTGGACGTCGTATTCTGAGGCATGGTTCAGCCTCCCTTGCGCCCGGCCCGGCCAAGGATGCCGTCCGGAACGAAGATCATGATGACGATAAGCAAAGTGAGGGCGACGGCATCTTTCATCCCGGATGAGACGAAGACGATGGACATAGCCTCCAGAATGCCGATGACGAGCCCGCCGACGAGCGCTCCCAACGGGTTGGCGAGGCCACCAAGGATGGCCGCGGCGAAGCCCTTGAGTGTCAGGAGCGGTCCCATCTGGTAGCCTACCCCGATGAGCGGGGTGGCCAGCAGGCCTGCGAGCGCCGCGAGCAGCCCGCCCAAGGCGAAGGTGGCGGTGCGCATGGCGCGGACGTTGATGCCTGTGGTCGCGGCTCCATCCGGATCGATGGAGGCCGCCATCATGGACAGCCCGAGATGGGTGTGGCGGTAGAACAGCCGCAGCGCGAGGATAAGCCCGGCGGAGATGGCGATCACCCAGAGGGCATGCTCTCGGATGATGGCGCCGAAGACTTCGTAGATCTCACCCCCAAGCGGGGGGAGCAGGTGCTCCTCCCGCCCGAACAGATAAAGCACGCCTGCGGAAAAGGTGAAGCCCAGGCCCACAGTGAGCAGCAGGAAGGATTCCTCCCTCGCCCTCCGCGCGAATAGCAGCCGGATCGGCCCGAGTTCCACCAGGATGGCGATGGCCATCCCGGTGAGCGCGCCCGTCACCACGGCGAGAGAGAGCGGAAGGCCCCACACCGTGGCGCCGAACACCGCCGTCGCAGCTCCCGCGACGGCCAGCTCGCCTTGCATGGCGTTGATCACGTGGCTGCCTTTGAAAATCACGGCGATGCCGAGCCCGACAAGGGCATAGACGAAGCCGTTGGTGACGCCGGCAAAGAGCGCCTGGGTGAATAGCATCAGTGCCATGGAGTGCCTCCCGCTGTTCAGGTCAGGAGCCGGCCTTGAATGGCAAGCGGACGAATTTGCCCTTGTCGAGCCGCGAGAACACGTAGCTTTTCAGCGTGAGCCCGGTGAGATCCTCCTGGGAGAAGTCGAACCGGGCCATTGCGCCCTCGAAGGGGCCGCGGATCGCCTCGCACAAGGCGCCGGCCGGCGCATCGGGGCCGGCCTTGGCAAGGCCGGCGGCTACCGCGTTGAAAGCATCCCATGCGCTCGCTTCCATGGTCTTGGGCAGCACGCCATATTCGCTGCGGAAGGCGTCCACGAATACGGTCTGGTTCGGCAGGGGATCTTCTGCCACCAGAAATTCGGCGAACACGATATTGTCGGCGGCATCGCCCATCACCTTCACATATTCGTAGGTGGCAGTGCCGAGGGCGGACAGGAGGGGCGCGTTGAGGCGGATCTGCCTGGCGTTCCGGAACGGAGTCGCGGAATTGCCGATGATGGCGACGGCGTCGGGGGCGGTGGCCTTCACCTTGGCCGCCTGGGTGGTGGCATCGGTTGCGCCCACTTCCCATTTCTCCACGGCGACGAACGCCACCGGGTAGTCTCCGCTCACCTCCTTGAGCTTTGCCATCACGATGTTGCCATAGCCGGAATCATGGAGAATCCCGAGCTTTGCAGCCTTCAGCTCCTTGCTGGCGACCTCCAGCAGGGCGCGGGCATTGAGGTCCTGCGACGGCAGCATGTGGAACACACAGCGGCGCGACCTTTCCATGGGCACTCCAAGACCGGTAATGGCCATGACAGGCACCTTGGCCGGGTCGGCAACGCCGCCAACCGCCAGCGTGGAGGCGGTGAGCGTCGGGCCGATGATGGCCTGAACCTTCTGGCTGAAGATCAGATTGTTGGCCTTGGTGACGGCGACATCGGGGCTCGACCCGTCATCCTCGATGGTGAGCTGCACCGGACTGCCGTTGATGCCGCCCTTTTCATTGAGGCGCTTGGCGGCGAGCAGAAGGCCATTGCGCTGGGGGATTCCCGCGCCCGCGCCCGGTCCCGTCGTGGACAGGATGGCACCGATGCGGATCGGCTCAGGGGGGTGGGCGGCGGCCGGTCCGGATGCGGCAAGACCGAGGGCGACGCCGGCGGCGAGCGCGAGGAGCGCCCGACGGGACATGGGGTTCATCTTGTTCCTCCCTCAAATTTTTATGTATTTGAACGCGTGCTCTACTTAAATTCCCAAGAAAAACTCTTCGAGCAAATGGGTTCCATTTGCCCGGATCGCGGCTCAGAAGCCGACGCGATCGCCTCCCTTCAGCGCCAGCATGGCGCGTGCTTCCCCCGGCGTCGCGATCTCGTGGCCGAGCTCCTCAAGGATCCGGCGCACCTTCGACACCTGGTCTGCATTGCTCGCGGCAAGCTGGCCGCGCCCGATGAATAGGCTGTCCTCCAGCCCCACCCGGACATTGCCGCGGAGGATGGCGGCTTGGGTGGCGACGGGGATCTGGTGGCGGCCGGCGGCCAGCACCGACCACACATAATCCTCTCCGAACAAGCGATCGGCGGTCCGCTTCATGAACAATACATTGTCCATCTCCGGCCCGATGCCGCCCAGGATGCCGAAGATCGTCTGAACGAAGAAGGGCGGCTTCACGAGCCCCCGGTCCACGAAGTGGGCGAGGTTATAGAGATGGCCCACGTCGTAGCACTCATGCTCGAAGCGCGTGCCATGCTCCTCGCCGAGCAGCTTCAGGATCCGCTCGATATCACGGAATGTATTGCGGAAGATAAAGTCGTCCGTGCCTCGCAAGTAAGGCTCTTCCCACGCAAAGCGCCAGCTTTTGTAACGATCGGCGAGCGGATAGATACCGAAGTTCATGGAGCCCATGTTGAGTGAGCACATTTCCGGTTTCACAACGAGCGGCGCCGCCAAACGGTCCTCCACCGTCATGTTGAGGCTCCCGCCGGTGGTGATATTCAAGACGGCGTCGGTCGCCTGCTTGATCACCGGCAGGAACTGCATGAAGATCTTGGGGTCGGGCGTGGGGCGCCCGTCATTGGGATCACGCGCGTGCAGGTGGAGAATAGCGGCGCCGGCCTCCGCCGCCGCGATGGACTGGGCGGCGATGTCCTCCGGGGTGAAGGGGAGCGCCGGCGACATGGTGGGGGTGTGGATGCCCCCCGTGATGGCGCATGTGATGATGATTTTTTTCGACCGGCTCACGCTTCTGCTCCTTCGGTGGGTTTGCGTGCAGCGGATTTCAGATGCTGCATCAGCGTGCGACGCACGTCATCGGCGGCTTGCGGCTCCCACCGGCGGAAGCCTTCTCCCGACTTCATCCCGAGCCGTCCGCGGGAGACCAGCTCACGCAGATAAGGTGACGGCATGGGGTCGCGATTGAGGGCGGGCAGGATGGTGTCGTGGATGGCGAGCGTGAGATCGGTGCCCACCAGGTCCGCATTCTCCAGCGGTCCAAGCACGGCGAGCCGACGCCCGAAGCTCGCTTTCACCACCGTGTCCACCGTATCCGCATCGCAGACCCCTTCCTCGACGAGGGCGATCGCCTCGCGCCACAGGGCATGCTGCAATCGGTTGCCTATGAAGCCCGCCACGTCCTTGCGCACATGGACGGGAGTCTTCCCCACGGCAGCGAGGATATCCAAGGTCCGGGAGATGACGTCCGGCGCGGTCCGCTCGGTCCCGATCACCTCGACCAGCGGCACCAGGAACGGCGGGTTCCACCAATGGGTTCCCAGTGCCCGCTCTGGCCGGATCAATTTCGACATGATGTCGCCGATGGGAATGACGGAGGTGTTGCTGGCGAGAATGGCGGCGGCGGGCGCCACGGCCTCGATCTCGGCGAACAGGGCCTGCTTCAGTCCGAGGTTCTCGGCGACGGCCTCGATGACGAGATCCGCATCAATGGCTGCATCGGCAAGCCTGGAACAGGGAACAACACGGTCTGCCGCGCTTTCGTCTTCGCCGAGGGCCGCGAGATTGACGCGTATCCTCTCACGCAGCGACGCCAGGGCCTCGGCGGCCGGATCGTAAACTCGGACCTCATGGCCGCGGGACGCGAATACCTGCGCGATGCCGTGGCCCATGAGGCCGGCGCCAACAATGGCGACGACATTTCTCGTAGTCATGCCTTTCTCCTCCCATGAGGGGCACAGGGTGCGACCTGCCCCGGCGGGCGCGGGGGCAGGTCAGGTCGGGCTTGGCGTCAGAGCGGAACACCGGCTTCGATGCGATAGCTTTGCTGAGGGTCCTCGATGGCAACGAGGCGGATGATGCAGCCGTCGCCGCGATCCCAGTTCCAGGGAAAGAAGACGAAGGTGACCCTTTTACCTGTGACGGCATCAAGATCGCCGCCCACATTCTCGATGCCGAGGATGCCATTGCTGAAAAGCTTGCGATGGACCGGCTCCCACTCGGGGTGGTCGTCCTTCCAATCCCGTCCGCCGGACCACGCCTTGTACTCCTCGGCGAGGTGGGGGTGGAGCGGCCCATTGCGGTGCGGGCCGATGGCGGTGGCCAGCGGATGGTCATTGGCCTGGGTATCGTGGCCGACCACCTTCACCTTCTTCTCCACGAACCAGTCGCCGGCCGAGGCCACGAAGCCGGGAGCGTAGCAGAAGTAGTCCGAGTTATCCCCGTAGAGCTTGTGCCAGCCGGTATTGACGATGACGACATCACCCGGCCGCACATGGGCGCCGGCGGCCTTCTCCAGATCGTCGTAGGTGATGGGCTCCCACTGCTTTTTCGGGATCGAGACGACAATACCCGTTCCGAAGAAATGGGGGAGCGGCACCTCATCGATGAAGGGCGTGCCCTCGACCACATGCGCCGGCGCATCGATGTGCGTCGTATTGTGCATGGTGGTGGTGATCCGCTGCGTCAGAACACCCGATTTCGCCATGTAGTGAATGCGATCAATCTGGACATCCTGAAAATAGGGCCAGTTTGGAGACTGAAATCCAAATCGATGTGAAAGATTATAAAACTTGAGTCCCATGTCGTTGTCGAGATTCGACTGGAACTCGATGCCACGGATAGTGACAGTCATGCAACGCCTCCCAGCGTTCTTGCCCCGGTAGGGGGCGGATCTTTTCGTTGTTATTGGGGTATCGGGCGCTTCGGGTGTGGTCAAATACAATGATACATGTGTACTATGATCCGATACAGATGAGGAGGAATCCATGTCGAAGGATGGAGCGGCGATCCGGGAAAACGGGGGTATTCAGGTGATCGCGCGGGCGGCCGCGATCTTGCGGGCGCTTAAGAATGTGCGGTCCGGCCTCAGTCTCGCTCAGATCGCAGCGCGCGTCGGCCTGCCGCGCTCCACGGTACAGCGCATCGTCAACGCATTATTGGAAGAGAACCTCGTGATCTCCGCGGGGCCGGAGGGCGGCTATCGACTAGGGCCGGAAATCCATGCGCTCTCGCGCTCCGGAAAGATCGACATCGTGGAGGTGGTGCGTCCTCACATCGTCGCCATATCGCAGAGCACGGGCGAGACCGTCGACTTCTCGGTGCTGCGTGGAAGCGAGGTCTTGTTCCTGGACCAGGTGACGGGCACGCATAGGCTGCGGGCGGTTTCTGCGGTGGGAGACATCTTCCCCTTGACCAATACGGCCAACGGCAAATGCTGCCTCGCCCTGTTGGACCCCGAACGGGCGCGCGCCCTCATCCTCAAGGAACTGCGAAGCTCCAAACGCCTGGACGCGGTTCTCGCCGAGATCGCCGAGGTGCGACGCACGGGCACCGGATTTAACCACGAGGAGCACACCGTCGGAATCAGCGCGGTCGGGATCGGCTTCCGCGATGCCGCGGGCGGTCTTTACTCAATCTCCGTTCCGGTTCCGACATCAAGATTTATGATGGTGAAAGATGATGCAATTCGCGAACTTCACTTTCATAAAAAGATGATTGTGCAGAAAATTGGATCTGAACATAGGAATATATAAAATGTATCATTTTTAATATTATTGTTCTTATATTTACAAAATTCACAAATATCATTGATAAGCATGAAGCACATCAGCGATGCATCCGGTGGCGGTCCTCAGGCTTTCTACGTTGTGTGAGCTGCTATCCACGAAATCGGCAGCAGCTCAGGAGCACACTGGCCAGTCAGATAATTTCAGTGCCAGTAATTCGCTATGGGTTGCGACCATGCATGGCAGCTTGTCCGGTAAGCATCGCCGATGTCTGGGAGGCGGAGAAGCCCTCTCTGAAGCCGTTGCCGACGCCGTTCGATGGTTATGTCGAGCAAAGCAAGCGGGTGTCTCCGACTTGTCTGATTACGTTTGATCGCAACAGGATGATGCACCGTCCATTCGGGGAACATGCGCCGTTCGCCATGCTGCGCAGCGTAGAATCCCCCTCCCGAACCGGGCGTCCGCACGATATTCGCAATCAGCGTGCACAAATCCCTGTGACGCCCCCCTGCCCTTCTTCCTTGCGGCTCCGGTCCTTCGTCAGCGCCATGATCCTGTTTGCGTGAGCGACGGAAGCAGGGCGCGCCCCAACTCCTGCACCCGATGCGCCCCTGATTTGATACTCATAATCTCCGGCCTGTTCGATTCTCGAAATCCGGCCCTGCCATATCCGCGCGTTCACGCTCACACATGCAGCCAGGTTGCCATGCCCATTGGCCCATCAAGGTTCTACTGACCGGCTTCCACACTCCCGTCTTGATGCGCTGGAGGCAGGACAATTGATCTATTTCGTTTGGACGCTACCCGCCTTCGCGGTGATCATTTCGATTGCGAGCGGGCGACTGGGGACGCTCCCGGCCTCGGTCGTCGGACTGTCGGTCGCGCTCATCGTGACGCTGACCAGCGCACCGCAGATATTTCTGGCTCCTGACGCGGCCATTTCGCTTTTGCGCGGCGCGTGGATCGGCTGGACCGTGGCGCCCTATATTTTGGGCGGGCTGCTTTTCTGGCAGATGGCGATCCGCCCAGGCAACGCGACCATGCCAGTTGAAACGGCCCTGGGTGATCCACAGGCAAAACGCCGCCTTCTGTTCACTGCCTGCTTTCTGATTGGCCCATTTGCGGAGTCTGCAACCGGATTCGGCATTGGCATAATCGGAACGATGATGCTGGTGCGGCGGCTGGACGTTGCGCCCATCTACCTTCTGTCGTTCAGCCTGCTCAGCCAGACCATGATCCTGTGGGGCGGGATGGGAAGCGGCGCGATCATCGCGGCCGCATTTGCGCGCACAGCCCCCACCGCGCTTGCTGTCAATACGAGCCTGTTTCTTGTCGCCTTCAATGTCCTTTGGCTACCGCTTTACTGGTCCATGGCCAATAAAGCCGGCATAATCGCGGACTGGCGGGAATGCGCGAGCGAAGCGGGGTGGCTTGGCCTCTGTCTGGCCGCCGTCATTGCCGCTACTGTGCTGCTTGGGCCTGAGACGGCGATGCTGGCCTCCTATGGGCCGATTATCGTGTTGCGCTACATCGCCGATGAACGCCCCGACCGCCGAAAGCTGGTGCGGGCTCTGGGCCGGATGGCGCCCTTCGTCTTGCTGATCGGATGGCTGGTCGCGACCAGGATGATCCCGCCCATGGCGCGCTTCCTCTCGGAGACGGCACGCATGCAGCCATTCGCCGGGGCGCCTGCATGGTCGCCGCTGTTCCATGCCGGCACATGGCTTGTCGTTGGCGCTGTTCTGACCGGGATTCTGCGCGGCCATACCGCTGCTTTCGGGATGGAGATCCGGCAGGCATGGAAAACCGGCCGGCTTGCGGTTCTCACCGTCATCACGTTTTCCATGATGGGGGAGCTGCTCTCGGGTTCTGGCGTCGCCAAGGGCCTGGCAAACGGATTATTCAACGCATTTGGCGCTTGGGCCCTCGTTCTGACTCCGCAAATATCGGCTGTTTTTGGTGCGCTCGCCAATAGCGGCAACGCGGCCAATAGCCTGTTCATGTCCTCACAGGTCAGTCTTGCAGCCGGCGCCGGGCTCAATGTCGCTGCCGTGATCGCACTCCAGCAGGCCGCGGCTCTCTCGCTCAATATGGTCTCGCCGGTTCGTATGTCGATTGTCTGCAGCCTCGCCGGAACGCCGGGACGGGAGCGCGATGCCTATCGCACAATGCTCCCTTTTGCCGCCTCGACCGTTGCGGTTGTTTTCATCGGCTCTCTATTGATCGCGCTGAAAATCATTTGAACCGGCCCTGACAGGCTGCGTTTTTCCCGATATGACGCATTCCGTCGCATCGAGAAGTGCCTTGCAGTCCTCTTTCATGCCGACCGATATTCTCAGCCAGTTTGCAATCCGTGGCTGACGAAAGTGGCGCACCAGAATGCCGTGCGAGCGCAGGCCTGCAAACAAATTCTCCGCGGCGACTTCGCCGTGTGAAACGAACAGGAAGTTTGCTGCCGAGGGCAGAACCTCGAATCCCAGTCCGCCCAGCGCGTCTGCCGTTTTGTCCCGCTCATCCATGATGCGCTTCCGCGTGAAGTCGAACCACTCGCGGTCGCCCCAGGCCTCGATGGCGCCGGCGAGCGCCAGACGGCCAAGGGGATAGGAATTGAAGCTGTCCTTGATCCGGCGAAGTGCCTCGATCAAATGCGGCTGCCCCACGGCAAAGCCCACACGCAACCCGGCCAGGCTGCGCGATTTCGAAAAGGTTTGCGTCACCAGCAGGTTGTCATAGCGCGGGACCAGCTGGACAGCGCTCTCAGCCCCGAAATCGACATAGGCTTCATCGATCACCACCACGACATCAGGATTTTGGCGCAGTATCTGTTCGACCTTATCCAAAGTCATGGCGATGCCGGTCGGGGCATTGGGATTGGCGATCACGATGCCGCCGCACGGTCCCATATAGTCGCCGGGGTCGAGCTTATAGGCGCTGTCGAGCGCAAGCTGCCTGAAAGGCAACCCATAGAGATTGCAGTAGGTTGGATAGAAACTGTAGGTCACATCGGGAAACAGCACGGGCCCCTTGTCGCGAAAGAACGCGTTGAAGGCATGCGCCAACACCTCGTCCGAGCCGTTGCCAATGAAAATGCTATCGGACGGCAGGCCGAGGGTGGCGGCGATGGCATCGCTCAGGTCCCCGGCATTGGGGTCCGGGTAAAGCCGCAGATCATCGCCGGTTGCAGCCCGAATGGCCGCGAGCGCCTGCGGCGACGGGCCATAAGGATTCTCGTTGGTGTTCAGTTTGATGTATGTGCGGCCCTTCGGCTGCTCCCCCGGAACATAGGGAACCAGCGACTCGACGAAGGGGCTCCAGAATCTGCTCATGATGCGTTTATCCTCTATCGGTATTCCCGGACTCAACGGAATTCACGGATCGCTCCGATGATCTGGTCCTGAATGCCATCATCGAGATACGGCCCCATGGGCAGGCTGATGACGGCATCGGCCTTCGCTTCCGATACGGGCAAACCGCCGGGACCGATCGGGTATCCGGCATAAGCCGGCTGCCGGTGCAGAGGGATCGGGTAATAGATCGCCGTCGGAATGCCGCGCGATTTCAGATGCGCAGCCAAGGCATCACGGTTGCGGTGCTCAATCGTATATTGCGCCCAGACCGAAAGCCCTCCCTCGATCACGGTCGGCGTTGCGGCCACGGCACCAGCCAGACCACTGGTGTAGCGGTCGGAAACGCGGTTCCTCAGCCCGATTTCCGTGTCGAAAATCCTGAGCTTTTCCAGAAGCACCGCGGCCTGGATCGTGTCCAGCCGGCCGGTCATGCCCAATCGCAGGTTCAGATATTTGGGATCATGGGCAAACCCGCTGCTCTCGATATCTCTGGCGGTTGCCTGGCCATGCACCCGCAGCGATGTGAGGTGATCATATAGCGTATCATCCTTCACCAGAATGGCGCCGCCGTCCCCATAGCAACCCAAAGGCTTCGCCGGGAAGAAGCTGATCGTCGTCGCGTCAGCCCAATAAATGGGATGACGTTCATGCAGCGTGCATCCAAAGCCTTGAGCGGAATCGGCGATCAGCTTCAGCCCATGCGTATCGGCAATCGCCCTGAGGATCGGATAGTTTGCCGGCTGGCCGAACAGATCAACCGCAATGATCGCCCTGGGCTTCAGTAGCGAGTTTCGTGTGACATCCTCGATTGAAGCCCGCAAATGCACTGGATCGATTGTCAGTGTATCCGGCCTGATATCCACGAAAACCGGTGATGCGCCAGTCAGGGCAATGGTTTCCGCTGTCGCGGCGAAGGTGAAGGATGGGCAGAAAACAGCATCGCCCGGACCTATGCCCCATGCCCTCAACAGAAGCGTCAGGGCATCGGTGCCGTTGGAGCAGGAAAGCGCGAGCCGGGCCTGTCCGAATCTGGCGAGTTCCGTTTCAAAAGCATGGACCTCCGGCCCCATGATGAACTGACCGCTTCGGGTCACGGAAAGAATGGCGGCGTCGATCGCCGGGCCAATCACCCGGCGTTGCGAGATGATGTCGATGAATGGCGTCAGCACGGGTCAGTCCTGCTCCTGGCCGGAGCGCGCTTGCCGGCCATTATGTTGGATTTTTGCCTGATCGAGGACGGAGGCGAGGTCCTTGTCGCCGCGCCCGGAGATGTTGACGACAACGATCTGGTCCCTCGCCCGGGCGGCGGCTACATCGCCGAGGCGCGCCAGTGCATGTGCCGCTTCGAGGGCTGGAATGATGCCTTCGATCCGCGAGCACAGATGGAACGCCTCGATCGCCTCCCTGTCCGTCGCCGAAAGAAACCGGACACGCCCGATATCGTGCAGCCATGCATGTTCGGGGCCGATACCTGGATAATCGAGACCGGCGGAAACGGAATGCGCCTCCTGAATCTGGCCGTCGCCATCCATCAGAAGATAAGTCCGGTTTCCGTGAAGAACGCCTGCCCTTCCGCCGGCGATTGCGGCGGCATGAGCCACGCCGAGTCCGAGCCCGGCCGCCTCCACGCCATAGATCTCCACGTCGGGGTCATCCAGAAACGGATGGAACAGGCCGATCGCGTTCGAGCCGCCGCCGACACAGGCCAGCAAAGCATCGGGAAGGCGGCCCTCTGCCTCCATCACCTGCCGCCGGGTTTCGATGCCGATGATCGCCTGAAAGTCGCGCACCATCATCGGGTAGGGATGCGGGCCGGCGACAGTGCCGATGCAGTAGAAGGTGTCGTTCACGTTCGTCACCCAATCGCGCAGAGCCTCGTTCATGGCGTCCTTGAGGGTGGCGGAGCCGGAATGAACCGGCCGAATGTCCGCGCCGAGAATCCGCATCCGGGCGACATTGGCCTCCTGACGCTCGACATCGACCGCGCCCATGTAAACCACGCAATCCAGCCCGAAGCGCGCGCAGAGGGTCGCTGTCGCGACGCCATGCATTCCCGCCCCGGTCTCAGCGATGATGCGTCGCTTGCCCATCCGCATGGCGAGCAGAATCTGGCCGAGGACGTTGTTCACCTTATGCGCGCCCGTATGGTTGAGATCTTCGCGCTTGAAATAGATCTTCGCCCCGCCAATGTGATCCGTCAGGCCCTGTGCGAAGTAGAGAGGCGATGGACGGCCGACAAAGGTCTTGAGGTGCCCCGTCATTTCCGCCGTAAATTCAGGGTCGCGCCGGGCATCCTCATAGGCATCCGCCAAGGCGAGAATGAGCGGCATCAGCGTTTCTGAAACGAAACGGCCTCCATATTTGCCGAACTTTCCGCTCTCGTCGGGTCCGTTGCGGAGGGAGTTGATGAGGTGCTCATTCATTGGCCGGGCCTTCTTCTCGCCGAAACAAGCGTCGGCGAGAGCCCGTCTGACGGGACTCTGCGGAACAACGAACACAGATCGGCATCTATTGTCGCCGGGCAGAGTAACCGCCCACTGGTCCGCCAAAGAGAACCGGATTTGATAAACCGGATAGGCCGGATCTCCTGTTTCAGCAGCAGGGAACCGGCCTGCCGGGCGATGTCACGACAAGGCTCGTCCCGCTATTGCATGCCGAAACGCCCAATCGAGCCAGGGCAGCACAGCGGCCATGTCATCATTCTCGACCGTCGCCCCGCTCCAGAGACGCAAGCCGGGTGGCGCCTCGCGATAGGAAGCCACGTCATATGCAACGCCTTCCTGTTCAAGCGCCGAGACCATCAGGCGCACGAATGCCGCCTGCTCGTCAGAACCGAGCGCTGCAATCGCGGGATCGGCAATGCGCAGGCAGATCGCTGTGCAGGATCGTATCGCAGGGTCATCAGCCAGAAACTCGACCCAATCCGTACGCCCGACCCATTCGGTGACGGTCTCCAGATTGGCCTCGCAACGGCGCACCAGTTCGGGCAGGCCGCCGATCGATTGCGCCCACTTGAGACCGTCGATCGCATCTTCAATGACCAGAAGAGATGGCGTGTTGATGGTGTCACCCTCGAAAAAACCGGGCACGATCCTGCCATTGCCGGCCATCCGGAAAACCTTGGGAACCGGCCATGGTGGCACATGGCTCTCCAGCCGCTCGACCGCACGCGGGCTCAAGACCAGGACGCCATGCCCGCCCTCCCCGCCAAGAACCTTTTGCCAGGACCAGGTGATGACATCGAGCTTTCGCCAGGGAAGGTCCATGCCGAAAGCGGCCGATGTTGCGTCGCAGATGGTCAGCCCAGTCCTGTCATCAGCGATCCAGCCGCCATCAGGAACCCGAACGCCCGAGGTCGTGCCGTTCCAGGTGAAGACAATATCGCGGGCTGGATCGGCTTCGCCCAGTGCGGGCAGAGCGCCATAAGGAGCGGTGAAGCTGCGGACGTCATCGAGCCGCAGCTCGCGAATGACATCATTCAGCCATTCGGCTCCAAAACTTTCCCATGACAGCACATCAATACCGCGTGGCCCGAGCATCGACCACAGCACCATCTCCATCGCCCCCGTATCCGACCCCGGCACGATGGCTATTCCATAATCATCGGGAATACCGAGCACATCGCGCGTCAGGGACAACACCTCCCGAATCTTTTGCTTGCCTGCTGCCGAGCGGTGCGACCGGCCGAGAACGGCATTCGCCAGCGCGCGGGGCTGCCAGCCCGGCCTCTTGGCCGATGGGCCGGACGAAAAACAGGGGCGTGCGGGCCGCTTTTGCGGTTTTGGCAGATTGGTCGACACGGTGTTTCCAGATGAAACGGGAACGGAAGCAGGCCCATTCTGACCAGACCCCTTCGCGTCCGCGGAGATTGAACTCTCGCGAACGATCATGACTGCCGCCCCATTGGGGAGTGCCGGATGCGACAAGAGTTCTGGGCCGGGATGCACCGAACCGGCCTGGCAAACTTCACTGATCCGGCTGCTCACGGGAGCCGGATGAGCTGATAGAGAGATGGCGTGGGGCCGGATGGCGGAGTGGTGACGCAACGGACTGCAAATCCGTTTAGCCTGGTTCAATTCCAGGTCCGGCCTCCAACACCTTGTGAAATGTGAGCAACCCCGCGCTGGCTGTCTCCGGGCCGACAGTCGCGCGGCATCCGAAGGGCGCTGGACATGGCGATTGTGGATGAAATCCTGATCGGGGCGATCACGCCGCTTGGCCCGCGCGCCGCACCGAGCGGTATCGACAAGCACCCGGTACAGAGCCGCCTTTTTCTAGGACCGGAAGGGTTTGACGGTGATGCCCAGGGCGACCGCAAGCATCATGGCGGCATCGAAAAAGCCGTTCACCACTATGCCTATGAGCACTATGCGTACTGGATCGCCGCTCTCGGAAGCCGGGATGTGCTCACCAGACCGGGAGCGTTCGGTGAGAACCTGTCCACACGCGGCCTGACGGAACGGGATGTCGCCATCGGCGATACATTCAGGCTCGGTGGCGCGGTCCTTCAGGTCAGTCAGGGTCGCCAGCCCTGCTGGAAGCTCAATACACGTTTCGAGACGGCGGACATGGCGATCCGCGTCCAGAAATCCGGCCTGACGGGATGGTATTACAGGGTTCTGGAGTCCGGCTATGTGGAGCCGGGCGACGAACTGCGTCCGCTGGACCGCATATCCCCGGAATGGACGATCCAGCGTCTCTGGCGTGTCCTTTACATCGACACGATGAACCGTGACGAGCTGGCCGCGATGATCGAGCTCGACCATCTGCCGGAAAGCTGGCGCGGCTATGCGCGAAAGCGTCTTCAGACACGGCAGGTCGAAGACTGGTCCCGGCGTCTCCAGGGAGAGCCATTGCCATCGGCCTGATCGAGGCGAAGATGGTCGCCACGCCATGACCGAATTGCACCGGGCACGCCCTGACAGTAATCTGGCTGATCAAGGTGCTTCGGAATAACAAAAGAAGATATGCCGGATGGGTAAGGGAACCACGCTTGCGATCGAAGTCCGGCCGGAGCCGCGGGAACCCGTGTTCCTCGCTCTGGCGCGAACGATTGTCGAAGAGATCGAACGCGGACGTCTGAAACCCGGCGATCCGCTGCCCGGCACACGCGCCCTCTCCCACAATCTGAAGCTCAACCGTAATACGGTCGATGCGGCCTATCACGAACTGGCCATGCAGGGCTGGCTGGTGACGGAGCCCGCGCGGGGCACCTTTGTCGCAACCGATCTTCCCGATATGGCCATGCAGCCGCAGCCCATCCGTTCGGCGGGCCATGCGGCCAAGCCCGTCCGGGCTGCCGAGCCAGTGCTTCTTCGCTTGTCCGATGGCTCTCCCGACGTGCGGCTGGTGCCGACAACGGCCTTTGCCCAGGCTTTTCGCCGTGCGCTTTCCAGCGCCGCATTCACATCAGGCGGCACCTACGGCGATCCGCGCGGAAACGGCAAGTTACGCAATGCGCTGTCTTCCTATCTGCGCGATGAACGTGGCCTCACGGCCGCCCCATCCGACATGCTGGTGACGCGCGGGAGCCAGATGGCGCTTTTCCTGGCCGCTTCGGCGGTGGCTGATCCCGGCTCCCTCATCGCCGTCGAGCAGCCCGGCTATCCGCTCGCATGGTCGGCGTTTCGTGCCGCGGGGGCGGATGTGATCGGTATTCCGGTCGACGCCGGCGGGATTGATGTTGAGGTGCTGGAGAGGATTGCAAGGGCCAATGGCCGCCTGCGCGCCGTCTATGTAACGCCTCACCACCAATATCCGACCACCGTGACGATGGGCGTCGCCCGGCGGCTGCGCCTGCTGGATGTGGCGCGGCGGTTTGGCCTTGTCATCATCGAAGACGACTATGATAACGAATATCGCTTCGATGGCCGACCGATCCTGCCGCTTGCGGCGCGGGCTGAAAGCGATCTGCCGATCATCTATATCGGCTCCCTGTCCAAGCTGCTGGCTCCGGGCATCCGCCTCGGTTATGCGGTCGCGCCGCCGCAAATCCTGATGCGGATGGCGGACAGGCGCGAGGCTCTGGACCGCCAGGGTGATCTGCCGCTGGAGCATGCACTGGCTGATCTCATCGAGGATGGAACGATCAAGCGCCACGCCCGCAAGGCGCGCCGGGTCTATCACACGCGCCGGGATCTCATGGCCCGGTTGCTGCGCGAGCGGCTATCCGGGGACGGACAGTTTGCCCTGCCGGCCGGCGGGCTGGCGATCTGGCTGCGCCTGAATGAGGGCCTGAGCGCCGAGACATGGGCCGCGAACGCCGCGAAACTCGGCCTTTCGGTCATGCCGGGCATTCACTTCGATCTGGAGACGGTGAAACCGGCCGAAGCCTTCCGGCTTGGCTTCGCGAGTCTCGACGAACGCGAGCTGACGCGCGCCATCGACATATTCGAGCGCTCGAAACCCTCCCGCTAAAACCGGCCCAGAGGTTTTATCCGATCCGCCCCTGCTTGCTGGTCCGCATCATGACTAAACCCTGTAGACGCACAGGAGGGCGTCATGGTGATCGACAATGCTTTTTATCAGAACGTCACCGCTGGTCCCGAAACGACGGGACACGGCCATGTCTGATCCGCTTTTGCAGGTTTTCAAGCGGATCGATCTTTCGTTCGCGTTTGGAAAGGGATCGTGGCTCTATACGCAGGATGGCGTGCGCTATCTGGATTTCGCATCCGGCATCGCCGTCAACTCGCTCGGCCACAGCCATCCGCATCTGGTGAAGGCTGTCAAAGCCCAGCTGGGTAAGCTCTGGCACACCTCGAACCTTGTCCGCATTCCGGAAGGCGAGCGGCTGGCGAAGCGTTTGGCCGATGCATCCTTCGCGGATGTTGCCTTTTTCGCCAATTCGGGCGGAGAGGCAAACGAGGCCGCCGTGAAAATGGCGCGCCGCTTTCATTCGGCGGCCGGCTCTCCTGAGCGGTATCGCATCATCACCTTCGCCGGAGCCTTCCATGGCCGCTCGCTCGCGATGATCTCGGCAACCGGATATGAGCCCTATCTTGACGGCTTCGGCCCTCCGGTAGACGGATTCGATCAAGTGTCGCTTGAGGACTGGTCCGCCCTGGACCGGGCGATCACGTCGCAGACGGCTGCGATCATGCTCGAACCGATTCAGGGCGAAGGCGGCTTGCGCCATGTGGCACCCGAAACATTGCGCCGCCTGCGTGCGCTTTGCGATGCGCATGGGCTACTGCTCATTCTCGATGAAATCCAGACTGGCGTCGGCCGGACTGGCAAGTTCTTCGCCCATGAGTGGAGCGATGTCGAACCCGATATCGTGACGGTCGCGAAGGGGATCGGCGGCGGCTTTCCGATGGGTGTATGCCTTGCCACCCACAGGGCGGCCAGCGGCATGGCAGCCGGAACCCACGGCACGACCTTCGGCGGCAATCCGCTCGCCATGAGCGCGGGCAATGCCGTTCTCGACATCGTACTTGACCGGACCTTTCTCGATCGGGTGCTGACGATGGGGCAAATGCTGAGCGAGGGCCTGCACCGGATTGCGCGGAATTACGACGATGTTGTCGCAGGCGTGCGCGGGATGGGCCTGCTCCAGGGTCTTCAGATGCGCACCAATGCGGCCGCTTTCGTCGATCTCCTGCGCTCCCAGCACCTGCTGGCGGTTCCGGCACGAGACAATGTGGTGCGGTTCGCGCCTCCGCTGACGGTGCTGCCGGGTGAAATCACCCAGGCCATGCGCCGGATCGAGATTGCGGCCAATCTGCTGCGCGACGGAAAGCGGCATCCGCCCCGGAAGCGGCCGGCGCGCAAGAGCCCGGTCATGCCGAGGGAAGGCTGCGCGCCGCCCGCAAATGCGGAGCTGCCGGCATGAGCATCCTCTCCTCGATCAAGGGGAGCCTGACTCCGATCCACAGGGCAGGCTATCCATTCATCCTCATTGGCCTCGCCGGGGTTGCTGGCTTCAGCTTCATCTCCCCGTCGATGGCCTGGATCGCCATCATCGTGACGGTCTGGATTTGCTATTTCTTCCGAAACCCAAGTCGCACGACGCCCGTTGAGGATGGGATTGTCGTTTCACCTGCGGAAGGTCGGGTGAGTATGATCGCGGAGGTTCTGCCGCCCCGCGAGCTCGCCTTGCCGGCCGAGCCGATGCTGCGCGTTTCGGTTTTCATGAGCATTTTCGATTGCCATGTGAACCGCGCGCCAGTGACCGGACGAATACGGCAAATCGCTTACACGCCGGGCCGCTTCTTCAATGCCGAGCTCGACAAGGCCAGCGAGCATAATGAGCGCAATGCGATTGCACTCGAAACGCCGCATGGCCTTGTGGCGGTCGTGCAGATTGCGGGGTTGATCGCCCGGCGCATCGAGCACTGGGTTGCGGAAGGCGATGACATTGAGGTTGGAGACCGTTTCGGCCTGATCCGCTTCGGCTCCCGTCTGGACGTTTATCTTCCCCTTGGCACACCGCTTTGTGTGGCGGTGGGCCAAAGCGCCATCGTTGGTGAAACGGTTCTGGCGAGGCTGGGTGGCGAACCGGCCAAGCGACAGTACAAGACCGCTTAAGGCCGTCAGCCCAATATGCGGTTCTCGTCGCACGGGCGGGGGAAAACGAATTGGGGACGGCAGTCATGCCGTCCCCTGAAGCCATTCGGTAAAGGTTTTCCGGGCGGCCTCGCGCAGCGCCGGTCCATATTTTGTCGCGTCGGCCCGAAGAGCGCGAGGATCAATACCCGCCGAGGCAAGTTCGGCGGCATGGCCGATCAGCCAGCGTTCGATTCCTGCGCAGGCATCCACTTCCGGGTGGAACTGAAGACCGAGGACATGCGACCCGATCGAGAAGCCCTGCGTCGCGCACACTGTTGTCGTGGCGAGACTGGCGGCGCCATCGGGTATATCGAAGGCGTCCCCATGCCAATGAAGGACGGGAACGCCTTCCAGATGCCGAAGCGGCCCAGACCGCCCGGCCCCTGTCATAGAGAGAGATGAAAAGCCGATTTCCTTGTATCCCATCGGCGCGACCTTCGCGCCGAGCGCCGCGGCGATCATCTGGGCACCGAGGCAGATTCCAAGCGTCGGGCGACCCGATGCCAGACGCCTTTCAATGATCTGCCGTTCCTCTTCGAGGAAGGGATAGGCTTCGGTTTCATAAACCCCGACCGGGCCACCCAGAACAATCATCAGGTCGGGAAGGGTGGCATCGAGAGTCCACAGCTCGTTCATCCCGATATCGTAATAATGGATACGATACCCGGAAGCCGTAAGCACGGCCTCGAACGTGCCGAGATCTTCAAAATGAACGTGGCGAATGACTGCTGCCGTTTTCAGCATGCGCGTGCTCCGGTTGCAGCCATGGCCTCACCCCAGCGCAGACAGGTCGGCGCCATGATTGATGTGATAGACGGCCTTGCCGATCACAAGGGCCGGCACGGACTTCACGCCGGCCGTGCGCGCTTCTGCAATCCTGTCCCGGGCATCGCCGAGATTGACGGATTCGACAGCGTAGCGGCTGCGGTCGAGCGCATTGACGAACCGTTCTTCCGCATCCGTGCAGACCGAGCAGCCGGCGTGATAAAAGACTGCCTTCTCCACCATGATAGTACTCCTCTGATCGATGAAGCGGTTTCCATGAAACCAGCACAGATGAGAAGTATTGATCTCCGGCCCATCCCGGAAGGTCCGGTTGTCACTTGAATGATGGGCCGGATGAGATGCGAAGACAGGTCAGCAATAGGCATTTCTGGCCGGGCGCGCGCCGAAGAGATCCTCATCAGCCATCGCGATACTGCCCCTCCTCGATAGCGATCTCAAAATCACCCGACATGCCCATGGAAAGCTGCCGAAGGTCGGGTTGAATGGAACCCGCCCGATCGTGGAGGCCGCGCCACAGCCTGAGGCAGGTTCGCCCCCGCTCGGTATCGGCGCTGAAAATCACGATCATCGTGGGATAGCGCGGCTTGGAACGGAATAATTCCGGCTGTCGCTCGACGAAAGCCATGCGGTCGGCGGGGTGAAAGCCCACGCACTTTCCTCGCCTTGGCAGGATGCGCGCCAAGCTCTCACGGTCTCCAGTTGCGAATGTTTCCACAAATGGCCTGAACCACCCTCCACAAGTGGATGGGAACATCGGGCCATTTGTTCGCTAGACATCAACGCAAAGAATGGGACGCAAGCCACGTTTCAGGAGACACGAGAGAATTATGCCGACGATTCCGCCGCCAGGATCAGGCGAGCCGACCAATATCATCTCCATCCAGAGCCAGGTCGTGCATGGTCATGTCGGCAACAGCGCCGCCGTCCTGCCGATGCAGGTCCGGGGGCTGACGGTCGCGGCGGTGCCAACGACCCTGCTCTCCAACAATCCCCATTTCGAGACCATGCGCGGGCGCGTGCTGGAATCCGAACTTGTCGGCGATCTGCTGCGCGGGGTGGAGGAACGCGGTCTGATCCAAACGAGCCGCTACATCGTTTCAGGCTATCTCGGCTCTCGCGCCAATGGGGATGTGGTCGCGGCCTTCGTCGAGCGGGCGCGGCGGCTCAACCCGGATATCGTCTATATCTGTGATCCGGTCATGGGCGATGCCAATCTCGGCGTCTTCGTCGCCGATCAGGTGGTGGACTGTCTGCTCGAGCGTCTCGTGCCGATGGCGGATGTGCTGACGCCGAACCAGTTCGAGGCCGGGCTGATCGCGGGGGGACAGCTGAGGACATGGCGCGAGCTTGAGGCGGCCGCTCTGGCAATAAGGATGCCGCGCGGAGCGCGACTGGTCATCACCGGCTGCACCCTCGCCGATACGCCGGACGGCGCGCTGGAGAATATCGTTTTCGAGGATACGAGCTGCTCGCGGCTGACATTCCCGCGCCTGCCCATCGTCCCCGTCGGGACGGGCGATCTCTTCACCGGCCTTCTGACAGCCAATCTTGCGCAAGGGCGCCCTCTCGTCGAGGCCGTCCGCGACGCCGCCCGCGTGCTGCTGGACGTGCTCGACCGCACGATCGCCAGTGGCGAACACGAAATGCGGCTCGCCAGCGTCATCGAAGCGCTTGCGCCCAACCTTGCGGAGACACCCCAATGACCCTTTTCAGCTATCAGGATTTCTTCACGAACGAACTGGCCGAACTGCATCAGGAAGGACGCTATCGCGTCTTCGCCGACCTGGAACGCGAGCCGAAAAGCGACATCTACGCCTTCGATCATCGTGTCGGCAGGCGGGTCACCATCTGGTGCTCCAACGACTATCTGTCCATGGGTGTCCATCCCGATGTCATACGCGCCGCAAGCGAGGCATTGCACCAATATGGCGCGGGGGCCGGCGGCACGCGCAATATTTCCGGCACCAGCCATGAGCACGTCCTGCTGGAACAGGAGCTTGCCGACCTTCACCACAAGCAGTCCGCCTTGCTGTTCACATCGGGCTATGTCGCAAATGATGCCGCGCTCTCCACGCTCGGCCGCCTGCTGCCGGGCTGCGTGATCTTCTCCGATGCCCTGAATCATGCATCGATGATTGAGGGCATCCGCCATTCAGGCGCGGAAAAGCGCGTGTTCGCGCATAATGACTGGCGCGACCTGGAGCGGCAGCTCTCCACCGTCTGCAAATACCGGCCGAAGCTGATCTGCTTTGAGAGCTGCTATTCCATGGATGGCGATTTTGCCCCGATGGAGGCGATCTGCGATCTCGCCGAGAAGCACAATGCCTTCACCTATGTCGATGAAGTCCATGCCGTCGGCCTTTACGGGGCGCGGGGCGCGGGTGTGGCGGAGCGGGATGGCCTTCTCGACCGGATCGACATGTTTCAGGGAACGCTCAGCAAGGGGTTCGGCGCCATCGGTGGCTACATTGCCGGAAGGCGGGACGCGGTCGATTTCGTCCGCAGCTTCGCGTCTGGCTTCATTTTCAGCACGGCGCTGCCGCCATCCGTGGTCGCGGGCATCCGTGCAGCCCTGCATCACCTGAAGGAAGACGGTTCGGCCCGGCAGGCGCTGGCGAGACGGGCGGCATCCCTGAAAGGAAAGATGCTGGCTAACGGCATTCCTGTCCTGCCGAGCCCGAGCCATATCCTGCCTGTCATGATCGGCGACGCCGCACTGGCAAAGGCGATAACCGATCATCTGATGGCCGAGGATGGCATCTACATCCAACCCGTCAACTACCCAACGGTGCCGCGCGGAACCGAGCGCCTGCGGATTACGCCGACCCCGCTTCATACAGATGAGGACGAGGATGCCTTGATCGCGGCGCTTGTCGCAGCCCGCGATGCCTTCCCGCTCTGGCGGGAGCTGATGAGCACTGCCCGGCCCCTTCCTGCACCCGTGATGGTGCGGGAAGACGTCGAGTGACCAGGATCCTGTTGCCCGATGCGTCAGAACCCTCCCCCCCTCGCCCTTACGGCGAGGAGTGGGGAGCGAGCGAGATGCGCAGACGCGGTCAGACGTGCCGCGATTTGGTCTCTGGCCATAGGCCCCAGATAAAGCAGAAGTATCAATCTCGTCTGCGGGATGAACTGGTATCGCGCATCACCCGACAGCTTCCGCCTCGACTAGACGGACCGGCAGTTGGAGAATGGCGCGGGCCTCGACGCAGCGCTGGACCGCGATCCTGAACGATGACGCTTCAGCCGCCACGTGACGCCGAGCGGCTGAAAGCCAATCCGCTCGGCATCCATTTCAATGCCATCAACTGGTCGCGGGAGCGGGCCTTGAGGCCGGCAGGAAGCCGCAGCCACACTTCTTCAGCCCCAAAGGCTGTTGAAATGTTGCGGCGTTCCCAAGCGCCATATCAGCTGATCCGCGCCACCACCTCGCCATAGGAGACCGATACGCCGGGCTCAACCTCATGGTTCAGCCTGCCTGTACGGTGCGCCTCGATACGGGTTTCCATCTTCATCGCCTCGATCACGGCAATGACCTCGCCCGCCTCAACCTCGGCGCCATCTTCGGCAAGCCAGATCGTCAGCGTCCCCGCAACAGGTGCAGACACGACGGCCTCATCCAGCCGGGTCTCGGGCGCGAGTGCGGCACCCGCCCCATGATGGGGCACCTGTGCCAGCAGGTTTCCGGGCAGACCAAGCTGATGGCGCTTCCCGTCGATCTCGATGGTGACGCGCATCAGGGCGGCGGCGCCGGCCGGCTCGACCCGGGCATGCGGAGCGACGGCCTGAGACAGGGTTTCAGCGAAATCGGTCTCGATCCAGCGGGTATGGACGCGGAACCCCTCATCCGGGCTGGTGAAATCGTCATGCTCCAGCACCGCGATATCAAAGGGCAGAACCGTGGCGACGCCCTCGATGCGGAATTCGGCGAGGGCGCGGCGGGCACGGGCTATGGCCTCGGCGCGGTTCGCACCGGTCACAATCAGCTTCGCCATCATGGAATCGAAACTGCCCGGAATGATCGAGCCGCTTGTGACGCCACTGTCCAGCCGAACCCCCGGACCTGAAGGCGGGTCAAAGACATTGACAGGCCCCGGGGTCGGCAGAAAGCCCCGTGCCGGATCTTCGGCATTGATGCGAAACTCGATGGAATGGCCGCGCGAGACCGGCACGCTGTCATCTGCCAGCCGCGCCCCCTGCGCGATGCGGATCATGCTGCGCACAAGATCGATGCCGGTGGTTTCCTCGGTAACCGGATGCTCCACCTGCAGCCGCGTATTGACCTCAAGGAAGGAGATCTTGCCATTGGCCGAAAGCAGATATTCCACCGTTCCCGCGCCGGAATAGCCTGCATGGGCGCAGATGCGGCGGGCGCTGTCATGGATCTGCTCGCGCTGTTCCTCGGTGAGAAACGGGGCGGGCGCCTCCTCGATCAGCTTCTGGTTACGACGCTGGAGCGAACAGTCCCGGGTGCCCAGCACCTTCACGGTGCCGTAACTGTCAGCCAGCACCTGTGCCTCGACATGGCGGGGACGGTCCAGAAACTGCTCGATGAAACATTCACCCCGCCCAAAGGCGGCCTCGGCCTCACGGGTGGCGGACTGGAACAGTTCCTCAACCTCCTCAAGCCGCCAGGCCACCTTCATGCCGCGCCCGCCACCGCCAAAGGCGGCCTTTATGGCGATGGGAAGCCCGTGTTCGCGGGCGAAGGCCAGAGCCTCGGCGGGGCAAAGGACGGGGCCGGGCGTGCCGACGACCAGAGGAGCGCCCACAAGCTCTGCAATGCCGCGCGCCTTGATCTTGTCTCCCAGAGCCTCGATCACCGCGGGATCAGGACCGATCCAGATCATGCCCGCATCCTGCACCGCCTGGGCGAATTCGGCGCGCTCCGCCAGAAAGCCGTAGCCGGGATGAACAGCATCGGCCCCGGCCCTGCCCGCGATATCCAGAATCTTGGCGATATCCAGATAGGTTTCAGCCGGCTTTTCCCCCTCCAGCGCGTAAGCCTGATCCGCCATGCGCACAAAAAGCGCATCGCGGTCGCTGTCGGCATAAATGGCGATGGAAGTGATCCCCTCATCACGGCAGGCACGGATGATCCGAAGGGCGATCTCACCCCGGTTGGCGATCAGGAGGCGGCGGATTGGCCGGGTCGGCCCCGAGGAGAAAAGGGTCATTCGGGCTGTCCTGCATTGATAGGGGCAAAGGGAGCGGCGGCGGTGAAGCGGATGCGGGCACCGGGCGGGATCTGTCCCGCCAGATCCAGCGCCTCCGGCATCAGGGTCGCGATCACCGGATAGCCGCCGGTCAGCGGATGGTCGGCCAGAAACAGCACCGGTTGCCCGGAATGCGGGATCTGGATCGCGCCGGTCTCCGTGCCTTCTGAAGGAAGTTCGCGCGCATCGGGGCGCGTGAGGGGCTCCGCCCCCTCCAGCCGGATGCCGACGCGCGAGCTCTGGGGCGTGACCAGCCATTCCTGCGACAGGAAATGCTGGACCATTTCGGGCGTGAACCAGTCGGTACGCGGTCCCAGTGTCACGGGAAGCTCCACCAGATCGCCCGACCGTGGCAGCTCGGGTTGCAGTTCCGGCTCCCCGGTCGCCATCGTCTCCAGCCCGCCCGCCCCAAGGCCGGTTCCGGGCTGAACCGGATCAGGGCCGACAAAGGCCAGCGTATCGGTGGCGCAGGAGCCCAGTACCGGCTGAACAGCGAAACCGCCACGAAGAGCCAGATAGCTGCGCATTCCGGCCTCAGGCGGGAGGATCAGCACCTCGTCGCCTGCATCCAGCGCGAAGGCTGTGCCCCGGGGGATCATATGGCCTGCGACCTGCGCCTGCCCTGCTCCGGTCAGGGCCAGCGTCACCGGGGCTTCCGCCCGCAGCCGCACCGGGCCGAGGGTCAACTCCAGCACGGCGGCCTGGGCGGGATTGCCGACCGCGCGGTTGGCCCGGTGCAATGCGCCCATGTCCAGCGCGCCGGAGGTCGAGACCCCCTGTCCGCCCTGCCCCAGCCGTCCCTCATCCTGAAAAACCGGGGGAAAGGCGCTTGCGAGCAGGGTCAGAACGGGGTTGCCCTCGGGCCGGGATGGCGTGGCGACGGGGTGGATCCTGGCGACCCCCTCGACAAACCGCACACGCACGCCGGGGCGAAGCAGTGCGGGAGGATCCCGTGAAAGATCCCACATCGGCACACGGGTCGTGCCGATCAACTGCCAGCCACCGGGGGTGTCCTGCGGGTAGATGCCGCAAAAACGGGCCGCCAGCGCGACCGAACCGGCCGGAATACGTGTCCGGGGTGTGGGCCGGCGCGGCAGCTCGAAGCGCGGATCATCGCAGGTCATATAGGCAAAGCCGGGAGCGAAGCCGCAGAAGGCGACCTGCCATGTCGCCTCCTGATGTGCGGCGATCAGTTCCCGGATGCCCAGGCCCAGATGGCGGGCCACGTCCTCCAGATCCTCGCCATCATAGGTCATCGGAATCTCGACGACCTCCACCTCCCCCACGTCGCGGCTGCCCCCCGGGGCGGGCGCGCGCGCCCTGATCGCGGCGGCGAGGACAGCATCTGCCGCCACGCCGGGCACGGTTCGGATCATCAGCGTGCGCGCCGCGGGGATCATCTCGCTCACGCCGGGCAACGGCTCGGCCAGAAGCGCGTCGAAAAGCGCCAGGGTCTGGTCCAGATCGTCCAGCTCGACCAGCAGGGTGCGTGGGCCAATGGGCAGGAACTGCATCGGCCTAGACCTGCCAGTATGTGTCAGGAATATCGGTCACGAACATATATCCTGGCGCATGGGTGATGGCGAAGGGCGGCTTCGAGGCCATGACTGCCGCCTGAGGGGTGACGCCGCAGGCCCAGAACACCGGCACCTCCCCCTCGCGCACCGGCACGGGATCTCCGAAATCCGGCCGCGAGAGATCAGCAATCCCCAATGCCTCCGGCTGACCGATATGGACCGGCGCGCCATGAACGGCCGGGGTGCGACCCGAGATGATGACCGCCTCGGAAACCCTGTCCGCCGGGAGCGGGCGCATGGAAACAACCATCTGCCCATGCAGCCGCCCGGCCGGGCGACAGGGTCGATTGGTCAGATACATCGGCACATTGCAGCCATGGGCGATATGGCGCACCTCGATGCCCGCCTGTTGCAGAGGGGTCTCGAAGGTGAAGGAGCAGCCGATCAGGAATGTCACCAGATCAGGATGCTCGGCCCATGCCTCTGTCGCATCGCCGGTTTCCTCGGCCAGAACGCCATCGCGCCAGACCCGGTAACGGGGAATATCGGTGCGCAGATCAGCCTGTGGCGCCAAGGCGGTGCGATGGCTGCCCGGGTCCGTCACATCCAGCACCGGGCAGGGTTTGGGGTTGCGCTGGGCATAGAGCAGGAAATCCCATGCCCAATCCTTGGGCAGGGAAATCATGTTGCATTGCGTGAAACCAGGCGCGATGCCGGCGGTGGGAACAGCCAGGCCCTGACGAAAGCTCAACCGTGCAGCAGCGCTCTGGGCGGGATCAGGAAGCAGGGTCATGCGGTTTCCTTTACGAATGGTGCGATGGTAACGCCACCCTCGATCAGCACCTCACGGATGCGGGCGGCCATGGACACGGCGCCGGGACTGTCGCCATGCACGCAGATGCTGTCGGCCTGCAAGACCAGATCCGTGCCGTCGACAGCCTCGATCACGCCCTCTCTGGCCAGTCGCAGCATGCGGGCGGCGATCCGTTCCGGATCGTGCAGCACCGCCCCGGCTTCGCGGCGCGATACCAGCTGGCCCGAGGGCGTATAGGCCCGGTCCGCGAAAGCCTCGGACACGGTCTCCAGCCCCGCGTCCCGCGCCTGAGCAAGGACAGGAGACCCGGCGAGCCCCATCAGAATGAGACCGGGATCGATCTGCCTGATCCCCTCGATGACGGCGGCGGCCTGCCGGGCATCGGTGGCGATGGTGTTGTAGAGCGCACCATGCGGCTTCACATAGGTCACGCGGGTGCCCGCTGCGGCGCAGGCCCCCTGCAAGGCGCCAATCTGATAGATCACATCAGCGACCAGTTCGGCATGGGTCAGGTCCATCGGGCGCCGCCCGAAACCGACCCGGTCGGGATAGGATACATGCGCCCCGATGGCCACTCCGCGTGCCGCGGCCTCACGCGCCGTTGCCAGCATGGTTTGCGGATCGCCAGCATGAAAACCACAGGCGAGGTTTGCCGAGCTGACGATTCCCAGCATGGTGACATCATCACCCATGCTCCAGGCCCCGTAGCCCTCACCCAGATCACTGTTCAGGTCGATTGTTCGGGTCATCTTGTCCTCCACGCTTGGGGTCAGACCGCCAGGAAGGCGAAGATCGGGCCGATGGACTTGAAGCCCATGTACCATGTCAGCAGGCAGACCAGCGCGCCCAATGCCAGCAGGATACGGTTGTAGTGGTGCCCGCCCAGAAGATCGGGCCGCGCATAGCCGACATACATGAAGATGGTGAAGCCGATGGGCAGAATGAGCCCGTTGAAGCCACCCACAAACACCAGCAACGCGGCAGGTGCGGTGCCGATGGCCAGATAGATGGCCAGTGACACGGCGATGAAGGCCACGGTCGCCATGTTCCGCCCCCGCTCGTCCATGTCGCGGAAAACCGTCAGGAAGCTGACAGATGTATAGGCGGCGCCGATGACCGAGGTGATGGCGGCGGCCCAGAAGATCAGGCCGAAGACGCGCATGCCCCACTCTCCAAGAGCAGCCGCGAAAGCCTGCCCGGCCGGGTTCGCGGCATGGCCCGAGAGATCAAGCGTCACACCAGAGGTGACAACGCCGAGGATCGCCAGAAACAGCACGAAACGCATCACACCCGTGACCGCGATTCCTGTCAGCGAGGCGCGGGTGACGGCAACCAGATTATGCTCTCCGGCAAGTCCCTTATCCAGCATCCGGTGTGCGCCGGCATAGGTGATATAGCCGCCCACAGTGCCGCCGACGATGGTCGTGATGGTGGCAAAATCCAGAACATCCGGCAGCACCGACTGGCGCAGCGCCTCGCCCACTGGCGGGTTTGAGATGATGGCGACAACCACTGTCATGGCAATCATCATCAGGCCCAGAAGGATCATCAGCCGGTCCAGCAGCACGCCCGCCCGCTTGGCCAGAAACACCCCGATGGCAAGGAAAGCCGAAATCGCGCCGCCAACTTTCGGCTCAAGCCCGAACATCGCGTTCATCCCAAGCCCTGCACCCGCGATATTGCCCATGTTGAAGGCAACACCGCCGATGACCACCAGCACGGTGAGCAGATAGCCCGAACCGGGGATTGCCGCATTCGCCGTATCGGAGGCGCGCTTTCCGGTCAGCGCGGTGATGCGCCAGATATTCATCTGCACCACGAAGTCGATCAGGATCGACGCCACGATCGCAAAGGCGAAAGCCGCACCAAGCGTTGCGGTGAAAGTGGCTGTCTGGGTGATGAAGCCCGGCCCGATCGCCGAAGTCGCCATCAGGAAGATCGCCGCCATGAATCCGCCTCGCGTGGCGGCTTTGGCGGCTGAGGGGGTCTGAACGGATTCGGCCATCAGCCATGCTCCTGCTGCAAAGGAGGGTTGCGCACCCTGAATGACTCACCCTCTCTGAATCGTCCCCTTCAAGTCAATAATTATGTGACGATCATGCGAAGATTGCTCAACAATTTTGCATTGTTGTCGCACCGATAGCTACATAGTGCCGCGCATCTATGCAGCATGGCCGTGCCGGAAGCAGGTTTGGGTTGGTTTTTTGCCCCTGCGACACTAGGATAACCCCTTGTTGCAGCGCCTGATCCCTGCCCCAACGTTCGATTCGACCCCACTCCGCTTCTGCATCAGGAGAAGTCCCTGTCCGACGAGTCCCACCCCAGTCTGGTCGAAACCACTGCGCGGCGATTGAGAGAGGCGGTGATCTGCGGGCAGATCACCCCAGGACAGCGCTTGTCTGAAGTGCAACTGAGCCAGCAGATGCAGGTCTCGCGGAATTCCCTGCGTGAGGTTTTTCGCCTGCTCACAAGCGAGGGCCTCCTGCGCCACGAGCCCAACCGTGGCGTGTTCGTGGCGACCCCTTCAATGGCCTCAACGCTGGATATTTACCGGGTGCGCCGCCTGATCGAGGTGCCAGCCCTGGCCCATGCCTGGCCCAAGCATGAAGCCGTGGCCCGGATGCTGGCCGCCGTGGAGCGCGCCGAAGCCGCCGCCGAGCATCATGACTGGCAGGAGGTGGGCAGCGCGAATATGGATTTTCACGCCGCTATCGTGGCTCTGACTGACAGCCCGCGGCTCATCAACTTCTTTGCCGAGGTTTCGGCCGAGCTGCGTCTGGCCTTTGGGCTGCTGCAAAGCTCGGAGCTGCTGCACGCCCCCTATATCCCGCTCAACCGCAGGATTGCGGAAGCCTTGCAGGCTGGAGACACCGCGGGCGCGGCACACATGCTGGATGATTATCTCACCCAGTCAGAGCGTACATTGATGGAAGCTTTTGCTCGGCTAGGCTAGGCGGATTCATTCTCGCCTGAATAGCCATGCGCCTTCGCAGTGTGTCTCCGGGCTCAGAGACCTGACCGCGACAGGCAAGTCCTGCGCGCATGAACCAACCGTGACGGCACCTCGCCCCTCCCTACCCCTGAGAATCCGGCCCTGATCTGCAAAGCAGATATTCCGGAAGAGTGGTTCAGGGGCCGTACAGGCGCGAAAAACTCAACCGCGCATCAGGACTCGGCATCAGAACGCGCCGCCAGACGGGCGCGACGCACGCTTATGCCCAAGACCAGACCCAAGCCGAAGGCCAGCAGAAGAAGCAGGAGAGCCTGAATATTGAAGACCATCATGAGGCTTCTCCAGCATCATCCCGCAGCATGAAGTAACCGGTTGCAAAACCAACAAGAAGGGCGACCAGAAGATAGGGCCACAAAGCAAATGCAAGATAGATCACTGCCCTGCCCCTTCCTTGACCACGAACTCAATCCGCCGGTTTCGCGCCCGTCCCATTTCCGTTTCATTATCTGATACGGGCCGGGCATCTCCATAACCCACAGCAGACAAGCGCCCCTTTGCTACACCGATTTCCTCCAGAGCCTTCACGACAGCCTGCGCCCGCATGAGCGACAGGCGCTGGTTCGACGTGGGATCACCAAGGGCATCAGAATGCCCCTCGACACTGACATGCGCCGCCGGACAACGCTCCAGAACATAGGCCAGCCGATCCAGAATCGAGCGGCTTGAACGCAGAATACGCGCGCTGTTGCTGTTGAATAATATTGTGCCCCGCTCCATCAGGCCGGTCATCAGGGCCTGACACTCCACATCCTTCGCATGTTCCCCCGGCCGGGCGGCATGAATCTCCAGGCTCAGCGTATAAGGCGGCCTGATGCGGACCTTCATCTCGGCTTCAATTTCAGCAACTGCCGTTGCATTCAGAGCTGTGCCGGCAAGATGGAGTTGTGTGTCAGCGAGACTGAACTCCCCTGTTTCAAGACGCGCAAGCTGGGTCAATGCCTCCTCAACCACAGCCCCAAATCCTTCCGGAGCACCAGCTCCGATCACCGAAACATCCTGCACCTTTTCGTGCAGAAAATCCCGCGAGAGTGTCGTCAGCACCAACTCATGCACCTTTGTGCTCGGGAAAAACCCTGAAACCGTTATCCCGTCCTTGTCCCGGCGCACAGCAAAGACAAATGGCGAGATATCCGGCGGAACCACAGATGAGTTGACCTTCAAGTTGGAAGGAGGCGCATCAAGAGCGCGTTCGAGCTGAACAAATGCTGCAGAATCCAGCGCCTCGCCCTTCAGAACAACTTCTCCCTCAAGAGCGCTGACCTGCCCCGCGCGCAATTTGGAAAGTTGCTCAACCAGAAATATGGATGTCGCAGCCCACGCCTCGGGAGCCGGCCCACCACTGGCCAGACGGATTGCATCCTGCACAGGCGCTCCGGGAAAAGCATTTCTCACGGCATCATTCAGCAGCCGATGCGTTTCCTCTGAAGGCGCGTATCCCGAAAGACGTACTCCCTCATTTCCACGTTCAAGTTGCCATGTAAAAGGTGAGGCACGCGGGGGCTCGACCGTAAAGCGCTTGAGCTGGAAACCTTCCGGCACTTTCCGGCGGGCCTGCGCAAGCTCACCATAGGCATCAAAGGTTTGCGCCTGCCCCTCGATCGTGACGGCGCTATCGACCAATGAGATCTGGAGCTGGGGAGAGATGGTCAGCAAACCGGCCGCATAGCGCACCGCACGCAACCAGAGATCCGTGCTTGGCGCACCATCGGCAAGGCGCGTCTTGTCCTGCACATCAAGCCCCGGCAGCACCTCTCGGATAACCAGCCGCACATTTTCACGCGTATCTTCTGAGGGCACATATCCGCTCAGCCGCAGGATATTTCCCTCCCGGCTCGCCGACCACAGGAAAGGCGAGGCAACGGGCGGGCGCACAGCGAAGCGGGCAAGGCTCATGCCATAGGGCAATGGTCCACGCAGGGCTGAACCCAGCATATCGAATGTTGCCAGATCCTCCGCCCGCCCCTCTATCGCAAGAGCCCCGTCGGAAAGCGTAATTCGCCCGGCCGGCAGCTTGCCCAGCTGCTCCAGCCCGAAGGTCACGAGAGCTGCAAAATCACCGGGAGGCGCACCACGCGCCCGCACCAGATTTTCGGCCCCGGAAACAATGAAGCCCTCTGCCTTTATCGTATCGAGAATACGCTGTCGGGTGGCTGTGGAAGGCACATATCCTGAAAGGGCGATGATCTTGCCATCCTTGACAGCACTGAAGGTGAAGGGGCGCCGCTCCGGCAGCAGGGTGGTTGCATCCTCCACGACCCGGACACCGAATAGATTCAGAAGTGAGCTGTGAACCTTTTGACGCGCCCTTTCTGCCAGGGACTCTCCCTCCAGAATGGCATCCCGTCCTTCAAAACGCGCGGATGCCCAGGACTCTCCGGTCTGCTCAAGCATGTCCTGCGCACGCTGGGCCAGATCTTCCTCGACAGATCCGCGGGCAAAAATCAAGGTCGCTCCCGCGAGAGCGCACCATGCAAGCAGCCCCAAAGCGAGCACCCAAGGCCGCCATGCATGCTGGCGGCGGCGTTCTGCTGACACTCGTTTGCCTCCTCGCCCGGCCGCCTTCAGGACCGCATTCTGCCAGACACCTTATGGGGTCGCAAATTCAGGCCTCTTCACCATGATGAAGAATGGAACAAGACTGCCCTGCGCCCTGATAACAGCATGAAGGAAATGCAGTTAGCGCCCTCATTTTGTATCTTTTTATACGAACCACTCAAGTCCAGGGAGAAGAAAAACACAGTCCACTTATGCACCGGACAGGGATACACATCAACATTTCAGGAAAGAAAGGAAGGACACCTAGAAGGCGTACCATAATACAAAAAATCCCCGGCAGTTTCCTGCCGGGGACTTTGAATTGACTGATAAAATCAGATCAGAAGTTGCGCTGGATGCGCACGCCGCCAGACCACAGATCGGTGGAACCACCGAAGCCAACCGGAGCGGACAGACCGGGGACGCCGGCGCCGAACTGGCCGTCATTGTAGTCGTGCTTGCCTTCAACCTTCGAGTACAGCACTTCAGCTGCGATATCGAGGTTCTTGACCGGGGACCAGATGGTGTTGAAGCCAACCTGCCACAGCTTGAAGTCAAGGAAGCCGTTGTCGTAGGCGAACTGGGTCTCAGGCGCATCCACGTCCACATAGCCGACCATGACGGCAGAGCGGAGGCCCGGGGTCCAGAAGTGGCGATACTGACCGGTGATCGACCAAGCGGAGGTCTTGTCGTAGCCGTCAACGCCGTTGAACACGATGTCGGACAGCTGGTAGAAAGCACCGTTGGTGATCGCGGTACCGCCGAAGCCAGTGGTCTTCACACCACCGAACTGGGTGGCATTGGCAGTGGCGCGGTCAGAACCGTTCAGGCCGACATAGTTCAGCGCACCGTCGCCATAAGCGGCGGTCACGAAGAAGCTGTCACCCTGGGAGAAGGAGCCGAGATCGAACTCGAGCGTACCGCCGATGGCCCAACCCCAAACGTCCGAAGAGGAGTTGAAGTAGTCAAAGGCGTTGGTGTAGCGCGACTGGTGAGCAGCACCAGAGATCTGGGCGGAGCCCCAAGCCTGCTCGACGCGGAGCGTGCCGACGACGTCGGGAGCCTGGGAACCAGCGCGCTGAGCGGCCGGCAGGTTGTAGGCGTCGTCGTTGTAGACGTCGATGAAGCGCTGGTCTTCAACCGAGAGGCTGGCCGAGAAACCGTTGCCGAACTGCGCCGTATAGGCAAGCAGGTTCATCTTGCGCTTGGTCATCGTGTAGGGGGTCGTCAGCATGTAGTTCAGCTGAGGATCGAAGATCGAGGTCGTGTAACCAGCGGTCAGGCCAGCGAACTGGATGAACGCGCGGTCAAGCTCGATGCCGGTGCCGCCATTCGCGTTGCTCCAGCTGTCGAGGTTCATGCCCATGCCGACATACGAACGCAGGGTGCCGTATTCGGTCTGGGTGCGGGCATCAATGGTGGCAAGGCCACGAACGCGAGAGCGGTAGCTGTCGCGACGGTCGTCCTTGATCAGCGAGCCGGACTGGTTGCTGATGAAGGGATTGAAGGTGCCGGTGGCGTTGATGTACGTGTCAAAACGGACATAACCACCGATCTTGAGGCAGGTGTCGGTGCCGGGGATGTAATAGTAGCCCGCGCCATAAGCGGAGCAAACCTTCACATACTCGACGGCCTTCGCCTTGACAGGCAGATCAGCAGCGTGGGCTCCAGCAACCGCGACGAGACCCGCCGCACTACCCAGGAGAAGGCTCTTCACCATCTTCATATTGACCTCCAAGTTGGTTCCGAGGGAGCGAGCGCCGCATCGCGGATGTTCATTCATCCTTGTCAGCTCTTGCCCCGATTTTTCCCAATTGATCCCCGGCAGCACCACAATTGACGCGCCAGGAAGATCATGGGCGACCGGGGTTGCCCCCCTCGTCGCATCGTCAAGATACCGGGCATCGTTCCCCGATCAATCCTAAACACGCACTCCAAAGGCGCATGAACGATGGTTTCGCCGCCACTGTTGCAAGAATAACACTCCGATCGATACCCTACCCAGACACCAATCAGGCCAACCTCCCGACTGTTGCCTCAACATCACAGTTTTGCCACGGATCGTTCATTTTCAACGCTCGATATGCTGCCACATTCTCGATGCGGCAGATATTCGCAGGCCAACGCCCGGCGAATTTGTGACCTTTTGGTCGCTCACCCGGCAACCATCCACAGGGGCAGGCGCGGCTTACCCGAATACCGCGATGTAGATTTTTTATCTGGAAAAAGACGAATCCGCCCGGCCGTCGCCACTGAATCGGCTCATCAATCCGTATTGATGCATCAATACCTTTCGATGATATGCTTGATAGATAACTCCATGTGGATGCGGGATGCCCCTGTGAGGGAAACCGCGCTACAAGCATCCTGAAGAAGTACCCATCTGTTCCGCATCCGGGATATGCCGGCTGCATTGGCTAAGAAGGCCCTCGCAATGAGTTTGCACGGAGACCTTGGCGATCCGACCCGACTGGATGTCGCCAACCGTCTGTTCTTTCGGCTCTATCAATGTTCGAATCTTCTGCACAAGAACGGCATGCGGCATATGTCGGGCTTTGGGGCGACCACCCAGCAATGGGCGGTTCTGGGCGCGCTGGCGCGTCCGCTGGTGCATGACAAGGGCATGTCCGTAAAGGAGCTGATGGAATTCCTGCTGCTCAGCCGCCAAAACCTGACCGCCGTGCTGGACCGGCTGGAATCGCGCGCGTGGATCGAGCGCATCCGCGACCCCGAGGATGGCCGCAGCCGGCTGATCCGCATGACCCCGGCCGGAGAATATGCGTGGGGCGAGATGCAGGAGCCGATCGAGGAGTTTTTCTCCGCCGCTCTCATCGGCTTGAGCGATGCAGAACAGCTCCAGCTCTTCCAGTTGCTGGACAGGTTGCGCTCGGGCCTCAACACGGCCTGAGCGCAACTGCGCCACTCGCCCGCACCTGTCCGAATGGAGATGGCAGGCCCCATTACCAACAGGCTTTAGCACCCATCAGACCTTCATCCCGCTTGACATCGGACCTGTAGCAGGGCCTCATCAAACCATGTTTTGCATCAGCACCATTCACCGTCGCCCCTGCCCTGTCGCAGGAATATGACCCCGCTCCCGGCCCCTGCGCTTCCGGGTGCTGGGGGTGAATGATCAGTTGTTTCTGTAACGGAACGCTGAAGCGCAAACTTTTTCATACTCTTCCATCTCGCCCCTGCACCGCTGAAAAGGCTGTGCCGGTTTTCGCGCGAGCCGGATTCCAGAGCCATGGTGAGGACTCATGAGAAAAGCCACAAAGACTGGCCGTCTGCCCACAATCGTTCTCAATGAAGAGGACCATGAACGCCTGACTGGCCTGGCGACGGCCTTCCTCTCCCGCAACCCGGATGTTGCCGAGGAACTGCTGACCGAACTGGAGCGCGCCAAGGTGGTGCCTGCCAAGCGCCTGCCCGCAACAGCCGTACGCATGGGGTCGACCATCACCTACAAGGCGAATGGGGCGGAGCGCACCGTTTCTCTGGTCTATCCCGGTGATGCGGACATTGCCGCCGGCCGCATTTCCATCATGACGCCGATTGGCGCGGCGCTGATCGGCCTTTCCGAAGGCCAGTCCATCACATGGACAGCACGGGACGGGCGCCCGAATGAGCTTGAGGTTCTGTCCGTCAAGAATGTCGAAGAGGCAGAGGGCTGATTTCAACACAACAGGGCATGAATCGCTTCATGCCCTGTTGCTGCACCTGCCGGTATATGTGTCCATTTCCAGCCGCCCATCGGCGGAAGGTGAGCAGAAAAGCTAGTTCTTTCCGGACGTGATGGCGGGCGCCGCTGCCTGCCCTTGCGCGGCCTGTTCCTGCGCTTCCGGCTCGATCACAACAGTCGCGGTCATCCCGCTCACCAGTGTCAGATCTTCCGGTACGGCATCCAGCTCGATACGAACCGGGATGCGCTGGGCCAGCCTGATCCACTGATAGTTCGGCTTCACGGCCAGCAGGCCCGCCTGTCCCTGCGGGTTATCAATATCCTCAATACCCCGCGCGATCGATGACACCTTTCCGGTCAACGGCGGACCGCCAGCCATGAGATAGATGCTCGCCGGCGCGCCCAGAGGGATGAAGAACAGCTTCGTTTCCTCAAAATAGGCTTCGATGCGCAGGGACGCGGCATCCACGATCGCCATGGATTGCGTGCCCATGACAGCATAGTCACCCGGATTGAGATTGATATTGGTGACCCATCCATCCGCACGGGCGCGGGACACTGTCCAGCTCAGCTGAAGCTTGGCATGATCAAGCTGCGAGACCGCGGTCTGATAATCCGCCTCCGCGGCAGCCGCGGCCAGGCGGGCATCTTCCTGCTGCTGGGCTGTGACCGCAAGATTGGACAGGTTGTTCATGCGGTCTGAGACGGACTGCTTCATCTCCCAGGTTGCCTTGGCGCTGTTCATGCGCGCCTCGGCTGTCCGCACTGCAATCTGGTAAGGCACATCATCAATGGTGAAGAGAATGTCGCCCTTCTTCACGAACTGGTTTTCACGCACCTGCACGGAAGTGATCTGGCCGGAAACCTGCGGGGCCAGCTTGATGATGTTGGCCACCACCCGCCCGTCGCGCGTCCAGGGTGAATAGAAATAGTACTGCCACAGCAGCCAGGTGCACCAGACCGCGCTGGCAACCAGAAGCAGCGTGGCGAAAACCCTGACGACAGACATTCCCCGCATTACAAAGCCCATTTACTGCAGTGGTATGAAAATGAAGGTCAGGCTGAATATGATGCCAACCAGACAGAGCCGCACCAGTTGCACATGCCAGAACCATTGGTAGATGTTCATCCGCACCAGAATTGCATCTAAAATGAGATAAATGACGAGGCTGGCGAGGAAGTAGAAGAAAATGGCCGGGACATATATCCCGGCTATCGAAATCTCACGAAGCATAATGCAACTCGCGCCTCTCCCTGGCTATCTGCCCCGCTCCGGCAGGAGGACTATCCATGCGGTTGGAACCAGATGCAATGCCCCTTAGCATTCTTTATGGGCCCGGGAAACGGAAGGGGTAGACTTCCGCAGCCTTCAACCACCGGCTCTGATGCGCCGCGCCATACGCCCGGCCTGCCCTTCCAAACCCTGCGCGCATCTGGCTTTCATGCCAGAGCGGCTAGACGGCACACGCAGGACATGCCCTTCGGCAAGCTCAGCTCGCCGGCGATAGAAGCGTCAGCAGACGAGCGGCGGCAGCCATTTCCTTCTCACGCGCCGCACGCCGCGCCGCAGCCTGCTCATCCTCGCCCCACTGGTCTCGGTTCCAGTCCTCATCCACATGCGCGGCACCCCAGGCGGCAACCGCATCCTTGTGACCATATGCAACAGCCAGAGCCAGCAGGGCCGAGCCGGTGAGCGTGGTCATGGAATGGATCGCAGCCAGTTCAAGAGGCTGCTCGGGCACAAGGGCGCGAACCCTGGCGAGGGCCTTTTCCGGCTGGGCAACATGGCAAATGCCCTCCGCCAGATAGAAGCGCGCGCCATGGGCATCACGCATCCAGTCCAGCACATCATCCCAATGCCGCGCCTGCCGATCCACCAGCCCCTGTGGGCTTTCTGCCCGGTACAGAAGCATGTCACTGCCGGCATAGCGGACCACTTCGTCCCTCACCGTATCGACTTCCGCAGCCACCCGGTCGAGGGCCACATTCACCAGGCGGGTGAGTGGCATGGAGAATGGATCGATTTCCTCTTCCTGCGCCTGCCATTCCGCCACAAGCGCCTCGGCCAGCGGCCGTGTCGGCACCTCGAGCCGGGCGCGGGCCGGAGTGCGTACGGGGCGACCATCCAGCAGAATGGTGAAAACGCCACCGGCTTCCTCGCCGATGGTCACGTCCTTGTAGAAGCGCTTCGGCAAGGGTGCTCGCTGCGCCGCACGGGCACGCGCGACGGGATCCTCAGGCAGGGCGCCATCTTCCAGATCCGTCAGAAAGTCCCGCATCGCCCTCTCCTGTCAGCGCTCTGTAGCGCGCGCGAGTTCACCGGAAATCTGCTCCAGGGCCTCAGGCACATCCGTAAACTGGTTCACCAGAAGGTGCGCGCCTGCGGTGCGCAAATCCTCCACCGGATGATACCCCCATGAAACACCCAGGGCACCGGCTCGGGCCGAGCGGGCCATGGCCATATCAAAAGCCGTGTCGCCCACCACAATCGTCCGCGATGGCTCCGCCCCCAGTTCCTGCATGGCCTGAAACACCATGGCCGGATGCGGCTTGGAGGGGGCATCATCCGCGGTCTGTATGGTGTCGAACCAGCCCACCATGTCATGGGCGTCCAGAACCCGATCCACCCCCCGGCGGGCCTTGCCCGTCACCATGCCCAGCAGCACATCATCCCGCGCGCGCAAGGCGCTCAGCACATCCCGCGCATGGGGAAACATCGGCTCCGGCGGATTGGCATCGCGCAATTGCATGAAAGAGGTGCGGTAGGCTTCCGCCATCGCCATGACAGGATAGCCCTCCTCGCCTTCCGCCAGATTGGTGAAGGCTTCCGGCAGGGACAGACCCACAATCGACAGGATCCTCTCCCGCTCGGGGGGCGTACGTCCATTCATGGCGTAAGCACCATGCATGGCAGCCACGATCATGTGCTGGCTGTCCACCAGAGTGCCATCACAATCAAACAACACCAGAAGCGGTGCATTGGAGGTCATGAGTTCACCGCGAGCTGAGGGTCTGGGTGGCGATATCATAAACGAATGTGGATTCACCGGGATCCACGAACAGGATCCGCGTGAAACCGCGTCGTTCACACTGCCGGGGGAAGGGGCCGGCCACGATGAGTTCGGCCGTGGATGCAGCCGGATAATTGAAGGTCATCACAAGGGTCTTGTGTTCCGCGCCGGAGGTGGAGACCGAAAGGTCCAGCCCATTCTTGGAAAGGCTTTGCTCGGTTTCCTTGGCGAAGGCCTGACGCTCTTCAACCGTTGCCGGAACAATGGGCTCCTGCGGCTGCGCCTGAGGGGCTGCGGGCTTTGCCTCAGATTCTGCCTGCCCGGTGGCGCTTGCCTCGCCATCCTGCGGCCAAGCTGGCGGCGGAGCGGTCACCGCGGCAGACGGCATGCTGGCTTCAGGTGCAGCGGCCTCAGCGGCAGGCTGTTCGACAACGGATGGCGCCGCCGGGGCAGCCGCCTTCTGGCTGCCGGTATCGGAGAGCACCCACCACACACCTGCCCCGGCGAGCAAGGCCACAACCGTCCCGGTCACACCAACCAGAACACGGGTCAGCGTTCCCGTGCGCAAGGCATGATGGCAGACAGGGCATCGCGTCTCATCCGGAAAGACTTCTGCACCGCAGGAAGGACAGGTTCTCTGATCCTTTTCCATCAAACTTGCCCTTCCCTTCTGTATCCGGCGATGAGGTACCGCCGGACTTGGACGGCATTATGGATGACAGTTACCCGCCAAAGTCGAGAGGCGGCGGGGGCGGTTCTTCAAGGCCTGGCGTCAGGCTGTCGAACTGTTGCTGAATCTGCTGCTCATCCAGTTCCACATGCCCGGACTTGTAGTGCGTCACCATTTGCGGGAAGGCAATGATAAGGGCCACCATGGCAAGCTGGATACACACGAAGGGCACCGCACCCCAGTAGATCTGCCCGGTGGTGACAGGCTGCATCGTATGGCCCGTCACGCGGTCCACATAAGGTGTCTTCGCGGCCACAGAACGCAGGAAGAACAAGGCGAAGCCGAAGGGCGGATGCATGAACGAGGTCTGCATGTTCATCGCAAGGATGACGCCAAACCAGATGAGATCAATGCCCAGCTTGTCCGCCGCGGGCCCCAGCAGGGGAATGATGATGAAGGCCAGCTCGAAATAATCGAGGAAGAAGGCCAGAAAGAATACCAGCACGTTGACGGCGATGAGGAAGCCCAGCTCACCGCCCGGCAGCGACACGAGCAGCTCTTCCACCCACAGATGTCCATCCACCCCATAGAAGGTGAGTGAGAACACGCGCGCGCCCAGCAGGATGAACAGCACGAATGCGGAAAGCCGCGCAGTGGAATAGGTGGCCTGCTGCAACAGGTCGAACTTCAGCCGGCCACGTGCCAGCGCCAGAACGAGGGCGCCCAGCGCACCCATGGCGCCACCTTCCGTGGGCGTGGCGACGCCGATGAAGATGGTGCCCAGAACAAGAAACACCAGTGCCAGCGGCGGCACCATGACGAAGATGACCTGTTCCGCGATGCGGGAGAGCAGCTTCAGGCGGAACACGCGATTCACCACGGCCAGAATGAACGCCAGACCAACCGTAACGCTCATCGCCAGCACGATATAATCAACGCCAAACTTGAGCTGGGCATTGTTGAGCAGCCAGATGGCGGCGGCGATCGTCACGGCGGCAATGATGAAAAGCGAAGGCGTGATGAGACGCGCCACACCCTTCATCACGACATAAAGGACGATGAAGGACCCAACGCCCCACACAGCCATATTCACTGTTTCCGAAAGGACATCTGCGGTCATGGCCGGCCATGAACCGGTGGCGATCAGAACGGCAAAGCCGGCAGCACTCAGCGCGCCGAGAATATGCGGCATGGCGGGAGCGGCCTCGGCCTCCCGCAGGGTCTGCGCTTCGGGCGGCAGGCCGGGCGTTGCCGAGGGGAAGAAGATCGAGACGACAAAGATATAGAGCGCATACACTCCGGTGAGGGCCAGAGCCGGCAGCAATGCGCCCGCATACATGTCACCCACCGAACGATTGAGCTGGTCCGCCATCACGATCAGAACCAGAGAGGGCGGAATGATCTGCGCCAGCGTTCCTGAGGCGGCGATGACACCTGTCGCAACCCTCCGGTCATACCCATAGCGCAGCATGATCGGCAGCGAGATCAGCCCCATGGAGATGACCGATGCGGCCACCACGCCGGTGGTCGCCGCCAGCAGGGCGCCGACGAAAATCACCGCATAGGCAAGGCCGCCACGCACGGAGCCGAAAAGCTGGCCGATGGTATCCAGCAGATCCTCAGCCATTCCCGAGCGCTCAAGAATGAGGCCCATGAAGGTGAAGAAGGGCACCGCCAGCAGCACCTCATTGTTCATGGTGCCATAGATTCGTTCAGGCATGGCCTGAAAGAAATCCGGCCGGAACAGGCCCAGATAGATGCCGATCGCCCCGAAAATCAGGCCATTGGCCGCCAGCGAGAAGGCGACGGGGTAGCCCAGCAGCAGGAAGAAGACCAACGCCACGAACATGATGGGCGCCATATTGTGGGCAAACCAGCCGCTGAAGCTGCCATCAGCCGCCAGCGCGGCATCCGGCAGAAAGGCCACCAGCGCCACAACACATGCCAGAAGAAGCGCGAACCGCACCAAACCAGAATTGCGCATTTCGCCCTCAGCGCTGTTCGGCGGCATCATCACCGCCTTGTTGTGCCGTCATCAGCCGCTCAGCCTCGGCGGCCAGAGCAATCGGACCGTTCTCGTCACTCGATGCCTTGTCCTCGAGCCGGCCGGTCATGATGGCCACACGCTTGATGATTTCGGAAAAAGCCTGAAGGGTCAGAAGCAGAAAGCCCACAGGCACGAGCAGCTTGGCCGGCCATTGCGGCAGCCCGCCCACATTCAGGGACTGCTCGTTGATATAGAAGGACTTCAGGAAGAAGGGCCAGGATGTCCAGAGCAGCAGCAGGGAAAACGGCAGCAGGAAGAAGACATGGCCGAAAATGTCGATTCCATCGCGCATGCGCTTGCTCAGATGGCTGCTGAGAATATCGATGCGGATATGCTCGTTGTCACGCAGCGTCCAGGAGGCACAAAACAGGAAAACCGCGGAAAACAGAACCCATTGCAGTTCCAGCCAGCTATTGGAGCTGACATCGAACAGCTTGCGCACCACGGCATTCACCGATGACACCACGATGGCGACAAGGATGAGCCAGGAGGAGAGCTTGCCGATGCGCACATTGAGCGCATCTATGCCGCGCGAGAGCGCGAGCAAAGGTTTCATGGGCCAATTTCCCTGGAGCAAGACTTGAAAGGCCGAATCCAGCTCACCAATACAGGCATGAACCGGACAGGCCCCCGCTTTTGAAGCCGTCTTTTAATACCTGGACCACCATAAGGAAAGTCACTGTAGTCGCAAGCGCATGCGGGGCGCGGCTGCCCTGCTTCCATTGCACAGCGCCCCGGAGTGTTTGAGGAGGATCAGCGGGCCTTTGCGCGCGCACCACCCTGCGCCATGCACAAGCTGCAATGGCGCAGGAGGAGAGACAAAAGCCGCTCAGCCTTCCGGGGATTCCAGTATCGGGTCATACTGGCTGGCATCGAAGCCCAGCACCGCGAAGGACTGGGCCATGTGATGCGGCAGGGGCGCGGATACATCGATCAGGCCTTCCCCGCGCGGATGGGGAATGACAATACGACGCGCCAGCAAATGCAGCTTCTTCTGCAAGCCGCCCGGCATCTCCCAATTCTCGATATTGAAATATTTGGGATCGCTCAGAATCGGATGGCCGATATGGGCCAGATGCGCGCGCAACTGATGGGTGCGCCCCGTGACCGGCTTGAGAGACAGCCAGCTCATTTTCTGGGCCGCCTGGTCAACCACCGCATAATAGGTCACGGCATGGCTGGCCTCATTCTCCCCATGGCGGGCCACGCGCATCCGCTCTTCTTCCTCATCGCGGGCCAGATAGGTGGAGATCCGGCCCTGACGGGGCTTCGGCACGCCGGGCACGACAGCCCAATAGACCTTGCGCGCCTCACGCGAGCGAAAGCTCTTGGCCATGACCGAGGCCGCGAGGCGGGATTTCGCGATGAGCAGGCAACCGCTGGTATCCTTGTCAATGCGGTGGACAAGGCGCGGGCGCTGCCCATCCTTGCCTGTCATCGTCTCCAGCAATCCATCCACATGGCGCGTGATGCCGGAACCACCCTGCACGGCAAGACCGAACGGCTTGTTCAGCACCATCACGTCACGATCCTCATAGAGGATGAGGGAGCGCAGATACTCGCTGTCTGAAAGATATTTGCGCGCCCCGCGACCGGCAGGCGCCTCTCTCCCCGTATCGGCTCGCGTGGGGGTGGAGGCGCGGGCGGCACCCGGCCTGGCCTCGGGCGCAGCGCCCTGCCCCTTTTCATCGGCCGGCTGGTCTTCATCGCCTCCCAGAGGAGGAATGCGCACGCTCTGGCCCGCCGCGAGCCGGGATGAGGTCTTCACCCGGCCGCCATCCACACGCACCTGCCCCGTGCGCACCAGTTTTTGCAGATGACCGAATGACAGGTCCGGATAATGCAACTTGAACCAGCGATCGAGGCGCATGTCCGCCTCGTCCTCAGTCACCGTCTTCAACTCGACCGCCATGAGCGGATGTCCTCGCGCCACGAAATGGAAATTTGCCCAGACCAATAGAGCATGCGGCCTGTCGCGTCACGCGGCGCAGACGGTTTTGGCGGGAATCCGGTCAGGCCACGGCCCGCATCAGGTAAAAACCGGCAAATACGGCAATGAGGCTCAGCGCTACGGAACCTGCGACATAAAGCAGGGCCAGTGAAATATCCCCGCGCTCCACCAGCAGCATCGCATCCAGCGAAAAGGCGGAGAATGTCGTGTAGCCGCCCAGCACACCCGTGGCGAAGAACAGGCGGTGGCCGGGATGAACCGCGCCGCCGCTGCGGAATGTGAGATAACCGATCAGCAGCCCCATGATCAGACAGCCACTCACATTCACCAGAAAGGTGGCGAGAGGAAAGGTGCTGCCGGCCCAGCCTGTCACCACCACATTCATGAAGTGGCGACACATGCCACCAATACCGGCCCCGATAAAGACGATGAGATAACTCATGATGACAGCCTCTCGTCGCGGATGACGGCTCAGTTCGGGGTTTCCGGCCGGGGAGTATCCACCCGCGTGGCCACGGCCTCAAGCGCCGATATCACGCCGGGAAACTGGCCCACAATGCGCGCGCCCTCAGGCGTGATGTGGTCCTGATCCCTGTAATAGAACTCCTCCCCCTGCCCCGATGTGCAGGTTTTCTGATCACAGAAGACATCCTGAAGATAAACCGCCGAGACACCCGGCCGGTCCTTCACCTTTTCCGCAATCACGGCATTGGAGGGGCTGACAAACAGCGTGCTCTTTTCCCGCGGCGCCGTATAGCAGGCGGAAGAATCGCCAATGAAATATTCGCGATAGGCCACGCACTGGGCCGGCTGCTGCACAAATTCCGGGGCCTGCCCGAGGATCAGCACATTCGCCCCGGCCGCGCGAATGGCCTGAATGGTGCGCTCGACCGCGACCGGGAAGACCGCGATGCTCACCTCGCGTGTGGGCTCCTGGGCATCCGGCAGGTCCGGCATGAGCAGGGCCGCGACACCCTCGCGTGTATAGTGGGTCCACATGGCCCAGCGCCCGACCAGCACCACAAGGCGTGGCTTGGCTTTCTCGATCTCCTTCAGCACCGCCGCGTTGAAATCGAAACAGGGATGATCGATGATATTGCGCACCGCCGGAAGAACCCCGACCAGTGGCGGACAGCCCGGGCGGCTGATGAGCCGGGTGGTCAGGCCCAAACGCTCCGCAGCCTCGCCAATGCCCGAGAAGGTGGAGCCGGCATGCGAGTCGCCCCACACCAGAACCTCATATTTCCCTGTCGCGGCTCCGGGCCCCATGATGCAATTGGTGCGGGCCAGATCGAATTTCGGTGCGGCCTTGCGCTCGGCCTCATCGCATTCACGCGGGGTGCGCACCTGCGCCACCACACTGTTGGCTTTCTCGCCCAACGGCGTATTGGGCCAGAGCTGCCCGTTGATCGCCTCAAGCCCGCGCGCACCGGCAAACACAATGGCAATGCCGAGTATGGCCCCGGCAAACCTGTAGCTGCGCCGGCCGAAGAAAGCCTGCGGCTTGCGCAGCGGCATCTCCACATATTTCCAGGAGAGAAAGGAAAGACCGATCGCCAGAAGGATGAGAATGCCGGCTTCAAGATTGGTGAGATGGCGGCCCTTATAGACAAAGGCCAGAGACAGCAGGGGCCAGTGCCACAGATAGAGCGAATAGGAAATCCGCCCGATCTGCACGAAGCCCTTCATCGCAAGAACCCGCGCGACGATCGTCGTCGGGGCGTTCATTCCGGCAAAGATGATCAGGGCCGTGCCAAGCACCGGCGGCAGGGCATGCACACCGGGAAAAGGCGTGGATTCCCGATAGACAAAAACCGGCACCAGCAACGCCACCAGCCCGAGAAGCCCCAGAATGTTTGCGGTCCTGTGCTTTATCTTCGGCAGCGGCGCTATGGCCAGAAAGGCGCCGAAGAGAAACTCCCAGACACGGCAGCTCAACAGGTAAAACGCCCGGCGTGCGTCCCCGGCAAACTCGATCTCGGCATGAGCGAGCGAAAGAACCGCCACCAGAACCAGAAACCATATGGTGGTCCGAACGCCCGCAAACCTGGCCAAAAGCCACAGAAACAGGGGGAATACGATGTAAAACTGCTCTTCGATCGCCAGAGACCACAAATGCAGCAAGGGCATCTGTTCAGCCACCGGCCCGAAATAGGAGTCCAGCCACATGAAATGGATGTTGGCGTAGAACAGCACGGCAGGCCCGAGCGATCTGGCATATTCCTCCATCTGCGCAGGCAGAAGGGTGAACGTGCACAGAAGCGTCGTGACCGCCAGAACCAGGAACAGCACCGGCAGAATGCGCCGGATACGCCTGTCATAGAAATCCGCCAGAGAAAAGCGCCCCGCCACCATATCCGGATAGATGATGGAGGTGATCAGAAACCCGGAGATGACGAAGAACACATCGACGCCGACAAACCCGCCGCCAACAAACTTGAACCCGCCATGAAACAGCACGACACTGCCCACGGCGATCGCGCGCAGACCATCAATATCGGGCCGGTAAACCAGACTCATGATCTCTCCTCGGATGCGCTTCGCGTTTGCGCACGGCTCCCCACCGGGGCGCGCTCAGCAATAGCGAGCACATTCGCGGGACGCAATGCACCATGCGCCAGATCCGCCGCAATCTTGCAGAAGGGCTGAAAGGGTCAGAACGCCTTGTAGGTAATGATGGTGTGCGTGTCCCGTATGCCGGGAATGACATGTACCTGCTGGTTCACGAACTGGCCGATATCGGTACCCGGTTCCACATAGAACTTCACCAGCAGGTCATAATCACCGGCGGTGGAATAGATTTCCGAGGCGATTTCCGCATCGGCAAGCATATCCGCCACTTCATAGGCCTTGCCGAGATGGCATTTGATCTGGACGAAAAAGGGGATCACGACACTCTCCGGGCATATGGATGCGCAGCTTGTTGGCGCGCAAGGTGAACAAATGCGCGCGCCCGCGCAAGTCTCTCCTGTCATCATGCGCCAATGCGCCCATGGCCTTCGGGTCGCCCTCATGCCATAGAGGCTGGGAATACAGGATTTTCCAGCGGGCCCATGTGCCGCATCCTTGAAGGAGTGCACCGTTGCTCAACAGCGCGCCCCCTATCGCCCTGACCATCGCCGGCTCTGATTCCGGCGGCGGGGCCGGCATTCAGGCCGACTTGAAAACCTTTTCCGCTCTCGGCGTTTTCGGTGCCAGCGTCATCGCGGCGCTCACGGCACAGAACACGCTTGGGGTCAGCGCCATTCATGATGTGCCGGACGCCTTTATCGAAGCCCAGATGGATGCGGTTTTTTCCGATCTGGATGTGCGGGCGGTGAAGATCGGCATGCTCTCGCGCCCCGGGGCCATTCGCGCTGTCGAGGCGGGACTTCGTCGCGCCGGCGTGCGCCCCATTGTGCTTGACCCGGTGATGATCGCGGCCTCCGGCGCGCGTCTTTTGACTGCGGACGCCGTGGACACGCTGAAGCAGCATTTGCTGCCGCTGGCAGATCTCATCACCCCCAACCTGCCTGAAGCCGCCGCCCTGCTGGACACCGCCCCCGCCAGCACTGAGGAGGAAATGCAGGCCCAGGGAGAAGCCCTGCTGAAACTGGGTGCGCGCGCGGTTCTGATGAAAGGCGGCCACGGGGAGGGATCGGACAGTGTCGACCTTCTGGTGAGCCCGGACGGCACCTTGCGCCTACCCGCACCGCGCCATGATACCCGCAACACCCATGGCACGGGCTGCACCCTCTCCTCCGCCATCGCTGCCGGCCTTGCTCTGGGGCTGCCGCTTGAGAAGGCCGTCATGCGCGCCAAGGCTTATATCAGCGCCGCCATTGCGGCCGCGGATCAGCTTCATGTGGGCAAAGGGCATGGGCCGGTGCATCATTTCCATGCGCTCTGGCCCCTTCTGGACCAGCAGCAGAGCTGAGCAACAGGCGGCAGGACTGGAAAAGCCGGGCTGCGTCCGCTATATCGAACACATGTTCGGTGGAAGGGTTGCATTCATGGCTGTCAAAGATCGTGGGAGCAACACGCTCGAATCCGGCGCACAGATCCTGACCGGACAGCTGGGCAAGACCATTCAGCGTCTGCGCAAGGCTTACAATCTGTCGCTCTCCGAGCTGGCGGAACAGTCCGGCGTTGCCAAATCCATCATCAGCCAGATCGAACGCAACGAGACCAACCCGACACTGGCCACGATCTGGCGTCTTTCCCAGGCGCTGGACATGTCTGTCGAGCGGGTTCTGGCCTCCGAGGATGACAGCCCGGTCATTGAAAAGCTCACCCGCGCCGATACCCCGATACTGCTTTCAGAAGACGGCAAGGTCCGGCTTTCAATCATCGGATGGATCAAGACGGTCGAATGGCTGCAATATTATGATGTCACGGCCGAGCCCGGTGGCGAGCTGGATTCCGAAGGCCACCAGCGTGGTGCCGTCGAATGCCTGACTGTCATTTCCGGCGCTCTTGAGGTCACGGTTGGCGAGATGATCGAAACAGTGAAGGAAGGCGAAACCATTCGCTATCGCTGTGATCATCGTCACATCATTCGCAATATCAACGATGTGCCAGCGCGCGCTTTCATGGTGTGCCTGCTGAAAGCGGCCGTGCTTGAGTGATGTGCCGGAGACGGCCCCATGAAGATGGCGGTGGTTGCGTCCGCCTTTTCCTGGCGGATGCCGGGACACGGCTGTTCAGAAGCGACAGAAGTCTGTCACTCCATAAGGACAGCAGTCTAAAATCATATCCGGGAATTGAAGAACATGGTGGGCGGTGACGGGCTCGAACCGCCGACCCTCTCGGTGTAAACGAGATGCTCTACCAACTGAGCTAACCGCCCACTTTCATATTTTGAAGCGCGTTTGTATGCTGTACAACCTGCCGCGGCAAGGCCCCATCTGATGCTCTCAACAGGGCTTTGGTTGTACACGCGACGCAAGACAGAAAAATGAGACCATGGAGCATGATAAGCTCCATGGTTATGCGGGCGCCATGTGCATATACACGGCGCCCGGTGTCTCAATCAGCTGTTGACGGCTTCCTTGAGACCCTTGCCCGGGGTGAACTTGGGCGCCTTGGAAGCGCTGATCTTCACCGGGTTGCCGGTGCGCGGATTGCGCCCCTCGCGTGCAGCGCGGGTCACCACCGAGAAGCTGCCGAAGCCGATCAGCTTGACTTCCTCACCCTGCTGAAGCGCCTTGGCGATGATGTCGAAGGTGGCGTCCACGGCGGCGGCGGCGGCCGTCTTCGTCAGCTTGGCCTCTTCGGCCACCGCGGCGATCAGTTCGTTCTTGGTGGTCATCTGACCATTCCCTTCCATTGTCAAAATTCGAATCGTCGGGAGTTACGCTCCAGCGATCCGCGCGAGAATCACGGAAAATGCGGCTTTTGCAAGTACAGTCGACGACAAACCCGCACCAATGCACGCTTTCTGACATGTGATGTTGCAAATAAGAAGGGCGGCATGGTCCACATGCCGCCCTTCCCACTCTCAACTGTTACCCGCTTGCATCAGTGGGCAACGACACCGGAGCTGTCCTCACCCTCGACAGGCGCCGCCACCGGCTTTTCTTCCCACACGATCGGCTCGGGGTGGCGCACCAGTGCATGATGCAGCACCTCATCCATCCGGGAGACGGGGATGATTTCCAGCGCGTTCTTCACATTCGCCGGAATATCCGCCAGATCCTTCGCATTCTCTTCAGGAATGAGAACGGTCTTGATGCCACCGCGCAATGCGGCCAGCAGCTTCTCCTTCAATCCACCAATCGGCAGAACCCGGCCACGCAGGGTGATTTCACCCGTCATCGCCACATCGCGGCGCACCGCAATGCCGGTCATCACCGAGACAATGGCGGTTGCCATTGCCACACCGGCGGAAGGCCCATCCTTCGGAGTTGCCCCTTCAGGAACGTGGACGTGGATGTCCCGACGCTCGAAGAGCGGCGGCTCGATGCCGAAATCCACAGCCCGCGAGCGCACATAAGATGCCGCCGCCGAAATGGACTCCTTCATCACATCCTTCAGGTTGCCCGTCACCGTCATCTTGCCCTTGCCGGGCATCATCAGGCCTTCAATGGTCAGCAGTTCGCCACCCACCTCGGTCCAGGCAAGACCGGTCACAACACCCACCTGATCTTCCCGCTCGATCTCGCCATAGCGGTAGCGCGGAACGCCGAGGAACTCCTCCAGATTCTCCGCCGTGACATGAACCGCCTTCTTCTTCGTGAGAACCAGTTCCTTCACGGCCTTCCGGGCCAGTGTGGAGATCTCACGCTCCAGATTACGCACACCGGCTTCGCGGGTGTAGCGGCGGATCACGAGCATCAGCGCGTCATCAGTGATGGACCATTCCTTCGGCCCCAGGCCGTGCTTCTTGACGGCATTGGGGATGAGGTGCTTGCGGCAGATCTCCGCCTTCTCCTCCTCGGTGTAACCGGCGATGCGGATCACCTCCATCCGGTCCAGAAGGGCCGGCGGAATGTTCAGCGTGTTCGCCGTGGTGACGAACATCACATTCGAGAGGTCATATTCCACCTCAAGATAGTGATCCGCGAAGCTGTGGTTCTGCTCGGGGTCGAGAACCTCAAGCAGGGCCGAGGACGGGTCACCGCGGAAATCGGCGCCCATCTTGTCGATCTCGTCCAGCAGGAACAGCGGGTTGGCCTTCTTGGCCTTGCGCATGGACTGGATGACCTTGCCGGGCATGGAGCCGATATAGGTGCGACGGTGACCGCGGATTTCCGCCTCATCGCGCACACCACCCAGCGCCACGCGCAGGAACTCGCGCCCTGTCGCCTTGGCGATGGACTTGCCCAGAGAGGTCTTGCCGACACCGGGAGGGCCGACAAGGCACAGCACCGGGCCGGTGAGCTTGTTCGCGCGGCTCTGCACCGCAAGATACTCTATGATCCGGTCCTTGACCTTGTCGAGGCCATGGTGATCGGCATCCAGCACCTGCTGGGCGAAGGGCAGATCCTTCTTGATCTTGCTCTTCACACCCCACGGAATGGAGAGCAGCCAATCCAGATAGTTGCGCACCACGGTGGCTTCCGCCGACATGGGCGACATCTGCCGGAGCTTCTTCAGCTCATGGGTTGCCTTCTCACGCGCTTCCTTGGTCAGCTTGGTGCGCTTGATCCGGTCTTCCAGCTCCTGCAGGTCATCCTTGCCGTCCTCGTCGCCGAGTTCGCGCTGAATGGCCTTCATCTGCTCGTTCAGATAGTATTCGCGCTGGGTCTTTTCCATCTGCCGCTTGACGCGGGAGCGGATGCGCTTTTCCACCTGCAGCACGGAGATTTCACTCTCCATGAGGCCGAGCACCTTCTCCAGCCGGTCGGAAACCTTCACGGTTTCCAGCACATGCTGCTTGTCGGTGATCTTCACGGCCAGATGCGAGGCAATGGTGTCCGCCAGCTTGGAGTGATCGTCGATCTGGCCGACAACCCCCACCACTTCCGGCGAGACCTTCTTGTTCAGCTTCACATAGTTTTCGAATTCAGTGACAACGGAACGCGCGAGGGCTTCCGCCTCAACCGCGTCTCCGGCCTCTTCCTCGATGGTAACAGCTTCGGCCTCGTAGATATCGGTGCGCTCGGTATAGCGCGAGACGCGGGCGCGGCTCACACCTTCCACCAGAACCTTCACCGTTCCATCCGGCAGCTTCAGAAGCTGAAGAACGGTTGCGAGGGTGCCGACATTATAGATCGCCTCGGGAGAGGGATCGTCATCCGATGCATTCTCCTGCGTGGCGAGCAGAATATAGGTATCGCCGCGCATCACCTCTTCCAGAGCGTGGATGGACTTCTCACGCCCCACGAAGAGGGGAACGATCATATGGGGGAACACCACGATGTCGCGCAGCGGAAGCACCGGGTAGGTTTGCGTCACGCCAGCAACGAGCGGGGGGCGCGGCTTCGGGCTCGTCATGACCTCATCCTTTCAAAGTGCACACGCACGGACGCATTGCCGCGCATATGCGCAGCCGGATACCGGAACGGATTTTCAATGCTGATGCCGCGAAGGCCGCTGGCCGCATGAGGTCCGAGCACGGAGACCGGATCTTTCTCAACCAAGATGGAGATGCGCCCGGAAAGTTTCAAGGGCGCGGCGCGGTGCGGTGCGGAAATGAAATGGGGAAAAGCAACAGGTTTGCATTCAAACACAAAAAGGCCCCCCGCGCGTGATGCGCGGGGGAGTGTTCTGTATAAATGGCCCTCAGGCACTGGCTCCCGCGTCGCTGACGCGGTCTGCGTAGATATAGAGAGGCCGCGCCTTCTGCTCGATCACCTCGCGGGAGATGACAACCTCTTCCACGCCCTCAAGGCCCGGCAGGTCATACATCGTATCCAGCAGAATGCCTTCCATGATGGAACGCAGGCCGCGCGCGCCCGTCTTGCGCTCGATAGCCTTGCGGGCGATGGCGCCCAGCGCTTCCTCATGGATCGTCAGCTCGACATTCTCCATCTCGAACAGACGCTGATACTGCTTCACGAGAGCGTTCTTCGGCTCGGCCAGAATCTTCTTCAGCGCTTCCTCATCCAGATCCTCGAGCGTCGCCAGAACCGGCAGACGGCCAATGAACTCGGGAATGAGGCCATACTTCAGCAGATCCTCGGGCTCCACTTCGCGGAACACTTCGCCAAGACGACGATCTTCCGGCGAAGCCACCTTCGCGGCAAAGCCGATGGAGGTCGAGCCCTGGGCGCGGGACGAGATGATCTTGTCCAGACCGGCAAAGGCGCCGCCGCAGATGAACAGGATATTGGTCGTATCCACCTGCAGGAACTCCTGCTGGGGATGCTTGCGACCACCCTGCGGTGGCACGGAGGCAACCGTGCCTTCCATGATCTTCAGCAGGGCCTGCTGCACACCCTCGCCAGAAACGTCGCGGGTGATGGAAGGATTGTCCGCCTTGCGGCTGATCTTGTCGATCTCGTCGATATAGACGATGCCGCGCTGCGCGCGCTCGACATTGTAATCAGCCGCCTGAAGCAGCTTGAGAATGATGTTCTCGACATCCTCACCCACATAACCGGCTTCGGTCAGCGTGGTGGCGTCAGCCATGGTGAAGGGAACATCCAGAATGCGTGCAAGCGTCTGTGCCAGCAACGTCTTGCCGGAGCCGGTGGGGCCGACCAGCAGGATGTTGGACTTGGCCAGTTCCACATCACCATTCTTGGTGGCGTGGCTGAGGCGCTTGTAGTGGTTGTGCACGGCCACCGAGAGGACCTTCTTCGCATGCTGCTGGCCGATGACATAGTCATCCAGCACATTGCGGATTTCCTTCGGGGTCGGGATGCCATCCCGCGACTTCACCAGCGAGGACTTGGACTCTTCCCGGATGATGTCCATGCACAGCTCGACGCACTCGTCGCAGATGAACACGGTCGGTCCGGCGATGAGCTTCCTGACCTCGTGCTGGCTCTTGCCGCAGAAAGAGCAATAAAGCGTATTCTTGCTATCGCTGCTGCTGCTGCCGCCGGTCTTGCTCATCTTCGTCTCCTACGACCTATCGATACGGACACATATGCGCCTGTGTCGTACGGATCACCAGTTGGGGCCTGCCTGCAAGAAGCTGACCAGACCCGAATATGGTGATTGGCAATGAGTTAGCCAATCACCCTCTGGTGACTTGATCAAGGCATTTGCGGCAAACAGATGAAGTTCCCCACATGCCCCGCCTCTTTTTTCGCACCGCCCGGAACGCCGGAGCATGCGAAACAGATTCATCACCAGACCACACCATAACGGTGAATCTTTGACTGAAAGTTCCCAAACGAAAGGCCCCCACTCTTTTCAGAATGGGGGCCTGACTTCATGAAAACATGGATAACAGAATATGAAGAAAAACCGTATATCACTGGTTTAACAAGGGAATGGGCAGCATCCCGCGTGCGCCATCCCCTTGTGCAAAACCTCACTCGGCCTTCTGCTCTTCCTCGGCCGGACGCTTCTCGACGACCGTATCGATGAGGCCGAATTCCTTCGCCGCAGTGGCTGTCATGAAGTTGTCGCGCTCCAGCGCGTCTTCAACTTCCCGAATATCGCGGCCCGTATGCTTCACATAAATTTCATTGAGTCGACGCTTCAGGCTGAGGATTTCCTGAGCGTGCAGCATGATGTCGGTCACCTGTCCCTGGAAACCGCCAGAAGGCTGGTGCACCATGATTCGCGCATTTGGCAATGCAAAACGCAGATCCTTTTCACCAGCCGTCAGCAGAAGCGAGCCCATGGAGGCAGCCTGCCCGATGCACAGCGTGGAGACCGCCGGCTTGATGAACTGCATGGTGTCGTAAATCGCGAGGCCCGATGTCACCACTCCGCCAGGGGAGTTGATATACATCGAGATTTCCTTCTTCGGGTTCTCCGCCTCAAGGAAGAGAAGCTGGGCGACAGCAAGGGTCGCCATGCCATCCTCCACCGGCCCGGTGAGGAAAATGATGCGCTCCTTCAGCAGGCGCGAATAGATGTCATAAGACCGCTCCCCGCGCGTGGTCTGCTCGACCACCATGGGGATGAGATAATTCATGTAGGTATCGACGGGATCACGCATCTTCAGCCCTCAGGAACGTTGGCGGCGCGCATGAGGCGCGCACCGCCGGATGTCGTCAAGAGCCCGGCAGCCGGGCGACGTCTGAGAACGTCAGGCCTCGGCCGACTTCTCGTCTTCCTTCTCTTCCTTGTACAGCTCGTCCTTGGTGACCTTCTTCTCGGTCACATTGGCTTCGCCCAGCAGGAAGTCGATAACCTTCTCCTCGAAGAGCGGCGCGCGCACGGAAGCCATCGCATCAGGATTCTTGCGGTAGTAATCCCACACCTGCTGCTCCTGCCCCGGGAACTGACGGGCACGCTCAACCAGAGCGCGGGTCACTTCCTCGTCGCTCACCTGCACCTTGTTCTTCTCACCGATCTCGGCGAGCACAAGGCCCAGACGCACGCGACGCTCGGCGATCTTGCGATAGTCCGCCCTGGCCTCTTCCTCGGTGGTGTCCTCATCCGCAAAGGTGCGGCCCTGGGCAGCCAGATCACGCTGGACCTGATCCCACACGCCGGCGAATTCCTGCTCGACCAGACCTTCCGGCACCTCGAACTGGTGCTTTTCGTCCAGCGCATCAAGCAGAACGCGCTTCACCTTCTGGCGGGCAATCGCGGCATGCTCGCCAGCGGTGCGCTCACGCACCATTTCCTTGAGCTGGTCAAGGCTTTCAAGGCCAAGGCCCTTGGCGAACTCGTCATCAATGGTCAGCTCGCCGGGAGCGGCGACAGACTTGGCGGTGACCTCGAAGGAGGCAGCCTTGCCGGCCAGCTCACGCGCCGCATATTCCTCGGGGAAGGTCACGGAGATGGTGCGGTTCTCACCGGCGGCAATGCCGACAAGCTGCTCCTCAAAACCGGGAATGAAGCCCTTGGAACCAAGGATCACATCGATATTCTCGGCAGAGCCGCCCTCGAACTTCTCACCGTCAATATAGCCGGCGAAGTCGATGGTGACGCGATCGCCCTCAGCGGCAGCGCCTTCCTTGTCCTCGAAAGGACGGTTGGAATCGGCGAGACGCTTGATGGTCTCGTCCACTTCCTCATCGCTCACTTCGACGACAGGCTTCTCGACCGAGATGTTCTTGAAGTTGCCCAGCTCAATGGTGGGCAGAATCTCGATTTCGAGATCGTAGGCAATGTCCTTGCCGCCTTCGAGCAGGGCTTCGGCCTCGCTCTCATTGGCCAGCTTCACCTTGGGGGGCAGAGCCAGACGCAGGCTGCGCTCTTCAACGATCTTGCCGTTGGCCTCATTGATGACCAGCTCGATCACTTCGCTCATGATGGACTTGCCATACATGCGCTTCAGGTGAGCGGTGGGCACCTTGCCGGGACGGAAGCCATTGAGCTTCACCTGGCCCTTGACTTCGTCCAGGCGCGCCTCGGCCCGAGCGTCGAGATCGCTTGCGGGCACCACAACATGGAACGCGCGCTTGAGGCCTTCGGCCTGGGTCTCAGTCACCTGCATCGTCTTGCCTTCACATCCTCTGCCGCACTGGGCGGAATTCCGTTCAACTCCTGGGTGCTTCCCGCAGCACCGTGGCCTTGCATGCCCACCTCACCGCCAACCGCCAATGGCCTGGCTGACTGGAGGACCCTGGCATACTGGTGCGGGCGGAGGGGCTCGAACCCCCACGACTTGCGTCACGGGAACCTAAATCCCGCGCGTCTACCAGTTCCGCCACGCCCGCATGCCGCAGCAGGCGCCACAGGGCGCATACCATGGGAGGCTCGACCAGTCGCTTCACACGTACCGGTCGGGTCGGGGCTTATATCATGCCCCGCGAAAGGTACAGCAACAAAATAGAGCCTATACCATGCTTCGTAACGGGAAATCGGGCGACTTCCGGGCAAACCGCGGCTATCCACATGCCAGCAACCCCTTTCGCCCTCTCAGGCGCCCCTCTCCAGAAGTGGCATGAGCCGCCCGTAAACATATGGCAGGGCATCCGGCAGGTCATCCGCGATGAGACCGGCCCCCACTTCATGGGCCGCCTCCCCATGCAGCCATACCGCGGCGGATGCGGCCTCGAAAGCGGGCATGCCCTGTGAGAGCAGCGCGGCGATGAAGCCGGCCAGAACATCGCCTGCCCCTGCGGTTGCAAGGAAGGGCGGTGCATTTTCAGCAATGGTCGCCCGCCCGTCGGGTGCCGCAACCACTGTATCGGCCCCCTTCAGCACCACGACAGCACCAAGGGTGGCGGCTGCCGCACGGGCCCGGGCCAGCTTGCCGCACGCCGCCTGCACCTGCGGCACGGCACTGAACAGCCGGGCAAACTCCCCCTCATGCGGGGTGATCACCGTGGCCTCCGAACGCTCCACAAACCCAGCCAGATCCTCGTGCCGACCTGCGAACGAGGTGAGCGCGTCCGCATCCAGAACAAGGCGCCGGCCGGGCGCGGCCACCTCGATCTTGCGACATGTCTGCGGCCCGACTCCGAGCCCCGGCCCCAGCACAACCGTATGCAGACGCCTGTCTTCCAGAAGATGGGCCAGATCATCCGCGCTCTCCATCGGGCGCAGCATGAGGGCGGCGTAGGAGGAAGCATGCAGGGGCAGTGATTCCCTTGGGCACGCGACGGTGACCAGCCCCGCCCCTCCGCGCAGCGCCGCGCGGGCCGCCAGCCGGGCCGCGCCACTTGTCCACACGCTGCCGCTCACCACAACCGTGTGGCCGCGATCATATTTATGTCCACTCTCCCGCGGCACGGGGAAGGCCGCCTCCCAGAAAGAGGGATGATTCACAAAAGTGTCCGGCTGCACATCGTGAAGGACCGCCTCGGGAATGCCGATATCCACCACATCGACCGCGCCGCACAGGCTCCGCCCGGGCTCCAGCATGTGGCCCGGCTTGCGGCGGAAGAAGGTCACGGTCGCCACCGCCAGCACACTGCAGCCGCGCACCGCGCCACTCGCGCCATCCACGCCCGATGGCAGGTCCACCGCGATGACAGGACGACCGGAAGATGCGATGCGCTCAACCAGCGCTCGGGCGGCCCCATCCAGATCCCGGCCCAGTCCCGCGCCGAAAAGGGCATCAACGATCACATCCGCCCGGGTGAGATCCAGCGCCTCGGGTTGCTCGACCGCACCTGTCCAGAGTCTGGCATTCTCCGCGGCATCACCCACAAGGGCCGTGACATCACCCAGCAAGGCGAGCCGCACATCATACCCCTGCCCGGCCAGAAGGCGGGCGGCGACAAAGCCGTCCCCGCCATTGTTTCCCGGCCCGCAGAGCACGAAAACACGCTTTCTGCCCCCTTCCGCCTCCGGTGCGCCAAGATGGCGCGCCGTGCACCGGGCCACAGCCTGCCCCGCATTTTCCATGAGCACCAGAGAAGGGACGCCCATTTCGACAGCGCAACGATCCGCACGGCCCATCTGTTTCGGATCAAGCAGTTCGTACATTGCATCCCTCCTTTACCAGTGAGCCAGTATGACCGGCTGCCTAGTTGATATACAGTGCCTTTGGCCTTTACCGGCCCGGCGTGACTGGCTAATAGGCACGCTGCCTATTAAACGTGCAATCTCAGTGCAGGTCTGCGATCCGAAGGCGGCTCCGGCCCACAAACCAGCAGATGGCACGCATCCTGCTTTACACATTGCGGCTCGACCATGCGGCAGAGAGCCGAGCCCGGGAGACGGAGCGCATGAAGAAGATCGAGGCAATCATCAAACCCTTCAAACTTGATGAAGTGAAGGAGGCTCTGCAGGACGTCGGACTGCAAGGCATCACCGTCACGGAAGCCAAGGGGTTCGGGCGACAGAAGGGCCACACGGAGCTGTATCGCGGCGCCGAATATGTGGTGGACTTCCTGCCCAAGGTGAAAATCGAGGTCGTTCTGGCAGACGAGATGGTCGAAAAGGCCGTCGATGCCGTGCGCCGCGCCGCCCAGACCGGGCGGATCGGTGATGGCAAGATCTTCATCTCGCCTGTTGAGGAAGCCATCCGTATCCGCACCGGCGAGTCCGGGCTCGACGCCATCTGACCCCCTCCGGTTTTCTTATTCTTTTCGCAGAAAGGCAGAAACTCACATGACGACCAAGACGGCACAGGACGTCCTCGACAAGATCAAGAACGAAGACGTGAAGTATGTCGACCTGCGCTTCACCGATCCGCGCGGAAAGTGGCAGCATGTCACGTTCGACATCCGCATGGTGGATGAAGAGTTTCTGGCAGAAGGCACCGCCTTTGACGGCTCCTCCATCGCCGGCTGGAAGACCATCAACGAGTCCGACATGCTGCTGATGCCGGACCCGACCACCGCCACGATCGACCCCTTCTTCGCCGAGACCACCCTCTCGCTGGTCTGCGACGTGCTGGAGCCGACCACCGGCCAGCCCTACAGCCGTGACCCGCGCTCCATCGCCAAGAAGGCCGAGGCCTATGCCCAGTCCACCGGCATTGGCGATGCGGTGTTCTTCGGTCCCGAAGCCGAATTCTTCATCTTTGATGACGTGCGCTTCCGCGCCGACCCCTACAACACCGGCTTCAAGCTGGACTGTACCGAACTGCCCACCAACTCCGATACGGATTATGAGGGCGGCAATCTCGGCCACCGCGTGAAGACCAAGGGCGGCTACTTCCCCGTTCCCCCGATCGACAGCGCGCAGGACATGCGCTCCGAAATGCTTGGCGCGATGGCCGGCATGGGCGTGGATGTCGAGAAGCACCACCATGAAGTGGCTTCCGCCCAGCATGAGCTTGGCCTGAAGTTCCAGTCCATGGTGACCGCGGCCGACCATCTGCAGATCTACAAGTACTGCATCCATCAGGTCGCCAACATCTATGGCAAGACCGCGACCTTCATGCCCAAGCCCGTCTTCGGTGACAATGGCTCCGGCATGCACGTCCACCAGTCCATCTGGAAGGATGGCAAGCCGCTCTTCGCCGGCGACAAGTATGCCGACCTTTCCGACTACTGCCTGTGGTATATCGGCGGCATCATCAAGCATGCCAAGTCGCTGAATGCCTTCACCAACCCGCTGACCAACTCCTACAAGCGTCTGGTTCCGGGTTATGAGGCGCCGGTGCTGCTGGCCTATTCCGCCCGCAACCGTTCGGCCTCCTGCCGCATTCCCTATACCAACAACCCGAAGGCCAAGCGCGTCGAGGTCCGCTTCCCCGATCCGGGCGCGAACCCCTATCTCGCTTTCGCTGCCCTGTTCATGGCGGGCATGGACGGCATCCTCAACCGCATCGACCCCGGCCAGGCCATGGACAAGGATCTTTACGACCTGCCCCCGGCCGAGCTGAAGCAGATCCCCACCGTTTCCGGCTCCCTGCGTGAGGCTCTGGAAGCTCTGGCGGCGGACCACGACTATCTGCTCAAGGGCGATGTGTTCCAGAAGGACTTCATCGAGTCCTATATCGACCTCAAGATGGCTGAGGTGATGCGCTACGACATGACGCCTCACCCGGTCGAGTTCGACATGTACTATTCGGTCTGATCTGGAAGCGGGGCCTCGTGCCCCGCAACCCGAGCCGATGGAAAAGGGCGCTCACGGGCGCCCTTTTTTCATGTCCGTGCCCCTGTGCCTGCCCGCCCTCAGGGGGCAAACCACATCGCGGCCAGTATCAGCAGCACCTCGCCGCCCAGAATGGCAAGAAAGAGGGAGCGGCGGACCCAGGTGAAAATGGCGATGCCAAAGGCGACGGACCCCAGCCGGACCAGCAGGGGAACGGCCATGAGAGGACCGGCCGGAACAAAAAGCAGGCGCGCGACTACAGCGGCCAGCAAGGCTGTCGCCACGGCGCGCACCCAGAGAAAGACCTCGCTGCCCTCCTCCACCTGCCGCCCGGCAAACACCGCCAGCGTCCGCCAGATCTCCGTCGGCAGAAAGCCAACCAGAAGCACGATCATCAGCGCATAGCTTTCGCTCATGCCCGCCTGCCTTTTCTGCGCCCGCGCAGGAAAATGCGGTCGATCGCATAGGTGGCGGTGCCGCCCCCAATTCCTGCCACCATCAGGTCCAGACCATCCCCAAGGCTGAAATATTGCACCACTGGAATGAGCAGCACGCCAGCCGCAAGCGACATCCAGTCCAGCGCGGCCGTTGCCCCACGCACCAGCACGATAGAGAAAAACAGGGGCGTCAGGAAAAGCAGGCCAGCGGCGACAGGCGGGGGCACTTCACCCGCCATGTAGAACCCGACCGCGGTGGCAATCATGCTCTGAAAGATCAGCATGTTGCCCAGCCCGAGAGTGAAGGGCACCCGGCCCTCTCCCGGCATGTGCGGCAGCAGGCGCAGCCCCTCCACCCATACGGTCATGGCCACATAATGGGCACAGAACAATTCCTGCAACAGGCTGCGCCTCGGGCCGCGCATATATGGAGCAATAGCCACCACCATGGGCAGAAAGCGGATGGATGACAGCATCACCGCCAGTGCCAGAGCCGGCAGGGCCGTGCCCGCCGCCAATCCACCGACCAGAATGACCTGCGCCGGCAGGGCCCAGATGAGATAGGTGCTGAGAACTCCGGCCAGAATTGGAAAATCCACCCCCTGAAGCAACGCGCCATAGCCGACATAACTGGCGAAGAGCACCAGACCGGGCATGGAGACAGCGTGGCGCACTCCGCGCAGGAACCACCTGAATGCCGGCTGCTCCGGCACAGGCTTCACAGTTTCAGAATGCTCAGGAAGATCCGACACACGGGCCATCTTGCAGAAATGAAGGGTGCGACAATGCAGCACAGCTCTTTCTAGAAGATTTTTATTCGCCCGTGATATGCGAAAATCAGCGAGCCTGCCCGGCAGCTCCTCGTCCCCCTCATGGCTGGCCATATGTCGGGCACCGATCCACACCACGCCCCGGCGGCAGGCCTCCTCACCCGGAGAGACCCATGAAGTGCCTGCTCAATGGCCATTTGCTGGATATGCAAGACGCCCATATTGCACCGGCGGATCGCGGCTTTCTGCTGGGAGACGGCCTGTTTGAAACCTTGCGCGTGCGAAACGGCCGGATTCAGCGTTTCCCGGCCCACCATGCCCGCCTGATGCGCGGCGCCCAGATTCTGGGCATTCCCATTCCTGCAGGTGATGTTCTGGCGGATCTGGAGCGTGTGCGGGCCGCCAACACCCTTGAAGATGGCAGCCTGCGCCTGACGCTGACCCGCGGTCCCGGCCCGCGTGGCGTTCTGCCCCCGGCCGAGCCGCAGCCAACCGTGATGATCACTGCCGCTTCAGGCGCTGCTGCTCCCCCACCTGCCCGCCTCATCATTGCCACCGTAACAAGACGCAATGAGTTTTCACCCCTGAGTCAGGTCAAATCCCTGAATTATCTGGATAATATTCTGGCACGGCAGGAGGCGACCCAAAAGGGCGCGGATGATGCCCTGCTGCTGAACACGCAGGGACGAATCGCGGAAACGACCATCGCCAATATTTTCGCGGTCATCGAAGGACGGCTGCTCACACCACCGCTGAATGATGGCGCGTTACCCGGCGTGATGCGTGCGGCGATGATGGGACAGGGGGCACAGGAAGCCTCGCTGCACCTGTCGGATCTGGAGCAGGCGGATGAGCTGTTCCTGACCTCCAGCCTGAGCATCCGCCCGGTGCAGGCGCTGGGCGCACGCACCTATGGCAGCTTTGAAGTGGCGCACAGGCTGGCCAAGCGTCTGGGTGAAGCCTGAGCCGGTCTTGCAAGGGGCGGTGTTGCACGCGCCGGAGAGAGTCCTGCAAACAGAAAACCCCGCACATGATATGTGCGGGGTTTTCTTTTGATCAGACCTTGGCCAGGGGCATCTTGGGCACCGGGCTGCCGGAACGCCCGCCATTTCTGGGGCCCGGCTTGCCGCCCTTGTCATCCCCATCCGGGGCATCGCCATCCGCCTTCCCCTTGGGAGACTTGCCATCACCGGAAGGCTTGCGCCGCCGCTGTGGTGCGGACTTTGGCTTTTCTCCGGTTTCCTTTTCCGGCAAAGGCGCGGCCGGCTCCTCGGGAAACTCGAAGCCGAGACGGGAATCCGCCCCCTCGCCTTCCACCACCACCCGCACATGGCCGCCCTTCTTGAGCGCACCAAACAGCACCATGTCTGCCAGCGGGGTCTTGATATGCTCCTGGATCACCCGCGCCATGGGGCGGGCGCCCATCTGCTCATCATAACCGCGCTCCACCAGCCAGTTGGTGGCGGCCTCGGTCAGCTCGATGGTCACCTGCCGGTCAGCAAGCTGCGCCTCAAGCTGAAGCACGAACTTCTCCACCACATGCCGGATGACATCCGCGGAGAGATGCCCGAACGGGATGACAGCATCCAGACGGTTGCGGAACTCGGGCGCGAAGGTGCGGTTGATCGCCTCCGTATCGTCACCCTCACGCTTGTTCCGGGTGAAGCCATATGCCGCCTTGGACAGATCCGCAGCACCCGCATTTGTCGTCATGATCAGGATGACATTGCGGAAGTCGATCTGCTTGCCGTTGTGGTCGGTCAGCTTGCCGTGGTCCATCACCTGCAGGAGAATGTTGAACAGGTCCGGATGGGCCTTTTCAATTTCGTCGAGCAGCAGCACGCAGTGCGGGTTCTGGTCCACGCCATCGGTCAACAGTCCGCCCTGGTCAAAGCCGACATAACCGGGAGGCGCGCCGATAAGGCGGCTCACCGTATGCCGCTCCATATATTCCGACATGTCGAAACGCAGGAGCTGCACGCCCAGTGTCGCCGCCAGCTGCTTGGCCACCTCTGTCTTGCCGACACCCGTGGGGCCGGAGAAGAGATAGCAGCCGATCGGCTTTTCCGGCTCCCGCAGGCCCGCGCGCGCCAGCTTGATGGAGCCGGCCAGCGCCTCGATCGCCTTGTCCTGCCCATAGACCACGCGCTTGAGTGTGCCTTCCAGATTGGCGAGCACCTCGGCATCGTCCTTCGAGACCGACTTGGGCGGGATACGCGCGATCGTGGCTATCGTTGCCTCGATTTCCTTCAGGCCGATCGTCTTCTTGCGCTTGCCTTCCGGCAGCAGCATCTGCGCCGCGCCGCTTTCGTCGATCACGTCGATCGCCTTGTCCGGCAGCTTGCGGTCATGAATATAGCGGGCCGAAAGCTCCACCGCGGCCTTGATGGCCTCATTGGTGTAGCGCAGCTTGTGATGCTCCTCGAAATAGGGCTTCAGCCCCTTCAGGATTTCGATGCTGTCCGCCACGGACGGTTCCGCCACATCAATCTTCTGGAAGCGACGCACAAGGGCGCGATCCTTCTCGAAATACTGGCGGTATTCCTTGTAGGTGGTCGAGCCCATGCAGCGCAGCGCGCCAGAGGCCAGCGCCGGCTTGAGCAGGTTTGAGGCATCCATCGCGCCGCCAGAGGTCGCCCCCGCACCGATCACCGTATGAATCTCATCGATGAACATGATGGCGTTCGGCTCGGCCTCGATCTCCTTCACCACCTGCTTGAGTCGTTCCTCGAAATCACCGCGATAGCGGGTGCCGGCCAGAAGTGCGCCCATATCCAGCGCATAGACAGTGGCGGTCGAGAGAACCTCCGGCACAGTCCCATCGATGATCCGCCGGGCGAGCCCCTCGGCGATGGCGGTCTTGCCAACGCCCGGATCTCCCACCAGCAGCGGATTGTTCTTCTGCCGGCGGCACAGCACCTGAATGGAGCGCTGGATTTCCTTGTCCCGGCCGATCAGCGGATCAATCTTGCCGTCACGCGCCTTCTTGTTCAGGTCGATACAATAGGCCTCGATGGCATTGGCCTTTTTCGGCTTTTCATCCGTGCCCTTGGTCTCGACCTCTTCATCCGCACCGCGCACCGGGCGGCTCTCGGACATGCCGGAGCGCTTGGCGATGCCGTGTGAAATATAGTTCACGGCATCATAGCGCGTCATGTCCTGCTCCTGCAGGAAATAGGCGGCATGGCTCTCCCGTTCGGCGAAGATGGCCACCAGCACATTGGCGCCGGACACCTCCTCCCGCCCGGAGGACTGGACATGAATCACCGCGCGCTGGATCACGCGCTGGAAGCCGGCTGTCGGCTTGGAATCGTCAGAGCCGGGCTGGACCAGATTCTCCAGCTCCGTATCAATATAATCGACCAGATTGCGCCGTAGCTTTTCCAGATCGACATTGCACGCCCGCATGACAGCAGCCGCGTCCTGGTCATCAATGAGGGAGAGCAGCAGATGCTCAAGGGTCGCATATTCGTGGTGACGCTCATTCGCGAACGACAGCGCACGATGGAGCGACTGCTCAAGGCTGCGGGAGAATGTGGGCATCGACACCTCTTTCGCGCTCCTCACCTCATCCCGCGAGGCATCGCGGAACTCATGGCATGTGCGCCGTTTACCTAAACTTCGTATCGGATGGCGTCCTGTGCAAGCCCAAAGGTGCCGTCACATGGCTTCACCTTCCCGGGAGCAAGGGCGGGGCGGGCCATCCCGGTTCAGAATTTGGTGATATGATACAGCTGCTTAAGGGTGTCTCTGGCGCGCGCAAGGCAGGCCGGCGGGGCTGTTTTCTAGCCGTTCAAATATAGCGCCTGCGACAGTTCCACCCGCCGCAAGGGCGGGCGGCTGTGGAATAGTCCGCCATGTTCGTTCCATGGGCAGGGGAAGCTGGCGTCAGTTCTTTTCCATGACGCACTGCAAGGGGTGCTGGTGCTTGCGGGCAAAATCCATCACCTGCGTCACCTTGGTTTCGGCAACCTCATAGGTGAAGACCCCACACTCCCCCACGCCCTGATGATGGACATGCAGCATGATGCGGTGCGCTTCGGCGTCATTCTTGTTGAAGAAGCGCTGGAGCACATGCACCACGAATTCCATCGGGGTGTAATCGTCATTCATCAGCAGCACGCGATACAGGCTCGGCTTCTTGGCCCGCGTCCTGGTGCGGGTGATGACGGAGGTATCATCTCCGTTATCGTCATTTCGCGTTTTGTCATCCCCGGACAGCACGGCCGGGAGAGAAATGAATGTGCCGGTCTGTTTCATGTCCACCGCACTCTGACCTGCGCTACACACACCAGCCTGAAAAACTGGCAGAAGCACCGACGCAATTTCACTGCGATCCAAAAACAGGCATTGGTTGCAGGTTTTGCGCGCCGTATGCCCTATCAGCCCTGCTCCCTCGCACATTGCGGCCCTGAAATCTACCCCGCAAGCCATGCTGCGACAGGTAAGAGCTGCTGAAATGAAAAAGCCCGGCAAGACCGGGCTTTTTCGAATGTCATCCTGACCTAAAGACAGATCCGGAGCTATGGCAGCGACCCGGAGAGACTGGGATGCCCCGCCTCGCCAGGCTTGAGCATCAGCCCTGGAACTTGCCGAAAGAACCGTCGAAAGGCTTGAAAGCGCCTTCGAAGGGCTTGAAGGAACCCTCGAAAGGCTTGAAGGCGCCTTCGTACGGCTTGTAGGCTTCCTTGGCCAGTTCGGTGTACAGCTCGGTGATCTTCTGAGCCTGAGCCACCGCACCCTCATAAGCGGCCTTCAGATAAGCCTGCTGGATTTCAGCGGCCTGATCCAGGCTCTTGGCAGCCAGCAGCTTCTCAAGCGCGGCAGTACCCTGCTCAAAAGAGGTCTTGGTGTAATCAGCGATCTCGACGGCGATCGCCTGAGCGTTCTTGGAAAGAACACCAAAATTCTTCACGGCGTTCTCGATATTGTCCTTGCTGAGCTGCTTGAACTCTTCAGCGGTCTGAACCATGGGAAGCCTCATTCTGTGCCCGGCCAACCCGTGGTGGCCGATACGCTGCCAATTCCGGATGGCCTGTCTGAGATCCATCCATGAGCGAATAATATGCACTGCAACATAAATGTCAATATTTTTGTGCGTCGCACAATTGTCGCAGGTGCGAGATTTACGCGCTGGTAACTCCGCGGCCCTAGGGTGTGCCCTGGTCATGCCGGACCACGCCGTCTTTGCGCCTGCGTCAAGGGCGCAAGCCGTGAAATCCACCCTGGTCCGGTCCTGTGCAAATAGCGACCGATCATACGGGGCATTGTTTATGCGTTCTGCTTCTGCGAGCTTCTCGCTCCTGACCAAAGCCCTCGGCGTGGCCCTGATCGCCGGGTTCGCCTTCACGTCTCCGGCGCAGGCCCAGTCCTCCAAGGAGCAGTGGAAGACAGGCTCATCCTCGATCATCGTGGATGCCAATACAGGGCGCGTGCTTCAGGCCCAGAATGCGGACGCCCTGCGTCATCCCGCCTCCGTCACCAAGGTCATGACCCTTTATCTGCTGTTTGAAAGGATGGAGGCCGGTCGCCTCTCCACAAACAGCCGCCTGCCCGTTTCGGCCCGCGCGGCCGCGCAGCCGCCTTCAAAGCTTGGGGTGCGCGCCGGCTCCAGCATTTCCGTTGATGATGCCATCCAGGCTCTCGTGACCCGTTCGGCCAATGATGTCGCCGTGGTAATCGCGGAAGCCATCGGCGGCAGCGAGGCCAATTTTGCCGCCATGATGACGCGCAAGGCGCGCGCGCTCGGCATGCATCGCACAAATTTCTACAATGCCTCGGGCCTGCCCCACCCCGGTCAGGTGACGACCGCGCGCGATCTGGCCATTCTCGGCCGCGCGATTCAGGATCGGTTCCCGCGCCAGTATCGCTACTTCGCCACCCGCTCCTTCAATTATCAGGGCCGTTCGATTGCCAATCACAACCGCCTGCTTGGGCGGGTGGAAGGCGTGGATGGCATCAAGACCGGCTACACCCGCGCTTCCGGCTTCAATCTGCTGACCTCGGTGAAGCGTGATGGCCGTTATGTGATCGGCGTCGTTCTTGGCGGACGGACCGGTCGCGCACGTGATGCGCAGATGGCTGAACTCATCGCCACACATCTGCCGCGCGCCACAGCGGGCCGACGCACCGCACCGCGTGTGACAGAGAATCCTCTTGTCGCGCGGTCCAATGTCCCCGTTCCCGAGGCTGTCGCACGTGAAGAGGCCACCCCTCACAGTGTCGCACCCCTTCCCAAGCCGGAATATATCGTGCTCGCGGAAGCGGAACCGGAGGTGACGGGTTCCACCGCCGAGCGGCCGCAGGCCATGGCCGGCTCCACCGCTCCCATTGCTCCTGTTGCCGTGCGCACCGCCACCATTCCCCGCCCTGCCGCACGCGTGCGGGAGAGCAACAATGCCGCGCAGTCTGCCGTCGCTTCGGCGGAGCAGGCCGGTCAGGGGTTCAACACGCCCGCCGGTGTTCTGGGTTATCTCGGCCCGGATGGGCAGGCCACGTCTCCCGTGGAGGAGCGGGCCACGGCTGCGCTCAGCAACAACAACTTCAATGCGCGTGATGCCGTGCAGGAAGCCTCCCGCTTCGCCGCCCCCGCGCCCCGGCCGGCCGGCACCACACGGACGGCATCCCTTGAGCCGACGCCAGCCCCCACGCCGGCGCGCGCCTCCAGCAACAACCGCCCCTCTTCCGCGGATTCAGGCTGGGCCATCCAGATCGGCGCCTTCAATGCCGAGAGCCAGGCCCGCCAGAGCCTCTCCCTTGCCCGCACCACGGCCGTGGAGCTGCTGGGCAATGCCGACCCCTACACAGAGAAGGTCACGCGGGGCTCCAACGATCTGTATCGCGCCCGCTTTGCCGGCCTCGACAAAAAGACCGCAGAAGCCGCTTGCCGTTTACTCAAGCGTAACGCGTTCGCCTGCATGACTGTCCGGAACTGAGTGAATTCAAAGAGAATCAGCCATGTTTGCGCAAAATCACATCCTTGGCCTGATTGATCCGCGCCGCCAGATAGTCCGTTCCTCCGTGGTCGGGGTGGACTTTCTTCATCAAGGTGCGGTGCGCCTCCCGAACGCGGGCGGGCTCCGCGCCCGGCTCAAGCCCAAGGATCTGATAGGCTTCCTCTTCCGTCATCGCGCCGCTGTGCGAGGACGCGCCGCCCATATTCCCCCCACCCGTGTCGCCCTGCGCGTTCTCACGCCAGGCGGGCGCCCGGCGGTCGAGATAAGCTTCAAGTAGGGCGAGGGACTGCGCGTCACACTCAGCGCGCAGATCCAGAAGCTGGGCAATGTTCAGCTCTTCGAGCTTCCGCCCGGAAAAAGCGCCACTCAGAACCCGGCCGCGCATATCGCCCGTATCGTGGTTCAGCTCCATTTCCAGAACCGCGGTCGTCACACTGGATGTCTTGGGTGGATTTCCATTCCCGCCCAGACCGCCAAAAAGGCCGCCAAGCCCCTGTCGTCCACCCCGCCCGAGCAGGGCAAATCCCAGCATGCCAAGGGGCATTGCCCAGCCAACCCGCCCCAGAGCGAGAGAGGCCGCCGCCCCCACAAGGGCGAGGATGCCGAAAGTGCGTTTCGCTGTCTGAATCAGGACCCTCGGATCAGCCCCGGTCCAGATTTTCAGTCCATAAAGGGCGATGACAAGCAGCAGGCCGCCAACGATCAGGGCTACCAAGAGCCATTCCTTTCAGTGCTTGAGCGCGGCCAGCAACAGGCGCGCTCCATCATCCCGGCGCGCTTCGAGCGCGGGCCGTCCGCCTGCGGCATAGGCCGCCACGGCCGCAAGCAGGGCGCGCAACTGGGCCGCTGCATGGGCATCGAAACGGCAATATGCCCCCCCGGTGATCTTCGCCAGCGCGCGGAAGGTTTCCTCCACCTGCCAGTCATGCCCTTCCTGAAACATGAAGAGACGCACACCGCGCAGGGCCAGTTGCCCCGCCGCCGCATGGAGCGCATCCGGGTCCTCCTCCAGCGCATCACCCACGAATACCGCCGCCTTCAGGCCGGAACGCTCCGCCTCCTTTTGCAGGTGCCCCAGAACGCGATGGATCTGTGTGAGGCCACCCATGCAGTGGATCTTGCTCATCAGCCGCCGCAATGTGCCGGCATCGGCCACAAAGGGAGAGGCCCTGCACTCGTCGATGCCCCGGTAATAGACGATCTGCATCTCAAGGCCGCCATAGGCCGCCGCAGCCGCGAACATGTCGGCCTGAATATCACAGGCCAGAGACCAGGTGGGCTGACGGGAGCCCGTCGCGTCCAGCGCAAAGGCCAGCCGCCCCGTGCCTGTGGCCGGGCGCGCGGATGGGGTGGCCTTCACGGCCTGGAGAAAGCGCGCAACATCTTCCGCACTTGAGGCCTGCACCGGGCCGGATGTGCGCGCCGAGACAGATCCGCCGGCTCCCTGCTGCCCCATGGGAGAGCGGGAAGGAGCCCGTGTGCGCCTGTCATCATCAGATGTCGCCATGAAACCTCCGGACATTGCACCCCTGCACACATAAGTGGTGTCGCCTTCTTAACCAAGGGCAAAGGGTATGCGGCAGCCCCATTTCAGCATCTTCCCTCCCGCCCCGTCGCGTTTTAGTCTCCCTCTCCCCGCACGCGCATCCGGCGCAGGCAGGCACGCGGGGACGAAAGGCACAGGACAATGGCAAACAAGCCGCTTGTGGTGCACACGGTAAAGGATCTGAGGGCGCAGGTGAGCACATTCCGCGCCGCTGGCGAGCGAGTGGCGCTGGTCCCCACCATGGGCGCGCTGCATGCCGGGCATGAATCCCTTGTGCTCAAGGCGCAGGAAGTGGCACAGCGCACCGTGGTTTCCATCTTCGTGAATCCGGCCCAGTTCGGACCCAATGAGGATTTCGACCGTTATCCGCGCACCTTTGATGCAGACCTTGAGAAGCTCACCGCGCTTGGGGTGGATGTGGTCTATGCCCCGAGCGTCGCGGAAATGTATCCGGCCGGCTATGGCACACGCATTACGGTGGAAGGGCCTTCCGCCGGGCTGGAAAGTGATTTCCGTCCGCAATTCTTCACGGGTGTCGCCACTGTGGTCGGCAAGCTGTTCCTGCAATGCCGGCCTGACTGCGCCATTTTCGGAGAGAAAGACTATCAGCAGCTCATGGTGCTGAAGCGGCTGGCGCGGGATCTGGATCTGGATATCGAGGTACTGGCGGCGCCAACGCTGCGGGAGGCTGATGGCCTCGCCCTCTCCTCCCGCAATGCCTATCTCACCCCGCAGGAACGCAGCCTGGCTCCAGTGATCCATGAGGCGCTCTCGCGGGCGGCAACCGCCATCGGTTCCGGCACCAATCCGGAAGAGGCCGTGCTGCGCGCCAGCCAGACGATCAGCACGCGCGGCCTGAAGGTGGATTATGTGGTTGCGCGCAATGCCGAGACGCTGGCTCCGCTGAAGGCGCCGGGAGAGCCGGTGCGCCTGCTAGCCGCCGCATGGCTGGGCACCACGCGCCTCATCGACAATCTGCCGGCCTGAACAGATGAGCGGGGCGGCCATCCGCCTGCCCCGCTTCCGCCCTCTCTGCTCAGCGCAGGATCTGGCTGAGAAAGGCCCGAGTGCGCTCATGCCGGGGGGCCGAGAAGAAGGGCTCGGGCGCATTGATCTCGATAATCTGCCCTTCATCCATGAACACCACCCGGTCCGCCACCTGACGGGCAAACCCCATTTCATGGGTGACGCAGAGCATGGTCATGCCCTCGCTGGCCAGCTCCACCATGGTATCCAGCACCTCCTTCACCATTTCCGGGTCCAGAGCCGAGGTCGGCTCATCGAACAGCATGATGCGCGGCCGCATGCACAAGGCCCGCGCGATGGCCACACGCTGCTGCTGCCCCCCCGAGAGCTGGCCCGGATATTTGTGGGCCTGATCGGGAATACGCACCTTCTCCAGAAACTGCATGGCCAGTTCCTCGGCCGCGCGGCGGGGCATGTTGCGCACCCAGATGGGGGCCAGCGTGCAGTTCTCCAGAATGGTGAGATGCGGAAACAGATTGAAGTGCTGGAAGCACATACCAACCTCGCTCCTCACCTGCTCGATCTGCTTGAGGTCATCCGTCAGCTCGGTACCATCCACAAGGATATGGCCGCGCTGATGCGTCTCCAGCCGGTTGATGCAGCGGATAAGCGTGGATTTGCCGGAGCCTGATGGCCCGCAAATGACGATCCGCTCGCCCCTCGTCACGCTCAGGTTCACATCCCGCAGCACGTGAAAGGCACCAAACCACTTGTTCACATCGATCATCTCGATCGCAACGGCGCCCTCACGCGTTGCCGTCCCCGAAGGGCGAGCCGTCAGGTCTGGGGTCATGCGCGTTCCTTCTGGTTCAGGTGCCGCTCCAGCGCCATCGAATACCGTGACATGCCGAAAGAGAAGGCAAAATAGACCAGACCGGCAAAGCCGAACCCGGTAAACAGGGTGGTGGGCGTGGCCCAGTTGGGGTCTGTCAACGCCGCCCGCAGCGCGCCCAGCAGATCAAAGATCGCAACGATCATCACCAGCGTCGTATCCTTGAACAGGCCGATGAAAGTGTTGGCGATGCCGGGAATGACAATGCGCAGCGCCTGCGGCAGCACCACAAGGCGCATGGTCAGTGCAGGCTTCAGCCCCAGCGCCTGCGCACCCTCGAACTGCCCTTTGGGAATCGCCTGCAGCCCGCCTCGCACCACCTCGGCCATATAGGCGGACGCGAACAGGGCGACACCGATCAGCGCCCGCAACAAGGCATCAACACTCAGATCCCCCGGCAGGAACAGGGGCAGCATATAGGTGGCGAAGAACAGCACGGTGATGACCGGCACGCCGCGCCAGAACTCGATGAATGTCACCGCGCAGATGCGGACCAGCGGCAAGGAGGAACGACGCCCCAACGCCAGCAGGATCCCGAAAGGAAGGGAGACGGTGACACCAACAACGGTGATCACCAGCGTCACCAGCAACCCGCCCCACAGACGCGTTTCCACACGTGCCAACCCGAAATCGACTGTCACCGCCGCCAGCACAAGCCCGATCAGCACGAGCGCCAGAACGGCGCGGCGCAAGGCGCGGCTTCTGTCATGCCGGCGCAACAGGGCAACAATCGCCAGAGCGCCGAGAGCACAGAATGCAGCATCTCCCCAGAAGCCCGTTCCGGGTAACAGCTCCCCCAGAAAAGGGGCAAGGCGCAGATGGCCACCGGTGAGCAGAACAAAGGCAACGACCGGGAATGCACCAAAAAACAGCAGCGCATTCACCGCCTTGCCCGGCAGGCGCGGAACCATCAGCGGCACCAGCAGAACCGCACCCAGCCCATAAACCACATCAACCCGCCAGCGCTCCCCAGCCGGGTAGAAGCCATAGATGAGCTGATCGAACTTGGCGCGGATAAAGGGCCAGCAGGCACCCACATTTTCCCCGTCCACAGCCGGAAGGCAGGCCGTGCGGTTCTCCCCCTTCCAGACCGCATCCGTGAGGAAGAACGAGACCAGAGGCGGCACGATGGCATAAAGCAGCCATAGTCCGAACAGGGTGAGCAGCACCTGCGTCGGAGAACCGAACAGGTTGCGCCGCGCCCAGCGCCACACGCCGCTGCGCCCTTCCGGCGGCGGACGCGGGGGCAGGATTTGTGACGCCACGACAGATGATCCGCCCCTCTTCATCTCCTCCATATCCGCCATGGCTCAGCGCTCCACCAATGCGATATGCCGGCCATAGAGTGTCATGATCCCGGACGTGAGCAGAGAAATGGTGAGATAGACGGCCATGATCATGGCAATGATCTCAATCGCCAGCCCGGTCCGCTCCAGCACGGTTCCGGCGAAGAGCGACACCAGATCGGGATAGCCGATCGCCACGCCCAGCGTGGAGTTCTTGGTGATGTTCACATACTGGCTTGTGAGCGGCGGGACGATGACCCGCATCGCCTGCGGCAGAATGACCAGACGCAGCATTTGCGCCCTGTTCAGCCCCAGCGCCCGCGCCGCCTCCATCTGTCCGCGCTGCACGGAAAGAATGCCGGCCCGCACAATCTCGGCGATATAGCCCGCCGTATAGATGGAAAGGGCCAGAAGCAGCGCCACGAATTCCGGGATAATGTTGAGGCCGCCGGAGAAATTGAAGCCGCGCAGTTCCGGGCGCTCGACATGAAATGGCACATGTGTCGCCAGAGCGGCGAACAGTGGCAGAAGCACCACCAGCCCCATGGCGCAGCGCATGGCGGGGAAGGCCCGGCCGGTGCGCTCCCTGCGCTGGCGCGCCCAATAGGCAAGGCCGGCGGAGAGCAACAGCGCCACCGCCAGTGCGCCAAGGACGTAGCCCGCTCCATCCTCGAACAACAGGCGCGGCATGGCCAGACCACGATTGCTGAGAAATATCTGCGGTGGCCCCACCATCTGCGCAGCGCCCACCATCCAGCTGGAAAAAGCGGTGAGACCGAGGGCATTCAGCGCTCCGGCAAAACCGCTGAATACGGGCTGAAGGCCGAGCCCCCAGCTGGCACGGGGCCCCGGCAGCACGGCAAGCGCCAGCAGATACCAGAACATGATCTGGAACAGGGGCGGCAGGTTGCGTGTCACTTCCACATAAGCCGCGGAGAGAAAGCGGATCACGGCATTGGAGGACAGCCGCGCGATACCCATGAGAAAGCCGAACACCGTTGCCAGCACGATGCCGCAGGCCGCCACCAGCAGGGTATTGAGCAGCCCCACCAGAAACACACGCCCATAGGACATGTTCTCATCATAGGCGATCAGGGTCTGGCTGATGGAGAAACCGGCGCGCTGGTCCAGAAAGCCGAAGCCGGAATTCACGCCGATCCGGTCGAGATTGGCCTGCGCATTGGCATAGAAGGACCAGAGAAACCAAAGCAGGAGAGCCGCCAGAACAATCTGGATCAGGCCGGAGCGCACATGCGGGTTTGTCCATCTCCACCTTGTCCATGCCCCGCCCCGCGTGAGACCGGCGGGCGGGAGCGGAACCTGTGCACCTGGCTGGCGAGCATCCGGCATATGGCCCCCCCAAATGGGAAAAGTCCCCCGCCTTGCGCCGGGGGACCTTCCAGAAACACCCGCGCATCCGGTCATGAACCTGATGCGCGCCGGCGGAAGTCAGAACGGGCCTTGCGGCCTCAGCGCACGGGCATGCCGTAATGCAGGCCGCCCTTTCTCCACACATTGTTGATCCCGCGCTCAATGTCCAGAGGCGTGCCCGGGCCAACATTGCGATCATAGATTTCGCCATAGTTGCCAACGGCACGCACGATGCGGACGACCCAGTCTGCGGTCACGCCGACATCCTCGCCATAATTGCCTTCCGTGCCCAGCAGGCGCTTCAGCCGGGGATCGGTGGATTTCAGCATCTCCTCGACATTCTGTCTGGTCACGCCCAGTTCCTCGGCATTCACCAGAGCAAAATAGGTCCAGCGCACCAGATCGAACCACTGGTCATCCCCATGCCGCACCAGCGGGCCAAGCGGCTCCTTGGAGATGGTTTCGGGCAGCAGCACATGGCTGGAGGGGTTTGTCAGCTTGAGACGCATGGCGGCGAGCTGCGAGCGATCGGCCGAAAACACATCGCAACGGCCGGACTGATAGGCCTTGATGGCCTCATCAAACGTGCCGAAGGCGACGATTTCACGATATTTCATGCCCTGCCCGCGGAAATAGTCCGCCACATTCACCTCGTTCGAGGTGCCCGTCTGCACGCAGATGGACGCGCCTTCCAGCTCCCGCACGCTCTTCAGCCCCAGCGCCTCGCGCACCAGAAAGCCCTGGCCGTCATAATAGGTGACGCCGGCAAAATTGAACCCCAGCGTCGTATCACGGGACATGGTCCAGGTGGTGTTGCGCGAGAGCACATCCACCGCGCCCGAGGAAAGAGCGGTGAAACGGTCTTTCGCCGAAAGCGGGGAGAATTTCACCTTGGTCGGGTCATCGAAGATGGCGGCGGCAATGGCGCGGCAGAAATCCACGTCCATCCCGGCCCATTCGCCCTTGTCATCCGTATAGGAGAAGCCGGGAAGCCCCTGTGTGACGCCACAGTTGAGCGTTCCCCGCGCCTTCACGTCATCCAGTGTACCAGCATGAACTGCGCCGGTCATAAACAATGCGCCGGCGGCGGCGAGAAGGAAGCGTTTCACGAAATGTGTCCTTGCATACAGGTAAGATCTGCTTGCCTGATATGTGCTGCAAAAACGAGCCGGTTTCGAGGCAAATCGCAGACATTCTTCTGTCATTTCCACCTCTTGTCACGGTATTGGGGCCGATTCTCCCTCTGCGGCATCAAAACTGTTGTGACACACGGCGCTCACGCTATCCTGCGCCGCGCCGGATGAGACAGGAGAGCACGATGGCAACCCTCAAGAACAGCAACGCTCATGCGCCGGCCACTGAGGTGGTCCATCTGGGACGAGACCCGCAACGCTTTGATGGCTTTGTGAATACACCCGTCGTGCGCGGCTCCACGGTCCTGTCCCCCACCTATGATGATCTGGTTCGCGGGCATGGGCGCTACAGCTATGGCCGGCAGGGCAACCCCACGGTGGAGGGGCTGGAACAGGCCTTGCAGGGGCTGGAGGGCAGCGATGGCGTCGTGCTCACGCCTTCCGGGCTCTCGGCCTGCTCCCTGGGCCTGCTCTCCGTTCTCGGCGCGGGGGACCATCTCCTGATGGTCGATTCGGTCTATCGCCCCACCCGCAATGTCTGCAATACGGTGCTGGCCCGCATGGGCATCGAGACCACCTATTATGACCCGCTGATCGACGAGGGAATCACCGCCCTGATCCGGGACAATACCCGCGCCATTTTCCTTGAGGCTCCAGGCTCACAGAGCTTCGAGATGCCGGATGTACCCGCCATCGCCGCCATTGCGCGGGCGCGCGGCATCACCACGCTGATCGACAACACCTGGGCCACCCCGCTCTTCTTCCAGCCGCACAAGGTGGGGGTGGATATCTCCATCCATGCCGGAACCAAATATATTGGCGGCCATGCGGACCTCAATCTGGGCACCATCTCCGCCGTTGGGCCGGCATGGGGCAAGGTCAAGGCAACCCATCGCACGCTGGGCATCACTGTCAGCCCGGATGATGCGGCCCTTGGCGCGCGCGGCCTGCGCACCCTTGCCGTGCGCCTTGCCCATCACCAGCAGGCGGGCCTTGAAATGGCGCGCTGGCTGGCGCAGCGGCCGGAAGTCTCCCGCATTCTCCACCCCGCTTTGCCGGATGATCCCGGCCATGCCATATGGAAGCGTGACTTTTCCGGCGCCTCCGGCCTGTTCAGCATCATCCTGAAGCCGGTGCCGGAGAAGGCTGTGGCCGCCTTCTTCGATGCGCTGAAACTGTTTGGCATGGGCTATTCATGGGGCGGCTTTGAAAGCCTCGCCATTCCATTCAATTGCAACGAATACCGCACCGCAACCACATGGAATGCAGAAGGGCCTGCGGTGCGTCTCCATATCGGCCTTGAAGATATTGATGACCTCAAGGCCGATCTCGATAACGCATTCCGGCAGATGCAGACCCACACCTGACCTTGCACACGAAAACGGCTGCGCCTGAAGCTGATCTCATGATCCTTCTGGCGCAGCCGTTCAATCTGACTCCGGCCGGCGATAGGCCAACTCGCAGTGTTTGCGGCCTTCAGGTCACCGCCCGCTTGGCACGGCGCTCTCGCAGGGCGAACTGGAGATTGCGGATATAGATGAAGGTGGAGAGCGCCTGCCCGGCAATGAAGACCGGATCCCGGCGATAGATCGCATAGATCAGCAGCAGCGTGCCGCCCCCGAGAGAGAAGGTCCAGAAGGCGAAGGGGATGACCGAGCGCTGGGCCCGCTCACTGGCCACCCACTGCACCACAAAGCGCATGGTGAACATGAACTGGGCCACAAAGCCCAGAATCATCCAGCCATCGAACTGCGCGACGAAGACATCGTGCAGGTAGTCCCCCACAGAGCGCGCGATATCAACCAGCATCGGGGAAGCGCTCCACAATCTTTGGCAGCTTGCGCCGGTGCACCAGCCACCACACGCCGAACAGGTCCAGAATACCGACCCCGAGCCGGTTCCAGAAGCCATATTTGGAGGTGCCGTGCCAGCGCTCCCGGTCCACCACCTTCACGGTCAGGATCTCATACCCCTCACGCCGCAGCAGGGAGGTCATGAAGCGATGCTGGCCATCAAACATCGGCATGCGCTGCTGGGCGGCGCGACGCACCACCTTCAGCCCGCAGCCGGTATCCTTCGTCCCGTCATTCAGCATGAACCGCCGCACCCGGTTGGCAAGGCGGGACTGAAAACGCTTGAAGCCGGTATCCTTCCGGCCCTGCCGCTCCCCCTGCACCATGCCCACCTGCGGGCCGGCAGCATCCATCACCCGCACCATCTCCGCTAGATAGGCCGGGTTGTTCTGCCCATCTCCGTCCAGATGCAGCAGCAGCTCCCCACGCGCTTCCCACACCCCTGTTTCCACCCCCGCAGATTTCCCGCAGGCATGGGCATGGCGGATGATGCGCAGATAGGGACGCGTGGCGGCAGCCTTTTTCAGCTCCGCCAGGGTGCCATCCGTGGAACCGTCATCAACAAAGATCAGCTCGAACGGCTCGAACGAGAGCGCCGCATCGATCTCATCAATGAGGGGCGCGATGTTCTCTTCTTCATCCTTCACAGAGATGATGACGGACAGCCGCGGAACAGCGGCGCTCTTGTCTGCAGAAATCACGGTTTCGTCTCTTCAGGAGGAACAGAAGTGCTGCGGCCCGCACCCGGCAGAAGGCAGCACAGCCGCCGGGCAGAAGGCCCCGCCATGGGCACGGCATAACCCTCGCCATCCACGGCGAAAACAACGCGGCGCGCCGCGAAGGCCTTCACCAACCACAGCACATATAAGGTTGCAACGACCGCCCCCGCGATCACATCACTTGGATAATGGGCATTCAGTGTCACCCGTGTGGATGCCACAAGAATGGCCAGAGCAATCAACGGCCAGCGCACTTTGGGAAAAAGCGCGCCAAATGCAACTGCCGCCGCGAACACCGTTGTGGAATGGCCTGAGGGAAATGACGCATAACTGGCATTCCACACGGGCCAGTCAAAGGTCAGATGCGCATTCGGGCCGGGCAGGTGCAGGGCCACATGCGGCCGTGCGCGACCAATCGTATATTTCACAAGGGCCACACCCAGCCCCACCGGGGCCACGGCCAGAAACAGAAAGCCGGCACGGGCAAACACGCTGGAGGCCACAAGCCGGTACATGCCATGAAGCTTCAGGCGGGCGGCCAGCACATAGAGAATGAACAGGCCGATAGGCCAGAGCACCACACTGCCCAGACCAAGATCCGTCAGCCGTTCCGACAGCACAACCAGCCATTCCGGCAGACGCAGGCGCAGGCCAATCACCAGCGGATCAACCAGCAGCATGCAGGTGACGATCACACCCGCCGCCAGCACGACCAGCCCCAGCACCTCCACCGGACCCGTAAAGCCGATGCGTGGGCGGGGCGAATGCACCGGCCGCCGCCAGAGATAAACCAGCCCGGCGAACAGGTCTGACACCACCTGCGTGGCATCATCGGCCAGACGGCGCAAGCCTGACTGATGTTCGGGCCCTGTCTGCACACTCACGGCACGGCCTCCCCGGCAGATGGCGACGGCACGTCAACCGGTGGCAAAGGCTTCTCATCGGAGCGATAGACATGAATGGTCACGGCCTTGCCGCCATTATAGGCAAGGCCCTTCACCTCATTCACGCGGGTGAATTTCAGATCGATCTTCCCGGCCCACATCTGGAACACCTCATCCAGATTATCGCCGATGAAGGCCAGCGCGCAGCCTTCCTTCTTGAGCAGATCGGCCGCCTTGATGGGGTCGATATACTGGATGCCGGTGCCCGTAAGGAAGACAAGGCTCGGCTCCCGATAGGGGAACGAGGCCACATTCTCCACCGGGCAGCCGCTCTCCTGCACAATGGCGGCGATGCGGTCCGAGATCCAGATGGAGCGGATCTGCGGAAAAATGAGCTGATAGACCGTGAAATAAAGAACCAGCGCCCCGCATATGGCCGTGAGAAACGCGCCTTCCGCCCCCACCCGCGGATAAACCCGCGCGGCCAGAACCAGCAGGATGACCGCCAGAACCAGAAGCGGCCAGACGGCCCAGGACAGACTCTCCCCAAGCCAGATAGCCCCGGCCCCCAGCCCCAGAGAGAGCAGAATGCCGAGAACCGGCCAAAGCCACACCACACCCTTCAGGCGGCCCTGTAGCCCCGCAAGCGCCTCGCGCTCCATCGCCAGCGCGATGAGGATGGCCATGGCGGGGTAGAGCGGCAGCACATAATGCGGCAGCTTGGTTGCGGCAATTTCAAAGACGATCCAGGTCGGCACCAGCCATGCGAGCAAAAAGCGCATCGGCTTCTCGCGGCGCGCGCGCCAGGCGAACGGGGCCGCCAGAACAGCCAGCACAATGCCGGGCCAGTAGGTGCCCCAAACGGCAACAAGATAGGTTCCGGGCGGGGCGCCATGCCCCTCCTGCCCTTCAGTCACCTTCCCCAGCATGTCGACGCCCACGGCATGCTGATAGAAGGCGCCATCGGTGACATAATAAATGGCGACAAACCAGGGCAGCACCAGAAGCAGGCACCAGACAAGACCCGGCAGAGGCTTCAGGGACTTCAGGAAACCGGCCGAACGCTCGATCACCACCAGCACCAGCACGGTTATGCCGACAAAAAGCGGCGCCATCGGCCCTTTGACCAGAATGCCCGCGCCCATGGCTGTCCAGAAAATCGCCGGAAGCCTCCAGCCCCCCAGTTGTTCTCGCGGTGCCATATAGACCCGCGCCAAAGCACCGAAGGCGGCAAGAATGGTGAAGACCAGAACCGCATCCGTCTTGGCCAGACGCGCCTCCACGCCCAGCAGGACACAGCTTGCCATCAGGAGCGCCGCCAGAACAGCCCCCCTTCGCGCGACGAAAACCAGCGCTGTCCAATAGGTCAGCAGCACCACGCCAATGGCGGCCAGAAGCGAGGGCAGCCTGTAATAATAGATGGATGTGCGCGCATCCGGCCCGCTGATCGCCTCACCCGCCCGCACAGAGGCCACCTGAAGCCAGTGAATGCCGATGGGCTTCTTGTGGCGCGCCTCTTCCTGGAAGCGGATATCCACATAGTTGCCGCTCTCCAGCATCTGCTTGGTGGCCTGCGCGAAGCGGGATTCATCGCGGTCAATCGGCGGAATGGAGAAGAAGCCGGGCAGAAAAGCCAGAAGGCAAACGACCACAAGCAGGAAAGAGGCGCGCCCATGACTGCCCGCTGCCCAGCCCACCAGACGAGAGAGACTTGAGGCCAGTGAGGTGGCAAACGTCCGGCCCACGGAAGGGGCGGGCTCTGAAATGGGCATGCTTCTGATCGGATCCGGTCAAATTTCGCGCGGACAATAACAGAAACATTCGCGGCGAAAAGGGCTGGGGCCATGACAGTGGCAATATCACTGCATGCAGGCCCCATATCCTCCTGCTTCCGCAGGCAAACCGCCTCTGCCGGCCGCGCGGATTCCGGCCGGCTAGTGGGCCGATCCCTATTTCGTCAGGATCAGCTTGTTCTGCGCCGTGAGTCGCAACTGATAGGTCTGCTCTCCATGGGCAATAGTAATAAGACGACCGGCCGCGAACAGATCCCGACTGTCCAGCCGATCATCAACCATGGGTATGACCCGGCAGCAGCCATCCGATTCCAGGAAGCCGGAGATGTCATCAATATCCTTCAATGCGGAAGACAGGCCGGCCTCGCCATCCTTCTGATACGTCATCTTAAATTATTCCAAATTAAATCTATGACGCCTGAAGATGTGATCCACCCCAATAATTGGAATGATTACATTCTTTCTCAGACTAATGTATGGACCCATAATACACAAAAATAGATCCATCAACTCATCACGATGCTGCAACCTTACATTCCATGTGCGTTGCAGGGCGAGAGGTTACCGGGCGTAAACTGGAGATTGAAGCATGAAAGAATGCGGAGAGACCCGGAGTGAACCGGTCTTCGACCATGCCCCATTTCAGCCGCCCCTCATAAAGCCTAAATGCAAGCCATCGGGATTCGTGTCCGCAAGACCCTTCACACTCTTGAGCGAACATGCTTCAAGACAGCAGGGCACTTATGGCCCACTCAATCAGGCGTGAGGCAATCGTCATGCTTAAAGTTTCAATGGGATCAGGGTGCTGCGGCGCCGCTATTCTGGCGGTTGGCCTGGGCATCTTTTCCAGCGCGAGCCTCGCGCAAGGCTCCAGGCCCCATGTGGTGATCACAACACCACAGATCATCCAGCTCCCCGTCATCCCGCAGGGCAATTATCTGGACCCCGGCCCGGGCGCCCCCATCCGGCCGGATGTTTCTCCCGGCGTTGGCGAGAACGAGAACTATGCCTATCCGCCCGATTTCAATGCGGGCTATGATTCCGGCCCTCCCGGTGACCCGACAGTGGATGGCCGCTGGGACCCCCTGCCAGGCGTTGGCAATTTGCCAAGCTACTGAGGACGGAATGCAGAAACAAAAAACGGCGGGGAAATCCCCGCCGTTTTCTTTTGTCCGATAGAGCTGAAAAATCAGCGCTTGGAGAACTGGAACGAACGACGTGCCTTGGCGCGACCGTACTTCTTGCGCTCGACAACGCGGCTGTCGCGGGTCAGGAAGCCTGCCTTCTTGAGCGGGCTGCGCAGCTCCGGCTCATAGAAGGTCAGCGCACGGGAAATGCCGTGACGCAGCGCGCCGGCCTGACCGGACAGACCACCACCGGAAACGGTGCAGATCACGTCATACTGGCCTTCGCGGGCCGCAACCTGGAAAGGCTGGTTGATGATGAGACGCAGCACCGGACGGGCGAAATACACTTCGATATCGCGATCGTTCACGGTGACCTTGCCGGTGCCGGGACGAACCCACACGCGGGCCACGGCATCCTTGCGCTTGCCGGTGGCATAGGCGCGGCCATACTTGTCCAGCTTCTGGACATGAACGGGAGCGGCTGCCTCGGCAGAAACCTTCACCTCGGCCAGAGCGTCGAGGGACTGGAGAACTTCAGCCATACTCAGTTCCTCACGTTCTTGCGATTGAGGGCAGCGACATCGAGCACAGTCGGCTGCTGAGCCTCATGCGGGTGCTCGGCACCCTTGTAGACGCGCAGGTTGCCCATGATCTTGCGACCCAGCGGGCCACGAGCGAGCATGCGCTCCACCGCCTTCTCGAGGACGCGCTCAGGGAAGCGGCCTTCGAGAATGAACTTCGCGGAACGCTCCTTGATGCCGCCCGCATAGCCGGTGTGGTGGTAGTACACCTTCTGGTCGCGCTTGCGGCCAGTGAGCACAACCTTGTCCGCGTTCACGACGATGACATTGTCACCGCAATCGACGTGGGGGGTATAGATGGGCAGATGCTTGCCCTTCAGGCGCATGGCAATGATGGAGGCGAGACGGCCGACAACGAGGCCGCTTGCATCGATCACCACCCACTTCTTCTCGATTTCGGCAGGCTTGGCCGAATAAGTCTTCATGGAGGTCGTTTCCGATTGAGATGCCGACAGGAGCCTGTGGAGAAGCCACATGCCAAGCCGACGATGGAGCTGGCTTGTAATGGAGAGCCCGCGCAACGTCAACGCCACAAGTCATGAAAAGAATCAATAAAATCAGATACTTATAAAATAGGTATTATATAACCACAAAAATGCGACCTGAATTTCATCGCTTTGGGCCAGCTTGTGTGCCGCCTCAGGCTGCGGCCATGTCAAAAACCGCGATCTCCACCCGGTTCCGCCCCCGCTGCTTGGCCAGATAGAGGGCGGCATCCGCATCCGCCATCACCGCCTCGCGCGCCCGTGCGCCATCCGGCGAGGCGGCGACCCCGATGGAAACCGTGAACCGCACCTCCCCTTCCCGCACCAGGGTCACGGTTTCGGCCACGCTCTTGCGGATACGCTCCGCCACGGCCTTCGCCGCCTCCAGCCCGGCACCCGGCAGCAGGCAAACGAACTCCTCGCCGCCAAAGCGATAGAGCCTGTCACTATGCCGCAATCCATGCTCAATGGTGCGCGCCGCCTGCACCAGAACGGCATCCCCCACATGATGGCCGTAGGTGTCATTCACCTTCTTGAAATGGTCGATATCGATCGCGAGCAGGGCATATGGCTTCCCGTCCCCCTCGGCAGCTTCCGACAGATGGTTGTCGAATGTCAGCCGGTTCAGGAGCCCTGTCAGCGGATCGTGAATGGCAAGCCGGTGATAGACCTCGGCCACCCTTTCCCGCGTCAATGCAATGATCAACATCGTAATGGAAAGGGCCAGGAACAGCACCTCCACATTATAGATGATCACCGCCCATGCCTCGATCGCCCGCATGCCGAGCGGTGCGGGCAGAAGCGGTGCGAACAGGTGGATGGTGGCCTGGAACACGGCATTCAGGACAAGAATGACCACAAGGGCTGTACGGGAGGGCAGACGCTCACCATCACGCCCCAGCCAGAACTCATAAGCAGCCGCGCAATTGAAAACGGTGATCATCCCGCCCTGCAGGAGCACATCGATATAAGGGCCGTTTGAGACAGCTGTCAGCAGAACGGAAGCAAGCAGCCAGAAAGCGGTTGCCACCACCACGGGCACCATGACGCCATCACGGTGATGGAATACCCGCGCAGCCTGCCACAATGCGCCATAAGCCAGAATCAGCAGCAGTGCATCGCTGGACTCCACCCAGAAGGGCGAAAAATAAGGGCGCAGCGCGACAGAGAAAGCCGCCAGCAGCCCGAACAGAAAGGGCAGATACCACCAGAACAGGTCTGCCGAACGCTTCTGCCATGTCCAGTAAAGCAGAAAAAGCGCGCCTGTCAGGATCAGCGCGACCCCGTTCCACAGAACCACGGTGGAAATATCAATCATGTCTGTCACACGCACGCATGCGCCCCGCTCCGCCCTTTCGCTCCCAAAAGGCGATCTCAGGCTGCCGATTAATACGACAGATCCGTGAACGGCAAGGTTTTACCCTCGCGCGGGCGGATTGGCTCCCTTTTACCGCACCCGGCTCGACCTGACAGCATGGAAAGGTACAATGCCACAAACCAGAGGAAACGCAGGAGCGATGATGACAACCCCTCAGGACCAGATGGCTGATGAAACCCCGGTGGCACTGCACGTCGAGGCAGGGGTGGCAACGCTCACCCTCTCGCGCCCCGCACAGCGCAACAGCCTCTCCGAGGCGATGATGGCCTCTTTCTCGCAACGCCTCGAACAGGTCTCCGGCATGGAAGAGGTGCGTGCGGTGGTGCTGACAGCCGAAGGACCTGTCTTCTCGGCGGGGCATGATCTCAAGGAAATACAGGCCCATCGCGGCGATGCGGACCGGGGGCGCGCCTATTTTGCGCAGACGCTGGAGCGGTGCTCGGCCCTGATGAAGGCGATTGTGCGTCTGCCCCAGCCTGTCATTGCGGCGGTTGAGGGCATGGCGACGGCCGCCGGCTGCCAGCTTGTGGCCAGCTGTGATCTGGCGGTAGCCGGTGCACAGGCGCGCTTCTGTACGCCTGGCGTGAATATCGGCCTGTTCTGCCATACGCCGATGGTGGCGCTGAGCCGAAATGTCGCGCCCAAGCATGCCATGGAAATGCTGCTGCTGGGAGAATGGGTGCTGGCCGAGGATGCCGCGCGCATGGGTCTTGTGAATCGTGTCGTCGAGGCGGGCTCCGCCCTTGGTACAGCGCAGGGCCTTGCGGCACAGATCGCGGGCAAGTCCCGGGTGCCTGTCCGCCTCGGTAAGGCGGCATTCTATGCCCAGGCGGAAATGGGGCTGGATGATGCCTATGCCTATGCCTCGGAAGTCATGACCACCAACATGCTGGCCCGCGATGCAGATGAAGGCATAGGCGCGGTCCTCGCCCGCCGCACTCCGCAATGGGAAGACAGGTAAAGAGGGTGTAACGATCTTAACTATCTCTAAACCATAATCGTAGTTTCCTGACGGCTCAGGCTCCAGCATTGCGCGGGGCCATAGACAATGAGGGCGAACATGGCCCCAGCCGTCGTCAACGAGCGCAACGAAGAGCAGCGCGCCCCCCTTTCCGGCACCTCCCTTGCCGGGAACACGCATGTGCGCCGTTTTGCAGGAGCCTGCGAGGCGGGCCTGTCCACGGTGCTGGATACTGGCCGCAAATGGGCGGCAGCCCGCGCAACGCCATGGCTTGCGCTGGCTGCCGCGACAGCGCTCAGCATGCTTCCCCTGCGCTTCGAGGCGGAATCGCGCCTCATGTTCGAGGTGGGCGCCCAGCCCCCGGCGGCTATTGTAAATGGCATGGCGCAGCTCATCGGCTCCCGCGAACTGGCGCAGGAAGCGATACGCCGCCTGAGCGCGGAAGATGTTTCCCGGCTGGCCTCCAATGCCCTTGTGCCCCTGTTCCCCACATCCGCGCCGAGCGATGCGGATGACGCCGCGCGTAATCTGCGCACATCGCTCAGCGCCACACCCACACAGGGTGGACGCGGACTCGACATCACGGTTCAGGCACCAAGCCCGGCTCTCGCCCAGAGGGTGGCGGATGCCTATATCAATGCGGTTCTGGAGCTGGATTCCACTATCCGCGCCCAGGCCAGCGCCCAGCATCACCTGCCCTTGCCCACCATGCGCCGCGAGACGATGGCCAGCAGCTCCTGGATGCCGGAACTGCCCTCACCGCTCATTCTGCTGCTTCTGGCCTTTGGCGGGGGTGCACTGGCCTTCGCCCGCCACCGGCGCGCCAGAATGGAGCCGGTGGTGCATGGTTTTGTCGATCCGGATGATCTGCCGCGGGAGGTCAACACTCCCCGTCGTGTCATCTGGGTGGATAATGGAGCCGGGGAAGGCGTGCCTCTGGATGCTGCCGTTGCGCGCATCGAAACGCGCCTGCCCGCCACGGAGGGCGCCCAGACCATGGGCAGCCTCTCCCTCTTCACAGCCCATGGCGATGTTCATGAGGCAGGCCATTGCGCGCTCCAGTTCGCCCGCCAGCGTGCGGAGAGCGCGGATGTGGTGATGGTGTTCGTGGAAGATGTCCCCTCCCTTGCCGAGGTCATCGCCCTTCCCCCCTGCAATGAGGGGCTGCACGATGTGCTGGCTGAGCAGGCTGATTTCACACAGGTGATTCATCGCGATGTGAAGTCGCGGGCGCATGTGATCCGGGCAGGCCTCCCGCAATCCATGCCCCTGTCTGCCGGGCAGGAACGCCGCCTGTGCACCCTGCTGGATGTGCTGCGCCAGGCCTATGAGCATGTGGTGGTGTTCATGCCCGAAATCGGGGACATACCGGCCCCCATGCAGGCACTGAATCCTGTCACCCTGTGTGTTCTGGGCGCGCAGATGCCGGCCATATCTGCCGTGGAGCAGTGCGAGGCCCTGACAGCCCGGCATCTTTCCCCGGTCGTCATCGTGCGTCTGGCGACAGAGTCTGAGGAAGAGAGCCCGGTGATGGATGGGTTGCCCCTGCCCTCGCTCGATGTCGTTTCAGGGGGCCGGCCGGGTTTGCCCGCTCTCGTTACCCATTATGGCCCGGGCTGGCCCTATCCGGATCTGGTTCGCGCCGCCTGAGGCCCACCTTCCCCGTCATCCGAAGAATGGCGGACTGACGTCCGGGCGGAGCGCGGCTTCAGGCCCGCTTGTCCGGGCGCTCCATCCAGCTGATGAGAAAGCCTGCGGGAATGATCCACAGCACCCCCAGCAGGATATAGCACAGCACCTGCCAGCCAACCGCCAGGGTCGTCACACGCCCCTGCGCGAAAGCCATGGCGGAAAGTGCCCAGACCACCACCAGTGCCAGCATCAGAACCGTGCCGATCAATTTGCGGACGCGCTGTCTCATGGCGGCACTCTTTCCCTGCTGCTCTCCGGCGCGGGCTTTCAGCCAGCCCGCATACTGTGGTGATGATGCAGCATCTATAATGAAATCTCTTTCAGGGCCATGCAAATGGTGCCCCCTACCCGGCTCAAATCATCACATGCGCCAGAAGCGGGGCCATGAGAACATTGAACAGGCCGGCCAGCACCATCACAAGCCCTGCGACGGACCCCTCCTCCCGCCCCACCTGATGCGCCTTGGCGACACCCGCGCCATGGGCCCCCATGCCCAGCAATGCGCCGCGGGCGGTGGAGGTCTGAAGGGGCAGAAACTTGATGATGACCTCGCCAAGGATCGCGCCACACACGCCGGTGATGGCGACAAAGGCTGCGGCCAGATCCGGTATGCCACCCAGATGGCCGGCAATGGACATGGCAAAGGGCGTGGATGTGGAACGCGGCATCATGCTCATGCGCATCACATCGGAAAGTCCCAGCCAGGAGCCCAGTGCAAAAACGGTGGCCATGGAAATCGCGCTGCCCACCAGAACACCCAGCATGAGCGCCGGCCAGTGCCGGTAGATGAGGGTGCGCTGCTCATAGATCGGCACGGCGAAAGCCACCGTGGCCGGCCCCATCATCAGGATGAGCCAGTGCGTGCTGCGACTGTATTCGGCGTATCCGGCCTGCAGGAGCATGGCGATGAGCAACACCCCCACCGGCATGGTGAGCAAGGGGGAAAGCCAGGGATTTGGCACCCGCCGATAGACCAGACGCGCCAGATAATAGCAGCCAATGGTCACGGATGACCAGAAGATGGTCCCCAATATGGGATCACGCATCCACATGACGCATCGCCCTCCTCATGCGCCAGCGCAGGAACAGGTCCACCGTCAGTGCGGTTCCGGCCATGACCATGACAGTTCCCGCAATGATCACGAAAATCACCTTGAGCCCGACCAGACCGGCAAATTCCGGGTGATCCAGCACCACCACCATGGCAGGGGCGAAGAACAGGAGCATTTCGCCCAACAGCCAGTAGGCCCCTCGCCGCACCAGACGCAGGCGCAGCCACCCCAGCGCCAGCAGCACGAGAACCATGGCAAGGCCGATAATCCCCCCGGGCACCGGCAGCTCCAGCCACATCACAACGCCCGTGCCGAATGCCCAGAAGGCAATCAGCGTTCCGATCTGCAACAGGCGGGAACGCCAGAAAACAACCTTCAGGCGGCCGACAAGCCTTTGCCATGCCTTGTGACGGGGTTCCATGGGAGGTGTCGGCTCTGGTGCGGGCGGAATGATCATGGTGCTGTGTTCATCGGGGCTGGGAAAGATCCGGCGTCAGAACGCCTGTCCTGCCGACAGGATAGACCCGCCCTTTCTATTATGAAAATAAATTGACTGCATTCAAACCATTCCATATCGGAATAGACATGGAACTGCGGACATTGCGGGCCTTTGTGGAAGTGGTGCGTCAGGGAGGATTCTCGAACGCCGCAAAGGTCATCTTCGCCACCCAACCCACCATCTCCAAGGCCGTGAAACAGCTTGAAGATGAACTTGGCGTGCCATTGCTGGAGCGGATCGGCCATCGCAGCGTCCTGACCACGGCGGGCGAGATCGTCTACCGGCGGGCACTCACCATGCTGAAGGAGCGCGATGATCTGCTGGCAGAACTTGCGGACCTGCGCAGCCTGAAGACAGGCACCCTGCGTCTGGGCCTGCCGCCCCTTGGAGGCAGCACCCTTTTTGCACCCATGTTCGTGGTGTTTCGCGCCCGCTATCCCGGCATCGAAATCCGCCTGACAGAACAGGGCTCAAAGCGTCTGGAGGAAACCGTCCTCTCCGGCGAGGTGGAGCTGGCCGCATCCCTCCTGCCGACAACGGATGAGCTGGAGACCCGGCCGATCCGGTGCGAGCCCTTGATGGTTGTGCTGTCCAGGAACCATCCGCTGGCACAGATGCAGCGCGTGAATATCGCGATGCTGAAGGATACACCCTTCGTGCTGTTCGAGAGCGGCTTCGCGCTCAATGCCATCTTGATGAATGCCTGCGCCCGGAATGGCTTCACGCCCACCATCGCCGCCCGCAGCGGGCAGGTGGATTTCATCGTGGAGCTGGCTGGCGCGCAACTGGGCATCGGCTTCCTGCCCCGCACCATTGCCGAGCAGAGACGCACGCCCGCGGTCTCGCTCGTCCTGCTGGATGAGCCGCATACGGCATGGGACATGGCGATGGTCTGGCGAAAAGGCAGCTATCTCTCGCACGCTGCCCGTGCCTGGCTGGAAATTTCCCGCGAATTCTATGGCGGCCAGCCCGTGCCCTGAAAGGGCATTTCCGGGCACGGGATGAACCCTGCCCGGAAATGGATCAGAATGCCGGAATCAGATCCAGCGAACAGTCAGGATCTCGAAAGAGCGCGCGCCCTTGGGGGTCACCACCTCGATGGAGGCGCCCGCCTTCTTCCCAATCAGCGCGCGGGCCAGCGGCGAGGAAATGGAGATGCGGCCATCAGAGGCATTCGCCTCGCTGTCTCCCACAATCTGCCAGGTCTTTTCCTCATCCGTATCCTCGTCCACCAGCGTGACGGTGGCGCCAAACTTCACCACATCACCCGACAGCTTGGAAACGTCGATCACCTCGGCACGGGCGAGCTTGTCCTCGAGTTCCGCGATCCGGCCCTCATTCAGGGACTGCTGCTCTTTTGCCGCGTGATATTCGGCATTTTCCGAAAGATCGCCATGGGCACGCGCCTCGGAAATGGCATTGATGATCCGCGGCCGCTCCACCTGCTGGCGCTGCTTGAGTTCCTGCTCGAGGGCGGCATGGCCCGCGGCGGTCATGGGAATCTTCTCCATGGGTCCTTTCAAGACCTCCTGAAAATGCTCAACGCGCCAGCCACCCATATGGATGCCAGCGGCTGAAAATACCGTGAGGGTGAAGGGCTCCCTCCACCTCGCGACGCCACATCCGCCCCCTGCGGCCATTCCCGCACGGGAACCGGCCGCATGCCCCCGAATGAACAGAGGTCAAGATATAGCGAAGGCGCGCGATGCCGGGGCAACCGCGCGCCGTGGACATGCCGTTCAGGCATCGGGGAGAGGGCCTTGACCCCATCTCCCTTCTGCCAGCCCAGCCTGCCGGAAGGGCAGGCTGGAAGCAGCATCATGCGTGGAAGTAGTCCTGCAAGGGACGCACCTTCAGATCTCCGCCCACATAGGCATTGATCCCCTGCGCTGCCGCAACGGCTCCTGACAAGGTGGTGTAATACGGCACTTTCTGCAAGAGGGCCGCACGGCGCAGGGAGCGGCTGTCCGCAAGGGCCTGCGCGCCGTCCGTGGTGTTGAACACCAGCTGCACCTCACCATTCTTGATGGCGTCCACAATATGCGGACGGCCCTCAAGCACCTTGTTGATCTTCGCCGCTTCCACCCCGTGCTCCGCCAGGAAGCGCTGGGTGCCGGAAGTGGCGATCACCTTGAAGCCCAGCTTCTCCAGCATCTTGATGGAGGGCAGGATGCGGATCTTGTCCTCATCGCGAAGCGAGACGAACACCGTGCCGGACTTGGGCACCTTGGTGCCGCCGCCCAGCTGGCTCTTGGCGAAGGCCACGCCGAAATCGGTATCCAGCCCCATCACCTCGCCGGTGGAGCGCATCTCCGGGCCGAGCACCGTATCCACACCGGGGAAACGGGCGAAGGGGAAGACGGCCTCCTTCACGGCGATATGCCTGAGGCGCTCCCACTTCAGGTGGAAGCTCTCCAGCTTCTCGCCTGCCATGACGCGGGCGGCGATCTTGGCGAAGGGCTTGCCCACCACCTTGGCCACGAAGGGCACCGTGCGCGAGGCGCGCGGGTTCACTTCCAGCACATAGATCTCGTCGCCCTTGATGGCGTACTGCACGTTCATCAGCCCGCCCACACCTAGGGCCAGAGCCATGGCTGCGGTCTGCTGCTTCAGCTCGGTGATGACCTCATCGCTCAGCGAATAGGGCGGCAGCGAACAGGCGCTGTCACCCGAATGGATACCCGCCTCCTCGATATGCTCCATGATGCCGGCAACGAACACATCCTTGCCATCGCACAACGCATCCACGTCCACCTCGATGGCGTCCGAGAGATAGCGGTCGAACAGCAGCGGGTTCTTGCCCAGAACGGTGTTGATCTGCCCCGTCTTGTCGTTGGGGTAGCGGGCCTTCACCTCCTGCGGCACGAGGCCCGGCAGGGTGTCCATCAGATAGTCATTGAGCTGGGTTTCATCATGCAGGATCTGCATGGCGCGACCGCCCAGCACATAGGAGGGGCGCACCACCATGGGGAAGCCCAGCTCCGCCACCACAAGGCGCGCCTGCTCCACCGAATAGGCGATGCCATTGGCCGGCTGGCGAATGTTCAGCCGCTCCAGCAGATGCTTGAAACGGTCGCGGTCTTCGGCAAGGTCGATCGCATCCGGCGATGTGCCGAGGATCGGGATATTGGCCTCTTCCAGCGCCTTGGCGAGCTTGAGCGGGGTCTGCCCGCCAAACTGCACGATAACGCCCTTGACCGTGCCATTGGTGCGCTCGCGCTCGATCAGCTCCAGCACATCCTCGGCAGTCAGCGGCTCGAAATAGAGCCGGTCGGAGGTGTCATAGTCGGTCGAGACCGTCTCCGGGTTGCAGTTGACCATGATGGCCTCATAGCCCACTTCCTTGAGGGCAAAGGCCGCATGGCAGCAGCAATAGTCGAACTCGATCCCCTGCCCGATCCGGTTCGGGCCGCCACCCAGAATGATGACCTTCTCGCGGTCCGAAGGCCGCGCCTCATCCGCCAGCGCACCGGCAAACGGGGTCTCATAGGTGGAATACATGTAAGCGGTGGGCGAGGCGAACTCGGCGGCGCAGGTATCAATGCGCTTGTAAACCGGATGCACATCCAGATCACGGCGCGTGGTGCGCACCTCGGCCTCGCTCTTGCCAGCAAGGCTGGCCAGACGCGCATCGGAAAAGCCCATGCTCTTCAGATGGCGGAACTGGCCCGCTGTCTGCGGCAGGCCCAGACGGCGCACCTTCTCCTCGGCATCGACGATCTCGCGGATCTGGTTCAGGAACCAAGGGTCGATCTTGCAGATGCTGTGAATACGCTCGTTCGGCACGCCAAGACGCATGGCCTGCGCCACATAGAGCAGGCGATCCGGCGTGGGGGTGCCAAGAGCGGCGCGGATGGCGTTCTTGTCATCGCCCTGCCCCAGCCCCTCGATCTCGATATCATCGAGACCGGTCAGGCCGGTTTCGAGCGAGCGCAGGGCCTTCTGAAGCGATTCCTGGAAGGTGCGGCCAATGGCCATTGCCTCGCCCACGGACTTCATGGCCGTGGTCAGCACAGGATCGGCACCCGGGAACTTCTCGAAGGCGAAGCGCGGGATCTTCGTCACCACATAGTCGATGGTCGGCTCGAAGGACGCCGGGGTCGCGCCGCCGGTGATGTCATTCTCGATTTCATCCAGCGTGTAGCCCACAGCCAGACGCGCCGCCACCTTGGCGATGGGGAAGCCCGTGGCCTTGGAGGCCAGCGCCGAGGAGCGCGACACGCGCGGGTTCATCTCGATGACGATGAGGCGGCCATCTTCCGGGTTCACGGCGAACTGCACGTTCGAGCCGCCGGTCTCCACGCCGATCTCGCGCAGCACCGCAAGCGATGCATCGCGCATGATCTGGTATTCCTTGTCGGTCAGCGTCAGGGCCGGCGCGACAGTGATGGAATCGCCCGTATGGACGCCCATCGGGTCGAGATTCTCGATGGAGCAGACGATGATGCAGTTGTCCGCCTTGTCGCGGACGACCTCCATCTCATACTCCTTCCAGCCCAGCACGCTCTCTTCCACCAGCACCTCATTGGTGGGGGAAGCATCAATGCCGCGCTCGATGATCTCGATGAACTCGGCCTTGTTATAGGCAATGCCGCCGCCCGTGCCGCCCATGGTGAAGCTGGGGCGGATGATGGCGGGCAGGCCCACCTCTTCCAGCGCGTCCAGCGCCTGAGCCAGCGTCTTGATATGGCGGGACTTCGGCGTCTCCAGACCAATCTTGGTCATGGCTTCGCGGAACAGCTCGCGGTCTTCCGCCTTGTCGATAGCCTCGGCGGTCGCGCCGATCATCTCGACATCATATTTTTCGAGCGTACCCATCTTCTGAAGGGAGAGGGCACAGTTCAGAGCGGTCTGGCCACCCATGGTGGGCAGAATGGCGAAGCCCTTCGAGCGATCGCCCCGCTCCTTCTCGATGATCTTTGTGACGATCTCGGCCGTGATCGGCTCGATATAGGTTGCATCCGCCATGTCCGGGTCGGTCATGATGGTCGCCGGGTTCGAGTTGACCAGGACAACCCGGTACCCCTCTTCCTTCAGCGCCTTCACCGCCTGGGTGCCGGAATAGTCGAATTCGCACGCCTGTCCGATCACAATCGGGCCGGCGCCAATGATGAGGATGGTTTCGAGATCTGTGCGTTTCGGCATCGCTCTTCGGCGCTCTGGCTCTCTCTTGGGCGCTCGGCTCATCACGCTCTCGGCGCAATGCACCACCCGCCATCCGCCGTGCATGAGGGATCATGCACGAGGCGCAAAAAAAGGGCCGCGGATCACGCGCCCCCATGAGGCATTGGGTCCGCCACGGCTTGACGGATACGATGCGGAACCTGTTGCATCGCGCAGAAAATCCGCGGGCCGGCCCACTTAATCCGCTTCCTTAGACCATAATTTCCGGAGACGGAAGCACCTTCCGCAGCTTTACGCACCAGAACCGCCACTTCTTCCATCTGTGGGCGGGCCGGCATGCTCACGGCACATGGCGGAAAGCCTGAACGCGTATCATGAGCATGGCTTTTGCACCTCACTGCCATGTGAACGCGGCCGATATGCCCTCGCATGCCATAACGGGAAGAAGAAGGTGGCCCGGGCCGGAGACGATTCGCTCACCTACCCCGCCTGCGCCATGCCGCCCGGATTCCACCAGGCATCCACCTCGCCCAGATCCGAGCGCACGACCTGCGCCATATCGCCCACGAATCCCTCCCACTCTCCCTTCACCTTCGGCGAAAGGGAGGTGAGCACGGAGAGGCCGCCAGAGATCGCGGCATAAAAGGCGGTCGTGAAGCCACGCCCCTCCGCCTCTTCCCGGCCGAATTTTGAAAGGATCACCACAGTATCCGCCGCGGTGCCGCCCTGTGACAGGCGCCGGGCAATCGCGGCCTCCACCTGCGCGCAGGCATTTGCCAGCCCCTCAGGATTGAGGCTGCACCCGGCCGCGCCCGCTCCGAGATCCTGATGCAGGGGGTGCTGATCCCCGCTCACCAGATCCACGAGTGTGACGGCCTTATGGGCGATGCCCGGCGGAATATGTTCCACCGAGCCGATCACATGCACGCCAGAGGCGCGGAAACGTTCCGCCGCCGCCATCAGCAAGGACTGGATGACTTCGCGATCCCCACCCTGAACGGCAAGGACGGCAGGTCGGTTTACCTCATCCATCATGACACAGCCTTCAATCCTGGCCCCTCATCCGGCCAGAAAGCTATATTCAAACGAATATAGTTTCCACAAAAAACCGAACCCGGACCGCCCTGTCATGAGCGTGTCCTGCGCCCGCCCTTCCGGTAGCCCTTCGTTTTGGGATCAGGCTTCGGGCCGGGGCGGAACATGTCCTCCGCCAGAGGCACGACCCGGTCGGAGCCCGGCCCCATATCATCCAGAGAGGGCTTGTGGGGACGGGTGCGGGGGGCCGAATATGCGGCCTGCTCCTCTCCCATGCCTTCCTCATCCTCATCGGCCTTCCGGCCCGCCCCCTTCCGCGCCCCGGCCTTTGGCGGCAGATTGGCGGCGCGACCATATTTGCGCGCGCCCTTGAAGCCTCCGGCCTTGTCCTCCACCGCCTCCTGCCGGGCCAGCGGATCATCGGCCACCGCCAGTTCGGTGGCCTCCAGCCGGCGGATTTCATCGCGCAGACGGGCTGCGGTTTCGAAATCCAGATCCGCCGCGGCCGCGCGCATGCGTTTTTCCAGATCGGCGATGACAGTCTTGAGGTTGTGCCCGAAGGCCGCCCCCTCCTCCATCAGGCCGGTATCCACCTGCACATGGTCCCGCTCATAGACGGAGTTGAGAATGTCGCCGATATTCTTCTTCACCGAGGCCGGCGTGATGCCATGCTCGGCATTGTAGGCCATCTGCTTCTCACGGCGGCGGGTGGTTTCCGCCATGGCGCGCTCCATGGAACCGGTGATCCGGTCGGCATAGAGAATGACGCGCCCATCCACATTTCGCGCCGCGCGGCCAATGGTCTGCACCAGCGAGGTTTCGGAACGCAGGAAGCCTTCCTTGTCCGCATCCAGAATCGCCACCAGCCCGCACTCGGGAATATCCAGCCCCTCGCGCAGCAGGTTGATGCCGATGAGCACATCGAAGGCTCCCAGCCGCAGGTCCCGGATGATCTCGATGCGCTCGATGGTGTCGATATCGGAGTGCATGTAGCGCACACGCACGCCATTCTCGTGCAGATATTCGGTCAGATCCTCGGCCATGCGCTTGGTGAGCACGGTGACGAGCGTGCGATAGCCATTGGCGGCAGCAGCGCGCACCTCGCCCAGCAGATCATCCACCTGGGTGCGCGCCGGGCGCACCTCGACAGGCGGATCGACCAGCCCGGTGGGGCGGATAACCTGCTCCACGAACACGCCACCCGCCTGCTCCATCTCCCAAGGGCCGGGCGTGGCCGAGACATGCACCGTTTGCGGGCGCATCGCCTCCCACTCCTCGAACCGCAGCGGGCGGTTATCCATGCAGCTCGGCAGACGGAAGCCATATTCCGCCAGTGTCGCCTTGCGGCGGAAGTCGCCACGATACATGGCGCCGATCTGCGGCACGGTCACATGGCTCTCATCAATGAAAACGAGGGCATTGTCGGGGATGTATTCAAACAGGGTCGGCGGCGGCTCGCCCGGCTTGCGGCCGGTGAGCCAGCGCGAATAGTTCTCGATGCCCGCGCAGGCCCCGGTGGCCTCCATCATTTCCAGATCATAGCGGGTACGCTGCTCCAGCCTCTGGGCTTCCAGCAGGCGCCCCATGGCATAGAGCTCCTCCAGCCGCATCTTCAGCTCGGCCTTGATGCCGCTGATGGCCTGAATGAGCGTGGGGCGCGGCGTGACATAGTGCGAGGCGGCGTAAACGCGCACGCTCTTCATGTCTCCACTCTTCTGGCCGGTGAGCGGATCGAACTCGGCGATGCTCTCCACCTCATCGCCAAACAGCGAAACACGCCAGGCCCGGTCCTCATAGTGGGCCGGGAAGATCTCGATCACATCGCCCCGCACACGGAAGGTGCCGCGAGCGAAATCGGCCTGAATGCGCTTGTATTGCAGGGCGACCAGATCAGCCAGAAGCTGGCGCTGGTCCAGCCGCTCGCCCACCTTGATGTCGAAGGTCATGGCCGAATAGGTTTCGACCGAGCCGATACCGTAAATGCAGGAAACCGAGGCGACGATGATCACATCATCCCGCTCCAGCAGCGCACGGGTCGCCGCATGGCGCATGCGGTCGATCTGCTCGTTGGTGGAGGATTCCTTCTCGATATAGGTATCCGTGCGGGGCACATAGGCTTCGGGCTGGTAATAATCGTAGTAGGAAACGAAATATTCCACCGCATTGTCGGGAAAGAAGCTCTTGAACTCCCCGTAAAGCTGCGCCGCCAGTGTCTTGTTCGGGGCCAGAATGATGGCCGGGCGCTGGAGCGTCTCGATCACCTTGGCCATGGTGAAGGTCTTGCCCGAGCCCGTCACGCCCAGAAGCACCTGATCGCGCTCGCCTGCGCGCGCCTGCGCGCACAGTTCGGCGATGGCGGCCGGCTGGTCACCGGAAGGCTCGAACTCGCTTTTCAGCGTGAAGCTCACCCCGCCTTCGGACTTTTCCGGCCGAACAGGGCGATGGGGCACCCACACCTGCCCGTCCACTTCCGGCCGGCCATTCTCGATCAGGCTCGACAGGGCGGCGACCGTCGCCGAGGCCCCGGACGATGCCGTGCTGAGGGTCAGATCCTTCGGGTCCAGCCCGAGTGATTGTGCAAGGGCGGGGTCCAGCACCTGTTCGGGTGCGGGCTCGAAATGTCGCTGGGAACGCTCACCCAGCTTGCCGGGACGGGATGCTTTGGCCATGCGCCCAATATGGGCATGGAAACGAGGCGGGGGAAGCCCCTCGGCGCATCATCCATGCATGTGTGCCCGCCCTCCTGAGCAATGGCTTCCACCGCAGTACTTGCATCCGCCCCATTCCCGGTTCATCGCTACGGCAGACGGAGCCGCCCGCCTGTGGGCGCTCCCCGAACCGGCATGCAAGCATGTTCAATCTCGGCTCTTTTCTGTCCCCGCAAATCGCCCCCTTCGTCCTGCTGTTGCTCTCCAATGTGTTCATGACCTTCGCATGGTACGGACATCTGAAATTCAAGAGCGCACCGCTGCTGCTCGTCATTCTGGTGAGCTGGGGCATCGCCTTTTTTGAATATTGCATGGCAGTGCCCGCCAACCGTATCGGTTCCGAGGTCTACTCGGCCGCACAGCTCAAGACCATTCAGGAGGTGATCACCCTCTCGGTCTTCGCGGTGTTCTCCGTTCTGTATCTGAAGGAGCCGCTGGGCTGGAACCATCTGGTCGGCTTCAGCCTCATCGCCGGTGGCGCCTATTTCATCTTCCATGAATTCTGAGCATCCGGACCTGTCCGGCACGGCGGGCTGAGCTTGACGCCCGGGCAGCCCCGCGCGAACGTGCGGGCCATCTCGCCTCCTGCCAGAACGGAACCGGCTCATGACAAAGATGGTGGCCCCCTCTGCCCAGCCCCTGCCCAGTTTTCGCACTCTGGCCTTCATCGACGGAGCCTTCGTTCCCGCCATGTCGGGGCGTACATTCAGGGCCGAGAACCCGGCCACGGGCGCCCTGCTGGCCGAGGTCTCCGCCTGTGATGCCGTCGATGTCGACCGGGCGGTGACCGCCGCCCGCCGCGCTTTCGAGGAGGGCCGCTGGGCCAGCCTGCGCCCGGTGGACCGCAAGCGCACCCTCCTGCGCTTTGCCGAGCTGATTCGAGCCCATCGGGAGGAACTCGCCCTTACCGAAACCCTGAACATGGGCAAGCCGATCACCGATGCCCTGCGCATTGACGCGCGCGCGGCAGCCGATTGCTTCGCCTATTATGGCGAGTGCTGCGACAAGATTTATGGGGAAGTGGCCCCCACCACCCCAGACCAGCTCGCGCTCGTGCTGCGCGAGCCGGTGGGCGTGGTGGCCTGTGTCACCCCATGGAACTTTCCCATGGTGATGGCAGCCTGGAAGGTGGCTCCGGCGCTGGCCATGGGCAACAGCGTGGTGCTGAAGCCGGCGGAGCAATCCCCCCTCACCGCCTTACGCCTTGCGGAACTGGCCCATGAAGCCGGCATTCCGGCCGGTGTGTTCAATGTGGTGCCCGGGCTTGGCGAAGAGGCTGGGCAAGCGCTGGGCCTGCATATGGATGTGGACGCCATCGCCTTCACTGGCTCCACCGAAGTCGGCAAGCTGTTCATGGGCTATTCCGCGCAGAGCAATCTGAAGCGTGTCCATCTGGAGTGCGGCGGCAAGACAGCCTTTGTGGTGGCGCACGATGTGCCGGATCTCGATGCCGTTGCGGAAGCCGTGGCGGGTGGCATCTTCTTCAATCAGGGAGAAATGTGCACGGCCGCCTCCCGCCTGCTGGTGGACAATCGCATCCGGGCGGATCTGGTGGCACGGATTGCCGCCCTTGCAACGCAATGGATGCCCGGCGATCCGCTTGATCCTGCCGCGCGGGCCGGGGCCGTGGTGAGCCGGGAGCATCAGCAACGCATTCTTGCCGCCATCGCCCAGGGACAGAAGGATGGCGCACGGCTGGTGACGGGCGGTGCGGCGGTGCGGGAAGAAACAGGCGGCGCCTTTGTGGCTCCCACCATTCTGGATGATGTGTGCCCCTCCTCCGCCCTTGCCCAACAGGAGATCTTCGGCCCCGTGCTTTCCGTCATCGGCTTTGATGGGCTTGATGAGGCTGTGGAGATTGCCAATGGCACGATTTACGGCCTTGGCGCCTCTATCTGGAGTGCGGATCTGGCCGCCGCGCACAAGGTGGCGCGGCGCTTCAAGGCGGGCATCGTCTATGTGAACTGCTTTGATGCCGATGACATCACCACCCCCTTTGGCGGCATGAAGCAATCCGGCTTCGGGCGGGACAAGTCCCTCCACGCGCTGGAAAAATATTCAGACCTCAAGACTGTGTGGACCCGCCTGTAAGTCCATCCCCACAAACAGAAGGCGGGCGACCCGGTTGAGCGGGCCACGCGCCTGTTTTCCCGATTGCCGAGGCGGATGCGCTGGCGCAGCTGCTCAGAGCCTGGGGGCAGTCTCCTCGAAGGAAGGGCAGCGGGCGGCGAAACGGGTCTGCCACGCCACAAGGCCGGGGTGGCCTTCCCGCCATTTGCCCTCGAACCGGAAATCGAAGAAGCCCAGCGCGCAGGCGAGCGAAATGTCCGCCACATTGATCTGCTCATGCTCCGGCAGGGGGTGCGCCTCCAGATAGGCAAGCGCACGCTCCACCTTGGCGGACTGATGATCCAGCCAGGCCTTCTCGAACTTCTCCTGCGGGCGGAAGCGGCCTTCATAAAGCAGCAGCACGCCGGCATCCATCATGCCATCGGCCAGAGCCTCCGCGCGCAGCACATCGATACGCGCCTTGGGTGCGTTCGGAACAAGCTGTCCGCCCCCTGCAAGCTGATCCAGATAGGCGATGATGACGCGGGAATCATAAACCGCCTCGCCATCATCGGTGATGAGCAAAGGAATCTTGCCGAGCGGGTTCTGCTGGCGCAGCGTATCATTCGGGTCCAGCGTATCCGCCACTTCCAGCTCAAGCGGAATGCCGAGCACGGCAGCAGCCAGACGGACCTTGCGGACAAAAGGCGATGTGGGAGAAGTGCGAAGCAGCATGTCTTGACCCGCGCTAGAGCATTTGGAGCGCCGTGAACTGCGCCCATGTGAGAAAAACAGCCATTCAGGGCAATGAAACGGCCCTCGCCCCGAACAGGCGTGGACTGACGGATGGACTACGGAAGTCTAATGTCTGCCCCCGTTTACGCCTAGCTCCAATATACTGCCGGCCGAACGCTGTTCACCCCTTTTGGAGCATTGCCCCATGCAAAAGGCCACCCCTTGCGGGATGGCCCTGCATATGTTGCGCCGCTTGCGCGGGCGGCGGAGCGCGACATCAGACGCCAAGCTTGGCCTTCAGAATGTCGTTCAGCGTCTTCGGGTTGGCCTTGCCACCGGAAGCCTTCATCGCCTGCCCCACAAACCAGCCCAGCATGGTGGGCTTGGCCTGCACCTGGGCAACCTTGTCCGGGTTGGCGGCGATGATCTCGTCCACCACCTTCTCGATGGCGCCCGTATCCGTCACCTGCTTCATCCCGCGCTCTTCAACCACCTGGCGCGGGTCTCCACCCTCGGTGAAAATGATCTCGAACAGATCCTTGGCGATCTTGGACGAGATGATGCCCTCAGCGACCAGATCAATGATGGCGCCGATCTGCTCCGGAGAGACCGGAGAGGTGGAGAGATCCTTCCCCTCCTTGTTCAGGCGGCCGAACAGCTCATTGATGATGAAGTTCGCGGCAGCCTTGCCATCGCGCCCCTTCGCCACGGCCTCGTAATAATCGGCGGATTCACGTTCGGCCACCAGCACGCCGGCATCATAGGCGCTCAGGCCATAATCGGCGATGAAGCGGGCCTTCTTCTCATCCGGCAGTTCCGGCAGATGCGCCTTGATCTCCTCGACAAACTCCGCGGTCATGACCAGCGGTAGCAGGTCAGGGTCAGGGAAATAGCGGTAGTCATGCGCCTCTTCCTTGGAGCGCATGGAGCGGGTCTCGCCCTTGTTCGGATCGAACAGGCGCGTTTCCTGATCAATCTTGCCACCATCCTCCAGAATCTCGATCTGGCGACGGGCCTCAACCTCGATTGCCTGACCGATGAAGCGGATGGAGTTGACGTTCTTGATCTCGCAGCGCGTCCCCAGTTCCTCACCCGGGCGACGCACGGAGACATTGACGTCTGCCCGCAGATTGCCCTTCTCCATGTCGCCATCGCAGGTGCCAAGATAGCGCAGAATGGTGCGCAGCTTGGTCACATAGGCCTTGGCTTCCTCGGAGGAGCGGATGTCCGGGCGCGAGACGATTTCCATCAGCGCCACGCCGGAGCGGTTCAGGTCCACGAAGCTCTGGGTGGGGGAGAGATCATGGATCGACTTGCCGGCATCCTGTTCCAGATGCAGGCGCTCGATGCCCACGGTGATGCTCTCGCCATCCGGCAGATCCACCACCACCTGCCCCTCGCCCACGACGGGCTGCTGGAACTGGCTGATCTGGTAGCCCTGCGGCAGGTCCGGGTAGAAATAGTTCTTCCGGTCGAAAACCGAGGTGAGATTGATCTGCGCCTTCAGGCCCAGCCCGGTGCGCACGGCCTGCGCCACGCACTCCTTGTTGATGACCGGGAGCATGCCCGGCATGGCGGCATCCACCAGCGAGACATGATCATTCGGCTCACCACCGAAAGCGGTGGAAGCACCGGAGAAAAGCTTGGCCCGGGAAGCGACCTGGGCATGCACCTCCATGCCGATCACCACCTCCCAGTCGCCAGTTGCACCGGAAATGAGCTTTTTGGCATCGGCGGGCCGCATCTGAAGCGTCATCGTCGTCCTGTTCCATCTGGCGGCCTTGCGCCGCATATCCTGCCTGTCACCTACTCCCCCAAAGCATGCACTGGCAACCTCGGGGGCGCGGCAATCACCACTGCGTGCCGGCTCTGGGGAGAATAAGGGGCGTCAAACCACAGGATTACAGGCCCCCCATGCAAAAAGCGCCGCAGCAATGCGGCGCTCCAAATGCGTGCGACCCAAAGGCGCAAGACCCCTTCCCGTGCCTCTCAGCCGTGAATGGCATGGACGATTCGCGACTGATCCATCGCCAGCCCCGGCACGGGCGCCTCACCCGTTCCAGACGGACGCCAGAGGACGACATCATCAATCTTGCGGGCCAGAAGAAAATCCTGCGCGGTGATGCCGCCGGCATCAATGGTCCGCAACCGCACCCCAACCCGGCCATAGGAAACGGACAGCTCCGGGTGGTGCCATGCAGCCTCCGCCAGATGCCCGATGGCATTCACCACCATCAGCGTGGCGTTCCAGTCTCCGGTGCGATAGGTGCGGCGCAGGCAGCCATCCTCCAGATGCCAGCATGGCAGCTCGGCCCGAAGCCGTCGCTCTATTTCAAAGGCCGGAAGTGGCGTGTTGCATTCAGTGGTCATCGGCGTGCTCCCTCACGTTTCAGACTGGACGGGCCTCTTGTTTCCGGCAGATGGCGACAAGCCATGCCCGGGGCCTTCATCCAGCAAGCCGGCCTGAGCCGCCAAAACGGCAACAGGCCACGCGTCATGAGTGCATCATGCCGTAAATTTGAGCATCCGGCGATGGAAAAACATATTGCATTGCAACGCCCGCGCGCATTCGCAATGCAATATCCATCAGCCTTTCCGGCCTATCCCTCTGAAATCCCGGCCTGACGGCGCGTGGCGGTGAGGGTGTTCTGAAGCAGGCAGGCAATGGTCATCGGCCCCACGCCACCAGGTACGGGGGTAATGAATCGGGCAATACCCTGCGCCTCGGCAAAAGCGACATCGCCGACAAGACGAGTCTTGCCATCTTCCCGCGGCACACGGTTGATGCCGACATCAATCACCGTCGCGCCGGGCTTGATCCATGCGCCGCGCACCATTTCCGGGCGCCCCACGGCAGCAACGAGAATATCGGCGCGCCGACACACATCCGGCAGGTCACGCGTGCGCGAATGGGCAATGGTCACCGTGCAATCGGCCTGAAGCAGCAATTGTGCAATTGGCTTGCCGACAATGTTGGAGCGGCCGACAACAACCGCCTCCAGCCCTGAAAGCGAGCCGAGATAGTGCTTCAGCAACATCATGCAGCCCAGCGGCGTGCAGGGCACCAGCGCATCCAGCCCCACGGCCAGACGGCCCGCATTCACCACATGGAATCCATCCACATCCTTGGCCGGATCAATGGCGGCAAGCACGCGCATGGAATCAATCTGCGCGGGAAGCGGCAACTGCACCAGAATGCCATTGACCGCAGGGTCGGCATTCAGTTTCCGCACCAGCGCCAGAAGATCCGCCTCGGATGTGTCCACCGGCAGCTTGTGCTCGAAGGAGGCCATGCCGACCTCCACAGTCTGCGCCGCCTTGTTGCGCACATAGACCTGACTTGCAGGATCCTCCCCCACCAGCACCACGGCCAGCCCCGGCTTGATGCCCTTCTTGTCCCACAGGTTTGCCACCTCAGTGGCAATACGGGTCCGCAAATCCGCGGCAAAGGCTTTTCCGTCGATGGAGGTGGTTTCGATCACGACACTGTTCCCGTCTGGCAGGGGCCGGGCCGCGCAGGCCCGCTCTGGCCTGAGGCCGTATGGAATTCACGCCCCCATGGCAAGATCCAAATTGGCACAGCGGCTCTGCATGGGGGGATCTGTGAAGGCTTGGACCTTCAACAGAACCGCCTCAGCCGCGCTCCAGCCCCGCGCGCGCTTCCCTTGTGCCGGGCGAATGGGCGGCAAGTGAGGGCGAGGTGGGCCAGTTGGGATGCGTGCCGGGCTTCTCCTGCTGCTTCAGCAGCGCTATCGCATCTTCCAGCCGCAGGGGCGGCGCAAACAGATAGCCCTGCGCCTGATGCGCGCCATGCGCCCGCAGGAAGCGCAACTGCTCCTGCGTTTCCACGCCCTCCGCTGTCAGCGTCACGCCCAGAGAGCGGCCGAGATGGATGACATATTCCACGATCGAGGCCGCCTCCCGCTGGAGGCCGAGATTGAAGATGAAGGACTTGTCGATCTTGATCTTGTTGATGGGGAAGCGGCGCACATGAACAAGAGAGGCATGCCCCGTGCCGAAATCATCCAGCGCCAGCCGCACACCCAGCGCACGAATGGCCGCGAGCAGGTCCATACTGTCTGACCCGGTCCCCAGTATGGCGCTTTCCGTCAATTCCAGCTCAAGGCGGGAGGGGTCAAGCCCCGTATCCTTCAGGGTCTGGGTGATATTCTCCACGAGATGCGGGTAGCGCAAATCCAGCGGTGACATGTTGACGGAAATGGTCACGCCCGGCAGATCCTGCGCCCCCTTGCAGGCCCGCGGCAGAACATAGGCATCGATCAGATGGATCAGGCCCGAACGCTCCGCAATGGGAATGAACTCATCCGGCAGGATGAGCCCGCGCTCGGGATGCTCCCACCGGACAAGGGCCTCAAACCCGGTGACGCGCTCCGTTTCAACATCCACCTGCGGCTGGTAGAGCAGAATGAGCTGCTCCTTTTCCAGCGCCACCAGAAGCTCGGTCTCGATCCGCCGCAGCTCCTGCCGTTCCCGCTCGAACTCCGGCTGGAACATGCGACAGGTATCACGCCCCTCAGCCTTGGCGCGGTAAAGGGCGATATCCGCCCGGCGCAGCAGCTCTTCAGATGTCTTTCCATCCTCGGGGGCATGCGCCGCGCCGATAGACACACTGATGCGCAGATGCTCGTTCTCCACCGAGACGGGCCTGGAGAGCGCGGTGAAGATGCTGGCAATAAGCTCCTCTATCTCCTTCGGATTCCGGAAATAGACGAACAGAATGAACTCATCACCGCCGAACCGCGCGGCACAGCCCTTCTCACCCACACAGGTGGCAAGACGCCCTCCAACCTCCCGCAGCACCTGATCGCCAACACTGTGCCCGTTGGTATCGTTGATATCCTTGAAGGAATCGAGATCCACGAACAGAAGAGCCACATTGTGCTGCGGTCCGCTTTCATCCAGCGCCAACTCGAAGCGGCACAGGAAATGATCGCGGTTTGCAAGATGGGTCAGCGGGTCAGTCTGCGATATCCGGCGGGCTATGGCCTCCTTCTCCGCGACGATCTGCAAAGCGCGGCGGTAGCGCAGCATCAGGATGAAGAAGAGTAGCGCGAACGCAGAACTCACGAGCGTGAGAACAGGCAGAAGGACATAAAACAGGTTACGACCCGGCAAGTGCGCTTGCCATGCCAGCGCAACCGGCTTCTCCCCCTGCAATTGCGGAACGGTCAGAACGCCCTGCCCACCGGCATCCGCATCGGCAAGACGCAGATTCCTAGTCTGGGCAGCAGAGGAGAGCCCCTGCAACAGATCCTGGTCGAGCTGGTCTCCCACATAAATGCGCAGTGGCTGGGGCACCTTCAGCAAAGGCGAGCTTTGCCGGAAAACCTGCACCACCAATATGGTCGCGTCATTCTGGTCGGTCATCGCCACACCAGCCCCGCCATCGGGGACATGATATGTCAGCGCCGTCAGGGACTGCAGAAGATTCTCAAAGTAATGCCGCGCGCCGCTTTTCCCGAATTCGGAGCTGTAGATCAGCTTGCCTGTCGCATCGGTAATATAAACGAATTCAAATCCGAGATCCTCATCCATCGGCTTTCCGATAAGATGATGGATGCGCTCATAATCACCGCGCGCCAGACTTTCCAGAGTCTCTTTTTCCGTGTTCCCCGTCAGCGCATTGTCAGCCATATAGGCGGCATGCTTCGAGAAGGCGTTGCGTATGGAAGCGGACTCCCGCTCCATCGCCTCCCTGTCAAGACGATACGCAACATAACCGACAATGCCGGCAGCACTTCCCAGCAGAAGTGCAAAGACAACGAGCCCCGAAACCAGCGGATACCGCAACAGGATCTGTAATCGTGACAAAATGATACAGCCTCCCTGTGTGCTGTGGCACCAACTGCAAGCGGCATTGCGCACCGGATATGCGGGGCCCGATTATGTCCAATAACCATCATGAATGCGCAAGCAAAAAGGCGGATAAAACAAAATTTTGCCGGTGCATAAAGTTATTACACACCCTTAAACAACTAAAAACTGCAAAACAGCATGAATACCTGCCTGTGCAGTTTTACAGCGTTGCAACCGTGAATTCCAAATCACAACAATGGCAAGACATGCGCGCTCTCCGCAGACCTCATCAGCGCTCCGCTGTGAGCCACGAAACGCGCACCCTGCCCTTCCCGTCAAAGGCCATCAGGGGGGAGATCGCCGTCAAAATGGTGCGCATTTCTTCCGCCAGAGTGAAGGGCGGGTTCACGATGATGAGGCCGCTGCCCGAAAGGGTATCGCGCTTGCGTACCTCGGCAAAATCCAGCTCCACCCTGAGCGTCTTCGGCAGGCCCAGATTGGCGACCTCGCGCCGGAAGCGGTCCACGGCCTGAAGGTCCTTGATCGGGTACCAGAGCATGAAAACGCCTGTCGCGAACCGCCTGTAGGCGGCCTCCAGCCCTGCCACCATGCGATGGAACTCACCCGGCTCCTCGAAGGGCGGGTCCACCAGCACAAGACCGCGACGCTCGCGCGGCGGCAGATGTGCACCCAGCGCCTGATAGCCATCCTGAGCCAGAATCTTGGCGCGCCCGTCATCTCCCAGACGCTTTTCCAGCTTCGCCCGCTCTTCCGGATGAAGCTCGCAGAAGATCAAGCGATCCTGTGCCCGGGAGAGGGCCAGAGCAAGAGCGGGTGAGCCGGGATAGCGACGCCCACCCTGCGCCCGCAGATTCCGCACCACATCGAGATAGGGGCCGAGCAATTGCGCAACATCCGGCGCAAGCTCTGCGTTCAGAAGGGTTTCGATGCCCTTCTCGGCCTCCCCGGTTCGCAGCGCGCTGGCCCCACCCAGATCATAAAGCCCCGCACCCGCATGCGTATCCAGCACACGAAAGGGAGCATCCTTGCGCGTGAAATAGGCCAGCACACGCGCAAGCGCGGCATGCTTCATGACATCAGCAGGGTTACCGGCATGAAACGCGTGACGATAATTCATGAATCAGAACCACTGGAGCATGCTGCCGCTGCGCCAGACCAGGCAGAGGCAGGGTGGGAGGACCGCCATTCCTGCCTGCCTAGCGCAAGGGAGGCAAGACCATTTTCCCAAGGCGACAACTGCGCCGGTCCACCTCCGGGCAGGAGCGGAACTCCAGAGTGCGCGAGAGGCAGATCCGCACCTCGCGCAAACGTCGCCGGTCACAGGTGACAGACAGCATGTCTGAACGCAAACCGGGATTGGAGGCACGAAAGGCGGCCTCCAGATCGCCGGGAGAAATCATCTGATAATCCCGCACCCCGACAAATTGAGGCGGAATGACAATACGCTCCCGCGCCGCCCGCAAAGTATCGAAATAATGCCGTGCATTCAGGCCAGAGCAGGTCCCGTGCTTCTTCCACTGGTGGATGGCGAGGCCGCGACTGGGCACCACCCCCTCCACCGTGCGCAACACATCATTGCGCACATAGGGGGGCGGAACCTGGCAGTATTCCGGCGAGCCCCGCTCATATTGCGGCCACAGCCCGTGAACCACAAAGCCATAAGGCCGCTCCCGACGGCACTGCGCCTCCCCCGAGGCGCGGGGGCCCAGCGCCTCGCAATGGGTTGGGGACCAAGAGAGGGCGAGAACATAGAAATCAAACTGCCCGGGAATATCGCGGGCATCAGCGGGCGCCGCCGAAAAAAGACCCGCCATGAAAAGACAAGCCATCACCAATGTGCGCGTAAAAGCACACATCAGCTCATCCCATCTGATGTTCACGGACGCGCCATCTTGCAGGAGGGAGCATAGGCATAGTTGCGGTCCAGCCCCACAATGCACCACTGCACACCCCAGCTGAAGCCGGCGAAACCGCCATCTTCCACGATGGAATAATAGATGGTGCGCTTGCGTGCATCATTGGTCTGGATTGTGCCGGTGCAATAGCGGCGCGGCACATAGTTTTCACCCCACGGACGGAAGGCGATTTCCTTCACCGGGCCGAATTCGGTGATGGCCAGTGAGGAGGACCAGAAGCGGCGCTCGGTCTGCGCAAAACGGTCCGCAATCATCTGCAGGGCGCTGGTGTCATTGCACTGCGGGATATTGGCGGAATAGTCCGGCCCGGAAAGCCAGAAATTCTTCTGGAAAAAGTTGGCGGCCTCAGCACGCGGTGCCGTTGCGCACAGGGCAAGAGCAACCAGCCCAAACACCATGCTGGTGAGGCCGAAGCCACTGAGGCGCTTCATACCCGCACGATCATCCATCACCTGCTCCATTCCCCGCTCCATCGCCCCTCGGACCAGCAACGGCGGGACGATGGGGCGCAGCCTTGCGCGGGTCAAGCGTTTGCAGGCCACACATGGAAAGAAAAGCACATCAGCCACAGCAGCTTCATGCTGGATCAGACGCAACAGCCTCGGGCCGGGCAAAGAAAAGCGCGCGGCCAGACGGGAAAAAACAGAAAAATCCGCAGGGCAGAGCGATGCGCCACAGGAAAACCACCCGCAAGCTTCCTGAAACGGGCTGATCCGCACAATCGGGCTGATCCGCACAATAAGGATGGACAGCAAACGCAAGCAGCAAGGCAGCTGCTAAGCACCTCAGTCTCCGGCGACATCCGCCGTCGAGGGCTCAAGGATCAAGGTCACCCCAGCGATGGAAATGCTCAGGCCACTATCGGAAGAGATGCTGACAGGCTGAAGGGTCACCTGCCGGGTCGCATCCTCTGCCGCCAGCACATTGGCAGAAAAGCCCGGGCCGAGAGCGAATCCCGATGTGAAGCCCACATATTTTCCGGCGAGCGCACCACGCTCCAATGTGGGCGAGGCGGCCAGAACACCCCAAAGCATGCTGCCCTGATCGGATATGCCGAAATCAAGCCCCACCCGCTCCAGCGTGCCCACATAATAATGGTTGCGGCCCGCGGATGGGCGAAACTCACAACGCACCGCACGGGAGGAGCCGAATCCCATGCCCGTGGCGAACTCACCCCGACATTCCAGCAAACCTGCTGAAACCTTCGGCATTTCACCGCGCTTGAGGGTTGCGCCACCGCCCGCTCCCGCACCACCCGGGGTGGAGGAGTTGGGCGGAGCCACATTCATCTGCGGCAATGTCTGCGGCGTCTGGCTCTGGGACGCGGACGAACCTTGCGCCCAAGCGCTGGACGAACAGATACCGGATATGACGACATACAGGACGGGGCGAAGTGCGATCATTCTCAACTCCTGCCCCGACCCTGCATGACCTCAGGTCACTTCCAGGCGCGGGGCGCCTTGGACGGGGCAACGGTGTCCAGCTTCAGCTCAGTGATACCGGCAGCCACGGAAGCACCCGTGACGCTTTCGACCGAAAGCGGCTGAAGCGCGATGGTGTCGTTGGAGCCGCCGAGCAGCACGTTCACGCCACCGCCGACCACCAGAGCCGCATTCGCGGATACGCCAATATAGCGACCGGCGAGTGCATTGACGCTGGTATCACGCGTGGGAGCAAAAACGCCCCAGGCCAGAGTGTTGCCCGTGACAGCGCTCAGATCAAGGCCGAAGCGGGAAACAGTGCCGGTATACTTGCCCAGCACGGTGTAGGGCTCAAGGCGATTGGTGCGCAGCTCGCAGTTCAGATGACGCACGGAACCGATGATGAAGCCGGCATTGGGGGTGACTTCACAAACGAGAACCCCAAGCTGCACACCCGAATTCGTGGTTGCCGGGGCGACAGGCGCAGGCGCGGACGTCCGCAGATCGGCAGCGGAGGCCGGAGATGCGGAGATGGCGGCGAGAGCGGCAAGACCCAGAAGGCCAGAGAAGATACGCATAATGTCCCCCAAAATAATCAGGCGGTAAGATCAGTTAGAAGCACTCGGCCTGGCATGCAATCCTTATTTAAGGATAACGGCATATTGCAGAATCGCGTGTTTTTCTTGTGACGCAGCATGTGCAGCAACTGCGGCAGAAATCAGCGCAATGTGAAACGGGTCAGGCCAAAGCCGAGATTCAGTCCGGTGTGTGATGAAACGGAAACAGGTTGCAATGTGATGCTGCCGCCGTGTCCGCCCGAAAGCGTGCTTCCACCAGTCCCTGTCCCGGAAGAGGCATTGCCGGATACGCCGAGATAACTCCCGCGCAAGGCTTCCGCCCCGGTTTGGGATGTCGGGGCAAAAACGTTCCAGACCAGAACACTGCGGCCATTGAAGCCAATATCCAGACCGTACCGTTGGGCCTGCCCCTTCAGCCGGACCTCACCCCCGCGGTTTCCGGTGGGGACAAAACGGCAGGTCATTTCTCTGGCTGAACTGACAATGAAGGCGAAACTGGGTGCCAGCTCGCAACTCAGGCGGCCAATCTGCACCCCCTGCCCCATTTGCGCGGCGGCCGGAAAGGCTGGAACAACCAGCATGGCCGCGACCGCAAGACTGGCCCTGAACACGTTTCTCACGCGCCTGCTCCTTCAGATGACCGGCCTTGATGAAAACGGACGCAACCACCCTGAGGCGCATCCGGATTTCGACCGGCTCTGGACGCTGGGCCTCAATTAGGCCCGTTTACGGGCAGGCGATGCAAAAAGCGCCGGCTTCCAGAGGAAACCGGCGCTCTCGTCATCAGCTCAGCGAGCCGCAGAAACGCTGGATACGCTGGCACGCATCTTCCAGCTCCTCGGTCGAGGTGGCATAGGAGATGCGGAAGGCCGGGCCGAGGCCGAAGGCCGAACCATGCACAACCGCAACGCCCTCAGCCTCAAGAAGCTGCGTGGCGAATACCTCGTCATCGGTGATCTTCACGCCCGAGGGCGTGCTCTTGCCGATAAGGCCGGCGCAGGAGGGGAACACATAGAAGGCCCCTTCCGGCTTCGGGCAGGTGAGGCCCGCCGCCTGGTTGAGCATGCCTACCACAAGGTCACGACGCTCCTTGAACACGGCATTGTTGCTGGCGATGAAGTCCTGCGGACCATTCAGCGCCTCCACGGCCGCCCACTGGGCGATCGAGGACGGGTTCGAGGTGGACTGCGACTGCAGTGTGCCGATTGCCTTGATGAGCTCCTCGGGGCCCGCGGCATAGCCGATACGCCAGCCGGTCATGCAATAGGCCTTGGAGACGCCATTCATGGTCAGCGTGCGATCATAGAGCTTGGGCTCCACCTGCACCGGGGTGACGAACTTGAAGTCGTCATAGACGAGGTGCTCATACATGTCGTCCGTCAGAATCCACACATGCGGATACTTCAGAAGAACATCCGTGAGCGCCTTGAGTTCATCATGCGTATAGGCCGCCCCCGAGGGGTTCGAGGGCGAGTTGAAGATGAACCACTTGGTCTTCGGCGTGATGGCGGCCTCCAGCACCTCCGGACGCAGCTTGAAATTGTCCTCAAGCGTGGTCATCACCGGCACGGGCTTGCCACCGCAGAACTCGACGATATCGGGATAGCTCACCCAGTAAGGCGCGGGAATCAGCACTTCATCGCCGGCATCCACGGTTGCCACCAGCGCGTTGAACAGCACCTGCTTGCCGCCGGTGCCGACAGTCACCTGCGAGGGCTTGTAGTCGAGATCATTATCGCGCTTGAACTTGGCGCAGATGGCCTTCTTCAGCTCCGGAATACCGTCCACGGCCGTATACTTCGTCTCGCCACGCTGGATGGCGGCGATTGCGGCCTGCTTGATGTTCTCCGGGGTATCGAAATCCGGCTCACCCGCGCTCAGGGCAATGATATCGCGCCCGGCCGCTTTCAGTTCCCGCGCCTTGTTGGAGATGGCGATGGTGGGCGACGGCTTGATGCGCTTCAGCGCGGACGAAATGAGGCTCATGGCCTTGCTCGCTCCAGACGCGCCCCCGCGCCGCAGCGGACAATCCACCTCAGGCGTCGGGCGCTGTAATGTGACGTGAACAACGCACCGGCCTTCCGGTGCGTGCGGACGATAGTGCAGGCGCCATTCGGGAACAAGACGCAAGTGAAGGACAAATGAAGGATAAGGCCCGCATGGAGGGGTTCGAAAATACGCCCCCTGCCACAGTCCACCTTGCACTTTGCGCCTCCCGCTGCCACATGCCCAAAATATATGCGCGTGTGCGCACCCTTAAATTCTGGCCTGGGCGGGGAGACGCATCCGGTGCTGACGCTCTATTCCTCGCAATCTTCCGGCAATTCCTACAAGGTGCGCCTGCTGCTGGCCAAGCTGCGCCGACCGTTCCACCTCGTGGAAGTGAACATCTTTTCCGGAGAAAACCGGACACCTGAATTTCTGGCGCGCAACCCCGAGGGGCGCGTGCCGCTGCTGGAGGTGGATGGGCGCCACCTCTCCGAATCAAACGCCATACTGTTCTATCTGGCGCGCGATACGCGCTTCCTGCCGGATGACCCTCTGGATGTGGCCGAGACCCTGCGCTGGATGTTCTTTGAGCAGAACAGCCATGAGCCGGGCATCGCGGCCGCCCGCTTCTGGCTCAACCAGGTGCGGGGCGGACGTGATCTGCGCACGCATGATGTCGACCGCTGGATGGAGGAAGGCTATGCCGCGCTCAAGACCATGGAGCGCCACCTCACCAGCCACAGCTTCTTCGTCGGCAACAAACTGAGCGTGGCGGATATCGCCCTTTATGCCCACACGCACATGGCGGAAGAAGGCGAGTTCTCGCTGGAAGGCTTCCCCGCCGTCCGCGCCTGGCTGCGGCGGATTGCGGCCGAGCCGGACCATGTGGACATGGACTGGCGCCCTGCCTCGGCCGAATAGGCCAGCCCTATCAAGCGGCTGCGGGGCAGATATCATGTTTCTGCCACGATCTGCCAAATCACAGCCGCTTGACAGCCACAGTTCGCAAGCATGGTGAAAATGTCACAGGTCAAGTGATTCGGCATTCGAGCCTGTGAGATCGATATTTTCAGGAGAGAATATCATGCCACTGTTTCGCGCCCTGTATCAGCCTTCCGCCGTCTCCCGGCGCGCAAAGCTCCCCCACAGCGATGCGCCCCACACGACTGGCCTGGATATCTGGACTGAAAACACCGCCGTGCGCCCTGTCGCCGACCCGGAAACCCTCGCCCGTCTGGTGCGCGAGCACAAGAGGGGCGATGCCCTTGCGCAGCTCATGCTGAGCCTTGCCCTGATTGTCGCCATAGGCACGGTTGCCATTGTCCTGAGCGTTGAGGGGGCCTCGGCCGCCACTCTCGTCATGCGCGGGATGATGGGCAATTCGGCCACATTCACGACCGTGGCGCTGGTCAGCGCCGGGTTGCTGCTTGCCGCATGGGCTGTTCTGCGCCCGATCCTTCAGCACTCCACTGCGGATCAGGACTGACAGGACTCACTCTCTCGGCTCGGAGAGGGCGGACAAGCCGTCCTCATCCTCGTCTTCCGCCACCGGTATGGCATATGCGCCCGAAAGCCAGCGGTTGAGATCGACATCCGCACACCGCCTGGAGCAGAACGGGCGGTAATCCATGGTGCCCGGCTTGCCGCAGATGGGACATGGACGGCCGGTCAGTGCCGCATTCCCGGCCTTGCCGGCAGAAATGTCTGTCTTCCCGCTCATGATGCACACTCCTTCCAGCCCGCGCGCACATCATATCCCTGCCCGGCCAGAAGCCCCAGGGTTTCAAACATGGGCAGCCCGACCACGCCGCTATAGGAGCCGATGATCTTCTCCACGAAGCTGCCGGCTATGCCCTGCACCGCATAGCCCCCCGCCTTGCCGCGCCACTCGCCGCAGGCCAGATATGCCTTCAGCTCCTCATCCGAAAGGCGCTTGAAACGCACACGGGTCTCCACAAGGCGCGTATGCGCGCCGCCCTCGGGATCCATGACACACACACCGGTATAGACACGGTGCGCCCGGCCGGAGAGCAGGCGCAGGCAAGCCTCAGCCTCCTCAACCCGCTCCGCCTTGGGCAGAATGCGCCGGCCCGCGGCCACCACCGTATCGGCAGAGAGCACCAGAGCCCGCTCATCCCTCTCACGCAGGCTGGCTGCAACCCGCTCGGCCTTCAGAGTGGCAAGACGATGGGCCAGATGGGACGGCAGTTCACGCGGCAGCGGCGTTTCATCAATATCGGCCGGCAACAGCAGATCAGGCACAATCCCCACCTGCCTGAGCAGATCCGCCCGGCGCGGGGAGCCGGAAGCCAGCACCAGCTTCACCTTATCAATCACGACATCCACCATTTTCCGAGCATGCCACCGCCCCTGTCAGAGGCGGCAGGCTCATTTCTTCTCTTCATCCGGCAGCAGGGAAGGCTCTTCCGCCGCGCTTTCCTCGATGGCCTCGATCATCTCCTGGCGGGTGGCGTGACGCCCGGCCAGATAGCCGACAATGACGAGCTGGAGGAAGTGATAGATCATGATGGGGGTGATGATGAGCGAAATCTGCGGCACGGAACTGAACATCACCGTTGCCATGGGCAGGCCGGTGGCCAGAGACTTCTTGGATGCGCAGAAGGCGACGGAGATCGTATCGGCGTGATCGAACCGGCCAAGCCGGCACACCAGCAGCACCAGCACATAAACCAGCGCGAACAGAACCACCGAGACGAGCGAAACCTCCACCAGCAGCATCGGGCTCTGCTCGCTCCAGATTCCGGCCGCAACGCTGTCGCAGAAGGCATTGTAGACGATCGCCAGAATAACCAGCCGGTCCGCCACCTTCACAACGGCGCGGTTGCGCTCGACGAAAGACAGCACGAGCGGGCGCAGCAACTGCCCCACCACCAGCGGCAGAATGACGATGATCACCAGCTTCATGATGACATCGCGGATATCCATCCCATCACCCGTGGCCTTCAGATACCACGCCATCAGCAGCGGCGTGACGAACACGCCAATCAGGCTGGAGATGGAGGCATTGAAGATCGCCACCGGCACATTCCCGCGCGCCAGTGATGTCATGGCAACAGAAGAGGAAACCGTGGAGGGCAGCGCCGCCAGGAAGAAGAAACCGATCAGCACCGCTTCCGGGAACATCTTCGAGAGCACGGGCATGGCAAGAACCACGACCAGCGGAAACAGCACGAAGGTGGAAAGCTGCACGATGAGATGCAGTTCCCAGCGTGTGGCGCTTTCCAGAAGCTTCCGCGCGGAAAGTGAAACGCCATACAGAAAGAAGACAACCGCAATGCCCCAGCTTGCAGCCTTGTCGGCATGCAGGGGGCCCCCGGTCACACCCGGCCCCGGCCAGAGAAGCGCAACAACAACCACCACGGCCAGCGAGGCGAGGAAAGGATCGATTCTGAAACGGGAAAGCATCGGCTCAAACTGATCGGCGGGGACAGGCACCACAAGCCTGCGCGCCAACGCGGGCCAGTGGCCAGTTTCATTGCAGCATGCGCAGGCGGCCTGCCACAAAAGCTGGGTGCAAGCCGGACCGGAAGGACCGACCCGAACACCTGCCGGAAACAGAAAAGGCGCCGCACGCATGCGACACCCGCGTTCTGTTCGCTTCAGGCCCGCACACTTGATCCGGCTTACTGCCGGGCGTCAAGCATCCGCAATGCCCATTTCATGGGCACACCCTGCACCCGCCCACATGGTGACCACCTTCTCACCACCCGGAAATGATGATCCCCGGATGCATCGCACCCGGGGATATATCCTGCTGGAATCAGGATTTTTCCTTCACATAACGCCCCGGCGCATCCTCGATCGGGGTCAGGCGACCGCCGCCCACCTCGCGCGCGGGCACTTCTTCGGGATAGAGCGTGCAGAACCAGTTGAACCAATCCGGCCACCACGAGCCAGGATGTTCCTGCGCCCCTGCAACCCAGCTCTCGAAATCACCGCCCGCAGGGCCATCGGTCCAGTACTGATACTTGTTGCGGGCGGGCGGGTTGACCACGCCGGCAATATGCCCGGAGCCGGCCATCACATAACGCAGCGGCCCCGACATCAGATTCGCGCCCACATAAACAGATTTCGCGGGGGCGATATGGTCTTCCTTCGTGGCCAGAGAATAGACCGGGATACGCACCTTGCTCATGTCGATGAGCACGCCGCCAATATCCGCCTCGCCCTTGGAGATGCTGTTATTGAGATAGCAACTGCGCAGATAGAAGGAATGCCCCTTCACCGGCATGCGGGTGGAATCGGAATTCCAGTAGAGAAGGTCGAACGGGAAGGGAGACTTCCCCTTGAGGTAATTGTTGACCACATAAGGCCAGATCAGGTCATTCGGGCGCAGCATGTTGAACGAGCGCGCCATCTGGGAACCTTCCAGATAGCCCTGCTCCTTCATCTTGCGCTCAATGGCGGAGATCTGCTCCTCATCCACGAACACACGCAGATCACCCGCATAGGTGAAGTCGATCTGGGTGGTCAGGAAGGTGGCGGAAGCGATGCGGTCATCCCCCGTCTCCGCCATATAGCCGAGCGTCACCGAGAGCAGTGTGCCGCCGATGCAATAGCCCACCGCATGCACCTGCCGCTCTCCAGAAGAGATGGCAACGGCATCCAGCGCGGCCATGACACCATCGCGCATATAGTCGTCAAAGCCCTTCTCCGCCAAACGCTCATCCGGGTTGACCCAGGAAATCACGAAGACGGTGAGGCCCTGCTCCACAAGCCACCTGATCCACGACTTCTCGGGGGTCAGATCCAGAATATAGAACTTGTTGATCCATGGCGGAATGATGAGGACAGGCGTCTTCCGCACCATCGGCGTGGCGGGTTCATACTGGATGAGTTGCAGCAGCTCATTCTCGAACACCACCTTGCCGGGCGTGGTAGCCAGATTGCGCCCGACCTCGAAGGCACTGGTATCGGTCTGCCGGATCTTGAGATCCCCCCGCCCCTCGACCAGATCCTCGGCGAAATTGCGCATGCCCTTCACGAGATTCTCGCCAGAGCTGGAGAGCGTCTCGCGAATGACCTCGGGATTCGTCATGGCGAAGTTTGAGGGCGAAACGGCATTGGTCACCTGCTTCACCAGGAAGCTGGCCTTGTGCTTCACATGGGGGTCAAGGCCCTCGGCCTCCTCCACCATGTCCTCGGCCCAGTTCGAGGTGACCAGATAGGTCTGCTTCAGCGCATCGAAAATGGGGCTGGTGTTCCAGCCCTCATCCTTGAAGCGGGCATCCTTCGGGTCCGGCTGCACCACCGGTTCCACCGCCTCACCCGAAATCTTCTTGAGCGCGTTGGACCAGACAGACATGTAGCCGGTCATGAGGCGTGTCTGCGCCTCCATGGTGCGCTTGGGATCGGCCATCCAGTATTCGGCCACATGGCTGACGGTTTTCATCGCGTCAGCAAGATCGTCGGCGATGTCATCCTTCTTCTCGCCCGCTTCACGCGGGGCGAGATAAGCCGCCATCGCCTTTCCACCTTCTTCCACAAGCTGCGCCAGATTGTGCGCGAATGCCTCCACATTCAGCGCGGGTGCCCCTTCCGGGGCTCCACCGGGCTGCTGCGCCGATTCCCCGCGGCGCGCCTTTTGTTCAGGGCCGGAACCCTTGCCGACCTCACCAGCAGAAGTGGTGACCGTTGTTTTTTCATCTTTAGAAGGCATTCCCCCACCCCTTCTCACTCACCCGGTGACATAAATACTGGCACGCCTTGTTCCATGCGTCTGCTTTGTCGCATATTAACCCGCGAACCGATCCGGAGCGACCCTCGCATGAATACGAGTGCGTTCCACTGCAGGGATAAACGACCGTTCATGTCCAGCATGCGACCTGACACGCCCACCCTTCCCCAGGCCGCAGCCCGCGCGCCGGCTTATCCACACCTCCCGGCGGCAGGCCGTGGCAGGCGTCTTTCGGTTCGCGGCCTTGTCGCGGTGCTGGCCTTGGCCGGCCTCGCCGCCTGTGCGAAGGAAGACACCCTCACCATTCCTGTTGCGCCCCATCCCAATGTGCCCGCTGTCACACATGACAACTACCCGCATGTTGGCACAACCGAAGGCAGCGGCAAGGGCATTCTTGAGCCGCGCCAGCGCGCCGCCCTGGAACAGAACATCGCCCGCACCGGCGTTGAGCACAGCCGCAATCTCGAACAGCGGCTGCAGGCCGAATCCGAGAATGCGGCCAACGCCTACTGAAGAGCGCACCGGTGACATGAAGAACTTTTTACAATGAGTGGTTTTTCATTCACCGATCAGTGTTAAGAAGATTGCCTGCCGCGCCGGAGAAACAGGATGCGCGGCTTTGGAGCCAAGAGATGACCACCGATTTCCACCGCATTCGCCGGCTACCGCCCTACGTGTTCGAACAAGTGAACCGTGTGAAGGCAGCAGCACGAAATGCCGGGGTGGATATCATCGACCTCGGCATGGGCAACCCGGACCTTCAGGCGCCAGACCATGTGCTTGAAAAGCTGAAGGATACCATCGGCAAGCCGCGCACGGACCGCTATTCAGCCTCCAAGGGCATCCCCGGTCTGCGCCGCGCGCAGGCGGCCTATTATGAGCGTCGTTTCGGCGTGAAGCTGAATCCCGACACACAGATCGTCGCCACTCTCGGCTCCAAGGAAGGCTTCGCCAATATGGCGCAGGCCATCACGGCGCCGGGTGATGTGATTCTCGCGCCCGATCCTTCCTACCCCATCCATGCCTTCGGCTTTCTCATGGCCGGCGGCGTCATCCGCTCCGTGCCGGCCGAGCCGGGTCCGGAATTCTTCCACGCCATGGAGCGGGCTGTCCGGCATTCGATTCCCAAGCCGCTGGCCGTCGTCACCTGCTTTCCGTCCAACCCCACGGCATATGTGGCGGATCTGGACTTCTATCGCGATGTCATCGCCTTCGCGAAGAAGCATGAGCTGATCGTGCTGTCGGACCTCGCCTATGCCGAGCTGTATTTCGACGGTGTGCCCCCACCCTCCATGCTGGAGGTTCCGGGCGCGATGGATGTGACCGTTGAGTTCACATCCATGTCAAAGACCTATTCCATGGCCGGCTGGCGCATGGGCTTTGCGGTGGGCAATGAACGGCTCATCGCCGCGCTGGCGCGGGTGAAGTCCTATCTCGACTACGGGGCCTTCACCCCCATCCAGGTGGCCGCAACCGCCGCCCTGAACGGGCCGCAGGAATATGTCTCCGAGATGCGCGAGACCTACAAGAGGCGTCGCGATACGCTGGTGGACAGCTTTGGCCGCACCGGCTGGGAAGTTCCTGTTCCCCGCGCCTCCATGTTCGCATGGGTGCCGATTCCCGAGCCCTTCCGCGAGATGGGTTCCGTGGAATTCTCCAAGCTGCTGATCGAGCGGGCCGAGGTGGCTGTTGCCCCCGGTGTCGGCTTCGGCGAGCAGGGCGAAGGCTTTGTGCGGATCGCGGTGGTGGAGAATGAGCAGCGCATCCGTCAGGCAGCGCGCAATATCCGCCGCTTCTTCGAGCAGGCCGCGCCCTCCCTGCACAATGTGCTCCCCATCAGCGCCACACGCTGATACATGCGGGGCTCTGGAGTTGCCCGCCGGTGCGGGCAGCTCTGTCCTTCAATGCGCGCGGCCCCTCACGGGCTGCGCATCTGATCCGAGACGGAAGAACCGGTTCATTCCATGAGTGATCTCAAAGTTGGCCTTGCGGGTCTCGGCACTGTCGGGGCTTCGCTCATCCGCATGCTTGAGCGTCGTGAGGACGAGCTGGCTGACCGAACTGGCCGGCGGGTCAAGGTGGTGGCCGTTGCCGCCCGTGACCGGAGCCGTGACCGCGGCGTCGATCTCTCCGGAATGCGCTGGTACGATGACCCTGTCGCCTTGGCGCAGGACCCGGACATCGATGTGTTCGTCGAACTGATGGGTGGTGAGGGAGACCCCGCCAGAGCCGCCGTGCTTGCGGCGCTGGATGCCGGTCGCCCGGTCGTCACCGCCAACAAGGCGCTGCTCGCCAAATGGGGAACGGAACTCGCCCGCCATGCCGAGGCAAGCGGGGCCGGCCTGTATTTCGAGGCGGCGGTCGCCGGCGGCATCCCCATCGTCAAGACCCTGCGCGAGGCCCTGCTGGGCAACCGGATTGCCCGGGTTTCCGGCATCCTCAACGGCACCTGCAATTATATTCTCACCCGCATGGTGGATGAGAAGCTCTCCTTTGATGACTGCCTCGCCGCCGCCCAGCGCCTTGGCTATGCCGAGGCGGACCCGAGCTTCGACATTGACGGCTTCGACACGGCCCATAAGCTCGCCATCCTCACATCCCTGGCCTTTGGCACACAGGTGGATTCCGATTCCATCTATGTGGAGGGCATCCGCCAGCTCACGCTGGAGGACCTCGAGGCTGCCAATGACCTTGGCTATAATGTGAAGCTGCTGGGCGTGGCCCTGCGGACCGATACCGGTATCGAGCAGCGCGTTCATCCCACCATGGTGCCGAAGCACTGGCCGATTGCCCAGGTTTCCGATGTCACCAATGCGGTGGCTGTGGATGGTGATGCGGTTGCGCTCACCCTTGTCGGCCCCGGCGCGGGTGGAGATGCAACGGCTTCTGCCGTGTTCTCGGACCTTTCGGATATTGCCCGCGGCAACAAGGGCTATGCTTTCGGCCTGCCGGTAGAGGAGCTTTCCACGCCCAAGCGGGCGCCCATGCGCCACCATGAGGGCGGCTATTACATTCGTCTCTCCGTGGTGAACAAGCCCGGCACCGCCGCCACCATCGCCCGCTGCATGGCCGATGAGGGGATTTCTCTCGAATCCATCATGCAGCACCGGCCGGCGGATGATGCCAGCAATCGCGCCCAGCCCACCGCGCGGGTTATTCTCATCACCTATGCGACCTCTGAACAGGCCGTGCGCCGCGCCATTGCCGCCATCGAGGCGGATGGCGTCATCGCCTCGCTGCCGCAGGTGATCCGCATCGAGAAGGACTGATACCATGAGCGCCGACCGGACGCCCCCGGCACTGGACCGTCGCCTTGCGCTGGAGCTGGCGCAGATCACCGAGCGCAGCGCTGTCGCGGCAGCGCGTCTGCGCGGGCGAGGGGATGAGCAGGCGGCCGAACTCGCTGCCGCCGGCACCTGCCACCGGGAACTGTCCCGCTCCTCCCTCTCCGGTGTCATCATCATCGGTGAGGGCATGGAAGGCGAGGTGGACCAGCTTTTCGTGGGCGAGGAGATCGGCCTTGGTGGCAGCCCGGTAGATATTGCCGTGGAGCCGCTTGAAGGCACCACGCTGTGCGCCAAGAACATGGAAGGCTCCATTTCGCTGGTCGCGATTGCCGAACGTGGCTCCCTGCTCAAGGTGCCGCCGGTCTATATGGAGAAACTGGCGATTGGCCCGGGATATCCGGAAGGCATCGTCTCCCTCTCCCGCCCTGCGGAGGAAAACGTGCAGGCCCTGGCAGAAGCCAAGGGCGTGCCGGCATCCGAGATCACCGCCCTCATTCTGGATCGTCCGCGCCATGCCTCTCTGGTGGAGGCTGTGCGGCGCACCGGGGCTGCCGTCAAGCTCATCACGGATGGTGATGTGGCCGGCGTGATTCACACCACCAATCCGCAGGAAAGCGGCATCGACATTTATCTCGGCCTTGGCGGGGCGTCAGAAGGCATTCTCGCCGCCGCCGCCCTGCGGTGCATTGGCGGGCAGATGGAAGGCCGTCTGGTGCTCGATAACGAGGACAAGCGCCGACAGGCCCGCGCCCTCGGCATCAAGGACTTTGAGCGCATCTACCGGCTGGACGACATGGTGCAGGCGGACTGCATCGTGGCCGCGACGGGTGTGACGGATGGCGCCTTGCTGAAGGGTGTGCGCTTCGGCCGTGATGTGATCGAGACAGACACAGTGGTGCTGCGTGCATCCACCGGCACGGTGCGGCGCATTTCCACCCAGCATCGCGATTTCCGCAAGTTCCACTTCAACGACTGACCACCCTGAGATCGGGACTCGCAAGCCGCCGGGCATGGTTTAAGATCATCGCCACAGGGATGACCGCCGAAACGGCAGGGTTCCGCCCTGTCTTGCCGGAGCCTGCATGGATCACCTGATCTTCCGCCTCGCTGTTTCCCTCGCCATCGGTCTTCTGGTCGGGCTTGAGCGTGGCTGGCGGGAACGGGAAGAACCTGCCGGCAGCCGAACCGCCGGCATCCGGACCTATGCCCTGTGCGGGCTGCTGGGCGGTGTTTCGGCGGAGCTGACCCGGGAGCTGGACAGCCCGGTTTTTCTGGTGACAACCGGCATCGTCTATGCCGCCATCTTTGCCATCTTCAAATATCGGGAGATGGTGCAGGATCATGACTATTCCATCACCAGCCTGATCGCGGCACTGCTGGTTTTCGCCCTCGGCGCACTGGCCGTTCTGGGTGAAACCGCGATTGCCGGCGCGGCGGCGATTGCAACGACCGGATTGCTGGCGGCGCGGGACCGCCTGCACGGCATGGTGCACAACATGACATGGCCGGAGCTGCGCTCGGCCCTGCTGCTGCTGGGCATGACCGTTATCGTCCTGCCTCTGCTGCCGAACCACACCATAGACCCCTATAACAGCATCAATCCCCGGCAGATCTGGCTCTTCATGGTGCTGACAGCCAGCATCTCCTTTGCCGGTTATGTGGCCGTGAAGGTTGTGGGCCCGGACAAGGGGATATTTTTCAGCGCCATTGGCGGGGCTCTTGTTTCATCCACGGCGGTGACGATCGCCTTTGCCAGACGCTCCGCCCTGGGTGAGGTGCCGGGGCTGCTGGCAGGTGGCGCGGCGCTTGCCGCCATGGTCTCGCTTCTGCGGGTGATGATCATCTGCGCCATCGTCGCGCCCGCTTTGCTGGAGCCCCTGCTGCCACCGGCGCTGGTGGCTTCCGTTGTTTTTTGCGTGGGCGGCATCTGGCTCATGCGGCATGGCACACAGGCCCCTTGTGAAAGCTGCGTGGGTAACCCTTTCGAATTTGGGCCCCTTCTGGCGTTTGCCGGCATGTTCGGCATCGTATCGGCCTTCAGCGGCTTTCTGCTGTACAAGGTGGGGCCACAGAGCCTTTATCTCGTCAGTGCGGTTGCCGGCATTGTGGATGTCGATGTGCCCGCACTGAATGCCGCCCGCCTTGCCGGTGGCAGCCTTTCCCTGGAAAGCGCGGCACAATGCATTCTCATTGCCATCGGCATGAATGCGCTGGGGCGCGTGGGTTTCGCGGCGGCTGCGGGCACCTTCGCCTTTTCCATCCGTCTGGCCGTCATCACCGCAGGTGCCATTCTGGCCGGCCTTGCCACCGCTCTGGCGCTGCATGAACTGTAGACCACTCGACGCGACCCCTTTCCGGCGGCTACATAAGCGCCGTGATGATACAGGCTGCACCCCGTTCCTTTCTCAATGTCACCCATTCCGTCACCGGCCGCACATGGCAGGAGCGCCTGAACCCGCGTTCCGCGCAAACCAGCATTGCCATGGTGCAGCGCTATGGCGTGAGCGAGCTGCTGGCCCGCGTGCTGGCCGCGCGCGAGGTGGGGCTGGAGGATGTGGAGCGCTATCTCGACCCGACCATTCGTGACCTGCTGCCAGACCCGGATACATTGACCGACATGGACAAGGCCGTTGCCCGTCTGGCGACCGCTGTGCAGAATCAGGAAAAGGTGGCCGTCTTTGGTGACTATGATGTGGATGGAGCCTGCTCCACGGCGCTGATGGTGGAGTTCCTGCGCGCTTGCGGCCTTGATCCCCTCTTCCATATTCCCGACCGGATTTTCGAGGGCTACGGCCCGAATGTACCCGCCATCGAGCAGCTCGCCGCCCAGGGGGTGCGCCTGCTGGTGACCGTGGACTGCGGCACCACCTCGACCGAGCCGCTGGAGGCCGCGCGCCGGCTGGGACTGGATGTGGTGGTGATTGACCACCATCAGGCCAATGAGGCCCTGCCCCCTGCCGAGGCTATCGTGAACCCCAACCGCGAGGATGATCTCTCGGGGCTGGGCCATCTGTGCGCGGCGGGTCTCACCTTTATCACGGCTGTGGGCTTGCTGCGCGAATTGCGCAAGCGTGGTCACTTCAATACGGCACGCCCTGCCCCGGACCTTCTGGAAGCGCTGGATCTGGTCGCCCTGGCCACGGTGGCGGATGTCGTGCCCCTGCGCGGGCTCAACCGTGCCTTCGTGACCAAGGGGCTGATGACCCTGCGCCAGAGACGACGCCCCGGCCTGACCGCGCTGATGGATGTGGCGCGGATGGATGGGCCGCCGCGTCCGTTTCATCTCGGTTTCCTTATTGGTCCCCGCATCAATGCCGGAGGGCGCATTGGCGATGCGACCCTTGGCACGCGCCTGCTCATCACCCGTGATCCGGTCGAGGCGCAGATCATCGCCGCGGAGCTGGACCGGCTGAACAGCGAGCGGCAGGAGGTGGAGCGCAACATCGTTGCCACGGCGGAGAGCGAGGCGGAAGCAGCCCTTGGGCTGGGCGATGATGCGGCGGTGATCGTGGTGAGCGGGGCGGGCTGGCATCCCGGTGTTGTCGGGCTGGTCGCCTCCCGGCTGAAGGAGCGTTTCCAGCGCCCGGCCTTTGCCATCGCCTTCACGGGAGACACCGGCACCGGCTCCGGCCGCTCCATTCCCGGCGTTGATCTGGGCCGGGCGGTGCGCGAAGCTGTGGAAGACGGACTTCTGCTGAAAGGTGGCGGCCATGCCATGGCGGCCGGCCTGACGGTGGAGCGCGCGCGGCTTGGCGATTTGCGCGCCCATCTGGAAACCCGGCTGGCGGAGGATGTGGAAAAATCACGCGCGCAGGGAGCCCTTTCCATAGATGGGGCGCTCACGGCAGGTGGCGCGACACCGGCGCTGGTGGAAAACATTTCACGCGCCGGGCCTTTTGGCGCGGGCAATTCCGAACCGGTTTTCGCCTTCCCCAACCATCGCATCAGCTATGCGGAGGCGTTTGGCGCAGGGCATGTGCGGGCACGGATCACATCCGGCGACGGCGCCAGCCTCAAGGTCATCGCCTTTCGCGTGGCGGAACAGCCTCTGGGCCAGGCATTGCTGGCCGGACGCAACCGCCCCATGCATATTGCCGGCGCGCTGGAACTGGAAAGCTGGCGGGGGGAGACCCGTGTCGCCCTGCGCCTGAAGGATCTGGCGCAGACGGGTTAGGCGTCATCTGTCTTGACGATGCCACAACCGCGTGTCCACTGCGCACGAAAAGGTTATAAGCCTCACAGGGCATGCGTCAGGCGACTCCGGGGCGTGGCGCCTCTGGTGCATCAGAAGTTCAAAGGAATCGGGTGGTACGGACGCCGTTTCCACCTCAGGCCGTTTCCATCCCAATGAGGGGCAGCGTATGTTTTCTTCGCTCATCGCTCAGATCAGCCAGAAATTCGGCCTTAGCGCCGGACAGGCTGAACTTGTCATTCGCGCCGTGCTGGGCTTTCTCGATGAAGCGCCGCAGGGTTTGACCGCAGTGGTGGAACAGGTAAAGGCCGCAGGGCTTTCCGGTTCTCCCGAGACATGGGCAACGGCCTCCGGCCCGGTGCTGGATGGCGAGAAGGCGAGCGCGATCTTCGGTTCGGTGGCCATTGCCGCCATCGCCAGCACCTTCAAGGGCACCTCCGAGCAGGCCGCCTCCATCATCGGCTTTACCCTGCCCAAGGTTCTGGGGCTGATCAGCGATCATGGCGTTGTGCCCGCCGGCCTGCCGGATGCCGCATTCTCCTTCCTGAAGACCGGCACACTGCCGCCCGGCCTGCCGCCGGATCATCTGGTGAAGTCGAAGATTGGGGACTGGCTGCTGCGCGGCGTGATTCTGGCGGCAGCTCTTGGTCTGGTGCTCTGGCTGACCCCATGGCACAAGCTGTCCTCCACGCCCGGTGCAAAGGAAACCCCGCCCCAGCCAAGCATCGAGGCTGTCGAGCAGGAGGCCCATGCGCCCAAGGCTGGCCATGAGGCCCCCGCCGCTGCCGAGAAGCAGCCCGAGGTGGTCGCCGCCCCCACCAGCCCGGCCCGCCTCTCCCTGCGGGAAGAGGATGGCGTTCTGGTCTATGAGGGCTCCGTTGCGAATGAGGACAGCCGCAAGGATCTTCTCGCCGCTCTTGTTGCCGTTTATGGCGCGGACCGTATTCGTGGCAATGTATCGGTTGACCCCAACACCGCCCCTGCCCCCTGGCTCGCCAATCTCGGCGGCCAGCTCACGGCTCTCAAGTTTCCCGGCCTTGATGCCCAGTTTGAAGGCAACCACCTGAAGGTGAACAGCCTGCCGGCCGGAACCGACCGTGAAGCCCTGCTCGGCGCACTGCGCCAGTCTTTCGCCTCGGGCTCGGTCACCCTGCCGGCCGCGGCACAGCCGGTGGCAGACCGCCCTGCCCGCCTCTCCCTGCGCGAGCTGGGCAACAAGGTCATCTTTGGCGGCGCGGTGCCGGACAGCGCGAGCGCGGACACCATCAAGCAGACTCTGGCTGACGTGTTTGGCGCCGAGAACATTTCCGGTGATCTCTCTGTCGACCCGCGTTACCAGGCCCCCGGCTGGCTGACCCGCCTGGGTGAGTTCCTGGGTCTGGTGAAGAGCCCCGGCCTGAACGTTGTGCTTGATGGGTCGGATGTGGACATCCGCGCCATTTCCCCGAATGTGGACCGCACTTCCCTGCTGGAGAAGCTGAAGGCCCTTTTCGGCGGTGATGTTGCCGTGACCCTGCCGGACCTTTCCAGCCCCCGCCTTTCTGCTGAATCCGCGCTCAGTGCCCTGAACGCCCTTCAGTCCGGCTATCGCGGCAAGGATGTTGCGCAGACCCTGAACCAGGTTGCCATCGAGTTCGAGACCGGCAGCGCCACCGTGCCCGCCACCGAGCGTGAGGTCATCCTCAAGGCTGCGGAACTGATCAAGGGCCTGCCGCAGGGTGCCCGCGTGATCATCGAAGGCTATACGGACAATGTCGGCGATGCGCAGATGAATCTCGCCCTCTCCGAGCAGCGCGCGGAAGCAGTGAAGACCATCATGGTTGAGGCTGGCGTGCCTGCCGAGGATATCAGCGCCACCGGCTATGGTGATGCCAACCCGGTGGACACCAATGAGACGCCGGAAGGGCGTGCGCACAACCGTCGCATCACCTACGAAATCCAGGTCCGCTGATTGCCGACCCTCCTTCCCCCGAAGGCCTGAGGCAGCGGGGGAAGGGCAGACTCAAAAGGGGCGCTCCATGCCGGAGCGCCCCTTTTTCATTTCAAGCTTGGGAAGCTGTGATGCTCAGGGCATCAGGGCAACCTGCCGGAGCCCTGCATCTTCCGGGAAACCCATGACCAGATTCATGTTCTGCACCGCCTGGCCGGACGCCCCCTTCACCAGATTGTCAATGGTGGAGATGACGACAGCGCGCCCCGGCACCCGGTCCGCCACCACACCGATGAACACATGGTTGGAGCCACGCACATGGCGGGACTGCGGCACCTGCCCGAAAGGCAGAACATGCACGAAGGTCTCGCCCTTGTAGAAGCTGGAGAGGATGGCATGCAGATCCTCTGCCTTGCCGCCCGTGGTCTGCACATAGATGCTGGCATAGATGCCGCGGTTCATGGGCAGGAGATGGGGTACGAAAACCGGCGTGACCGGACGGCCGGCCGCCTTGGAATATTCCTGATCCAGCTCACCCATATGCCGGTGCGATCCGACGGAATAGGCATGGACCCCCTCTGAAACCTCGGAGAACAGCATGGCTTCCTTGGCCGCGCGGCCAGCGCCGGACATGCCGGTCTTGGAATCCACCACGATGCTTTCAGGCTGGATGGCGCCGGCCTCCAGCAGCGGCACCACCGGCAGAATGGCAGTGGTGGTGTGGCAGCCGGGATTGGCGACAAGACGCGCCTTGCGAATCTCGTCGCGATAGATCTCGACCAGACCGAAAGCCGCCTCCTTCTGCAGTTCCAGCGCGGCATGGGGGTGCCCGTACCACTGCTCATAGGCACCGGGATCCTTCAGGCGGAAATCGGCCGAAAGATCAACAACCTTCACATGTGCATTATTCTCGAACAGGGTCTTGATCACGGTCTGCGTGGTGCCATGGGGCAGAGCGCAGAACACCAGATCAATGCCGGAAAAGTCCACCTCACTGATCGAAACCAGCCGGGGCAGCTCATAGGGGGCGAACTGGGGGAACACCTCGGCCATGGTCTGGCCGGCCTTCCGGTCTGCCGTCAGCGCCGCAATCTCCACGTGCGGATGGCGCAGAAGCAGGCGCACCAGTTCCGCGCCGGTATAACCAGAAGCGCCAAGAACTGCGATTTTCGCCTTTGCGTCCGCCATCGTTTTCTCTCCATCTGCCGCCATATGCGGGGCTACGCTCTTCAATTGCGTTCTCTACACTCTTCCCGAGACAGGCGAAAGCCGCAACTGCCCTCTCCACATGTTTCCTTTTTGTTCCGATTTGGACTCCGCGTTTGGCAGCTTTCATGCCAGAATGGGCGAAAGCACATTCCGATTCTCCAGGTGATGTCCGCAGCTTGTTAAGGTCCGCATGTCAGGTTTCTCCTGCACGCAAGGGCCTTTCCAGCCCGTTGCATCCATTTTGCCTGCCATATCCGGCTTCGAGGTCCATGTCCCAGCCTGACGATCTTTTCGCCGCCCCGCCGCCTGCATCGAAGACCAAGGCCAGAAGCAAGGCTGCGGTGAGCGTCCCGACCATGGCGACCGAATATACCGCCGCGCATATCGAGGTGCTGGAAGGGCTGGAGCCCGTGCGCCGCCGCCCCGGCATGTATATCGGCGGAACGGACTCCAAGGCCCTGCACCATCTGTTCGCCGAAGTGGTGGACAATGCGATGGACGAGGCGGTGGCCGGCCATGCCACCTTCATCGAGGTGCATCTGGCGGCTGATGGCTCGCTGACCGTTTCCGATAATGGCCGCGGCATTCCGGTGGAGGAGCACCCCAAGTTTCCGGGCAAATCGGCGCTTGAGGTCATCATGACCACATTGCATGCCGGCGGAAAATTCGACAGCCAGGTCTATGAGACATCCGGCGGCCTTCATGGCGTTGGCATCTCTGTGGTGAATGCGCTTTCAGATGTGCTGGAAGTGGAGATTGCCCGGAACCAGACCCTCTATCGCCAGTGCTTCTCCCGCGGCATCGCGCTGGCCCCGCTGGAAGAGGTGGGGCGCGTCAACAATCGGCGCGGCACCCGTGTGCGCTTTCATCCCGACCCGGAGATTTTTGGCGACGATCTCCATTTCGAGCCCGCGCGCGTGTTCCGCATGGCCCGCTCCAAGGCCTATCTGTTTGGCGGCGTGGAGGTGCGCTGGTCTTGTGATGCCGCGCTGCTGAAGGGCGTTGAGGGGATCCCGGAAAAGACCGTTTTCCGCTTCCCCAATGGCCTGAAGGACTATCTCGCCATCGAGATTGAAGGGCGCACCCTGGTGCACCCGGATATTTTCGCCGGCCGCATCCAGAAAACCGGCGGGCACGGCTCGGTGGAATGGGCCGTGGCCTGGCTGGCGGATGGGGATGGAAGCGTCTCCTCCTACTGCAACACCATTCCCACCCCGGATGGCGGCACCCATGAGAACGGCCTGCGCGCCGTGCTGCTCAAGGGCCTGCGCGACCATGCCGAGCGCTCCGGCGTCGGCAAGCGCGGCAGCGTCATCACCGGTGATGACGTGATGACCGGCTGCGCCGCCATGCTCTCAGTCTTCGTGCGGGAGCCGGAATTTCAGGGCCAGACGAAGGATCGCCTCGCCACCACGGAAGCCGCGCGGATCGTGGAAAGCGCGCTGCGGGATCCGTTCGATCACTGGCTTGCGGCCAACCCAGCCCATGCCACCCGCCTGCTCGACCATGTGATCGACCGGGCGGAAGAGCGCCTGCGCCGCAAGCAGGAGAAAGAAGTCGCCCGCAAGACAGCGGTGCGCAAGCTGCGCCTGCCCGGCAAGCTTGCTGATTGCTCCAATACGGATGCTGCCGGCTCCGAGCTTTTCATCGTCGAGGGCGACTCGGCGGGAGGTTCCGCCAAGCAGGCACGGGACCGCAAGACCCAGGCCGTTCTGCCCCTGCGCGGAAAGATCCTCAATGTGGCCAGCGCGGGCCGGGACAAGCTGGCCCAGAACCAGCAACTCACGGATCTGGGACAGGCGCTCGGCTGCGGCACTCTTGGCCAGTATCGGGAGGCGGACCTGCGCTATGAGAAGGTCATCATCATGACCGATGCCGATGTGGACGGCGCCCATATCGCCTCATTGCTGGTCACCTTCTTCTTCCGCCAGATGCCGAAGCTGATCGAAGGCGGCCATCTTTTCCTCGCCGTGCCGCCGCTCTATCGCATCACGCAGGGCGCCAAAACCCTGTATGCGCGCGATGATGCCCACAAGGATCAGTTGCTGAAGAAAGAGTTCACCGGCAAGGGCAAGATTGATGTGGGCCGATTCAAGGGGCTGGGTGAAATGATGCCGGCCCAGCTCAAGGAAACCACCATGAGCCCGCTCACCCGCACGCTCCAGCTTGTGACCATTGCGGATGCGGAAGCCGCGGCAACGGCGGATCTGGTGGAGCGGCTGATGGGCAACAAGCCCGAAGCCCGGTTCCACTTCATCACCGAACATGCGGCCTTCGCGGATGAGGAACTGCTCGATATCTGAACCGCATGCCCCAAAGGCGCAGATGCCGGATTGTCGGGCAACCGCAGAAAATGAGCCGTTCTTCCAGATAGAGCGTGCCCCAGTAAAAAGGCGCGGCCCGGTATTTTTCCGGGACCGCGCCTCCATTCACGCATCCATTGACCCGGCTCCATGCACAAGGCGGGTCGGGAACCGGGTCAGGCCTGCCCGAGCCTCTCCTCAAGCGCCGCATAAAGCGGATTATCCGAGGCGAAGACATATTCCAGCGGCGTCACGCTCACCATGCCCGCCCCCCGCTCGCGCAGGAAGATCGTCAGGTCGTGCAGCGTTCTGGGCGGGCAATGCAGGGTCAACATGCCGGAAGATGTGGGCCCGCCAAAGGGGGCGACACAACTGAAGCGCTGAACGGCCTCCGCCACCAGCGCATCATTGAGCCGCGCACAGCGGGTCCGCACTTCACGCATGGTGCGCGCGCGCTTTTCCGCACCCAGCCGGTCGAACATCGCCCGAGCGGCGGCCCGCGTGGCATCAGGCCAGCTGGCGGTGAGCGAGGCGACGAGATTGGCCTGCGATTTCAGGATCACGCCGTCATCCACCACCTTCAGCCCATTGGCGGTGAGGGTCGCACCGGTGGAGGTGATATCGACAATCAGCTCAGCCGTTCCGGCAGCCGGCGTGCCTTCCGTTGCCCCGGCACTTTCCACGATACGGTAATCAATGATGCCGTGGCGGGCGAAGAAGCTGCGGGTCAGGTTCACATATTTGGTGGCCACACGAATGCGCCGGCCCGTACGGCCATGGAAATGGCTGGCCACATCGTCCAGATCATCCATGGTGCGTACATCGATCCATGCCTGCGGCACGGCCACCACCACATCCGCATGGCCGAAGCCCAGCGCCTCCAGCAGCATGACACGGCTATCCGCATCACGAATGTTTTCGCGCACCAGATCCTCACCCGTCACGCCGATATGGGCGGTTCCGGCAGCCAGCGCACCTGCAATCTCGGAAGCGGAGAGATAGGCGACTTCCACATTCTCCACGCCATCCAGCGCACCGCGATATTCGCGCGCCCCACGGGACTGCTTGAGAGGCATGCCGGCGCGGGTGAAATAGGCGTGGACATTTTCCTGCAACCGCCCCTTGGACGGCACAGCCAGAATCAACGGCTCATTGCTCATTGTGCGGCATCCATCTTCGGGGCGCTGATCTTGGTGGCATTGATGACAGCCAGACGCTCCAGCCAGGCGGAAAGGCCAATGCCCGGAATAGCAGACTGAGCCCCAAGGCGCGCCAGCAGCCTGTCATAGCGCCCGCCCGCCACCAGCGGCCCATGCGTGCGCGAGCAGGGATCATGCAGCTCGAACACCATGCCACTGTAATAATCGAGAGGACGGCCGAAGGAGGTGGAAAAATGCACCTGCGCCAGATCCACCCCCAGGGCGGTGAGGAAGCCGGAGCGCTGGTCAAAGGCATCCAGCGCTTCGGAAAGATCGATACCAGCCTCGCGGGCCAGTTCGCGCACCTGGGCGGATGCCTCGTCCGGCGCACCGGAAATGGCGAGATAGCGCGAGAGAATATCTGCCGCCTCTGCCGAGACGCCCCCCGCATCCAGCTCCGCCTGTTCCAGAAAACGCTCGGCGATTTCCGTGACAGAACGCCCGCCCACCGTGGAAATACCGGCGATGGAGAGCAGATCGGTAATCAGGGCGCGCGCCGCTGCCGGGTCTGCCCCATTCAGTGCGGCAAGAACGCCGGAATGGCGGCCCTCACCGGTTTCCGCCGGCTTGCTCTGGCCGAAATCCGGCTCGATCTGTCCCTGTCCGAAATCCTTCATCAGGCGGCGGCGCTGGGCGGGCGCCAGAGGCAGCGCCTCCAGAAGCGCGGCGAACAGGCCCACATCTCCCAGACGAATCTCGGGAGATGGCAGGCCATAAATGGCGCACACCTCAAGCCCGAGGGCGATCATCTCCGCATCGGCGGCCTGAAGATCGGTGCGGCCGAAGGATTCGACGCCAGCCTGCTGGAACTCCCCCTGCCCTTCGCCCCGAAAGCGGAACACCGAGCCCAGATAGCTGACCATGGCCGGCAGAGGCATCTTGTGCTCAAGCACCGTGCGGGCGACCGGAATGGTCAGGTCCGGCCGCAGGCAAAGCTCGCGCCCTTCGGCATCTGCGGTGAAGAACATCCGGCGGCGGATGGACTCACCGGAAAGATCCAGAAACACGTCCGCAGGCTGAAGCACCGGTGGATGGACGCGCGTGAACCCCGCCGCATCAAAGCGCGCAATGAGCGCTTCTTCCAGAAGGCGTGGATCGTGGGGGAGATCAGGCGCGGGCACCGCGGCAGTCATGTCTTCATCTTCCATGGGAATTTTGCGTTCAGCTTCTAGCAAAGGCCGCCGCATAGGGCCACCCCACTCAGGCCTTGTGCTGATCTATGGGTTTGTCTCGTCTCTCCACAAGGCAAAGGGGTGGTCTTAATGCCAGCGCGATCCTCCTCTATGCTATGGCGCGAACGAGCCGGAGGATGAGATGGCCGATTTGGAAGCGGATGCCGCCGCAAAGACGAGCGCCGGAACCGGCAGCAAGGGTCCTGATGTCAAAACCCTGAGCTTCGAGCAGGCTTTGGAGGAACTGGAATCCATCGTCACCAGCCTGGAGGCTGGCAATGTGCCGCTGGAACAGTCCATCGCCATTTATGAGCGCGGAGAAGCCCTCAAGGCCCGCTGTGAGGCCCTGTTGCGGGCAGCCGAGGCACGGGTGGAAACAATCACCACCGATACGGATGGCCGGGCGGTGGATGCCCTTCCCTTTGATCCGCATGACTGACACTGCCCCTGCCCCGTTTCAGGACGGGACAGGCCCTGCCGAAGGCCGTGGCACTGCGCGCCATGGGCGAATCACCTGTCGGGGTGGCGGCACTCCGGCTGGCCGGCAGGAGCCTCTGCGGGTCCATCCGGCGACGCAGATGCCATAAGGGCTGGAGGCCATAAGGTGTGAAGGCCAAGGGCGCGGGCCGAATCGGATCGCCCCGACCTTGCCTTGCGCTTCGGCTCCCGGCCACATCACGCGGAAACGGGCGGTTTTTCCGCCCGTTCGGCACGCTCAGTAGATGCCGGGGATCACCCGCTTCGTGCGGCGCATATAGTCATCATATTCCGCACCGAAAGCCTCGCGCATCATCTGTTCCTCGCGCCCCACGCGGAAGAAGAACAGGATGCCGAAGCCGACAAGACCCGCCGGGCCCGCCACATAATTCGGCAGCAGCAGAAGCTGCGCCAGCGCCCAGAGGAAAAAGGCGGAATACATGGGGTGGCGCACCTGGGCATAAATGCCGTCTGTCACCAGCTTGTGCTGCTCCTTGATCTCAAGGGTCACGGACCAGTCCTTGCCGATAGCCTTGTGGGTCGCCCAGAACAGGCGCAGCGCGCAGATGAAGACGATGATGCCGGCCACCACCTGTACCGTGCTGATGGGATAGGAGGCTGCCGCCGGCCAGCCCGTGGCGGCATAGATGGCCGGAATGACGCCAAGCCCCAGCGTGGAGATGGTGAGCAGTGTCATGTCCCGCAGATTGCGGTGGCGCGCATCCTTCACGCTCTGCCGCCGGGCCTTCCGCTGGAAGGGGATGCGCAGCACATACCAGGCAACCACGCCGACAGCCCAGGCAATTTTGGAGATGGCGAGAAGGCTCATTGAGTGTCCTTGAACAGCAATCCGGCTTGAAGAAACGGGCGCACCCTCATTCTCCATTCACGCAACGGAAGCAATAGAAAGGGGAAGGCCACGGATGCAACCATAATTCATGAACAGGCCTCACGCGGCACCTTCCACCCCTGTCCTATTCCGCTCCCCCTGCCGGCGCAATGCACCATCTTCGTCCACGAAGTCCAGCAGGCCGCTGGTTCTTGAGGCCAGCTGATCGAACAGGACCGGGCCATGCACATAAGCGTTGAAATCATGGCAGGAGCGCTTGTCACTGGCGAGAAAGCACTGGCAGTGCAGGCGCATGATATCCAGCCGGAAGCGGTTATAGCCCTCTGTCGTGAGCATGTCGGCAATGGCGGCGTGGCGGATGAGCGGGCGGGCCGAATAATCCCCCGGCACGGTGTTGCTGTCCGCGATCTGCGCGACAGACAGGGTCACCGGATTCACCTTGTAGAAGCTGACAATATCATCGCGAGACTGGATTTCGAGCCAGCCGATCCATGATGCGGCGGCCACCTCATGAGCAGCCGCCCGCAGCCTCTCTCCGGCCGGATTGAGGGCGAACTTCACCGTGGTGCTGCCCAATGTAAGCAGGCGGATGGGGATCGCCCGCCCGAAGTCCGGATCCAGCTTCAGCGCCACCGCAACTGCGCTGACAACATGCATCGCCCCCAGGCTGTGGCCGGCAATGACGATCTCATCCACCCCGCCCGCCCGCGCGACATCCACCAGCCGCTGGCCAAAGGCGTGCACGCGCGCATCCAGCTCCGGGTGGCGTCCATGGGCGTAATCCACCGAAAATTCGGCCAGATCGAGAGATTGCTGCAATCGCAGACGACGGCCCGGCCAGCGCATCAGCCCCAAACCGCACAGGACGCAGACAATGAGGCCGCACAGCGCCGCAGGCACAGCCCCGATATAAGGTGCCAGACCATATCCCGCGGCCAGCCCAAGCCCGACAGCCGCGGTCCATATGGCCAGAAGCAGGGCATAGGTGAACAGGAAGAACAGCCCGTAACGACGGCTGACCCCGAAATAGCCGCGCAATGTGCCGCTGGTGAACATGTCCGCCAACGCTCGCGCAGAGCCCTTCAGATGCGACCAGAGCGGGCGCTTCATATCGGCCCGGACCAGATCATCCCAGGCGAGCACCTCGAAGGTGGATTGCACCTTCCAGTCCTGTCCCCGGGTTTCCACATGCCATGCAGCGCCCGTGCCGGTGCGCTCCGGCTCCTCCTGAAGCACCTGTGCGTTCAGGGACCAGACGGCGGCGAAACGGCGCAGCTCGCGGTTAAACACCCGAAAGTGCCCGCCGACATCCATGGGATGATATCCCGCCACAAAGAAGACATGACGGCTTTTTGCCCGCCACGCGCGACCTTTCTGCATGGCTCGCCTTCTAGCGAAGAGCACACGGCTTGACCAGATCCACGTCGACCGGAACAGCCGATGAGCCGACAACAGACGTCCGCTGAGGAAAGACTTCTTTGGAAGGCGACTTTTCCTTCACGGCGCAGAGCTTTAGTCTGTGTGCGTCGTGTGGACTCGACTGGCGCACATGCTCCCGCGCCAGTGATGATGCCCGCCAGGAGTTTTCCCATGCTGCGTGACGCCGAACCCCAGAGCATTCGTCTTGCCGATTATCAGCCCCCGGAGTGGCTGGTGGACACGGTCCATCTCGATGTTTCGCTGCATCCGACCCAGACCCGCGTGACCTCCCGCCTCGCCCTGCGGCGCAACCCGAAGGGCACCGCAGGTGCGCCGGTGGTGCTGGATGGTGATGGCCTGACGCTGGTGCGTGTCGCAATTGATGACCAGCCCGTTGCCGGAACCGCCTATCAGGCGACACCGGATGTCTTCACCCTGCCCAACCCGCCATCGGACAGTTTCACCCTTGAAATCGAGACGCTGGTAGACCCCACGGCCAACACCCAGCTCATGGGGCTCTACCGCTCCTCCGGCAACTACTGCACCCAGTGCGAGCCGGAAGGGTTTCGCCGCATCACCTATTTCCCGGACCGGCCGGACGTTCTTTCTGTCTACACCACACGTATCGAGGCCGGCCGGGAAGAGGCTCCGGTTCTGCTTTCCAACGGCAATCTGGAGAAGGGCGGCCCGCTGGAGAGTGACCCCAGCCGCCATTATGCGGTGTGGCATGACCCCTGGCCCAAGCCGTCCTATCTGTTTGCCCTGGTGGGTGGAAAGCTGGCGAAGGTGGCGGATCATTTCGTGACCCGCTCGGGCAAGCCGGTAGAGCTTGGGATCTATGTGGAGGAAGGCAAGGAAAAGCGCGCCGGATATGCCATGGATGCCCTCAAGCGCTCCATGCGCTGGGATGAGGAGAACTTTGGCCGGGAGTATGATCTGGACGTGTTCAACATCGTCGCCGTGTCCGATTTCAACATGGGTGCGATGGAGAACAAGGGGCTGAATGTCTTCAATGACAAATATGTTCTGGCCACCCCGCAGACCGCGACCGATGCTGACTATGCCGGCATTGAAGGGGTCATCGCCCATGAGTATTTCCATAACTGGACCGGCAACCGCATCACCTGCCGCGACTGGTTCCAGCTCTGCCTGAAGGAGGGGCTGACCGTCTTCCGCGATCAGGAGTTCTCGGCCGATGAGCGCTCGCGCCCGGTCAAGCGCATTTCCGATGTGCGGGTGCTCAAGGCGGCCCAGTTCAGCGAGGATGCCGGCCCCCTCGCCCATCCGGTCCGCCCGCAAACCTACCGTGAAATCAACAACTTCTATACGGCCACCGTCTACCAGAAGGGGGCCGAGGTGGTGCGGATGCTCAAAACCCTGCTGGGGCCGGCAGGCTTCCGCGCGGGCATGGATGTCTATTTCCAGAACCATGATGGCGAAGCCGCCACGATTGAGAACTTCCTCACCTCCTTCGCGGAAGCCACGGGGCGCAATCTCTCGCAGTTCGCCCTCTGGTATGAGCAGGCCGGCACGCCCCTTCTGAAGATTCAGGGCGCCTATGACGAGGCGGCCGGCACCTACAGGCTGGATGTCTCCCAGTCCATTCCCGCCACACCCGGCCAGACAGTGAAGCAGCCCATGGTCATTCCGCTGGCCATCGGCCTGCTGGGGCCGGATGGGAAGGATCTGCCCCTCACTCTGGGCAATAGCCCGCTGGAGAACGGCGTTCTCGAAATCACGCAGGCGGAGCAGAGCTTTGTCTTCACCGGCATTCCCGCCCGGCCTGTGCCCTCGCTGAACCGCGGCTTTTCCGCACCGGTAAATATCGAGAGCAATCTGTGCCAGAAGGACCGCGTTTTCCTCGCGGCCCACGATTCAGACCCGTTCAACCGCTTCGACGCCCTGCAGGGGCTGGCTCTTGACCTGCTGAAGGAGGGCGCACGCGCCGGCGAACTGCCCTCCGCCGAGCCGCTCATTCACGCCATGCGCCGCATTCTTCTGGATCATGGGCTGGACCCTGCCTTCAAGGCGCAGGCGCTGGCCCTGCCCGGCGAGGGCGAGGTTGCCCGCGAGCTGGGACAGGATGTGGACCCCGACGCGATTCATACCGCCCGTCTCGCCCTGCGACATGCTATCGGGCAGGCGCTGGAGGAGGAGTTCCGCACCGCCTACAAGGACATGACCTGCGAGGAGGCTTTCAAGCCGGATGCCGCCTCCGCGGGCCGCAGGGCCCTGCGCAATCTGGCGCTGGACTATCTGGCCATCACCGCCTCGCATGAGGGCATCACCCGCGCTCTGGCCCAGTTCCGGGTGGCGGACAACATGACCGACCGCTTCGCCGCCCTCTGCGTGCTGAGCCAGCACGATGTGGAAGAACGCGAGACGGCCCTCACCTCCTTCCATGACCAGTTCCAGAATGACCCTCTGGTCATCGACAAGTGGCTGACCCTTCAAGCGCAGATTCCTGCCGCCAATACGCTGGACAGGGTGCGCAAGCTGATGGCGCACCCCGCCTTCTCGCTGAACAATCCCAACCGGGTGCGCGCGCTCATCGGCGCGTTTGCCCATGGCAACCCCACCCAGTTCAATCGTCCGGATGGGGCGGGATACGCATTTGTCGCGGATATCGTGCTCCAGCTCGACAAGACGAACCCACAGGTTGCCTCACGCCTGCTTTCATCGTTCCGCAGCTGGCGCCAGCTTGAGCCCGCCCGTCGCGATCAGGCGGAAGCCGCCCTGCGCCGGGTGGCGGATACGAGCGGCCTTTCGGCCGATGTGGCGGATATCGCCATCCGCTCCCTTGCCTGACATGACACAACCCCGCCCGGCGCACCGAGAGGCCGCCGGGCGGGGTGTATGACCCTCTTCCTCAACCATATCGTGCAAAGCAGGCAAACAGACTGTCATCCACAACGGAAAAGTGAGCCAACAAAAGGCTTCTCAATACTTTTCCCCTTCATCCACAGCCTTCCGCGAACATGGTAAACGCGCTTTTCACGCCTGTCATGGCGTTGCCGCGAATCGCCCGAAAATTCCCCCTCTTGACACGCCCTGAAGCTGGACAAATCACCCTCGATTCGATTCCAATGACACTGATTCGGAGAGATGCGGCACGTCCCTCCAGATCGAGGACGTGGGAGTGGAGGACTTAGGCCGTCCAACACTTCCGAAGGACCCTGAGGAGACCGGCGATGGCACGCGCCAACGCGGCGGGCGCGAGTGCGCGCGACCCGGCCATACGTGGCCTGGCGCGTTCAATTGCACGCCCTGCGTATCAGCGACTGCTCGATGCAGAACCACTTCTGCGCCGTATTGTACCGGCACTCATCATCACCTTTCTGGTGGTGCTTGGGGTGGGTGCACTCGTGCAGGTGCACACCCAGCGCAGCACCGTTCTGGAAAACGCGAAGGATGAGCTTTCCCTCATGGCCCTTGCCACGAGCGAGAGCCTGAACCACCATGTCGGCAAAAGCCTTGAAGGGGTGAGCGACGCCCTTCTGGCCGCCCTGCCCCCGCGCGCCAATGAAATGGGGCGCCGCATCTATGTCACCGATACGCAGGGGCACATTGTTGCCGCCGCCCTGCGGGGCGAGAACACGCCCGAGAAGCTTTCCGAAATTCTGGACCCCTCGCAGCCCCTGCTCGTGTTTGCCGAGCATGCCGGCGTCCTTGAGGTGAATGTGGGCGGGCAGACCATGCTCGCCACCGTCCGCAATCTGGAAGCCCCGCTTGGCCAGCTTGTCTATCTCCAGCCGCTCCAGCGCGCGCTGACCGTATGGTCCGACACCACCACCCTGACGGTAACCCTGTTCACCACCACCGGGGCGGTGCTGCTCATTCTGGGCTTTTCCTTCCACTGGCAGGCCCGCCGCGCCCGCGAGGCAGACCATATCTATGACACGGTGCGCCGGCGCATCGACACCGCCCTCAACCGCGGCCGCTGCGGCATGTGGGATTGGGACATGGCCCGCGGGCGCATGTACTGGTCCGACACCATGTATGAAATTCTCGGGCTTGAGCGGAAGGATGACCTGATCTCCTTCGGCGAGATCCGCAAGCTCGTGCACCCCGAGGACGGGGACCTCTACGAACTGGCGCAGGAACTGGCGGAGCGCCCCGGTGCGGCGGTGGATCGTGTGTTCCGCATGCGCACCACCAAGGGCAACTATGTCTGGCTGCGCATGCGCGCCGAGGTGGCCCAGCAGGTGGGCGAGGATGGCCCCCATCTGATCGGCATCGCGATGGACGTGACCGAGGCCCAGCACATGGTGGAGCGCACCAATACGGCCGACATGCGCCTGCGCGACGCTATCGAGAGCATCTCGGAATCCTTCGTGCTGTGGGACAGCAATAACCGTCTGGTGCTCTGCAACTCCAAGTTCCAGAGCCTGCACGAGCTGCCGGATGACGCCATTCAGCCCGGCACCCCCTTTGAGACCATCTCCGCCCTTGGCCGCCACCCCAAGGAACGCACCACCCTGCCCGAGGACAAGCCGGAAGAAGGCACCCGCGCCTTCGAGGCCCAGCTCTCCAACGGGCGCTGGCTGAAGATTGCCGAGCGCCGCACCAAGGATGGCAGCTATGTGTCGGTGGGAACCGACATCACCACCATGAAGCGCCATGAGGAGCGCCTGCGCTCTTCCGAGGCACGGCTGATGGCTCTGGTGTCCGAACTGCGCAGCTCCGAGGAAACCCTCAAGCAGCAGACCCAGGAACTGGCCTACCACACGCAGCAGCTGGTGGAGATGGCGGACCGCGCCGATAGCGCCAACCGCGCCAAGAGCGAGTTTCTCGCCAACATGTCCCACGAGCTGCGCACGCCGCTCAACGCCATCATCGGCTTTTCCGAAATCATGGAAAGCGGGATGTTCGGCCCCCTCGGGTCGCAGAAATATTCGGAATACTGCTCGGACATCAAGGGCTCCGGCAAGTATCTGCTGGACGTCATCAATGACATCCTCGACATGTCGAAGATCGAAGCTGGCCGCATGCAGCTTGAAGTCGAGGATGTGGCGCTGAACGACATCATCGCCGACGCCATGCGCGTGACAGCGGTGAACGCAAACGTGAAGGGCATCGCCATGACGGACGATGCCGATGAGCAGATCAATATCAGGGGTGACCGGCGCGCCCTGAAGCAGATCCTCCTGAACCTGCTTTCCAATGCCGTGAAGTTCACCCCGGAGGGCGGCAATATTGCCGTCAAGGCCCGTGTGAAGGGTGATACTGCCGTGATCGCCATTGTCGACAGCGGCATCGGCATTGCCCGTGAAGCGCTGGCGCGGCTCGGCCGCCCGTTCGAACAGGTGGAAAGCCAGTTCACCAAGACCCATCAGGGCTCGGGGCTGGGTCTTGCCATTGCGAAATCGCTTGTTGAGCTGCATGGTGGCACCATGCGCATTCGTTCAGAGGTTGGTGAAGGCACTGCCGTGGTGGTGCGCTTGCCTGTCCAGTGCCGCATCATGCCGGCGCTGGAGCAGCCCCAGCCTGCCGCCTGATACCGGCACGAAAGCTGGCCGGCAGGGGTGCCCTGCCTCACTTGCGCCAGCCAGACCCACGCGCAGACTCTCCGGTCTCATGCCGGGCAATCAGGACATGACTGTTCGCCAAGGGGCCTGACCACAAGGCCCCTGTTTCATTTGGAACGGGATGCAGCTGTGCCCGTCAGCGGGCGGCGCGGCCAAGAAAGCGATCAAAAATCGCACGCACCTGCGATTGTGTCTCCAGAAGATGCGCACTCAGGCTCTGGAAATCCGGCATCTCGCCCGCCCGTGCCAGAAGCGCGCGCAATGCCGGGCTGGCATCTGCCGGAATGACGTGGGCATCCACCGCAAGGCGCAGAACCTCTGTCAGGTTCTGGTAGAGGCGACATGCATTAGTCAGCACATGCGCATCTTCCGCCTGCAGAAGCCCCAGCTTTCCGGCCTGCGCCAGCACACGCGCCGTGGCGGTGCTGACAATCTGCGGATACTCATGGGCATAAGCCAGCACCAGATACTGGGCGATGAACTCCACATCCACCTGGCCGCCTGCGGCATGCTTCAGGTTCCAGCGGTCATCTTCGCCCTTTTCGTCGGCGATCGCCTGGCGCATGTCCAGAATATCCCCGGCAAGGCTGCGATGATCTCGCGGCTGGGACATGACCTTGTGGATCACCTCTTCCACGCGCTTCTGGAACAGCTCGTCCGCGGCAATCACGCGGGCGCGGGTCAGCGCCATATGCTCCCATGTCCAAGCCTCCTCCTTCTGGTACAGCTGGAAGGAGGACAGGCGTGTGGCGAGCGGGCCGGAACGCCCGGAGGGGCGCAGGCGCAGGTCGACATCATAAAGCTTGCCGGCATTGGTCAGCGCCGTCAGCGCGCTGATGAGGCGCTGGGTGAACCGGGCGAAATATTGCGCGCCGATCAACGGGCGCCGGCCATCGGAGTTCGGGTCCGCATCCGCATCGAAGTCATAGAGCACGATCAGGTCGAGATCAGACCCGGCGGTCATCTCGCGCCCGCCCAGCTTGCCCATGGCGACAACGGCGGTGGCAGCGCCGGCGATCGTGCCGTGCATCTCCATGAACCGGGTCCAGACCCGCCGGTGAAGTGCCCGGATGATGACCTCGGCAAGCCGGGCATAAGCCTCACCCGCACGGGCAGCCGGCAAGGTGCCGGAGGCAATGCGCACGCCAATGAGCACATGCTGTTCCTGCCGGAAGCGGCGGGCGCGGTCGAATTCCTCTTCCTCGGTTTCTGCCGTGTCCAGCAGATGGTCGAGATGGGCCTTCAGGCTCTCCTCATCCGGCAGCACATCAAAAAAGGCCGGGTCCAGCAGCGCATCGGTAAGCGAAGGCTGGCGGGCCAGCGTCTCGCCCAGCCGTGGTGCCGCGGTCAGGATCGTGGCGAGCAGACGCACAAGATCCGGGTGCCGATCCAGCGCCGCCAGCAGATTGGGGCCGGGCAGATCAGTGAAGAAACGGTCTGCCGCAATCAGCGCTCCATCCGGGTCACCGCCACGAGCGAGGGATTCCAGAAGAAGCGGGATGACGCGGCCAATATGCTGGCGTGCGGTCTCCCCCCGGATGGCGCGATGCTTGCCCGCCAGCCAGTCCCGCACAATATTGCTGGCGGCGGCCGGATCCTTGAAACCCATCTGCGCCAGAGTCGCGAGGGTCTGCCGGTCATTGCCGCTCTCGGGAAACGCGAGCCCGCCATCAGGGGTGGCGGAGGGCGCATCCTCGAACAGCTTGGCATAATGCCCCTGCACGCGGCGCATACGCTCCACCAGAGCGGTGGCGAAGCTGTCGCGGTTCTCATAGCCCATGAAGTGGGCGAAGGCTTCCATGGCCTCCTGCCCTTCCGGCAACTCATGGGTTTGCGCATCCGCCATCATCTGGATGCGATGTTCCACTCGGCGGAGGAAAAGATAGGCCTCGGTCAATCCGTCCCGCACGGCCGGGGCAATCCAGCGGTGCTCCGTAAGCGCTTTCAGCGCCTCAAGCGTGCGCGGGGTGCGCAACATGGTATCGCGCCCGCCGGCGATGAGCTGTTGGGTCTGCACGAAGAACTCGACCTCGCGGATACCGCCACGGCCAAGCTTCACATTATGCCCCTCCACCGCCAGCACATCATGCCCGCGAAAGGCATGGATCTCGCGCTTCATGGCATGGACATCGGAAATGGCGCGGAAATCGAGAACCCGCCGCCAGACGAAGGGCGCCAGATCAGCCAGAAACCCCCGCCCGACCTCAAGATCACCAGCCACGGGGCGGGCCTTGATATAGGCCGCGCGCTCCCAGGTGGCACCTTCACGCTCATAATAGGCCAGTGCCGCAGCAACGGAGAGCGCCACCTGCGTGGAGCCCGGATCCGGCCGCAGGCGCAGATCCACCCGCACCACATAGCCGTCACCCGTGCGCTCCTGAAGCATCCGCACCAGACGCTGGGTGATCTTCACGAAGAACGGGGATGGCTCCACCCCCTCACGCAGGGGGGCGATATTCCGGTCATAGACGACGATCAGGTCGATATCGCTGGAATAGTTCAGTTCACGCGCGCCATGCTTGCCCATGGCGATAATGCCAAGACCGCAACCCTCCATAGGGTTGCTGGCATCGGGTGGAAGCAGGCGGCCGGCACGGGCGGCCTCGGCCAGCAGAAAGGTCAGCGCCGCGCGCACGGCGGCATCCGCCACATCACTGAGGCCGGCCGTGACCTCAACCAGATCACACGCCCCGCCAATATCGGAAAGGGCCAGAAGCAGCGCGGCTTCTGCCCGCATGCGCCGCAGCGCACGCATCACCGGGGCCTCATCCGCACTGGTGGTGGCGATGGCGGTGCATTCGGCAATCAGCTCATCCAGCCGGGTACGCGGATCATTGGCCAGAGAGCGCAATAGGCGCTGAGGCTCGGCGCGGATCAGGTCGGTGAGAAAGGGCGAACCCTCCATCACCCCCAGACACAGCTGCCGCGCCAGCGGATACTCATCCAGAAGCGCGTTGAGCCGGGCGAGATCTTCCGCATCCAGCCGTTCGAGGGATTGATCCAGCCGCAACCGGGCTGCCGCCTCGTTTCCGATAACAGGCCCCTCGCGCAGGCGTGCTGCGAGTGGAAGGACCGTATGCGGAAGAGCCGACATGGGCGCGTGCATGTATCAACCTGAAGGCACGAGCGCTGGCTCCACACCAACGCTCAAGTGGATGGGGAGACTGCCCTGCGCCTCTTCGCAGGTCTGCCGTGGCGAACGAAGGTGATTCCCCTTAGGGAATTGCATTCTACACAATTAGGACGAGCGTGCCCCACCCTTCAACCCATTTCCTTACGTTTTACAGGCAGATGCAACCGCACCACCAGGCCGGGCGCATGATCTCCCAGCTCCAGACGCCCATCATGCAGCCGCGCAACAGCCGCGACAAGTGACAGCCCGAGCCCGGAACCGGGCAGCGTGCGGCTGACCTCGAGCCGGACAAAACGGTCCGTCACCCGGCTTCTGTCTGCCTCGCCTATGCCCGGGCCGCGATCCGCCACGCTGAGCACCGCCTCATCACCCACCCGCCTGAGGGTGACAGCGATATGCCCGCGTGAGCCATCTGCTGTCCGGCCATATTTGATGGCATTGTCGACCAGATTGGAGAGCGCCTGAGCAAGCAGCTCCCGCACGCCATGGACCATCATCGGCTCGGCCTCGACAGTCAGGTCCAGCCCCTGCTCATCCGCCAGCGGCTCATACAGCTCGGACACATTCTCGGCGATATCCGCCAGATCCACATCGCTCATCATGGAGCGGGCCTGTCCGGCCTCGGCCCGGGCGATCATCAGCAAGGCATCAAAGGTGCGGATCAATCCGTCGCTTTCCTCGATGGTGGTGATGAGAGCATTGCGGAAATCCTCTTCCGTCCGCCCCGAGCGCAAGGCTTCCTCCGCCCCGTTGCGCAGGCGTGTGAGCGGGGTTTTCAGATCATGGGCGATATTGTCCGAAACCTCCTTCAGCCCCAGCATCAGCGCCTCGATACGCTCCAGCATCGCGTTGAGGGAGAGGGCGAGCCGGTCGAACTCATCGCCCGTGCCATCAATGGCAAGGCGGCCGGAAAGATCTCCCGCCATGATGGTGGCGCTGGTCGCTGTCATGGCGTCGATGCGCTTCATGACGCGACGGGTCACGAAAATGCTGCCGGCCAGCCCCAGCACCACGATGAGCAGAACCGCCCATTGCGCCGGACGCGCCACCATATCGCGCATGGTATCGCGCTCTTCGATATCGCGCCCCACCAGCAGCCGATAGCCACCGGGCAGAAGGGAGACATGAATATAGGCCACATGGCTGCGGGCCGTGGTGCCGCCACTGCCGTCATCTGCCCGCTCATAGGTGGCAAAGCGGGTGCCGGGCTTGTCCAGAAGGCCGAGGGAAAGATCAGCCACATTGGCCGCCAGCACCTCGCCCTGAAAATTGGTGAGCATGAAGATGGAGGAGCCGGGACGCCGGGCACGCCGGTCCATCACATTCACAAGCCGCTGGATTCCCCCGATCCGGTACTGATCTGAGAGGAAACGCACCTCGCGCTCCAGATCGCTGGCCACCTGGTTCTGGATCAGCTCCCGCGTGTGCCAGGCGGTGTAGCTGATGACGGTGACGGCAAAGATGGCGAACACCACCAGATAGGCCGCCAGCAGCTTGAAGGCCGTGGTGCGCAGCAGGCGCGAGAAATAGCGCAGCACCTTCATGGGCAGGGAAAGGGAACCGCTGGCCGGGGCTGTCATGTTCAGGCCGCTCCGGCCCGCACCATGTAGCCTGCTCCGCGCACGGTGTGGATCAGCGGCTCATCAAAGCCCTTGTCCACCTTGGAACGCAGGCGCGAGACATGCACGTCGATCACATTGGTCTGCGGGTCGAAATGATAATCCCAGACATTTTCCAGAAGCATGGTGCGTGTCACCACCTGCCCGGCATGGCGCATGAGGAATTCCAGCAGGCGGAACTCACGCGGTTGCAGGATGATGTCCTTGCCCCCGCGGCTCACCCGATGGGCCAGCCGGTCCAGCTCCAGTTCACCCACCTTGTAGACGGAATCCGCCGCCTGCGGGCCACCCCGCCGGGCAAGAGCCTCGACGCGCGCCAGCAGCTCGGTAAAGGCATAGGGCTTGGGCAGATAATCATCTCCACCCGCGCGCAACCCCTGCACCCGGTCATCCACCTGCCCCAGTGCGGAGAGGATGAGAACCGGCGTGGCATAGCCGCGCCCGCGCAGTTCGGCCACAAGGGAGAGGCCATCGCGCAGGGGCAGCATGCGGTCGACGACCAGCACGTCATACTTGCCATCCAGCGCCAGGGTCAGGCCCTCCTCGCCATCGGCCGCGTGGTCCACCACATGGCCGGCTTCACGGAAAGCCTTGCGCAGATATTCAGCAGCGTCGCGGTCGTCCTCGACGAGGAGGATGCGCATGGTGTTGAGGGAGCCCGGATCGAGATTCGAATTCATGTCACTCTATCCCAGCTTCACATCAAGGGTCCATGCAGGCCGAAGCCTGTGTGGAAACCAAAAAGGGCGGCGCGGGAAGCCAGAGCAGGGCTGCCCGCGCCATCGGGGTCAAGGCGGTCCGGTTCGGGGGGCGACATGACCGCGCTGACACCGTGATGAAGCCCGCGCCAGCCTCAGATGACAGGCGCGGGCAATGCGGATCACTTCTTGCCGGCATCTTCCAGGCTGATGGCAACGAAGCGCACACCCTGGCGGTTCTTCACCTGCAGCAGCACGGCCTTGCGGTTGGCGGCCTTGGCGGCCTCAAGCCCCTCACGCACATCCTTGGGTGCGGAAATGGTCTTGTCGCCCACCTTCAGGATGACATCGCCGGTGCGCAGCCCCTGTGCGGCAGCAAGGCCGCGCGGGTCCACACCCGTGACCACCACACCCTCGGCGCCGGCGCCATCGACGCTTCCGGCAGGGGCGAGCTGGAGCCCCAGACGCGGCAGGCCCTTCACATCGGCAGAGCTGTCCGCACCCTCGCCGGGCTTGGCGTCGATATCACCGGGAAGCTGGTCCAGGGTGAGCGGCACGGTCATGGTCTTGCCGTCACGGATCAGCTCCAGATCAACCTTGGTGCCGGGCTTGAGCATGCCGATCTTGCGGGAAAGCTCGCGGGCATCCTTGATGGCCTCGCCATTCACCTTCACGATGACATCGCTGGCCTTCACGCCGGCCTTCTCACCCGGCGCACCCGGCTGCACCTGCGAAACAAGCGCACCCTCGGTCTGCTTGATGCCAAGCCCGGACGCCAGCTCCTCCGTCAGCGGCTGGATCTGCACGCCGATATAGCCGCGCGAAACCTTTCCACTGTCCCGCAACTGCTGAACCACAGTCGCGACAGTCTCGGAGGGGATGGCGAAAGCGATGCCCACATTGCCGCCGGAGGGCGAGACAATGGCGGTGTTCACACCAATCACCTCACCATTCAGGCTGAAGGTCGGACCACCCGAATTGCCCCGGTTGATCGGCGCGTCAATCTGCAGGAAGTCGTCATAGGGGCCGGAGCCGATATCGCGGCCACGGGCCGAAACGATACCCGCCGTAACCGTGCCACCCAGACCGAAGGGGTTGCCAACCGCGATAACCCAGTCCCCCACACGCGGGGCGCTCTCGGCCAGCTTCACCCAGGGCAGATCGGAGACATTGTCGATCTTGAGCAGGGCGACATCCGTACGCGGATCGGTGCCGATCACCCGCGCGGTATATTCCTTGCCGTCGGTGGCGGTCACCTCAACCTCGTCGGCGCCATCCACCACATGGTTGTTGGTGACGACATAGCCATCAGCAGAGATGAAGAAGCCGGAGCCCTGCCCCACGACAGGACGCTCGCCCCCACGCGGGCCACGCGGACCGCGCGGCCCCATCGGGCCGGGGCCTTCGCCAAAGCCGAAGCGCTTCAGGAACTCCTCGATCTGCGGAGGCACATTGCCGCCCATCGGCCCCATGCCGCCCGGGCCTTCTGCATCCACATCCTTCTTCACCTTCACCGAAACAACGGCCGGGGAGACCTTTTCGACGATATCGGCAAAGGAGAAGGTATTGGCAGGCTCATTGGTGGTGATCTGCGCAAAGGCCGCAGTGGTGGTAACCGGGGTAAGGGCACCGGCCATCACACCCGCAAGCGCAAAGCCGACAACGCCGGCCAGAAGAGCAGAGCGGCGCTTCGTCATGAAAGAGGTCTTGTCGGAGCGGGTCATTGAGGTCACGTCTCTCTCATTGGCCGGGGCGTGTTCACACGGCGTTCCGGCAGGTTCGAGAGAGAACTTATCGAACCGAATCTTACAGTTCGCTGGCCAGCACATGACAGTTCGGTAATGTACTGGCCGGATGCACAGGGCGCATGCGACCGAAAGGAAGGTCAGGGCCGCGGGATGCCAGGGCGGCTCCTGAACAGAACTGCCCCGGCGTGATGCCTATCCATCCAGAAGCTTGTGAAGGCGCTCTTCCTCTTCCTTCGTCAGGGGCGGAACAGCGGCGGCCTGACGCCGGCGGGCCAGCACGATCATGCCCAGCCCGCCAAGCGCCAGCACCAGAAACGGCGTGGCCCACAGCAGGGCATTGCGGGCGGTGAAGCGCGGACGCAGCAGCACGAACTCGCCATAACGCTCCACCATGTAATTCAGCACATCGGAATTGCTGTCACCGGCCTTCAGCCGCTCGCGCACCAGCAGGCGCAGATCGCGGGCGAGAGGCGCGTCGGAATCGTCGATGGACTGGTTCTGGCAAACAAGACAGCGCAGCTCCAGTGAAAGCTCGCGCGCCCGCTGTTCCAGCGCCGGGTCCGCCAGCACCTCATCCGGCTTCACCGCATGCGCGGGGATGGCGAGCGAAAGGCTGAGCAGTCCCGCCGCCAGCAGACCATACAGATGCTTCATGCCGCGATGCATCAGCACCTCCTATTCCGCCGGAACCGCAGCCAGACGCTTGCGCGACGGCTTTGGCGCGCCCACCCGCAGGCGACGGTCCAGCAGGGACAGCACACCCCCGATCGACATGACCACAGCCCCGAGCCAGATGAGCGTGACCAGCGGCTTGTAGGACACCCGCACGGCCACCCCGCCATCCACCTCCTGCTCCTCGCTCACGCTCACATAGAGCTGGCTGAAGCCGAAGGTGCGGATGCCCGCCTCGGCCGTTGCCATCTGACGGGCCTCGAACATCCGGCGCGAAGCCTCGATACGCCCTTGTGGCACACCATCATTCATGATGGAGAACACCGCGACACGGGCATCAAAATTCGCTCCTCCCCTGTCCACCAGCTTTTCCAGCGTGAGGGTGCGCGAACCGATAGTGACCTGATCTCCCGGCTTCACCGCGGCGATCGTCTCCAGCCCCCATGTGGAGGCACACACGATACCCAGCAGGGTCACGCCAAGGCCGAAATGCGCGAGCGCCGTGCCATAGACCGAACGCGGCAAGCCACGCAGGCGGGACCATGCCACCCGAAGCCCAACGCGCGAGACGGCGGAACGTTCCACAAGATCGATCAGGGAGCCGATCATCACAAATGCAGCAAGGCCAATGCCCACGAGCGCCAGAACCGGCCCGCCGGTGGTCGCCGCGGCCGTGACTACCGCCGCCACGACCCCAAGCCCCAGAGCCCAGATCAGCCGCTGCGCGACGCCCAGCAGGTCACCGCGCTTCCATGCCAGAAGAGAGCCAAATGGCATCGCAAACAGCAGGGGCAGCATGAGCCCGCCAAAGGTGAGATTGAAATAGGGCGGCCCCACCGTGATCTTGGCGCCAGTCAGCGCTTCCAGCGCCAGCGGATAAAGCGTGCCGATGAGAACCGCCGCAGTCGCCGCCGTGAGGAACAAATTGTTCAGCACCAGCGCCCCCTCGCGGGAGACAGGGGCGAACAGCCCGCCCTGCCGCAGCTCGGAGGCGCGGAAGGCGAACAGCGCCAGAGCTCCGGCGATGAAGAACACCAGAATGGCCAGAATGAAGACGCCGCGCTCCGGGTCCGATGCAAAGGAGTGCACCGATGTCAGCACACCCGAACGCACAAGGAAGGTGCCCAGCAGCGACAGGGAAAACGCGAGAATGGCGAGGAAGATGGTCCACACTTTCAGCGCGTCGCGCTTCTCCATCACCACGGCGGAGTGCAGCAGCGCGGTGGCCGCGAGCCAGGGCATCAGCGAGGCATTTTCCACCGGATCCCAGAACCAGTATCCACCCCAGCCCAGCTCGTAATAGGCCCAGTAGGAGCCCATGGCGATGCCAAGGGTCAGAAACACCCAGGCGGCAAGGGTCCATGGCCGCACCCAGCGTGCCCATGCCGCATCAATCCGCCCCTCCAGCAGCGCCGCAATGGCGAAGGCGAAGGAGATGGAGAGCCCCACATAGCCCAGATACAGCAGTGGCGGATGGATCGCGAGGCCCGGGTCCTGAAGGATCGGGTTCAGATCCCGCCCCTCCGCAGGCGCAGGCACCATGCGCAGGAAGGGATTGGAGGTGAACAGGATGAAGGAGAGGAAAGCCCCGGCAATGCACCCCTGCACCGCCAGCACATAGGCTTTCAGCCGGTCCGGCAGATTGGTGCCGAAAATCGCGACCAGCGCCCCGAACAGGGCCAGCACGAACACCCACAGCAGCATGGAACCCTCATGGTTCCCCCATGTGCTGGTGATCTTGTAGATGAGTGGCATCCGCGAATGCGAATTCTCCACCACATTCACCACCGTGAAATCGGAGGTGACATAAAGCTGGACCAGCGCCGCGAAAGAGAAAAACACAAAGGCAAACTGGCCGATGGCAATGGGGCTGGCAGTGCCCATCAGCACCGCATCACCGCGCTTTGCCCCCCATGCGGGAAGAACCACCTGCAGCACGGCGAGGGCAAAGGCGAGAGCAAGGGCATATTGGCCAAGTTCAGCAATCATGCTCTCAGCTCCCCGAAGGCCGGTCGGAGACAGGGCCTTCCCCATCCTCGACATGCTGCCACAACCCCTGTTCCTTCAGGGCATCCGCCACTTCGCGCGGCATGTAGTTCTCATCATGCTTGGCGAGAACCGTATCGGCCACGAACATGCCATCCGGCTGCAGCGCGCCTTCCGTCACCACGCCCTGCCCTTCGCGGAACAGGTCCGGCAGAATGCCGGTATAGGCCACCTTCACCGTGGCATTGCCATCCGTGATGGCAAAGATGGTGGTGGTGCCATTCTTGGTGACCGAACCGTCTTCCACCAGACCGCCCAGACGCACCCTCTCCCCCGGGCTGATCTGCCGCTCTGCCACCTCGGTGGGCGTGCGGAAGAAGACGATGGTGTCATTCAGCGCGGAAAGAATAAGTCCCGCGGCCAGCGCGATGACACACAAGCCGGCACTGATGAGAACAAGGCGGCGACCTTTGCGCGTCATGTCTATTCTCCCGGGGCAAGGGTTTGTGCGGCATCATTGATGCGCGCAAGGGCCTGCGGATTCTGGGCGAAGATGGTGCGCGCCTTTTCGAGCGCACCCTTTGCCTTGTCGTTTTCACCCATCACGGTGAAGGCTCGGGCAAGGCGCAGCCAGCCATCGAGGTCGTTCGGCTCATCGTTCAGCCGGTCCTCAAGCCGTGACACCATGCCCTGAATCATGGCGCTTCTGTCACCCGCCGACATTTGCGCGGCATTGGAGACATCCTCAGCGGTGGGCCCCGGCGCGGCAGGGGCGGATGCCGTTGCGGGTGAGCCTGTCTCCGCCTGGGCCCGGGCCATCGCCCGGCGCAGCAGGGGCAGATAGGGAGCATCGGCGGGCGACACGCGTTCCAGCCGCCGCCAGATCTCCACCGCATCGGCCGGGCGACCGTCCTGCTCCGCGGCAACGCCGAGGAAATACAGCGCCCGCGGCTCTTGCGGGTCCATCTTAACGGCCTCACGGAAAATCCGGCTGGCCTCATTGGAAACGATGCCATCATTCGCCGCCACCATCGTCTCGCCCATTGCGGAGAGACGATCTCCGTTGGGGCCGAGAATGCGGATGATCTGGGCATAGGCCTTGCCGGCATCTTCCGGCCGCTGGAGGCGCAGATAGATGGGCGCCAGCAGGGCATAGCCCTGCGCGTCATCCGGGTTCTGCTTGAGATGCTCTTCCACCTTGCGCACCATGATCGCAATGTCATTGCGATCCGGCGGGGAGGCCAGGCGCTGGGCCAGCGGCGCACCCGGCACATCTGGCGCACCGAGAACGCCATAAATGCCGGCGCCCACCACCGGCACCACCAGAAGCGCGAACACCGCGGCAACACGACGGCGCACCAGCGCGCCCCCCGCCTCCGCCAATTCCTTCTCGCTACCGGCCGCGATCAGACGGCGCGCCACCTCGGCCCGCGCGGCTTCCGCCTCCGCCGCAGGCAGGCGGCCGCTTTCCCTGTCGCGCTCGATTTCCGAAAGCTGGTCCCGATAGACCGCAAGGTCGGCATCCTGCTCGCTGCGCAGGGTGCGCGCGCGGCTGAGCGGCCACAGCACGAGCAGCACCGCAAAGGCGGTCATGGCAATGAAAGCGATAAAAAGAGCGGCAGACATCATGTCATAGCGGTTACTCTCTAACGACTCTAAAGCAAAGAGCAGAAACGCTGCCAGCGGCGCGGCGCCGCAGGGTACGGCCTGCATTTGTGTCATTCTGAGTTCCGCAAGGGCATGCGGAAGGGAGCTGGAATGCACCAAACGCGCATTTCACACATCTTCCGGCCCTGTATGATCCTCCTGATTCGGCATAATGGGCCCGTGGCTGCCCTGAGCCCTGAGAGGATGAGACGATGGGACTGTTCGACCAGATGGTGGGTGGCGTTCTGGGCAAGGTTGGCGGCACGGGCGCACTGGGCGGCCTGCTCAACAGCGCCCTCGGCGGCAGCCTGGGTGACGCCCTGCCCGGCATGGTGAATTCCGCACTGGCCAAGACCGAGTTCGGCAGCCTTGCCGGCCTTGTCACCTATCTTCAGGAGAACGGCCTTGCAGATCAGGTCGCAAGCTGGCTCTCCAGCGGCGAGAACCTGCAGGTGACCGCGCAGCAGCTGATCTCCGTCATCGGCCAGGAGCATCTGGCCCATGTCGCCACTGCTGTCGGCCTGCCGCCCGAGACTGTGGGCGACCTGCTCTCCCAGCACCTGCCCGGCCTGATCGACAAGCTCAGCCCCAATGGGCAGATCGAGCTGCCGACCGCCTGACAACAGAAGGCGCAACAAAAAGGGGAGGCCCGCCACTCATGGCCGGGCCTCCCCTTTTTTCGTTTCAGCCCTGTTCAAACCGCCGGATCACTCTCCGGTAACCGCCGGCACCACATCATCCAGCATCAGCGAGGCACAGGTGAATCCCTCCTCCGGCTGGCTGAAGCTCGTGGTGGTGGTGAAGGCGCAGCGCGTATCCTCCGCCTCCGCCAGCCAGGTCACCAGATGATAGGCCAGTTCGGCCTCGGCCTCATCCGGCTGGTCATGGAATGCGGAAGCCGCCGGAATCTGTGCGCTGGCCTTCCCCGTGCTCCTGAGGTCCAACACATCCACCAGAAGGGAAATGGTGCCCTCCTCATCCGCGGCGGTCATCACGGGGGTGATCTGAAGGGTGAACTGATCCCAGCCGGTTGCGCCACGGGTTGCGGCGGCATCGGCCGTGATTGTCGCACTGAAGCGCGGCGGCTGGGTACCCTTGCGCTCAATCTTCACATCCGAGATCACGAACTTGCGCAGGCGCGCCTTCTTGTCCTCCTGCGGCGGCTGCCCTGCAAGCTGACGCTCCAGAATGCCGGTCACATAGCTCCTGAACCGGTCATCATTCAGCTGGCCGTTCTCCATCACCTTTGCAGAAGGGATGACGGCAAGAGCCATCTCCCGGCACAGATTGGGCAGATGGACCCCGGCAACAGCGGGAAGAGAACGGATCTTCTCCGCCACAGGAGCCTCACTGCCGACAGGCACGGTGATGTCAAACGTGACGTCATGCCCGCTCTTCGCCGCCATCCGCATGCGCGTCCAGACATTCTCCAGCTTCACGGTCTTGACCATATTGTCCGCACCCACGATCACCACATTCAGAGAGGCCAGATCGCCGGGCGCATGCGCCATGTTCCGCAGATCGCTCGCGCGCAGGGTGACGGCGAGGCCGCCATGGACAAGGCCGCACCACGCCTCATTCTTGCGCTGGAGCGCCAAAGCCGGGTGTGAGAAGCCGCCATCGGGCCTGAAAAGCTGCACATCCTCAAGCCCCGGCACAATTCCGGTCTCGACCCAGAGCTTCTGCTCCCCGCGGTCCTCCTGCCGAAGCTGGACCTTGTAGACCTCATTGCCCTTGGTGATGGAGAGTTCCATCAGGCCCTTGTTCACCGTGCCGCTCAGGGGCAAGGACGGGCGCGGATCTCCCACTGGCGGGCTCAGCGCCCCCTTTACGGATGCGTCATGCATCTCCAGCTTGACAATGGCAACCCGGTAGGGCGGGAAGAACGGCAAGCCGACAGCCATATATTGCTGCTCTGCCGCCGCCGCCGGCACAACCATGCAGCCCACCAGCACAAAGGCGCCCAGCCTGTTCAAGACCCGTTTCAACATTCTCTCTGTCCGCCCTGCATCTGCCACTGGCATGCCTGTTGCCTGCATCTGCATTCTCTTAGTCCGGGTTTCCTAACGGAAACCTGACAATATGGACTTCTGGCCCACACGATCCATGATGCCTTGCATGACTGCTATGATCCCATGAAATGCTCGTTTTCATGACCAAATGAAAAAATCCGAGGAATGCCCCGCATGAGTTCTTCCGAACCCCGCATGATTGATGTGACGACGCCGGATGGCCTGCACATTCAGGCCCGTGCCTGGGGTGCGCGGAAGGGGGCGGAGCTGCTCTTCATCCATGGCTTCTCACAGGCCGGGCTGTGCTGGCGGCGGCAAACCATGGCGGCTGAACTCGCCCATCTGCATATGGTGGATTATGATTTTCGCGGCCATGGTGCATCCGACAAGCCGGCGGCAGCGGATTATTACCAGCCCGCCCAATGCTGGGCAGATGAGCTGGAAGCCGTCATCACCCAATCCGGTCTGGAACAGCCTGTTCTGGTGGGCTGGTCTTATGCCGGGCGAGTGATCTGCGATTATCTGGGCCTTTACGGCCCTGCCCGGCTGCGCGGCATTGTTTTCGTCAACGCCGTCACCCGCAATGAGCGTCATTTCTATGGAACATCGAACCGGCTGATGCGGCAGATGTGCACGCCGGATCTCGATATCAACATTGCCGGCACCCGCGCCTTTCTGCGCAACTGTTTCGAGATCATGCCCGACGAGGATGTTTTCGCGCAGCTTCTGGCGGCCAATATGGTGGTGCCTCCATATGTCCGCGCCCGGCTTTTCGGCCGACCGGCAGATTATGATGAGATGCTCGCAGCGCTCGACCTGCCGGTGATGGTGATGCAGGGTGACAGGGATATCGTGGTTGCACCCGCCATGGCGCATCATATTGCGGCGAACATTCCCGGTGCCCGCCTGCACATGTTTGAGGGCATAGGGCACGCGCCCTTTCTGGAAGCGCCCGGAGCCTTCAATGCCGCGCTTCTCGACTTCATGTCCGGCCTGCCCTGAAAAACAAAAAGCCCGGACCAGCATTGTCCGGGCTTTTTCCCCTTGCCCGCTCCGCCAGAGAGGCAAAGCTGCCAAGGCGGAACGAACACCTCGCCGGTGCGGAATCGGAGTACATCCGTCCGTCTTCCGCGTGCATCTGGAGATCTCGACAGATGCTCATCGGCTTGGGGTTGAGTATGAGATAGGAAGGCATTCCGGCTTTTTCAAGGCGTTACCGCAACGGAATGCAAATCATCAGCGCAAGATCAGCTTTCGCCAAAAGGAAGCCGACTTGTCAGGATGGTGCTGACCACCCAAAAAAGATGTGGCGGAAGACCCGAAGCCTTCACGCCACATGAATCACACCCCGGCGGCCTGCACAATTGCAGCGCCGCACCGGGCGAAACACCATCTCAACGACGGCGGAAATTCTGGCGGCGGGCGCCGGGAGGCGGGGCGGAGCCCTCGGCCTTGTGACGGAAATTGATGCGGCCACGATCCAGATCGTAAGGCGACATTTCCACCACCACGCGGTCACCCTCAATGGTGCGGATGCGGTTCTTCTTCATCTTGCCGGCCGCATAGGCCAGGATCTGATGGTCGTTATCCAGACGCACGCGGAAATTGCCGTCGGGGAGCACTTCAGTCACAGTGCCCTCGAACTCCAACATCTCTTCTTTCGCCATATAGTCTCTCCACTGGGCCCCGCTGGGGCGATGCTGGCGGGCTTATCTCACGAAAATGCGCTTCAGCCCATAGGACTCTTGCGGGAACAGCATCAAAGCTGTCCCCGCTCATGATATTCAGCTCAGTTGCTGGTGCTCTTGGCGCTGCCGCCGCGACGGGGGCTGGCCTTCATGAAGCCGATGCCCGCCATTTCGCCAGAGGGGCGCGGCCCACGCGGCGTGCGCGTGTTGCGGTGCTCGGCGCGGCCTTCGGTGCGACCATCGGCACGGGCGGCCGGCTTGCGATGATCCGGGCGGCCCTCGGCTGCACGCGGCTCATTGCGCTTGTCCTGCTGCGCACCAGCGGGAGCGCCATTGCGCTGCGGGCGACGCCCTTCACGGCGCACGGCCTCACCGGAACCGGCTTCAGCCGGACGCTCTCCACGCGGACGCTGGCGCTGGCCGGGCGCAGCCGGGCGGCGGCCATTGCGGGCACGCGGCGCATCCTCGCTCCACTCATCCTGCACGATCGGCTTGCCGGCAGGCACATTGAAGCTGGCCTGCGCGCCACGGCGATCGCTGGAAGGGATCTGGATACGGATCAGACGCTCGATGGAGCGCAGATAGGGCCGCTCCTCATGATCGCAGAAGGAGATGGCGATGCCTTCACGCCCGGCGCGCGCGGTGCGGCCAATACGGTGCACATAGCTTTCGGGCACATTCGGCAGATCATAATTGACGACATGGCTGACGCCGCTGACATCGATGCCGCGTGCGGCAATGTCGGTTGCCACCAGCACCCGCACCTGCCCTTCACGGAAGGCCGCCAGAACGCGATCACGCTGGTTCTGGGACTTGTTGCCATGAATGGCCTCGGCCGCGATGCCCACACGCGCCAGCGTGCGCACCACCTTGTCCGCCCCATGCTTGGTGCGGGTGAAGACGAGGGCGCGGTCAACCGGCTCCTGCGAGAGCACTTCGGCCAGCAGATTGCCCTTGTTCGGCTTGTCCACCAGCACCACGCGCTGCTCCACCTTGTCGGCGGTGCGGGAAACCGGGGTCACCGCCACCTGCGCAGGATTGTGCAGCATGGAGTTGGCCAGCTCGGCAATGGCGGTCGGCATGGTGGCCGAGAAGAACAGCGAATGGCGCTTGCGCGGCAGACGGCGCAGAATGGCCTTGATGGCATGGACAAAGCCCATGTCCAGCATCTGATCGGCCTCGTCGAGGACGATCACCTCCACCTGATCCAGACGCACAGCATGATTATCCGCAAGGTCGAGAAGGCGGCCGGGGGTGGCGACCAGAACATCGACGCCGCGATGCAGGGTGCGCACCTGGCGGCCCATGGGCACGCCACCAATGGCCAGAGCGACAGAAAGCTGCGTATGGCGGCCAAAGGTTTCAAAATTGTCCTGGATCTGGCCCGAGAGTTCCCGCGTGGGGGAAAGAACGAGCACACGCACGCTCTTGGACTCGAGCCGGCGCGGGTTGCGCACCAGATAATCCATGATGGGGAGGGCAAAAGCTGCCGTCTTGCCGGTGCCGGTCTGGGCGATGCCGATCAGGTCACGGCCAGCAAGAACTTGAGGAATGGCCTGCGCCTGAATGGGCGTAGGTGTCGTGTAACCAGCGTCATTGAGGGCGCGCAGAACAGGCTCGGCAAGGCCGAGAGTAGAAAAAGAAGTCAAGCTCAGTCTTTCATGGCAGATCAGCGACAAGCTCAGGGCGCAGCATAAATCAGTCGCACAGCGACACGGCCATGAAGGCAACGCGCCAGGCAGGATATGCAGGATGCCCGTCTGCTGATGCAGTCTGCGGGATCATTGACATCCCGCGCGGCCTGGGGTGTCCATTGGAAGAATATCGGGCAAAGCCGCCTGCGATGTTTTCATGAAGTGTGAAGAAACATCCGGCAGGCCCCACTACGCGGCCCGAGAGCGCTCAAAATCTCAAATCCGGCTTCCCTGTAATTCCTGAAGCCTGTACCAAGCAGAGCGCTACAGACCGGCATATGGCCCATCATGGCGACAATTTCAAGGCATTCCGGCAATCTCCCGTTTTTTTGCCGCAGTGATCCTGCACACGACGCAACGTAAGCCCGTTTCCTGCCCGGAGCCTCATGCACGCCGGAAGCAGCGGAGATCATATGTTTGACCTTCAGGTTGTGGTGGACACTGTCACCACTTTCGTAAGAGAAAATCAGACCTTCGCGCCGGCGATTGTCTTTGCTCTCGCCTTTGGCGAATCCCTGGCGGTGATTTCCCTGTTCATTCCGGCCACGGTTCTGCTGCTGGCCATCGGCGCGCTGGTGGAGGCCAGCGGCCTCGGCCTGTTTTCCGTCTGGCTGGCGGCCACCATTGGCGCGGTGCTGGGCGATGCCGTCTCCTACTGGCTCGGGCTGCACTACAAGGAGCGGGCCAAGACCCTGTGGCCGCTGAACAAGAGCCCGGAGCTTGTCGCCCGCGCCGAGGGACTGTTTGCACGGTTCGGGATCTGGGCCGTGGCCATTGGCCGGTTCTTCGGACCCATTCGGGCGATTGTTCCCCTCATCGCCGGTATTCTGGACATGCGGCACATCCATTTCCAGATTGCGAACATATCCAGCGCGGCGGTCTGGGCCTTCGTGATGCTGGCGCCCGGCGCACTGGCGCTGAAGATGCTGCAATAGCCCCGGCCCAATCCACAGATCCGGCCTGCATGATACAGATACGGGATTGTTCGCACCCCCAAAGCTATATATCGTGAAATACATCAATGGGGAGTCGGGTTCATGTCTGGTATCAAATGGCCTCGCCGCGGCTTTGTCCTCGGTCTTTTGTTTGCATCTGCCTTTTCCTTTTCCGCCCATGCAGAAAAGCCCGCTGCCGCCACCAGCGCGGCCTCGGCCACTGTCACAACATTTGCAGCGGCCAGCCTCACCAATGCCTTTCAGGATGTGAGCAAGGCCTATGAGGCCAAGGGCAATGCCCCGATCAAGTTCTCCTTCGCCGCCTCTTCGGATCTGGCCCGGCAGATCGAGGCTGGCGCGCCAGCGAACATTTTCGCTTCGGCCGACCTGAAATGGATGGACTATCTGGAACAGCGCGGCCTGATCGTCGATTCAAGCCGCGCGACGCCCATCGGCAATGAGCTGGTCCTGATCGCTCCGGCCTCCTCGGATGCCAAGGAAGTGACCATCGACAAGTCGCTGGATCTCGACAAGCTGCTGGGCCCCAATGGAAAGCTGGTGACCGGCCTGACGGACAGCGTGCCGGTTGGCATCTATACCAAGACAGCCCTCACCAATCTGGGCCTGTGGGAACAGGCGCGTCCGCGCATTGTGGGCGCGGCCAGCGTGCGTGCGGCTCTCTCCCTCGTTGAGCGCGGCGAGGCCCCTTATGGCGTGGTCTATGCCACGGATGCCGCCGTCACCAAAAATGTGAAGGTGGTTGGCACCTTCCCGGCCGGCAGCCACCCTCCCGTGCAGTATCCCTTCGCTCTGGTAAAGGGTCATGATACGGCGGAAGCCAAGGCATTCTTTGAATTCCTGCTGGGCCCGGAGGCCAGGGAAATCTACAAGAAGTACGGTTTCTCGGTGCAGTAGGCCGCGAAAATGGCGGCCTTTTCCGGCTGCCCATGCAGGCTTTTCTGAACATATGCTGCGTCTGCCTCACCGCAGACGCAGTTTCCATTCCGGCACCGGAAGGGCACCGCCCGCCGCTGCCGCACTCCGGCCTCCCCGCCCCTGTCCAGTTCGGGTACTCAAATGCTGACATATGAGGAATGGGTTGCCGTTGGCCTCAGCCTGCGTGTGGCTTTCTGGGCGACCATCTGGACCATGCCGCCAGCCATCATTGTCGGCTGGCTTCTGGCGCGGAAGGATTTTCCCGGCAAGGGCCTGTTCGATGGGCTGGTCCATCTGCCGCTGGTGCTGCCGCGCGTGGTTGTGGGCTATCTGCTTCTGCTGGCGCTGGGCAGCAGGGGCTTTCTGGGCCAGTACATGCATGACTGGTTCGGCATCAATCTCATGTTCAGCACTGCGGGCGCGACGGTCGCCGCCGCGGTCGTCAGCTTTCCGCTGATCGTGAACGCCATACGCATTGCGGTGGATGGCATTGATCGCGGCATGGAAACCGCCGCCCGCACGCTGGGCGCGAGCCGGTTGGATGCCTTCTTCACCATCACCCTGCCGCTGATGATGCCCGGCATCCTTTCCGGCTGCCTCATTTCCCTGGCCTCGGCGCTGGGCGAGTTCGGGGCCACCATCACATTCGTCTCGAATGTCGAGGGGCAAACCCGCACCATTCCCCTGGCCATCTACAGCGCCACCCATATGCCCGATGGTGATGAAAGCGCCATGCGCCTCACCATCGTCTCCATTCTCCTTGCCCTCGGCGCGCTGATGCTGGCGGAGATGGCCAATCGTCGCCTCAAGCTGGCTCTGGGACGCGTATGATCGAGATCGATGTTACCCTGCGGCGGTCCACAGGCTTCACCCTCTCCGCCAACATCCACATTCCCGGCACGGGAATCACCGCCATTTTCGGCCGCTCCGGTTCGGGCAAGACCACCATCATCCAGATGGTGGCGGGCACGCTGAAGCCGGATACCGGCCATATCACCGTGGGTGACGAGATCTTCGTCGATACGGCGCGCGGGATCGATCTGCCGATTGAAAAGCGGCATGTCGGCTATGTGTTTCAGGATTCGCGCCTGTTCCCCCACATGTCAGTGGAAAGCAATCTGCGTTATGGGTTGCGCCGGGCACGGGGGCGCAAGGAGATCATCGACCTTCCCTCCGTGGTGGATCTGCTCGGCATCGGCCATTTGCTGAAGCGGCGGCCGCATACCCTTTCCGGCGGAGAGAAACAGCGGGTCGCCATTGGCCGCGCCCTGCTCTCCCAGCCCCGCCTGCTGCTGATGGACGAGCCCCTCGCCTCCCTCGACGAGATGCGCAAGCGGGAGATCCTGCCCTATCTGGAACGGCTGCGGGATGATCTGCGCCTGCCGATCCTCTATGTCAGCCATTCCATCGAGGAAGTGGTCCGCCTGTCCGACACCATGGCGGCGGTGCATGAGGGCAAGGTCGTGGCCAGCGGGCCGCTGGGCGAGGTTTTCACCCGGCCGGAAGCCCTGCCCGTGCTGGGGCGCTTCGATGTGGGCAGTGTGTTTGATTGCCATGTCTCGACCCATGCCCCGGAGCTTTTTCTCTCCACCATCACCTTCCCGGAAGGGCAGCTGCGTGTGCCGATGGTGGATCTGCCTGAAGGCGCGCCAGTGCGGGCACGTATCCGGGCGCGCGATGTCGCCATCTCGCTTTCCCGGCCCGATGGCGTTTCCATCACCAACCATCTGCACGGCACCATAACGGGCCTGCGCCGTGAGGAAGGGCCATATGTGAATGTGGAAATCGCCCTGCCCCGCCCGGATGAAACGGTCGAAAAGGCCCGCTCCCTGCACGCGCTGATCACGGCTGAAAGCGCCGAAAGGCTGGCCCTGAAAGAAGGCATGCCAATATGGGCGATGATCAAGGCGGTGGCGGTGGACAGCCGCTCACCCCATTTCAGCGCGCAGTAACAGGCTCACCGCCCTCTTCCGCTCCACCTGCCCCTGAGGCATCGCCGGCAGGCTCGACAAGAGCGGCCATCAGCTCATCCACAAAGGGTTGGTTGGCCTGCATGGCGCGGGCCTCCATCTCCCGGAAAAGGGTGATCAGGCGTTCACCGAAGGGGGTCAGCTCCGTGCCGGCTCCGCGTCGGCCGGGATGGGTGATGATCACCTTCTGGTCGAACATGGTGTTCATTTCATTCGCCAGCAGCCAGGCCCGGCGATAACTCATGCCGATGGCCTTGGCTGCGGAAAGAATGGACCCCTCTTTGCGCAAGGTTTCCAGCAGCAGGATCTTCCCCGGGCCAATCCGGCGTCCATCCGGGAAATAGATCCGCATGAACAGGCGCGCGGGTCTTTTCTCCGTCACTTCTCATTCTCCGCGGCAGCATGTGCGTGCACACATGGTCCGCTGCATGATGGCACCATGGGCAGGCGTTTGAAACCTTCCGGCAGAATCCCCCGCCGGAACGCGCACGGCGCTACTTCCTGCAAGGCAAGGAGCGCTCCGTCACGGCATAGATCAGGATGTCCGGCTTGAAGCGGTCAGCCACGCTGCGGTCGAACTTGCAGCTGCGGTGATGAATCCACACATAGGCGGAACTGCGCGCGGCCAGAAGCCCCGGCCAGAAGCCCTGCGTGAATGAATCGCCGATCACCATGATGCGCGGACCTGCGTGGCCCGTGGAATAGGCCTGCATCTTGAAGGGGTCTTTGGGGTCTGTGGGCGGCAGCAGGTCCGTCAGCGGGGTGAGCTTGTCGCTATGGAGCATCGCACCCTTGCGCCCGTAATCCATATCCGGCTTCTCGGGCACGGTTTCTCCCAGCAGGCGCAGAAGGTCCCCTTCCATGCGCGGCTCGGGCTCACCGATGATTTCCGAAAGCGGGAACACGAAGTCCGGCCGGCCGGCAGCCTCCATCGCCGCATTGAAGGCCAGGGCAGCACCCCGCACATTCCAGTGCGTGTCGATGAGGCGATACACCGGGCCATCCGCCTTCGCAGCCTCAAGAATGGGGCGCATATCCACGAAGGTCACGCCCTTGTCCTTCACGGCCTGCATCACGAGATCATATTCCGTGGGCGAGCGTTTCAGGGCGCGGGCATAGGCGGGCAGCATTTCGGAGTTCACCGTATGCCCGTTTGGCGGAAGCATCATCACCATGCGCCCGCCGCGGGCCTTCATGAAACCATCCAGCTCGGCTGCCACATCCGCGATGGCGGCCACGGCATCCGGCCGCACCAGCTGGCCGATGGATTGCTCCAGAGCCCATTCATCCTTGATGAACAGCGCCCCGTTCTCCCCCTTCAGCACCCGCTCATTCTCGCCCCCCCCAAGCCAGCGGCCATAGGTATTATGGGCCGCCAGCACGGCGCCGCGGAAGCCGAAGACATTGTTGATATACGGATCGAGACGCTGCGATGCCCGCATCCACCATTGCGCCTCGGGCGCGGCGACGGTGCGCAGCGGGGCGGGCAGATCCGGCGCAAAAAAACCGATGGTCGGCAGCAGCAGCACGATGAAGACAAAGATCGCCCAGTACCGGCGGAACTTCATGACCAGAGGCATCGTCTTCCTCCCGCTCAGAACTGGAAATACAGGAACGGACTGTACGCAGCAGCACCGACCGTCAGGATGCACAGCACGAACAGCACGAACATCACCGCAGTGTCACCCAGCCCATAGATGGCAAGGCGCAGCTTCTGCGGCAACTGGCGCAGGCCCGGACGCGGCAGGCCAAAAATGGCAAGCGGCCATGCCAGAACCATCACGATCATGGTGAAGACCTGCAATTCCGCCATCAGCGAGACAGAGAGCGAGCCCACGCCATTGAAGCCGAACATGCCGCGGAACATCGCAATGGCATCCTCGAAGGTGACGGCGCGGAACCAGACCCAACTCGTCATCAGCACAAACTGGGTATAGAGGAACGAGACGATCACCGGCGCACGGGCCATCAGCGCTCCGAAACGAGTGCGCTCCAGCACCAGGAAACAGCCGTGATGCACACCCCAGATGACATAGTTCCAGCTGGCGCCATGCCACAGGCCACACAGCAGGAACACGCTCCACAGATTGAGCATGGTGCGCGATTGGCCAAACCGGTTTCCGCCCAGCGGAATATAGACATAATCACGGAACCAGCTTGAAAGGCTCATGTGCCAGCGCCGCCAGAACTCGCCCATGGAGAGGGAGCGGTAAGGCAGGTTGAAGTTGCGCGGGAACTTCAGGCCCATGGCGATGGCAAGGCCAATCGCCATGTTGGAATAGCCGCCGAAATCAAAATAGATTTGCAGCGTATAGGCATTCACCCCTAGCCATGCCTCCCACAGATTGGGCGCTGCCGTCTGGTCATAGACCACCGCCACGATCGGGGCGACCTCGTCCGCGATCAGCACCTTCCAGGACAGGCCGATGATGAAGATGCGCAGGCCGGCCGAAACCCGCCCCAGCGTCGTGCGGCGCTCGCGAATGCGGTGGGAAATGGTGGAATAGCGGACAATCGGACCCGCAACCAGCTGCGGGAACATGGTGATATAGACCGCGATTTCCTCAAACCGGCCATTGGCCTTCGCTTTGCGCCGGTACACGTCCACCAGATAGGAGATGGCGTGGAAGGTGAAAAACGAAATGCCCAGCGGCAGTTCGGCCTGGATGATGGGCACATGAATGCCCAGCGGGGCGAGAAGGACATCCAGGTTGGTTGTGAGAAAACCGATATATTTGAAGATGATCAACCCGAGCAGATTGATCCCGACAGCAAAGGCCAGAGCCCGCAGGCGGGTCTGGTCCGGGTGCCTGTCGACCATCTGAGCCAGAAAGAAATTCGCGACGATGGAGATACACAGAATAAGCAGGTCAACCAGCCCGCCCCAGGCATAGAACACCAGAGAAAAGACCAGCAGCACCACGTTTCTGGTCCGTGTGCCCGGCATGAGAAAGTAGCATGCAAGGAACAGCGGCAGAAAATAGAAAAGGAAGGTGACAGACGAAAAGACCATGCTGAAGCCGTTTGCCTTTAATAGACAAATTGTTCGCGGAGAATGCGCTCTTCCAGCCCGTGATCGGGGTCGAACAACATATCTATTGCCGAGGACTTATCGAGGCGCGCGGAAACAGCAACGATATTGCGCACCTCATAATGGTCCGCCACCGCGCTCACCGGCCGCTTTTCCGCTTCCATCACCGCAATATCCACCCGCACCCTGTCCGGCACCAGCGCGCCGCGCCAGCGCCGCGGACGGAAAGGGGAAATGGGGGTAACAGCCAGAAGGGCGGTGCCCAGCGGCAGAATGGGGCCATGAGCCGAGAGATTGTAGGCCGTGGAACCGGCAGGAGTGGCGACAATCACGCCATCGCAGATCAGCTCTTCCAGCCGCATGCGCCCATCTATCGAAATGCGCAGCTTCGCCGCCTGATAGGACTGGCGCAGAAGCGAGACCTCATTGATGGCCGGCGCGCGATGGCGCACACCCTTGTTATCCATCGCCTCCATGAGCAGGGGATGGATCTTCACATGCTGCGCCGCCGCCAGGCGCTCCACCAGACCGTCTTCACGATAGGTGTTCATCATGAAGCCGACAGAGCCGCGATGCATGCCATAAATGGGGATGCCGCGATCCCGGAAGCGATGCAGCGTCTGGAGCATCAGGCCATCGCCGCCCAGAGCGACGATCACATCCGCCTCATCCTCATTCACCGCGCCGTAGCGCGCCTCAAGCCGCGCGCGCGCGGATTCCGCCTCCGGGGTCTGGCTGGATACGAATGCGATACGCCCTGTCGCACCCACTTCACCCCCCGTCGTGACTTTCAGGCCCTGAGCGTCATTCATCGCGGGCGAAGCTTCCTCTGGCGCGGTATGAGGGGAACAAGCAAGCAGCGCCGGCACACAGGGCGGCACCACAACCGGATTTCATTGCCCCCGTCTAAACGCCTTGCCTCTCCTTGTCGAGGTCACGCCATTGCGCGGATGGAAAGAGCGGGGCGATAATGACATGTCCGCCACACTCCGGCGGGAGAGGAGTTCAATGGACAAACCAGCGCTCTCAGTGCCTCCGGCCCATGTTCCGGAACAGGATGTCTGCCTTGTCTATTCGACCTTTCCATCCATGGAGAGCGCGGAACAGGCCGCGCAGCAGATTGTCGCGGCAAGGCTTGCGGCCTGCGCCAATATCCTGCCCGGCATGGTTTCCATCTATGAATGGAATGGCGCCATGGAGCGTGGCGAGGAGGTTGTCCTGCTGCTGAAAACCCTGGCCGCGCGCGCAGATGAGCTGGTCTCCAGATTGGACGCTCTTCACCCCTATGATGTGCCGGCAATTGTCATTCTGCCGGCGACGGGCGGCCTGCCCGCCTATCTGGAATGGGTGAGCCGGTCCGTCACGCAAACCGGCGGCTCCTGACCCGTCTCAGGAGCGGAACGTCCATGATGGGCATATGCATGGCAAACAGAAACGCCGCCCACCTTGCGGCGGACGGCGTGTGTTCATCACGGCGTTCAGGACAGGGGAGAAATGCGCCCCGCCCTCACTTCACCGGCGGCGCATACTGGATGCCGCCCTTGTCCCAGAGCTGGTTGATGCCGCGCGGAATGCCCAGCTTTGAAGCGGTCCCCACATTGCGCTCGAAGCTCTCGCCATAATTGCCGACAGACTTCACGGCCTGCGCCACGAAATCATTCCGCAGGCCAAGGGACTTTCCGGCATTGCCCTCAACACCCAGCAACTGCTTCACAGCCGGCTTCTGGGATTTCAGAGCCTCATCCACCTTGGCGGAGGTCACGCCCAGCTCTTCGGCATTCAACAGACCATAAAGGGTCCACTTCACCACATTGAACCACTGGTCATCGCCCTGTCGCACCACGGGGCCGAGCGGCTCCTTGGAGATGACATCCGGCAGAACCATATGGTCAGCCGGCTTTTCCATCTTCAGGCGCAGGGCATAAAGCTGGGAAACGTCGGTGGAGATGGTGTCGCACTTGCCGTCCTGATAGGCGACGAGCAGGGCATCCACATTCGGCTGGGTCACCAGTTCCAGTTCCATGCCGTTATTCTTGAAATAGTCCTGCGTGTTGGCCGCGGCTGTCGTGCCCGCCTGCACACACACCTTGGACTTGCTCAGCTCAAGGGCGGAAGACAGGTTGCGCGCATAGGGAATGAGGAAGCCCTGACCATCATAATAGGAAACGCCCGCGAACAGCAGGCCGAGATCTCCCTCGCGCTCCAGCGTCCATGTGGAATTGCGCGAGAGAAGGTCGATCTCCCCCTTCTGCAAGGCCGGGAAGCGCTCCTCGGCATTGAGGGGCACGAACTTCACCTTCTCGCCATCCCCCAGCGCGGCGGCGGCCACGGCACGGCACAGATCGACATCAAAGCCGGTCCATTTGCCGGAGGCATCCGCTTCCGAGAAACCGGGCAGGCCCTTGGAAACGCCGCAGACCAGTTCACCACGCTCCTGCACGGCCTTGAGGGTCTGCGCGGAAGCGGCAGTGGTTCCAACTCCTGCAACCGCAAGAGTTGCCGCGCCGGCCAGAAGGGCCAGGATCTTCTTCATGAATGCCCCCGGTTGAGCTGAAATCGAGACGGGATGGCGCATGAGACCACCCCTCACAGGGTGGCCTGCTGGCGCACGATGACCTTGGTGCCCACCGGCACGCGCTGATACAGGTCGATGATGTCGCTGTTCACGAGACGGAAGCAGCCGGAAGACACAGCATAGCCGATGGTCTGCGGCTGGTTGGTGCCGTGAATACGGTAAACCGTGCCGCCGATATAAAGGGCGCGCGCGCCCATCGGGTTACCCGGTCCGCCGGCCATGAAGCGCGGCAGATAAGGCTGGCGCTGGATCATCTCCGCCGGCGGGCGCCAGTCCGGCCACTCCGCCTTGCGCTCGATCTTCTTCAGGCCCTGCCACTGGAAACCGTCACGCCCCACGCCGATGCCATAGCGCATGGCGCGGTTGTTGCCCTCGACAAGATAGAGGAAGCGCTCATCCGTATGGATGATGATGGTGCCCGGTGCCTCCGTGGTGCGGAAATAGACCGGCTGGCGGCGATAGGCCGGCTCCAGCATCGCCGTATCATCTTCCGGCGGCACATAGCCTGGCTGGTCACCAATATCGAGGCTTGCACCCGGCACGCCGCGCGGCGGCACCTGTGCCTGGCTCTGCGTTGCAAGGCCGGCCGCACCCACCTGAATCACGGCGGCGAAGGCCAGAGTCTTGAAGAGTGTTGACATCATTCCGGCCTCATCTCCCGCATCCTCATCGGAAGTCATGGTTTCACCAGATCAACCTTAATCCGCACTTAACGCACGGCAGATGGATGCTTTTTGCATGTCATCCTAAAGTTTCCGGCCGCTGCCGACCCGCATGGCGCCATGACTGGCAACGGTTTCCCACTGTTCTGGAATAACGAACTGTCTTTCGGGGGGAAAGAATAATCGTGCCCGCAGGCAGAATTCGCCCTGTGCGCCCTGGTTCAGCACGCGGCAGGAGGCGCGCGCATCTGGACGCAGCGGGTCTTCCTCCTTAAAAGGGCCAGCCGTATGAATGGCACGCCTACCTGCGTGGTACGCAGGAGTGGGCAAAAGGAGAAGAGAATGATTGCTCTGAAGTTCCCCGACGGCGCCGTGCGCGAGTATCCCGCGGGGATTTCCGGCGCAGACATCGCCGCCCAGATTTCCAAATCCCTCGCCAAGAAGGCTGTCGCCGTCACACTGGACGGTGAGCTGGCCGACCTTGCCGAACCCATCAGCCGCGATGCGAAGATCGAGATCGTCACGCGTGATGACCCGCGCGCGATTGAACTCATCCGCCATGATGCCGCCCATGTGCTGGCCGAGGCGGTGCAGTCCATCTGGCCGGGCACGCAGGTCACCATCGGCCCGGTGATCGAGAACGGCTTCTATTACGATTTCGCCCGCAATGAGCCCTTCACCACCGATGACCTGCCCCTCATCGAGGAGAAGATGCGCGAGATCATCGCCCGCGACCGCCCCTTCACCAAGGAAGTATGGGGACGCGATGAGGCCAAGCGTGTCTTTACCGAGATGGGCGAGACCTACAAGGTCCAGCTCGTGGATGCCATTCCTGAAGATCAGGATGTGAAGATCTACAAGCAGGGTGAGTGGTTCGACCTGTGTCGTGGCCCGCATCTGCCTTCCACCGGCAAGATCGGCACTGCCTTCAAGCTGATGAAGGTCGCCGGGGCCTACTGGCGCGGTGACAGCAACAACCCGATGCTGACCCGCATCTACGGCACCGCCTGGCACGACCAGAAGGAGCTGGACGCCTATCTCCATCGTCTTGAGGAAGCCGAGAAGCGCGACCATCGCCGGCTCGGTCGCGAGATGGACCTGTTCCACTTCCAGGAGGAAGCCCCCGGCACGGTATTCTGGCACCCCAAGGGCTGGACGCTGTTTCAGGAGCTGGTGGCCTATATGCGCCGCCGCCTGAAGGCCGACTACAAGGAAGTGAACGCTCCGCAGGTGATGGATGCGGCTCTTTGGGAAACCTCGGGCCACTGGGGCTGGTACAAGGAGAACATGTTCAAGGTGGAGTCTGCCGGTGACGAGGTGCGCGACGAGCGCATTTTTGCGCTGAAGCCGATGAACTGCCCCGGACATGTGCAGATCTTCAAGCACGGCCTGAAAAGCTACCGCGACCTGCCACTGCGCATGGCGGAGTTCGGCGTGGTGCACCGCTATGAGCCCTCCGGCGCATTGCATGGCCTCATGCGCGTACGCGGCTTCACGCAGGACGATGCCCACGTTTTCTGCACCGAGGAGCAGATGGCGGAAGAGTGCATGAAGATCAATGATCTCATCCTCTCCACCTATGCCGATTTCGGCTTCGACAAGATCATCGTGAAGCTCTCCACCCGCCCGGAAAAGCGTGTGGGCTCTGATGCCGTGTGGGATCACGCCGAGGACGTGATGCAGCGCGTGCTCAAGCAGATCGAGGAGAAATATGGCGACCGCATCACCACTGGCATTCTGCCGGGTGAAGGCGCCTTCTATGGTCCGAAGTTTGAGTACACGCTGAAGGACGCCATCGGCCGTGAATGGCAGTGCGGCACCACTCAGGTGGACTTCAACCTGCCAGAGCGCTTCGGCGCCTTCTATGTGGATGCGGACGGGCAGAAGAAGACCCCGGTGATGATCCATCGCGCCATCTGCGGCTCGATGGAGCGTTTCACCGGTATTCTCATCGAGCATTTCGCCGGCCACTTCCCGCTGTGGCTTGCCCCGACGCAGGTGGTGGTCGCCACCATCACCTCGGATGCCGATGACTATGCTCATGAGGTGGTCGCGAAGCTGCGGGCCGCCGGCCTGCGGGCCGAGCTGGACGTGCGCAACGAGAAGATCAACCTGAAGGTGCGCGAGCATTCGCTGGCCAAGGTGCCGGTGCTGCTGGTGGCGGGCAAGAAGGAGGCGGCCGAGCAGACCCTCTCCATCCGTCGCCTCGGCTCCAAGGACCAGACCAGCGGCGCGCTGGATGATGTCATCGCCGCACTGCTGGATGAAGCCGTGCCGCCGGATCTGAAGAAGAAGGATCAGGCCACGAGGGCGGCCTGATCATCTTCCGGCCCTGCGCCTCAATATTTGGAAATGGCCGCGGCATCATGTGCCGCGGCCATTTTCTTGTCAGAGGCCCCTGCCGCATGTCTCCCTTTCAGGCATGGAGCGGCACAAAAAAGCCGCCGCGGATCTGCTCCTGCGGCGGCGCTGCCTGATGAGAGATGACAGGGCCGGAAACTAGCCGGCCCGGTTCATCAGCACTTCGAGCTGCTGGTTCTGGCCCGGCTCCACCTTGAACTCCAGGCTGTAGTTCACACCATTATTGCGGCCAATGGCCGTGTAGGAGCCCTCGGAAAGCACCACGGTGGGCTGTGCGCCAATGGATTCCTGAATCGTGTCACCACCGGGCGTGATGATGGTCCACTGGGTATCGGGCACCATCTCGCCCCCACGGGTCTTCACCAGCTTCAGCGTCACCTCGGCAGCGCGATGGTGCATGGTTGCATCGGTGAGCTTGCCCGGCGAGACATTCACATCCGCCCGCACCACCGCATTGGCATCACCATAGCTGGAAACCACATGGTAGATGCCCTCCGGCAGCAAAAGCACCTCCCCCGCCGTGGCACCCTTGTAATAAGGCTGGCTGGATGTGCGGCCCTGCAGGAAGGAGCCCTCGAAAATGTCGAACTTCAGCTTGTCCGAATTGATCGCGACCTTCTCCACATCGCCCTGAAGACGCAGACCGCCGGCGGGAAGCTCGAAGGCTTCACGCTGGGAAACCTGCCCAAGCGTCACTTCCTTGGCAAGACTGGCCAGACCATAGGACACATGGATGATATATTTGCCCGGTGTGAGGAAGAGGACAGGCATCGCCTCATCCTCCTTCTCCGCCACAAGGGGGAATGCACCCGTTGCCGGGTCCGGCTGGGCCGAGAAGACACGCCAGACAAGACCGCGTGAAATCGGCTTGCGATCCGCGCCATAAGCGGCATACACGCCCAGCGTGACCTTGCCTTCCGGCGGGGTGGGCAGCACCTCATGCGGCTGGCGGCCGCCGCCCGATGGCGATTGCAGCACCCGGCCCGCCTCACCCGAAAAAGGCCCGGCCTGCTGCTGGGATGGCGGCGTCACCCCCAGAAACTGCAACCCTTGCGCGAACGCTGAAGATGGCGCAATCATAAGCTGGGCAGAAAGTGCGACCAATGCCAGCGCCCTGCACAGCCGTGCTGTGTGACGAGAGGCGTTCGACGATTCAACTGCACAGGATGGGCTGACCACCCGCACGCATCGCTTTTCCATCATGCTCCTGAGGTGCACAAAATTCGAGGCAGTTTCAAGTCAATCTTGTCGGCTTCCGAAAAGATCGCGTCACTCTGTCCACCGCTGGCGCGAATGGCCCGCCCCCCAAGGTTCCTTTCCCCCGCATCTGCGCTATAGCTTTGGGCATTGTCTGCATGTGATTTTCATAAGGTGTTTGTCATGCCCGACGCCCTCGACCTGTTGCGCACCCGCCGTTCATTCCGCCTGATGGACCTTGTGGAACCCGGCCCGAGAGGAGAGGCACTGGAAACCCTTTTGACCATCGCCTCACGTGTGCCGGACCATGGCCGCCTCGTGCCCTGGCGCTTCGTGCTTTTCGAGGGTGAGGGGCGCAACCGCGCGGGCGAGGCGTTTGCCAGAATTTATGCCGAAGACCACCCGGATGCCGATGAGAAAAGACTGAACGAGGAGCGCCAGCGCTTTGCACGGGTGCCGCTGGTTCTCGCTGTCGTGACAAGCCCGGTTGCCCACCCCAAAATACCGGAGTGGGAGCAGCTGATGTCTGCCGCGGCGTGCTGCCAGAACACGCTGCTCGCGGCCGCCGCCCTCGGCTTTGGCGGCACATGGATTACCGAATGGCCGGCCTTTGATGCGCGCGCCCGTGCGGCTCTGGGCCTTGCCGAACATGAGCGTATCGCCGGCTTCATCTATATCGGCACCCCGCTTCAGGTGCTGGAAGAGCGCCCGCGGCCGGACCTTGCCAGCATCGTCACCCGGTTCTGAGGACAAGGCAGGCGCGGGGCTTGAATCACCGCGCCTGCGCGCACAGGCAGTCAGCCAGATGGTCATCCACCAGCCCGCAGGCCTGCATGGCCGCATAAACGATGGTGGGGCCGACAAACTTGAACCCGTAGCCCTTCAGCCGCCTGGACAGGGCGCGTGAGCGGTCCGTTTCCGCCGGAACATCCGAAATGCGCAGGGGGCGGTTCACCAGTGGGGCGCCATCCACCGCATCCCACATCACATCAGCGAAGGCGATGCCTTTCTCGCGCAGGTTCAGATAGGCCTGAGCCGACGTCACGGCAGCCTCGATCTTGGCCCGGTTGCGCACAATGCCGGCATCCTGCATCAGCGCCTCCACCCGCTCCTGATCATAACGGGCGATTATGTCCGGATCGAACCCGTCGAATGCCCGGCGGAAATTGTCCCGCTTGCGCAAGATGGTGATCCACGAAAGGCCGGCCTGAAACCCGTCCAGAAGCAGCTTTTCGAACAAGGCGCGGCTGTCCCGCTCCGGCACACCCCACTCCGTATCATGATAGGCGACATAGAGCGGTTCCGTGCCGCACCAGGGGCAGCGGCACAGTCCGTCCTCGTGAAGAATTGCGATATCGGAGCGCATGCCCATCAGCCTTTCCGGACCTTGTCCAGCAGATCCAGCGGGCTTTCCTTGCGCGTCCACTCCATCTCGAAATGGGCCCATTCGGGTCGGGCAAGCTTGATCTCCACCCCATCGACAAGCAGGGGGGTGCCTGCCGCCTGCGCGGCACCGGTCCGGTCCAGTCGCACGCTGGCAATGGCATGGCGCCCCGCGGCGGAGGTGATGCGCCCCACAGCCTTCTCGCCGGCCATGATCTCGACTCCGGCAATAGCCACATGCGGGAACAGCGCCTGCACCAGACGGTTCCGGGCCATGGTGCGGTGCTCCATGCGGCTCACCACCTCCTGCCCCACATAGCAGCCCTTGTTGAAATCCAGCCCGCCCAGCTGGTCCATGTCCACCTCATGGGGGAAGGCATCATTATAGGCGAAGTCCACCCCGCCCTTTGGCACGGCCAGCATGATGCGCCGGGCTTCATGGGCCTGCGCATCCCCACCCAGCGCCAGCGCCTGTTCACGCGGCAGGATGAGGCGATGGCCAAGAGCAGGCAGGCGCGGGTCCGCATATGCCGCGATATCCGCTGGCACATCATGTTCCGGCGCAAGGGCGGCAACCGCCAGGTCATCCAGCCGCTCCAGCGTGACCTTCGCCCGCAGGCGCAGGAAAGTGAGGCGCTTGAGCAGATCTGCCGCCACCTCTTCCGGCGCATCGATCAGGAAACTCTCCCCGCTCTCCCGATAGAGGAGGAAATCGGAGATGATCTTGCCTTGCGGTGTCAGCAAGGCGCCATAGCGTGATGCACCGGTTTCCAGATGCTCGACATCACAGGTGAGCACACCATGAAGGAAATGGGCTGCATCCACACCTGCCGCCCGCGCAAGAATGCGATCAGGCAGATAGACAGCGGCGGTTTGGATGGCGGCGGTTTGGATGGCGGACATGGGGCCGGTCCTCATTCCAGAAGGGAGCTTACCCTAGGCCCGCGCGCCCTGCGCCTCAAGAGCAGGCAAGCAGGGTGGAACAAGAGTGAATTTTGAAGCATTTGCATGTGACCGCTTGCCTTGTGCGCCTCTACGGAGTTGAGTGCGCCCTTTCAAGCATTCCGGCGCGTCATGTCTGTTTCCTCTCCATCCACGCCTTTTCTCCCCCTGCCACCGGTGGTGACCCTGCAGGCGCGTGAGCGCGCCATCACGCTCGGCCCGCGCGCGCAGATCATGGGCATCATCAATGTGACGCCCGATTCGTTCTCGGATGGCGGCCTCAGCCTGGCTGTGGAGGATGCGCTGGCCCATGCCGCGCGGCTGGAGGCTGAAGGCGCGGACATGCTGGATATCGGCGCGGAATCGACGCGCCCGGGCCACACCCCGCTTTCCGCAGAGGATGAATGGGCCCGCCTTGCCCCCGTGCTGAAGGCCCTACCCCGGCACAGCGCCCTGCCCGTCTCGGTGGATACCTTCAAGGCCGGCACGGCCCGGCTGGCGCTGGAACATGGGGCCCACATCATCAATGACATCTGGGGCTTCATGCGCGATGCGGACATGCCCCATGTGGTGGCTGATTTCGACGCCGCCGCCATCATCATGCACAATCGCGAGCAGATCGACCCGGAGATCGACATCATCGCGGACATGATCGCCTTTTTCGAGCGCGCCATCAGGCAGGCGGAAGCGGCTGGCCTTTCCCGCTCAAAACTGGTGCTGGACCCCGGTATAGGCTTCGGCAAGACATTCGCGCAGAATCTGGAAACCCAGCGCAGGCTCGCCGAGCTGCGCATGCTGGGCCTGCCCCTTCTGCTGGGTACCTCCCGCAAGTCCTTCATCGGCAAGGTGGTGGAAAGCATCCCGGCCGAACGGCTGCCCGGCACCATCGCCTCTAATGTCATCGGGCTGATGGCCGGGGTCGAGATCATCCGTGTGCATGATGTGGCTGCCCATGTACAGGCAGCCCGCGTCACTGAAGCCATTCGGGGGCTGGCATGATGGCGGATCCGTTGCCCCTGCCCGCACAAGCCCTTCCGGTAGATGCGGAAAAGCGCGCGCTGGCCTATCTGTGCCTGGGCGCGAATGTGGGCGCGCGGGAGCAGACCCTGAAGCAGGCGCTGGAGCTTCTGGAGCTGGCGGGTGTGGAGATCCGCTCCCGCTCCTCCCTCTATGAAACCCCGCCATGGGGGCCGATTGCGCAAGGCCCCTATCTCAATCAGGTCGTGGCGGTGTGCACCACCCTTTCTCCCCACACCCTTCTGGCTCTGGCCCTGCGGATCGAGCGCACGCTGGGGCGCGACCGGGCGAAAGAGATGCGCTATGGCCCGCGCCATATCGATATAGACATTCTTCTCTATGACGATGTGCACAGCACGGATGCGGATCTGGAACTGCCGCACCCGCGCATTCTGGAACGGGCCTTCGTTCTCGTGCCCCTTGTCGAAATCGCCCCGCAGATCATCATACAGGGCCGCAGGGCGGATGACGCACTGGCCGGGCTCGACAGATCGGGTATCGTCAGGATTGATGCGGCCTGAAATGGCCCGGCACAGGCTGCGACTGAAATAGGGCTGGACTTTACGGCCCGGGCATGACGATTTCCCCATATGCAATCGGAACATGTGCCGGCACATGGCGCGGGAGGGACGAGGGGCATGACGGGCCAGCACCATCTGGATGATGCCAAGCTTGCGGAAGGCGTGCTGAAGGGAGAGCGCGCAGCTCTTGCCCGCGCCATCACCCTTGTGGAATCACGCCGGAGCGATCATCGCCAGCGTGCCCATGCCATGTTGCAGAAGCTTCTGCCGCACACCGGCAAGGCCTTTCGTGTCGGCATTACCGGCGTGCCCGGCGTTGGCAAGTCCACCACCATAGATACGCTGGGCAGCCTCCTCACCGCCCGGGGGCACAAGGTGGCCGTGCTGGCGGTGGACCCCTCCTCCACCCGTACCGGCGGCTCCATTCTGGGGGACAAGACCCGCATGTCGCAGCTGGCGGTGGACCCCAGGGCCTTCATCCGCCCCTCTCCCTCCGGTGGCACACTGGGCGGCATTGCGGCCAAGACCCGTGAAACCATGCTGCTGTGCGAGGCCGCCGGATTCGATGTGGTTCTGGTTGAAACCGTTGGCGTCGGCCAATCCGAAACCACGGTTGCCGAGCTGACCGATACTTTTCTGGTGCTGATGCTGCCCGGCGCGGGGGATGAGCTTCAGGGCATCAAGAAGGGTGTGCTGGAATTGGCGGATATCGTTGCCGTCAACAAGGCTGATGGCGACAATATTCCCCGCGCGCGCGCCGCGGCCGGGGAATATCGCGCTGCCCTGCATCTGCTGGGTGCGCGCCAATCCTATTGGTCCCCGCCCGTGCTCACCTATTCGGCCCTCACGGGTGATGGCATGGCCGAGGTGTGGGAGCAGGTGGAGCTGCACCGGCAGAAATGCGAGGCGGCCGGCCATTTCGCCGCAAACAGGCAGGCCCAGCAGGTGCGCTGGATGTGGACCCTCCTCAATGAAAAGCTGACAGAGCGGGTGACGAACGACCCCACCGTCAAGGCCCGCCTGCCGGGGCTGGAGCGGGCGGTTGCGGCTGGCACGCTGGCGCCCTCCATGGCCGCGGCTGAAATTGCCGGGCTGATCGGGCTCTAGAAGCTTCTCCTCGCGGGCCAGGGGACAGGCAGGAAGACCAGACCGGGTTTCTGCGCCGCCCTGCCCCGCCCTTGCCCGCCACGGGCTGGAAAAGCTGGCGTTTGTCCTCCATCCTTGGCACCTTATGGACGGATCTGGCCCGCATCAGCCGGCAATGCCGGTTTATACTTGTGTCTTCTTCAACTCCTCAGGCTGATGGCTTAAACGCCATGAAGTCCCCCTGATCTGCAACGGGTGGGTGCCGTGACCATTTATCTGCCGATTGCCGAACTGCCGGTGGCGATTTTCAGCATCTTCGCCATGGGTATTGCCGTGGGGTTTATCTCCGGCATGTTTGGCGTGGGCGGCGGGTTTCTCATGACGCCGCTGCTGATCTTTACCGGCATTCCCCCGGCAGTCGCGGTGGCCAGCGTTTCGCCCTATATGGCTGCATCCTCCTTTTCCGGCGCGCTGTCCTATCTGCGCAAGGGGATGGTTGACCTGCCCCTTGCCGGCATTCTCCTCGCGGGGGGCGGGGTGGGCACGGTATGTGGCGTGGCCCTGTTCACATGGCTCGATACCATCGGGCAGGTGGATCTCATCATCCGCCTTTCCTACACGGTCCTGCTGGGCGGCATCGGCTTCATGATGCTGGCGGAAAGCGTGCGGGCCATCATCCGCACCCGCCATGGCGGAAAGGCGCAGGTGCGGCGGCCGGGAACCCACAGCTGGGTGATGCGCCTGCCGCTGAAAATGCGTTTCCGGCGCGCCCGCATCTATGTGTCCACCATCCCCGTCGTGGCGCTGGGCTGGATGATCGGCCTGCTGGGCGCGGTGCTGGGCGTGGGCGGCGGCTTCATTCTCGTGCCGGCGCTGATCTATCTGCTGCGGGTGCCCACAACCACTGCGGTTGGCACCTCATCCGTGCTGACGGTCGCCACCATGGCCGCAGCGACCGTTCTGCATGCCGCCAGCAATGGCACGGTGGATGCCGTTCTGGCCTTTGTACTGATGATCGGCGGCACCATGGGTGCGCAGTTCGGCGCCCGCACGGGGCAGACCATCCGCCCCGATTATCTGCGCCTGCTGCTCGCCCTGCTGGTGCTCTCGGTGGGCCTGCGTGTGGCGTTCGATCTGGTGCGCACGCCAGCGGACCGTTTCGTGGTGACCCATGTGGAGACGCCGGAATGAGCGCTCCTCATCCCCTCCGGCCTCTTCTGAAACTGCTGTGCTGCATGGCTGGCGCGGGGCTGTTCCTGCCCGCCTCGCCTGCATCCGCCGATATGCCGGAGCCCTCCCGCAACAAGGTCGTGCTCTCCATTTCCCAGCCGGAAGTGCGCATCTCGTCCAACTTCACCGGGGCGGAGCTGGTGATTTTCGGCGTTGCCGAAAAGGATGAGGATCTGGACCTGAACCCGGATGTCGTCATCACGGTGCGCGGGCCCAATGCCAGCTTTGTCACCTGGCGCAAGGCGCGGGTGATGGGGCTGTGGATCAATACGGCCAGCCGGACCTTTGTTGCCGCGCCATCATTCCTGAGTGTACAGGCCAGCCGCCCGCCGGAGGAGATGGCCAGCCTGCAGACCCTGCGTCTGGAGCAGATCGGCCTGATCCGCAATCTGCTGCTGCAAAGGGTGGGGCCGGATTTTGCCGATGTGGTGCCGACAGACCCCTTCCGCGCCGCCTTTCTGCGCATTCAGGAAAGCGAGCATTTCTATCAGGAGAACCCGGAAGGGGTGCGCTTCATCGCACCCGGCGTGTTCCGGGCGGAAGTGAAGATTCCCGGCCGCGCGCCCCTGGGCCATTATGAGGTGACAGCCAAACTGCTGCGGGATGGCAATGTGATCGCGCAGGCTGTGGGTGGTTTCGATGTGGAGCGCAGCGGTTTTGAACAGGAGGTTGCAACCCTGGCACAAAACAATGGTGTTGTTTATGGTGTCATAGTTGCAGTCGGCAGCCTTTTGGTTGGCTTTATAGGTAGCATTGTATTCCGGAAGGAATGAGATGAGTCATATTCCATCTCAAAAAGAGTTCCCGACAGATTTTACAACCTGCTCATGGGTCGAAACCCGGTTTTTACACGTATCAAGAGCAGAAACGGCATATCGCTTATTTTTTCATCAGCCCTGCTCTTGCAGTTCACCGCCCCAGGCGGCAAACAAGAGCAACTGAATCGGGTATTTTCTCCCGCCTGCTGACACAGAGCTTCGGGTGCCTAGCCCTGACCGGCACCCGTTGAGACGGGACGGTGCTCCAAGCACCGTCCCGTTTCTCGTTCAGCAAGGGCCTCAGCTACAGATCCGCCAGAGCGGGGATGGCGGGTTCTGGTGGCTATGGCTGTGATTTTCAGGCATATAAGAGCCGGTGGCCAGCCCCCGGGTTCTGCTGCAACCTGCCGAGAGACTGGCAGGCCGCCATTTGCGTCACGCATCGGCCCGGCTCTTCCAGCAAATGTCCGGCCCGGCAGGGAGGCTCATGTGGCAGGTACCATCTCCGTCAGCGTCGAGAACAGCGTCGCCCGCCTTGTGCTCTCCAATGCGGAACGCAGAAATGCCATTTCCGCCGGCATGTGGCAGCAGATTGCCGATTTCGCCAAGTCTGCCAGCCAGCGGGGCGATATTCGCATTGCCATTCTGCGGGGTGAAGGGGAACTGGCCTTCTCTGGCGGCGCGGATATTTCAGATTTCAATGGCGCGCGGGCAGATGCTTCCGGCGCACAATCCTATGATGATCTCGTCGAGGCTGCCTGCGCGGCAGTCGAGGCGCTGCCTTTTCCCACTCTGGCCCTCATCCGGGGCGCCTGCGTGGGCGCCGGTGCAGCGCTTGCGGCAAGCTGTGACCTGCGTCTGGCTGCGGCGGATGCCTTCTTTGCCATTCCGGCCGCCCGGCTGGGGCTGGGTTATGATCCACGCGGCCTGCCGCGTCTTCTGCGCGCCTATGGAAGCCAGGGCACGCGCACCCTTTTCTTCACGGCAGACCGCCTGAGCGCCCAGCGCGCCTTTGAGCTTGGCGGCGTCGATTTTCTGACAGAAGCCTCTGAAGCGGAAGCCGCCGCTGAAAAGCTGGCGAAAAGAATTGCGGAAAATGCCCCGCTGACCCTGAAGGCGGCCAAGCTGGCCATCCGTGCCGCTGAAGGCGCCCCGCATGCGGTTCTGGCAGAGGCGCGCCGGGCAACCGCACTTGCCAACAGCAGTGAGGACTATCGCGAGGGACGCCTTGCCTTTGCTGAAAAGCGCGCACCCCGCTTTACAGGCGTGACCCGCCCGCACAAGCCGGCATAGAAGCAAAAGAGGCGACGCCCGAAGGTTGTCCCGCTACCGCTTCAGTACAATGGGACAAACCGCAAAGGATGCGGCCTTCTTCCTGTTGCAGATACATGTGGCCGGGCGGGCTGCCCCCTGAAGGAGAAGGCAGCCGCGCCAGAAACAGGTCCGGTTCAGCCGGATGTCTTCAGCCTTGCATTGCAGGCGCTCCAGAACTGCGGCCACTTCTGGTCCGCCGGCACCTGGCCGGCGGCCTTCAGCTTGCGCCATTCCTCCCCACACTGCTTCTGCCGGGCGCGGGATGCATCCCGGCCCTGCCCGGAAGATCCGGCGGCATCCCTGTTCCTGTGGGGCGCGCCATCCTGTGCGGACTGGGGGCGGGTGCGCTTCGCATCTTCCGGGTTTCGCGGCGGCCGCTCCTTGGCGCCTTTCCGCTCAGCGCCTGAAGTGTCGCTCGCCTTCAGCCTGGCGCTACAGCCTTTATAGAAGTCCTGCCATGTCTGGCCGGCCGGAACCTTTCCGGCATTCTTGGCAGCGGTCCATTCATCACCACAGAGCTTCATGCGGCTGGGCGGCGCGGCATCGGCCGTCGCCGGAAACAGGATGAACGCCGCGCCCAGAGCGAGCCCAAGGCCGAACGCGCTTTTCCAGCTCGCGATCCGTGCCCCCTTGCGGCCCATATGCGCCGCCCCGGGCCTGTTACGCCCGCACGAGACTGTGCCTTCGCCCTGCCCCCGAGACCTGCTCATGCTCATCCCCCGCCTGTATTTTTCAGATATCGAACCGCAACCGCATTATACATGGCGCGTAGCAGACCAGCATCACGAGTTGCGGCCCCCTTTCATTCTTACCGGTTCATCCACAAGCTGGTATTGGCAGATGCGCTCACCACATATATGTTCCGGCCTCCTGATTGGGGCGTAGCCAAGTGGTAAGGCAGCGGATTTTGATTCCGCCATTCGGAGGTTCGAACCCTCCCGCCCCAGCCAGTTTTTCCTGAAAACATGCCCGAACGGCCACAGCACATCCCGGCACAATGCGCCCCGAGGGATGGCAGAAGCGGAAAACGAATAACCCCGCCGCAGCGGGGTTATGCATGGTTCAGGTTTGCAGGCAATTCAGGCCGCTTCGCGGATGCTCAGCCATGAGAATGTCGTGAACATCAAAGCCCACAGCACATAATCAAATGCCTTTTCGGCATCGCCCAGGCACAGGGCATAGGCAAATGCCACCCAGCCCGCCAGCGCCACGATAATCATCACACCCAGCAAGATCCGCATCTTTCCCTCGCATCGACGAATCCAGATGAATTTCCCGCCAATCTAGCAGATCATCCGGCACATTGGCTCTGGCAAGTGCGGCAGCAGGGCGCCACAGTCAAGAGGAGGGCTTCAAAACACCCCTTATTGCCCAGCATGACGCTTTTCTGAAACCGCTCCATATCGACGCTTCACACGCGGCCGAAAACCGCACGACCCTTGTCTGTCTCTGCGGCATTTGGCACAAGCATGCTGCACTGCACATGCAGACTGCCCCGGAAACAACACTGGTGAAGCCCCTCACATGATTGCAATCGGCTGCCTTGCCCCTCTCATCCTCGGCGTCATGGGCGCACTGGGCGGACACTGGCTGGCCGGCAATACCGGCCTGCTCTGGGGCGGTGTGGGCGGGCTGGTGCTTGGCGGCCTTGTGCTCGGCTTTTCCGGCTGGGTCGTCTTCCAGATGAAGAAAGACGTCTGAACAGCCGGAAACAGCCTAGTCCTGCACCGGGCCTTCACAGACCCGCCATCGGCCTCAAGAGAGCTCTTCCTCCAGCCGGTTGGCGATGGTGCGCAGAATCTTCACCCGGGCGAAGCGCTTGTCTTCCGCCTCCACCAGTGTCCACGGGGCAAGCGCGGTAGAGGTGCGATCCACCATTTCCGTCACCGCCTCTTCGTAAAGAGGCCACTTGGCGCGGTTCCGCCAGTCTTCCGGTGTCAGCTTGAAGCGCTTGTAGGGAATGGCCTCGCGCGCCTCGAAGCGGAGCTTCTGCTCTTCCTGGCTGATCGCCAGCCAGAATTTGAGCACGATCAGGCCCGAGCGGGAAAGCTCTGCCTCGAAATCATTGATCTCGCCATAGGCGCGCCCCCAATCGGATGGCGAGCAGAGCCCTTCCACGCGCTCCACCAGAACGCGCCCATACCATGAGCGATCGAAGATCGCGGTTTGCCCCAGAGACGGAATGGAGCGCCAGAAGCGCCACAGATAGGGGCGCGCCAGCTCTTCATCGGTTGGCGCCGCGGTGGGATAGACCCGGAAATAGCGTGGGTCCAAAGCCTGTCGCACCCTGCGGATGGCAGATCCCTTGCCGGCCGCATCGCTCCCCTCGAAAGCCAGCACAAGGCCCCTTTTCTCGAAGGCGGAAGAAGTTGTCGCCGCTGTAATCCGATGCTGCTCCCGTGCGAGCTGGGCATCATAATCGCTCTTCTCCAGCTTCTGTGTCAGATCAAGCGTGGAAAGAATGGAAAAGCGCGGCAGAATTCCGGCATCAATGCTCGGGATGGTGGGCTTTGGAAGAGGCTCGGCCTCCGTCTGCGGCAGGGTCGTTATGCGCCGCAGCTTCTCCAGCAACACCCCACCAATGGTGGCATCGCGATAGAGGGAATCGCTGGCCGGAACCACCTGCCAGGGGGCGAAATCGGTGGATGTGGTGCGGGCCACTTCTTCCGCCACATTCTTCAGCCGCTCGCGATCCGTCTTTTTGGTGAGTTCCTTCCACTCCCGCACCACCGGGCGCTTGTAGCTGCCATCGGTCAGCGCCTTGAGGCGCTTGTGTGCTTCCTTGTGGTCCAGATACAGCCAGATCTTGAGGATGCTGACGCCTTCGGCATCCAGCATCGCCTCGAAGCGGCGGATGCGATCCATGCTGCGGGCCAGCATGTCATCATCCGCGCGCCCCAGAATCCAGTCATTGATCGGCTTGTGATACCAGGACCCCAGCATCAGCCCGATATCGCCATAGGGAGGCAGGCCACGCCAGTATTTCCACATGGTCGGGTGCTTGCGATCATCATGGCCGATGTCTTCGGTATTATAGGTCAGCGTATCGAGCTTGCGGATATCCAGCCAGTTGTACAACTGGTTGAGCACCGCGCCCTTGCCCGCGCCATCAGGACCATGAATGAGCACCAGCAGGCTGCGGCGGTTCTGCTCGATCAACTGGAACTGAACATTGAGCAGCTCTTCCCGCAGGCTGGGCGCCAACGCCTTGAAGGCAGCCTTGTCGAGGGTATGGTCAACCTTGGCCGACTCGAACATCCAGTAAGTTCCCTTCCGAAAGAATGGGGCCGGATAGCATGATCCGGCCGCCAGGAGGCATAACACGAATGTTACAGAAGGGACGCCTCCGGGAAATACCCGAGGAAAACCCTCGACATGCCGTTTTGCAAGCGCTGCCCCTCATCAGGAGAAGGCGCGCCTCTTCCGCAGCATGAGGACCGCCCTCAGGCCGGCGCCCGCACCGTTTCGGCCGAAGGCACCTTCACCCAGGCCTCCCCATCCAGCACCACCTCTCCATTCACGGAGCAGACGCAGGACAGGCGCGCGCGACACTTGGCCGGCATCAGCTCCACCACCTGCACTTCCACATCCACCGTGTCATCAATGCGCACGGGCGCGCGGAAATTGAGTGTCTGGGAAATATAGATCGCCCCCGGCCCCGGCAGGCGCGTGCCCAGAACGGCGGAAATCAGCCCGGCCGTGTAAAGCCCGTGTGCGATACGCCCGCCAAAGGGGGTTTTGGCTGCAAAATGCTGGGAAAGGTGGATCGGATTACGATCCCCCGTCAGCTCGGCAAAGCCGACAATATCCGAAGACGAGATCGTCTTGGAAATACGCTCGGTCCTCCCGACCGAAAGATCTTCGAAAAACAGGTTCTGGAGTTCAAGAAACATGATCCACCACCGACTTCTTTGGTCAGATGACGGACTGTAGGGCGTTTTGCACCGCATTCAAACGCGAAATACCGAACAACCGGAGTTGAAAGATCAGCACCTTGATGCGTGATGCGGTGCAAGGAGCGGCTTACTCAGCCGCTCCGCGCCATTTGCGGGCGAGTTCGACGAGAGCCTCGTCCTTCTCATCCGGCAGAATCAGGTTGATCCGCACCTTCATGTCGCCATGACCGCCGCCCTCCCTGGGCAGCCCCTTGCCGCGCAGGCGGAATGTGCGCCCACCCGAGGTCCAGGCCGGCACATTCAGCTCAACCGCACCCGTGAGCGTGCGCACGCGCACTTTCGCGCCCAGTACGGCATCGGCCAGTGGCACATCCACATTCTGGCGCAGATCATCGCCATCGCGCTCGAACACGCCATGGGTGGCATAGGAGATGGTGACATAGGCATCACCCGCAGGCCCGCCCATCGGGCTGGGATGGCCCTGCCCCTTCAGGCGCATGCGATGACCCTCGCGGGTACCTGCCGCGATCTTGATCTCGATCTGCTTGCCATTCGGCAAAGTGACGCGCTTCTTCGCTCCCTCCGTGGCCTCTTCAAAGCTCACGGCAAGGGAAAGCTCCACATCCGCACCGGGCGAGGGCTGGAAACCGCCACCGGCAGAGCGGCGCTGACGCCCAAAGCCGAAAATATCTCCGATATCCTCGAAGCCGCCACCACGGGCAGAGCCGCCGCGGCGCGCGCCACCCGGACCAAAAGAAAAGCTCTCGAAAATCGTATCGCCATCGAAGCCGGAAAAGCCGCCTGGCCCGCGTCCGCCACCAAAGCCGGAGAATTCGGGCGCGCGCGGCTTGCCTTCGGCATCAATCTCGCCACGGTCATACTGGCCGCGCTTTTCCTTGTCGGCCAGAATTTCGTGGGCGGTATTGAGTTCCGCGAACTTGTCCTGCGCCTTCGGGTCAGACGCGTTCGCGTCAGGATGCAGCTTTTTCGCCAGCCGCCGATAGGCGCGCTTGATCTCCGCTTCGTCGGCTGTCTTGGAAATGCCGAGAACTTCGTATGGATCACGCATCAATCATCACCTCGCCGGCCAGCATTTTCATACACCAACCGCAGGCAGCATGTGGGACCGGAGAGACAAAAATGCAACGCCTCCCCCTGCCTCAACCGGCAAAATCATGGCCAAAATATCCGGTTGCGACCATTTTCTAGGTCTGGTCCAGCACCCGCACCTGGGAGAACTGCGTTTTGCCGGACTTGCGGCATGCCTCACCGCGCACCCAGCGATCCGCCACCTGCTCCATGAGTATGGCGATCATGAAGTCACGGCACCCGCCACTGCGCGCCGCCCCGATGGGAGTTGCGGTGCCACGCGCGCCGGTTTCCATATTCTGCCATTCCACCGAGACGTCATCATCCACGGCTTCCAGCGCCTCATCCAGCGCCTGGGTGGCCATGCGCCAGTCTGAAACGATAATGCCCTGCGGCGGTTCGGGCAGGTTGTCACGCGCAGTGGAGGGGCGCGATGAGATGGAGCCGGTCTCCAGATCAGCGTCGTCCAGCGCCGCGCCCATGCCCGAGCAGCCCCCGCATGCGGCAACAAGCGCAAGCAAAACCACGCCGGCTCCAGCGCGGAGCCCTTCGCGAAAGCGGACGGGACTTCTATAAGAAGGTGTCCGCTCCCATTCGGGCGCGGTCGGGATTCGACGAGGCACAAGGGGCTCCCACATGACGACGCAGAACCCAAAGGAAGCCCATGACCCCTTAACATCTGGTGATTTCACGCAGGCCAAAGACCCGTTTGGCCTGTTTCAGCAGTGGCTGGCGGATGCAGAGAAGAATGAGGTTAACGATCCCAATGCCATGACACTGGCAACTGTGGATGAAACCGGCCTGCCGGATGCGCGCATGGTTCTTCTGAAGGGGGTGGATGACCGGGGATTCGTTTTCTACACCAATACAGGCAGCGCCAAGGGGCGCGAGCTGGCGGGCAACCCCAAGGCCGCACTGGTGTTTCACTGGAAATCACTGCGCCGGCAGGTGCGTGTGCGCGGCCCCGTGGAAAATGTGAGCGATGCCGAGGCGGACGCCTATTTCGCCTCGCGCCCGCGCCTCTCCCAGATCGGCGCATGGGCCAGCCAGCAATCCACCCCTCTGGAAGGGCGCTTCGCGCTGGAGGCCGCAGTGGCCAGGACCACGGCCAAATATGCCATCGGCACCGTGCCACGCCCGCCGCACTGGACCGGCTTCCGCCTGCTGCCCGTCTCCATCGAGTTCTGGCATGACCGGCCCTTCCGCCTGCATGACCGTGTGGTCTTCCGCCGCCCCTCGCCGGAAGCTTCATGGGAAACCACCCGCCTGTTTCCCTGAGCGCTGGCCCTCAATGCATGAAAAAAGGCGGCCCGGAAGGCCGCCTTTCTTTTTGGTCCGGCATGCGCGGCCTTGATGGCCACGCATTCATCAATCCAGATTCAGCACAGCAGATGCACCGGCAAGGCTGTGATACCCGCCAATGACGATCTCCTCCAGCCCTTCGGCCTGCGGGCACAGATTCTCCGCAAAGAAACGCGCAATGGCGATGCGGGAGTGCAGACGCGGATCGCTGTCCCCTTCGCTGATGAGCCGGGCGGATGCGATGGCCGTGCGCGCCAGATAGGCACCACCTGCGGCGCGGGCGAACAGGCGCAGATAGGGGGTCGCCCCGGCCAGCACCTTGCCCGTATCCTCGCCGAGCCAATCCTTCACCTTCGCCGTTGCACGGCCGAGCGCCTCCACGGCCTCTGCCAGCCGCTCACCGGCATGGCCGAACAGGGCGCTGTCCTGTGCCTTCAGCTCATCGGCGGTCTGGCGGTAGCTGTCGATCAGCGCATCCACCACCGCGCCGCCTTCGAGCGGCAGCTTGCGGGTCACCAGATCTATGGCCTGAATGCCGTTCGTGCCCTCATAAATCGCGAAGATGCGGGCATCGCGATAATGCTGTGCCGCGCCGGTCTCCTCGATATAGCCTGCACCGCCATGCACCTGCACGCCAAGCGAGGTGACCTCGATGCCGGCATCCGTCGAAAAGGCCTTGGCGACCGGGGTGAGAACGCTGGCCTCCGCGTGGGCGGCGCTGCGGGCATCCGCATCCGGCAGGCGGTGATAGCGGTCAAGGGCGTCTGCGGTCATCAGGCAGATGGCGCGGGCGGCATCCGTTTCGGCGCGCATGGTCATCAGCATGCGCTGCACATCGGCATGCATGATGATGGGGGCCATGCCCTCCCCGGTCCAGCCCGGCGCCTTGCCCTGCCGGCGCTCCTTGGCATAGGCCAGGGCGCGCTGGGTGGCGCGCTCGGCCACCGCCACACCCTGAATGCCGACAGCCAGACGCGCATTGTTCATCATCGTGAACATGCAGGCGAGGCCACGGTTTTCCTCGCCGACCAGCCAGCCGATCGCGCCCTCTCCCTTGTCACCGAAGGTCATGGTGCAGGTGGGGGAGCCATGCAGGCCCAGCTTGTGCTCCAGCCCGGTGCACCACACATCATTGCGCGCGCCAAGGCTGCCGTCCTCATTCACCAGATATTTCGGCACCACGAACAGCGAGATACCCTTCACGCCCGCGGGCGCATCCGGCAGGCGGGCGAGCACCAGATGGATGATGTTCTCGGACACATCCTGCTCACCATAGGTGATGAAGATCTTGGTGCCGAAAATGCGGTAGGTGCCGTCATCCTGCTTCACCGCCTTGGCGCGCAGGGCGGCCAGATCGGAACCGGCCTGCGGCTCCGTCAGGTTCATGGTGCCGCTCCATACGCCGGAGACGAGCTTTTCCAGATAGGTCTTCTGGAGATATTCGGAGCCATGGGCGGTGAGCGCCTCAACGGACCCCATGGTCAGAACGCCGCCAATGCCGAAAGAAGGCGAGGCGGAGTTCCAGAACTCTGTCAGCGCCGATGTCACCGACAGGGGCAGATTCTGGCCGCCGAAGCGCTCTTCCGCCGCCACGGCGCCCCATCCGGCTTCCGTCCAGCTCTTGTAGGCCGCCTTCCAGCCCGCAGGAGTGGTGACCGCACCATCCTTCAGCACACAGCCCTGCTGGTCTCCCACGCGATCCAGCGGATCGACGACGGCCGAGGCAAACTTGCCCGCCTCTTCCAGAACCGGCTCGACAAGATCAAGGGTCAGGTCGACCAGACCCTCATCCGCCAGTCGCGGCAGGGCCGTACAGGTCTTCAGGAAAAAGGAAACATCCTCCACGGGAGCACGATACGTCATCACTCTCTCCTTGCGACGCACGCCCCATGCGTGCAGCTTGACCCAAACGGCCGTCCGCGCTCTAAGCGCCGATGCCGGCCCGCTCGCGGAAGTGTCCGTGCGCGACATTCATGTGCGCGCCGCCTGTTTCTGATTATGCCCCATCAGGAACGCGACTTCCGTTTACGGAAGCCTCTTATGACGGGGGCTGCAAGATGACGCAACCAGAATGGCCCAGCCAATTTCACACCGCCCCACACAACTTCTGCACATACAGCAGCAGGATGCCATAAAAATTGCTGCATCCATATTGCAAAGCGGTGGCCTCCTCGCCTTCCCGACCGAGACCGTCTATGGCCTTGGGGCGGATGCGACCAATCCACAGGCGGTTGCGGATCTCTATGCCGCGAAGGGGCGACCGGCTTTCAACCCGCTTATTTCGCATTTCCCCCATGCGGAAGATGCAATCCAGAATGGTATTTTCAACGATGCCGCACGAAAGCTTGCGGCTGCCTTCTGGCCGGGGCCGCTGACTCTGGTGGTGCCGTTCGCCGGAGGCGCGATCTGCGATCTGGCACGGGCGGGTCTGGATACGGTGGCGCTGCGGGTGCCGGATCATCCTGTTGCCCAGGCCCTGCTTGCGGCCTGTGGATGCCCTGTGGTTGCCCCCAGCGCCAACCGCTCCGGCCATGTCTCGCCCACATCCGCCGCCCATGTGATGGAGGATCTGAGCGGGCGCATCGATGGAATTCTCGACAGCGGCCCGACGGAAGTCGGCGTGGAATCCACCATCATCGATGCCACGGGGCCCATCCCCTATCTTCTGCGCCCGGGCGGGATCACGCGGGAGGCGATCGAATCCGTTCTCGGCTTTGCGATCACGGCGGCCGCCGTGGATGACAGCACCCGCCCGGCCTCTCCCGGCCGTCTTGCCTCCCATTATGCGCCGCGCGCGCATGTGCGGCTTGATGCATCCGGGGTCGAGGCCGGAGAGGCGCTGCTCACTTTTGCCGGAGCAACTCCGCCGGGCGCTGAACAGGCGGCGACGATATTCGACCTCAGCCCGGAAGGAGACCTCACCCAGGCGGCAGCGCGCCTGTATGATGCCCTGCGCACGCTGGATGCCTCGGGCGCCCGTGCAATTGCTGTCGTGCCCCTGCCCCGGACCGGACTTGGCGAGGCGATTGCCGACAGGCTGGGCCGCGCTGCCGCCCCCCGTCCGCAAGAAGACCTTATGATCAATACATAAATTCTGCTTTCAACCCCTCCCGTACAGGCCGTGCGGGCAGGACGAAAGCACTATCCGACCAATTGAGCCGCCTCAAATTCAGGTGCCGGGGATATGAATATGGTATGATTCAAAGAAAACCAGTGCCCCGGGGAGGCGCCCACGTCCATGTCTACATTGCTCGTCACCCATCCGGCTGGCCTGAAACATCTCACACCGGACGGTCATCCCGAGCGGGCCGATCGCCTGCGTGTGCTGGATCGCATTCTGGAGCAGGAGAAATTCTCCCTTCTCGCGCGGGATCTTGCCCCGCTCGGAGAGCGCCGGGACATCATTCGCGTTCACCCTGAGGATTTTGTCGATGCGCTGGGCGCGGCGGTTCCCGCCGAGGGTATCGTGCGTATCGATGATGATACCGTCATGTCGCCGGGAAGCTGGGAGGCGGCCCTGCGTGCGGTTGGCGGAGCCTGCTTCGCCGTGGATGAGGTGATGGAGCGCAAGGTCGCCAATGCCTTTGTGGCCATGCGCCCGCCCGGCCACCATTGCGAGATCCGCAAGCCCATGGGCTTCTGCCTGCTCAACCAGGCCGCCATCGCTGCCCGCCACGCACAGGCCAAATATGGGGCTGACCGGGTCGCCATAATCGATTTCGATGTGCACCACGGCAATGGCACGCAGGCCATTTTCTGGAATGACCCGAGCGTGATGTATTGCTCCACCCACGAGATGCCCCTGTTTCCGGGCACCGGGGAGCTCGGCGAAACCGGCGAGGCAGACACCATCGTCAACGCCCCCCTGCGGGCAGGTGATGATGGTTCGGTATTCCGTGAGGCCATGATCACCCGCATCCTGCCCCGCCTTGAGGCTTTCAGCCCGGATCTGGTCATCATCTCCGCCGGTTTCGATGCCCACAAGGATGACCCGATGGGCGATATCCGGCTGGTGGAGAGCGACTTCACATGGGTGACCCAGCGTCTCATGGCGCTGGCAGACAAGACATGTGACGGGCGCGTGGTCTCCCTGCTGGAGGGGGGATATGACCTCAATTCCCTCGCCACCTCTGCCGCAGCCCATGTCACGGCACTCATGCGCGGCTAGAGAGCCCTTCCAGTTCAGCCAGACATCTGTGCTTGCAACAGTGCAAGCACAGATGCGGATTGGCGCAACATTGCCGCGCGCGCGAAAAAATCTGTTATTTTTCAATGCGTTGAAGAGATTCTCCAGTGTGAGCTGGAACATGGCGGACATCTGGCCTCCGCCGTGCCTCTCGCTCCGCGCGAGCCGGTTACCATATTGAGGGGGAAGCAGGATGCGCTCTCATCCTGCACTGACAGGATCACCCCGATGACCAGCCCGACTTCAGGCGATACCCCGCAGAACAAGCCGCGCCTGCCCACCCTCTTCATTCCCCATGGCGGCGGTCCATGGCCATTTCTGAAACCACCCGCGGGACAGGTCGATCCATGGGCGCCTCTGGCCGCCCATCTGCGCGCACTGGATGCGGAAATCGGCCGCCGTCCGCGTGCGGTGCTGGTGGTTTCCGGCCACTGGGAAGCGGAAAAGCCGACAGTGACGACCCATCCGCACCCCGGCCTGCTCTATGATTATTACGGCTTTCCCCCGCACACCTATCAGCTGTCCTATCCTGCCCCCGGCTCACCCGCCCTTGCCCGGCGCACGCGGGACCTGCTGGCCGAGGCGGGGATCGAAAGCGGGGAAGATGATGCGCGCGGTTTCGACCATGGCACCTTCATTCCCTTCATGCTGATCTACCCGCAGGCTGATGTGCCCCTTGTCCAGCTTTCCCTGAAAGAAGGACTCGACCCGCGCACCCATCTCGATATTGGCCGCGCCCTTGCCCCGCTGCGGGATGAGGATGTGCTGATCGTAGGCAGTGGCCTGTCCTTCCACAATCTGCGCCACTTCTGGTCTGCCGATGCGCAGGTTGCCGAAGGCGCGGCGGCCTTTGATGCCTGGCTGACACAAGCCGTGGAAGAGCCGGATGCCGAAAGGCGCGCTGCACGGCTTTGTGCATGGGCGCAGGCGCCATCCGCCCGATTGTGCCACCCCACCAGCGAACATCTCATCCCGCTCCTTGTCGCGGCGGGAGCAGCGGGAACGGATACAGCCGTGCGCACCTATGCCAACAAGACCTTTGGCAAGGCCAATTCCGGCTTCCGCTTCGGCTGAGTGCAGACCAGACAGATCAAGCGAGGCGCGCCCTTCATTCGGCGGTCAGGCGCGCCTCGGCGAGATCAACCTCGGACACGAGCTTGCGCACAACGGAATCCGACAGTCCAAGGCGGCGGCCACGCCTGTAGAACTCCTCCCGCTCGGCCCGCAGGCCGGCCAGACGCAGCTCGCGCTCGATACGCTCGGAAGCGCGATAGCGGTCCGCATCCTCGCCGGAACCGGAACGGCCACTGACACGCTGGCGGTAGAGATCCATCACCCGCGCGCCGATCTCGGCATAAAGGTCCGCATCGTGGCGGCCTTCGCTGAGGGCATGCTGGGCCTGCTCGATGGCGCTGATGGCGGCTTGCGCTGCGGCGACACGGGCATGCTCCTCTTCCTTCAGCCCGGTTTCCACCTGCGGCAATTGCAGCCCCTTCAGCAGGAAAGGCAGGCCGATGCTGGCGGTGATGAGCGACAGGATGATCACGCCCGCGGCCAGGAAGATGGCCAGATCACGCACCGGGAACAGTGAGCCGTCATCCATGAAGAGCGGCAGGGAGAGCACGCCGGCAAGGGTCACGGTCCCGCGCACGCCGGCGATGGAGATGACCAGCAGCAGCCGCCAGTTGGTCTTCACCGCGCCATTGCTGGCGCGCGACATGGTCAGCCGCATGGATACCCATGTCCACACCAGCCGCAGCAGGACCAGCGCAATATTGATGGCGAACACATAGATGATCAGCCACAGCGGATTATGCTGGCCGGCCTCGCGCAGGGCGAACGTCGCCCCCTCCACGATGCGGGGCAACTGTTCCCCCAGCAGCACGAAGATGACACCATTGGCCACGAACCCCACTGTGTCCCACACCGTGCTGCGGCGCACCCGTGCGGTGGCGACGATCTGGCCGCCCAGCTCCGCGTAACTCATGGTGATGCCGGCTGCCACCGCGGCAAGAATACCCGAACCGCCCAGATGTTCCGCGGCAAGATAGGCTCCGAAGGGAATGAGAAGGCTGATCAGCACTTCCGAGCCGCCTTCAGAACCGAACCGGCGGTTCATCTGCTGCTTGACATAGGTTGTCGCCAGCGTGGTGGTCACGCCCACACTCACACCGCACACCACCAGCCAGACAAAGGTGCCCATCGCATCCAGCAGCGAGAAGGCGCCCGTCAACACCGCCGTCACGGCAAAGCTCATGCAGACGAGGCCGGAGGCATCATTCAGAAGCGCCTCCCCGGACAGCACGTTCATCAGTCGGCGCGGAACCGTCACGCGCTCGGAAATCGCCGACACGGCGATCGGGTCCGTGGGCGAGAGAATTGCCGCCAGCGCGAAACCGACCGCCAGCGGCATGGCCGGAATCATCCAGTGCACGAAATAGCCGACCCCGACCACGGTAAAGACCACAAGTCCCAGCGCCATGGACAAGATCATCGACTTGTCCTTCAGCAGCCCCTGCTTGGGAATATGCCAGGCATCCAGAAACAGCAGCGGCGGCAGGAAGAGCAGGAAGAAAATATCCGGGTGCAACTCAACCGCCAGATCCGCCCCCAGGGCAATGACCGCGCCCAGGGCGATCTGCACAAGCGGAATCGGCACCCCGATGGGGAGAGCACGGGTGAGCCAGCCACTGAGAACGACAGCAAGCAGCAGAACGAGGGCAGTCGTGATCGTTTCCATGATGGTACCCGATGGGGGAAAGCGTCAGGCAGGGCAAGACTAAAATGGTGGAATGGAGGAAAGCGCGTGAAATGCCGCTAAATGATCCTCACGGCGATAATGCGATCAGCATGGCCTTCCTATATGAGATTCGCATTCCCAAAAGCGGATGGCCTGATTCACCGGCATATATTTGTGGCTAGCATCCTCAGCCCCGTATCCTGCTCATCCCTGCGATAAATCGCCGGAACAGGCCTGTCCGGCCCGGCCGGTCATCATGAATATGCCTGAAGCCGGTGAGGGCGTGCACTTGGCCGTTGCATCCCGCCCCTGTCCCCGCTACCCCTTTTGGGCATGAGCGACACCGCATTCCGCACCGCGATCTATGGCGGCTCCTTCGATCCGCTGACCAACGGGCACCTTGATGTCGTGCGTTCCGCCTGTCGCATGGCGGACCGGCTGGTGCTTGCGGTTGGCATCCATCCCGGCAAGACGCCCCTGTTCACGGCCGAAGAGCGCCTCTCCATGCTGATGGATGTGTGCGGCCCCATTGCCCGGGCGGAACACACCCGCCTTGAAGCCATCACCTTCAACGGGCTCATCATCGATACCGCCCGCGAGATTGGTGCCACCCTGCTGATCCGCGGCCTGCGCGACGGCACGGATCTGGATTATGAAATGCAGATGGCCGGCATGAATGGTGCCATGGCTCCCGCCATCCAGACCGTTTTTTTGCCGGCCTCCCCCATGGTGCGCCCCATCACCGCCACGCTGGTCCGGCAGATAGCCGGTATGGGCGGAGATGTTTCCGCCTTCGTGCCAGCCCCCGTACTGGCACGGTTGAAAGCCAAGTTCGCGCGGCAAGACGCGACATAACCTGCATTCCCTCCGCCAGAGGGCCATTCCGAGGAGACCTTCATGATGCGCGTACTCGGCCGCCTGTGTGCCGGCCTGCTGCTGGCTCTGGCCTTTGCCCTGCCCGCCGCAGCGCAGGGCAAGCCCGATCCGCAGAACACCATCTATCTGGATACCAACAAGGGCCGTGTCGTCATCGCCCTTCGCCCGGATATCGCCCCCCAGCATGCCGAGCGGATCAAGACCCTGGCGCGCGAGGGTTATTATGACAATGTGCCGTTCCACCGCGTGATTGACGGCTTCATGGCCCAGACCGGTGATGGCCAGTATGGCAATGGCACCGGCGGCTCCAAATATGCCGATCTGCCGGCCGAGTTCTCCAACGTGCCGTTCAAGCGCGGCGTGGTGGGCATGGCCCGCTCGTCTTCGCCCAACAGCGCCAACTCCCAGTTCTTCATCATGCTTGATGAAACCCCCAGCCTGAACGGTCAGTACACCGTCATCGGGGAAGTGGTGTCCGGCATGGAGAATGTGGACAAGATCAAGAAGGGTTCCGCCGCGCAGAATGGCTCGGTGGCGAACCCGGACCGCATCGTGAAGATGCAGGTGGCGGCCGACGCCAAGAAGTGAGCCCCGCAGCCGGAAAGCCTGCCTTCATGAAAGCGCAGGCTTTCCGCCGCTAAAGGCTGTTTCCACCTGTCTTGCGCATCAAGGTCCCGGGATCTGCGCGACGATGGCTTTACCAAAACCGGGCGGACAGGATGCCGCCCCTACACATGCTTAAGGATTTCGACATGAGTGAGGAAGTGCTCGTTCTGGAGACCACCAAGGGCCCGGTCACCATCGCATTCCGCCCGGATGTCGCGCCCGGCCACGTGGCGCGCATCAAGGAGCTGGTGGCTGACGGCTTCTATAATGGTGTGCCGTTTCACCGCGTGATCGAGGGCTTCATGGCCCAGACCGGCGACCCGACCGGCACCGGCATGGGCGGCTCCGGCAAGAAGCTGAAGGCCGAGTTCAACGCCGTTCCCCACAAGCGCGGCACCGTTTCCATGGCCCGCGCCCAGAACCCTGATTCCGGCGACAGCCAGTTCTTCATCTGCTTTGCCGATGCCCGCTTCCTGGATGGCCAGTACACCGTGTGGGGCGAGGTCGTTTCCGGCATGGAAAATGTGGACCAGATCAAGCGTGGCGAGCCCGTGAAGGACCCGGACCAGATCATCTCCGCCAAGCTCCAGCCCAAGGCCTGAGTCTGCCGCACACCATATGGAAAGGGCGCCTTCCGGCGCCCTTTTTCTTTCCTACTCGCCCCCGGCGCCCTCATCCCACCCGACAGCCGCACCGGACACGACCGTCGGACGGATCTGCTTGAGATAGGGCGGGCGCGGAATGGAACTGTGCGCCGCCCGCAGCGCCGCGCCCCAGCGTTCCCGCAAATCATGGAAATAGGGATCACCTGCCTCTATGCGGTGGATCAGCTCCGCCTGCAGCTTGTCGTCATAAGCCACCAGCACATCCAGCGGCAGCCCCACGCCCAGATTGGAGCGCATGGTCGAATCCATGGAGATGAGCGCAATCTTCAGGGCATCGGCGAGCGGCATGTCATAATGCACCGCCCGGTCGAGGATCGGCTTGCCATATTTGTGCTCGCCAATCTGGAAGAAGGGCGTATCCGGCGTGCATTCAATGAAGTTGCCCGCGCTGTAAACCATGAACAGGCGCGAGGGCCCACCCAGAATCTGCCCGCCGACCAGGAATGACACCTCGAAATTGATGCCGCCGCTCTCTTCCTTCAGGGCACCGTTCACCCGGTTCACATGGCGGATGGCCTCGCCAACCAGCCGCGCGGCCTGAAACATGCTGTGGCAATCGCGCAACTGGTGGGTCTCACCTCCCTCTTCCGAGGGGAACCCCTCCCGCAGGAGGCTGATGACAGACTGGCTGACGGAAAGATTGCCCGCGGTCGCAAGGCCGATGACATGATGGCCCGGCTCCTCGAAAACATGGAGCTTGCGGAAGGTGGAGATATTGTCCAGCCCCGCATTGGTGCGGGTATCTGCCAAAAGCACGAGCCCTTCACGCACCAGTAATCCGCAGCAATATGTCATCACAAGGCCCTCATGACGGGAGATGATTATAACGAGGACAAACTGTATCCTGCAATGCGCACATGCAGCGGCTTCACGGTGCGGTGCAATCTTTCCTTTACACAGGGCTGGCACTACTGGCCCATATAAGAAGAATCGCTGCCACTCTCCTGTCAGCGTTCAGAGGAGGCTCCATGTCCAAGACACCGGAAACGCAGTCCCAGAGTGAAGATATCGTTCTTGTCGAGCGGGAGGGCCGGGTCGCGATTGTCCGTCTCAATCGTCCCAAGGCGCTGAACGCCCTCAACCTTGCCGTGATGACAGAGATGAGCAAGGTCATCACCGCTCTCGACAGCGATGTGGATGTGGGCGCGATTGTCATCACCGGCTCGGAAAAGGCGTTTGCGGCCGGGGCGGACATCAAGGAAATGGCCGAGCGCAGCTCCGTGGAAATGCTTCTGGCGGACTGGTTCGCCGGCTGGGATGCCGTGGGGCGCTGCCGCACGCCTCTGATTGCCGCCGTTTCCGGCTTTGCCCTTGGCGGCGGCTGCGAGCTGGCCATGATGTGCGATCTCATCATTGCTTCCGAGACGGCGCGTTTCGGCCAGCCGGAAATCAAGCTTGGCGTCATTCCCGGCATGGGCGGCTCCCAGCGCCTCACCAAGGCCATCGGCAAATACAAGGCCATGGACCTTGTGCTGACCGGGCGCATGATCGATGCCCATGAGGCAGAGCGCGCCGGCCTCGTCTCGCGCGTTGTGCCCGCCGAGCGCCATATGGAAGAGGTGCTTGAAACCGCCCGCACCATCGCCAATTTCGGCAAGCCTTCGCTCATTTCCGCAAAGGAAGCGGTGAATCGGGCGCTGGAACTGGGCCTGAACGAGGGTATTCTGTTCGAGCGCCGCACATTCCACGCCCTGTTTTCCACAGAGGACCAGAAGGAAGGCATGCGCGCCTTCACCGAAAAGCGCGCTGCAACCTTCAAGCATCGCTGATCTGGCTGCCCATCAGGGCATGCAGGCTTGAAGAAACTGCAACCGGATTGCCCTTTCGTGGCAATCCGGCAACAGTTGTTGCATATGAACCATAGATGCATTGACGCATCAGCAGCACCTCGCCTAATTTCCGCCATGACGGTGTCCTTCCCGCAAGGATGAAAAGGGAATGCAGTGCGATTCGCCTTCTGGCGCATCCAATCTGCAGCTGCCCCCGCAACTGTGAGCGGCGCTTCGTTTTTCACACAGCCACTGGGCATGGGATGCCTGGGAAGGCGAAAAACGAGAATGAGCTGCAAGCCAGGAAACCTGCCGTCGAGTCGTGGTCACACGCGAGCCTGTCAGGCGGGGTTCCCTGATGGTGGAAGAACGTGCTGTGGTCGATGCTCCGGCGGCCAGGCAGGCATTCCTCTCTCGCGGTGACGTGTCCACAAGGCGTCCCGCCAGAGGTCTTCATGCCGGTCTTCCAGTCTCTTTTTTCCCTTCAGCCCTATCGCGCGCGCCGTGGCAACGCGCTGATGTGCGCCAGTCTGCTCGCCCTCGTGGCAGCCGCGCCCGCACTCGTGCAGCCCGCCCTGGCCCAATCTGCGCCGCAGACTGAGGAAGAGAGCACCCAGACCTCATCCTCCGAGGCGATCAACCTGCCGGATGTGGTGGTCAGCGCCACCCTCATTCCCACGCCCGAGAGCCATGTGGCGAGCTCCGTCACGGTCATCACCCAGCAGGAAATCCAACGGCAGCAGTGGCGCAGCCTCCCCGATGCGCTTCAGACAACGCCCGGCCTGAACGTGGTGCAGACCGGTGGCCCCGGCGGCCAGACCTCCGTCTTCATCCGCGGCACGGATTCCGGCCAGGTGAAGATCATGATGGACGGGATCGACCTTGGCGATCCCTCCAGCACGAACGGGGCGTTCAATCTCGGCAACATGTTCACCAATGACCTCGCCCGCATCGAAGTGCTGCGCGGTCCGCAGAGCGGCCTTTACGGCTCCGATGCGATTGGTGGTGTGATTGCCATGACCACCGCACGCGGCCAGGGGCCGGGCACCATCTCCGGCTTCATGGAAGGTGGCTCGATGCGCACCTTCAACCAGGGCGCGACCCTGAACGGCGCGGTGGACCGCTTCTCGTACAACCTGAATTTCGGGCATTTCAAAAGCAGCGCCATCAAGGTCACGCCGGATTATGTGCTTTCTCCCGGCGTTCCGGCTTATGACAATGCCAATGACAACTGGACCCTCTCCGGCCGCTTCGATTTCGACCTGACCGACAATCTGACGCTGAACTATACCGCGCGCTATATCGACACCCGCCTGAACTTCACCACCTCGACCTCCGTGCCCGAGGGTGTGGGCTTTGCCCATGGCAAGTTCTTCATCAACAAGGGTGAAGGCATCTGGAAGGCGCTGGATGACAAGCTGATCAGCACGTTCGGCATTTCCTCCACCAATTATTCACGTGACAATTCCGGCTACTACAACGATTACGATTATGATGGTGACCGCCAGACCTACTACTGGCGTTCCAACTATAATTTCATGCCGGGTCAGAACCTTCTCGTTGGTGTGGAGCGCAAGAACGAGAAGATGACGAACACGCCGGACGGGCCGTGGGGCATCAGCACCGGTGATACGGTCGGCTATGCCGAGCTGCAGTCCTCCTTCTGGGAGCGCCTGTTCGTGGCCGCCAATATTCGCTATGACAGCGATGACGATTATGGCGATCACACCACCTGGCGTATCGCCCCTGCCCTGCTCATTCCGGAAACCGGCACCAAGCTGAAGTTCACCTATGGCACGGGCTTCAAGGCGCCCTCGCTGTATCAGCTCTATGCGCCGGCCTCCTCCTGGGGCCCCATCGGCAATGCCAATCTTCAGCCGGAAGAAAGCAAGGGCTGGGATGTCGGCTTCGAGCAGCAGGCGCTCAACAACCGCGTGAGCTTCGGCGCCACCTACTTCCGCAATGACCTGACGAACCTCATCGCCTTCACCTCGAATGGCTATGAGAACGCCCAGCGCGCCAAGACCTATGGTGTGGAAGCCTTTGCCGCCCTTGAGCTGAACGACCAGTTCTCCGTGCGGGCGGACTACACCTACACCAAGGCCATTGGCTATGAGATGTCATCCTCAAGCTGCAAGCAGCGCGGCGATGGCTCCTGCTACCTGCTGCGTCGCCCGGACAACAAGTTCAGCGTGACCATGAACTGGCAGCCGATGGACCAGCTCACCCTGGCCGCAACGCTGGTCTACCTCTCCGATTGGTGGGATACCGGCCGTTCCGGTGGCCCGATCGTCAAGCAGAGTGGCTATACGCTCGTGAATCTTGCCGCCAATTACGAGGTGAACCAGAATCTGTCGGTCTATGGTCGCCTCGACAACCTGTTTGATGAAGGCTACGAGGAGCCGCGCGGCTATCTCGCGCCGGGCTTTGCAGCCTATGCGGGTGTGCGCGTCACCTATTGAGGCGCAACATCATGGCATGCCGGCCAGAAGGCTCTACACGCTTCAGGTGCCGCGCGGCACATGTCGGCATGCCCCTTCGTCTGTTCAGACATATCCCCGCATTCATGATGCGGGGATATGTGTTTGCCGCGCTTCTCGCGGTGATCGTCACCTTGATACCTGCCGCAAACGCACAGGCCGCCGGGCAGCAGCCCTCCGCTCCGCCCCGGCGCATTGTCTCCCTGAATCTGTGCGCGGATGAGCTGGTCTTTCAGCTTGCCCCGCGTGAACACATCGTTTCCGTCACATCGCTGGCGCATGACCCGATCAGCTCGAATGTGGTGGAGCTGGCGGAGGGGATTCCCTCGAATCGCGGGCTGGCCGAGGAAATCATTCCGCTTGAACCGGATCTGGTCATCGCCGGTGCTTTCACCACCCGCAATACGGTCGCGACCCTGCAGCGGTTCGGTATCGAGGTTCTGGATCTGGGTGTCCCGCAATCCATGGATGAAGCCTATGCGCAGATCCGCACCGTCTCCCGGCGCCTCGGTGTTCCGCAAAAGGGAGAGGAGATGATCCGTTCCCTTCAGGCTGTCATCCCCCCGCGGACAGAGCTGGAAAGCCCTGCCCCACGCACGGTTGTCGTCCGTCCCAATGGCTTCACCGCCGGACGCGACACGCTGGCAGATGACCTGATGCAGCGGGCCGGGCTGGACAATGTGGCCGCCCGCCTCTCTCCTGATCGCCTCGGCCAGTTGCCACTGGAAGAGATTGTGAGCGCACGCCCGCAGGTTCTGGTTCTGGACAAGGACACCAATGCCCCGCCTTCCATGGCCGGGGCCATCATGCAGCATCCGGCCCTTGCCCATTCGGCCGGAGAGGCGCAGACAGTGGCCCTGCCCTCGCGCATGTGGGCCTGTGTCGGCCCGCAGCTGGCAGAGGCTTATCAAAGGCTTGCAGCCGGTGCGCAAGCAGCGCGCAGCGCAATGGCGCAGCAGGGCAGCGGGCACAAGTGATGAATCAGGCTGATTCCCTTCCCCCTGCTCCGGCCACATCCGGCCTGCCCCTGCCTGTGCTCGTGGGCTTTCTGTGCCTGCTGGTCGCCGTGCTGTTCGTGATCTCCCTCGCCGTCGGCTATGCGCCTCTTGACTGGCACGCCGCAGGCCATGAACTGCGCACCGGGGAAGAGGGGCTGGCAAGCCTCATCTTCCTCCAGTTGCGCCTGCCGCGCGCCCTGCTGGGTATGCTTGTGGGGTTCAGCCTTGGGCTTACGGGAGCGGCCTTGCAGGGATTGATCCGCAATCCGCTGGCGGATCCCGGCATTATCGGCGTTTCCGGCAGCGCGGCGCTGGGGGCGGTGGGCGCTTTCTATTTTGGCGCGGCGGCATTGTTCCCGCTCGCATTGCCGCTTGGCGGGCTCGCGGGTGCAGGGCTGTCAACCGCCATTTTGCTGCTTCTGGCCCAGCGGGGCATTTCCACCACTGCACTCATCCTTGCCGGCATCGCCATAAACAGCCTTGCCGGGGCGCTGACGGCGCTGGCGCTGAACCTTTCGCCCAGCCCCTATGCCACGCTCGAAATCGTGTTCTGGCTCATGGGCTCCCTGGCCGATCGCAGCCTGGATCATGTGGCGCTTGCCCTGCCCTTCATCATCATCGGCTCCGTGCTGGTGCTCTCCACCCGGCGTGGGCTGGAGGCCCTGACATTGGGTGAGGATACCGCCGTGAGCCTTGGCTTTTCCCTCCATCGTATCCGCCTGCTGGTCATCACCGGCACGGCGGCGGCGGTCGGGGCGGCGGTGGCGGTTTCCGGCACCATCGGTTTTGTGGGGCTTGTCGTGCCGCATCTGTTGCGGCCGCTGGTCGGCCATCGCCCCGGCCGGCTTTTGCTGGTGAGCGGGCTTGCCGGGGCGGCCCTTGTTCTGGGTGCGGATATAGTGGTCCGCCTGATTCCAACCCGGCCGGAGCTGAAAATAGGCGTGGTCACAGCACTGATCGGCGCGCCCTTCTTCCTTGCCCTGTTGCTGCGCCTGCGGCGGGAGGCGGAATGATTGTCGAGGCACGCGATGTCCGCGTCGTGCGTGGCGGCCGGACGATACTGGACGGGGTGAACCTTGTTGCCCGCCCCGGTGAAATGCTGGGTCTTCTGGGACCAAACGGGGCTGGCAAGACAACTCTTCTGCGCACGCTGAGCGCGCTTGAGGCGCCGGCTGGCGGAGAGGTGCTCTATGATGGCCGCTCGGCAGAAAATCTCGGCCGCCGCCAAATGGGCCGCTCTGTCGCCTATCTGGCGCAAAGCGGGAACATTCACTGGCCGCTGAAGGTGGAGCATGTGGTTGCGCTGGGGCGCCTGCCGCATGACCACAACCCGCAGAAAGATGCCGCGGCCATAGCCCGCGCCATGGCAGCGGCGGAGGTGGGCAACCTTGCCGGGCGCACCACTGGAACCCTTTCCGGTGGCGAGCGGATGCGCGTTCTGCTCGCTCGGGCACTGGCTGTCGAGGCCCGGGTGCTTCTGGCAGATGAACCTGTGGCTGCGCTGGACCCCTACCACCAGCTCCATGTCATGGAGCTTCTGGCCGCACAGGCCCGGGCGGGAGTGACCGTGGTGGTGGTACTGCATGATCTGACACTGGCGGCGCGCTTCTGCCACCATGTCGCACTGGCGCATCAGGGCCATCTTGCCGCCATTGGCACCCCTGAGGATGTCCTGACAGCGGAGCGGCTGCGCGCCATCTATAATATCGAGATCGAGAGCGGCCATCGCCACGGCCAGCCCTTCATCCTGCCCTGGAGCCGCGCCAGCTCATCATCCTGATAAGGCGGCACAGCTCGGCTGGGCATGAAGGCGGGAAACAGCCCCGCCTTCGCAACAGACCACGCGGCGCACGGCCTGAAATGGCCAGCACCCCGCGCAATCAGCCATCAGGCGCTCAATGCGCCATCAGCACCGGTACGGTCATGGTGGCGAAGATTTCCCGCGTCACCCCGCCCATCACCATTTCCTTCAGGCGGGAATGGCCATAGCCGCCCATCACCAGCAGATCCGCCCCCCGCGCCCGCACTTCATCCAGAAGTACGGTGGAGACGGACTGCCCCGCCGCCAATGGCAGGCAGCGCACTTCCGTCTTCAGCTTGTGGCGGGCCAGATGGCGGATGACCTCCTGCGCTTCCGGGTCCTCATCCTCTTCCGCGCCAATGCGGATGATGTCGACCGTATTGGCCTGATGCAGCAGCGGCAATGCCTCTGCCAGCGCACGGGCCGCAGCGCGCCCGCCATCCCAGGCCAGCATCACATGAGAGCTGGAGAACGGCTTTTCATAGGCATGGGGGATGACCAGAATGGCCCGGCCGGATTCCAGCAGAACCGTCTCGGCAATCACCTCCTCCGGGCCCGGCCTGTCCGGGTTGGGCTGGGACACGACGGTCACATCAAACAGACGGGACATATAGGTGAACTGCTGCGCCGCCAGCCCCAGAGAGGCTCCTAGCGTGCGAATTTCGTGCGGCAGGTTCCGCTCTGCCATCAGCTTGTGGAAGCGCATCTCGGCATTATGCGCTGCGGTCTCATTTTCCTTGAGCTGGGCTTCAATGAAGTCTGTCGGCAGTGCGCCCATATAGAAGGGCGGCACATCAATCTCATAGGAAATGGAAACAGCAGTCAGATGCGCGCCGAAATGCGTGGCAAGACTTGCCGCAAATGTGCAGGCAGCATCCTTCTCCACACCCTGGGATAGATTGACCAGAATATCGCGAATCATCTGCGTTCCCCTTGTGCTGTTCCTGACAGCCGGCGCATTCATAGCCGAATGTGGCAGCCCTGTCCGCATGCCAGTTGTCACGTTGCACGGGCGGTGAACAACGGCGCGGCCGCCATGGGGGGAGGCGACCGCGCCTATGCGCGATCCAGGAGGAGGGGCGATGACCGCGCTTGCGGGATCAACGCGCCGGCCGCCCCCTGGTTCCCTCATCTTCAGGATTTTCCGCCTCGGCCTCATCCGGAGGCGGCAGCACGGTGCTCTGGCCGGCAAGGCGCAAGGTGCGCTCCAGCAGCAGTTCATAAATCGGCCGCCCGCCCAGCGCCCGCGACATGATGCTCGCGCTGAACGCCGCCACAAGGGAAGGCACCGCCAGGGAATAGGTGCCGGTAAGCTCCAGAACCAGAACCACCCCCACCAGCGGCGCGCGGATGGTGCTGGAGAAAAGCCCTGTCATGCCCGCCACCGCAAAGGCGATGATGGCGCCTTCCGGCAGGGGCATCACAAACTCCAGCATGCAGCCCAGAAACACGCCGATACAGGTGGCCAGCCCCAGAATGGGGGCAAAGATACCAGCCGGCGCACCGACCGAATAACTGGCCACAGACATGAAGAAGCGCGCCAGCACCACAAGGCCGAGAATGCCGAAAGGCAGCGGATGATTGGCGATGGCAACCGCCAGCGGCTCTCCACCCCCGGTTGCCTCGGGAAAGATCACCAGCAGCGGGCCAACGGCACAGCCCAGCAATGCCGGCAGCAGATAGGGCGAGACCTTCAGCGACATGTGCTGCGCATAATCCAGCCCCCAAAGGATGCAGCGGTTGAACAGGACGCCGACAACCCCCAGCACACACCCCAGAACCAGAAAGACCGGCATGAAATAAACCGGCATATGCGGCGCGCTCAGCGCCATATAGGGCACGGTGCCGGTGATGCCCGTGGTGACCAGCGCGCTGCAGGTGCAGGCGATGATGACGGCGCTATAGGTGCGGAAGGTATAGGGAAACTCCTTGCGCGTTTCCTCTATGACGAAAATGATGGAGGCGATCGGCGCATTGAAGGCCGCCGTGAGCCCGGCCGCGCCGCCTGCCCCCAGCAGCGCCCGCATCTCGCGCACGCTCATGGTGAAAAGGGAGCTGCACGCCTTCGCGATGGACGCTCCCATATGGATGGTTGGCCCCTCACGCCCGCCGACAATGCCGGAGCCGAGAGACATGATCCCGCCCACGAACTTCACCGGCAGGACACGTGTCCAGCGCACCTCGCGCACACCGACCAGAGCACCCTCGATTTCCTGCACCCCCGAACCGCTGGCCTCCGGCGCGAAATTGCGCACCAGGGCAACGGCTCCGCACACCATGGCGGCAACGAAAACAGCCATCGCAACATAAAGTGGCAGCCCCTCCAGCCCGATCACCTCCGGCAAGTGGCGCGACCATTCATAGGAGCGCCCCACGATCAGATGAAAGGCAGAACCCAGAACGCCAGTCAGTCCACCGATAAAGGCGGCGATGACATAATAGGTGAGATCAGTAATCTGGCCGGGTTTGCCGGAAGGAGGAGATGTCACGTTCTATCCCGTTCTGGAGAGCACGGATGCACCTTTGGGGATGCTGCACCCACATAACGGAGCGCAAAGTATTACCGCAAGAGAGGCGGCCCATTTTCAGGCGCTTGCCCTGGCAGGATCACCTCTGGGATGTCTCACCGCCCGGATGTCATGTGGCCTGACAGGCACCGCCAGCATGCCCCGGAACAGAAAAAGCGCAGGCCCGTCTTGAGAGGGAGCCTGCGCCTTGCATGTCGTCCGCCCAAAAGGCGTTGCGTTCTAGTGCTGCTGCGCCAGCGTGCGCAGGCGGAACTTCTGGATCTTGCCCGTGGATGTCTTCGGAATTTCCTCGAAAACAATGTGGCGCGGGCACTTGTAGTGCGCCAGATGCAGCTTGCAGTGGGCGATGAGTTCCTCGGCCGTCACCTCGGCGCCATCCCGCAGCTCGACAAAGGCCAGAGGCGTTTCACCCCACTTTTCATCGGGCTTGGCGACAACGGCCGCCGCACTCACGGCCGGATGCTTGTAAAGCGCATCCTCAACCTCGATGGACGAGATATTCTCGCCACCGGAGATGATGATGTCCTTCGAGCGATCCTTCAGCTGGATATAGCCATCGGGGTGCTTCACACCCAGATCGCCCGAATGGAACCAGCCGCCGGCGAAAGCGGCATCCGTAGCGGTGGGGTTCTTCAGATAACCCTTCATCACCACATTGCCGCGGAACATCACCTCACCCAGCGTCACACCATCGGCAGGCACGCTCTGCATGGTTTCAGGGTCCAGAACATCCACCGCATCCATGGCGGCATAACGCACACCCTGACGGGCCTTCTTGACCGCGCGCTCATTGGCCGGAAGAGCATCCCACTCGGCATGCCAGTCATTCACCACGGAGGGGCCATAGACTTCCGTGAGACCATAGACATGCACCACATTGAAGCCGGCATCCTGCATGGCGGCCAGCACGGCCTCCGGAGGCGGAGCGGCGGCGGTGATGAACTCCACCTTGCCCGGCAGCGCCCGCTTGTCTTCCTCGGGCGCGCCCAGCAGGGTCGACATGATGATCGGCGCGCCGCACATATGCGTTACCCGATAATCGGCAATGGCATCATACATCGCCTTCGCACGCACCTGCCGCAGACACACATGGGTGCCCGCCACCAGCGTGATGGACCAGGGGAAACACCAGCCATTGCAATGGAACATGGGCAGCGTCCACAGATAGACAGGATGCTTGCCCAGCGAGCAGGTCACCACATTGCCCACGGCCAGAAGGTGCGCGCCCCGGTGGTGATAGACCACGCCCTTCGGATCACCCGTGGTGCCGGATGTGTAATTGAGCGCAATCGCATCCCACTCGTCGGAGGGGGACTGCCAGTCGAAATCGGGGTCTCCGGTTTCGAGGAATTCCTCATATTCCATGCGCCCGATGCGGTCTCCCGCCCCGTCATATTCCGGGTCGTCATAATCAATGACAATGGGTTTACGCACACTCATGGCGAGCGCGACCTTCATCACCGGGGAGAACTCCCGGTCGGTAATCACCACCTTGGCCTCGCCATGGTCGATCGTGAAGGCCAGAATGGCGGCATCCAGCCGCGTATTGAGCGAGTTGAGCACCGCTCCGGTCATCGGCACACCATAGTGCGCCTCAAGCATGGCCGGTACATTGGAAAGCATGACGGCAACCGTGTCGCCCCGCCCGATGCCCAGCTTTGTCAGGGCCGAGGCCAGACGGCGGCTGCGGGCATAAAAATCGCGATAATTGCGACGCAGGCTGCCATGAATGATGGCAGTATGCTCCGGAAACACACTGGCGGAGCGCTCCAGAAACCCGATCGGGGTCAATGGCCGGAAATTAGCCGCGTTACGATCAAGATACAGATCATAGATGCTGCCTACCATGATGCCCCTCAATATCACATGAGCTTGTCATAGCACCCCGCCGGACCCGACGAGAGGCCAGAGCCTTGAAATCCGGCGTGACACTATCCAGCAGAAAAGGGCATTGCAATCAGCAATATAGTAGAACCGCGCCGGGGACCCGAAATAAGACAATGATATGTCATACAAAGGTCTTACGCACTAGTGCGTACTTGCACCACCCCCCGGCGAGTGGCTCTAAGAACACCAAACGCACTGCGGGGAAGAGGAAGCGCCAATGGAACAGACATCGACCAGCCGCTATTGGCAGACCTACGCCAACTGGCGCGAAAACCCGACCGCCTTCTGGGGAGAGGCGGCCAGGAAAGTGGACTGGATCAAGCCCGCCACAGCGGTTTTTGATGCGGATGCGGGCGTCTATGGCCGCTGGTTCGTGGGGGCCACCACCAATACCTGCCACAATGCCGTTGACCGCCATGTCGCGGCCGGGCGCGGCGAGCAGGTTGCGATCATCCATGACAGCCCCGTCACCGGCACCACGCGCACCATCACCTATAATGAGCTGCTGGATGATGTGAGCGCGCTCGCCGCCGTGCTTGAGGGACTGGGCGTCACCAAGGGCGATCGCGTCCTTGTCTATATGCCGATGGTGCCGGAAGCTCTGGTGGGCATGCTCGCCTGCGCCCGTATCGGCGCGATCCACTCGGTGGTGTTTGGCGGGTTCGCCGCCAAGGAACTGGCCACCCGCATAGAAGACGCCGAGCCCAAGGTGATTCTGGCCGCCTCCTGCGGCATCGAGCCGAACCGCGTTGTCGCCTACAAGCCGCTGCTGGATCTGGCGATCAGCATGTCTGCCGTGAAGCCGGAAGCCTGCCTGCTGCTGCAGCGCGAGCAGGGGCCGGGCACTCTGGTGGAAGGGCGCGACCATGACTGGGCGCAGGCCTGTGCGGCCATGAAGGCGGAAGGCCGGCGCGCCGCCTGCGTGGAAGTGGCGGCAACCGACCCGCTCTATATTCTCTATACCTCCGGCACGACGGGCAAGCCGAAGGGCGTGGTGCGCGACACCGGCGGGCATATGGTGGCGCTGACTTGGACCATGGAGAATCTCTACGGCATCAAGCCGGGTGAGGTTTTCTGGGCGGCCTCCGATATCGGCTGGGTGGTCGGGCACTCCTATATTGTCTATGCGCCCCTGCTGATTGGCGGCACCACTGTCGTCTATGAGGGCAAGCCTGTCGGCACGCCTGATCCCGGCGCGTTCTGGCGCGTGATCGAGGAGCACAAGGTTGCCGCCCTCTTCACCGCGCCCACGGCCCTGCGCGCCATCAAGAAGGAAGACCCGGAATGCGCATACAAGGAAGGGCGCGACCTCTCTTCCATGCGCACACTCTTCCTTGCCGGCGAGCGGGCGGACCCGGACACCGTGACATGGGCCGAGGAGCGACTCGGCGTTCCGGTTGTCGATCACTGGTGGCAGACGGAAACCGGCTGGGCCATTGCCGCGAATCCTGTCGGCCTCGGCCTTCTGCCCATCAAGCTCGGTTCGCCCACCGTGCCGATGCCCGGCTATGACGTGCAGGTGGTGGATGAAGCCTCCAAGCCGGTTGCGGCTGGCGAGATGGGCTCCATCGTCGTGAAGCTCCCGCTCCCTCCCGGCTGCCTGCCGACTCTCTGGCAGCAGGATGAGCGCTTCAAGGAAAGCTATCTCCTGGACTATCCCGGCTACTACAAGACCGCGGATGCCGGCTTCATCGATGAGGATGGCTATATCTTCGTGATGGGCCGCACGGATGACATCATCAATGTCGCCGGCCACCGCCTCTCCACTGGAGGCATGGAAGAGGTCATCGCCTCCCACCCGGATGTGGCCGAATGCGCCGTGATTGGCGTGAAGGATGCGCTGAAGGGCGAGGTGCCCTGCGGATTCGTGGTGTTGAAGGCTGGCGAACGCCGCCCGACCGAGACCATCGAGAAGGAACTGGTGGGCCTTGTGCGCGACCGCATCGGCCCCGTGGCGGCCTTCAAGCTGGCGGTGACCGTGGATCGCCTGCCCAAGACCCGCTCCGGCAAGATTCTGCGTGGGACCATGAAAAAGATTGCCGATCACGACTCATGGTCGGTTCCCGCAACGATTGATGACCCCACGGTTCTGGAAGAAATCGAGATCATCCTGAAGCAGCGCGGCATTGGCTGAGCGATTCCAGACCGCACAAATGACAAGGCCCGCCAATGGCGGGCCTTTTTCATGGTGCCGACAGATCAGTTCGGCCAGTTGTCAATGTGGGGCAAGTAGCAGGTATAGCCGATAAAGCATTGAGGATTATCGCGAGTCGGCACCCATTCAGGCCGCAGCGAATCCCCCAGGTCGCAGAACTGGAGATCCCTCACATACCGGTCATAGGTGTTTTCTCCAGTTCTCAGCACAATCGCACCACTCTTTGCCACAAGCTTTACCGTCTGATTGCAACTCATGGAGAGAGTTCGCGGCATTTCCGATGCAAGCGCCTCACTTTTAATCATCATTTCTGCGGGAACTATGCTCATCAAAGCCCCAATTGTGACAAGAAATGACTGGCAGAATCTCATCAAATAAAAGCCTTCCAACCGCTTCATCATGGATCTCCCCAAGGGCCGGGTCCGTTTTTGACCGTATCGTGGCAAGAAAGTGGCACGCTCATCCCGCCAATATTTACAATTCATTTACACAATACGCGGCCTCGCAGCGCGTACATTATAACGCACCAAAGCCTTTTCAGACTGAACGGTACTCAGGTGGGGAAAATGTGGGTTTGAGCATTCTCATTTCCCTCCACTGTTGCATGAAAGCGACGGACAGGTGCATCGGGCCCTGCTACAACAATCTCACTGAACGGGCCCCAGCGGGCAGCGTTCACTTTTCAAGACCCCGATCTCGGTCGGTTAATCCATAAGGGGATTACTATGAAGCGGATTCTTCTCGCCACTGTCGCTGTGGCTGCGCTCACTGTTCCGGCTGCTGCCGCCGACCTGGCGGTGAAGTACCCGGTCAAGGCCATCCCGGCCCCCGTGTTCTCCTGGACCGGCTTCTACATCGGTGCCAACTTCGGCTTCGGCGGCGGCAAGACCGACGTCAGCTACGGCACCCTGGCTCCGACGACCCTGCCGGGCGTTGACCTGAACAGCTCCGGCTTCTTCGTCGGTGGTCAGATCGGCTACAACTATCAGCTCGCCAACAACGTCGTTGTCGGCCTCGAGGCTGACCTGCAGTGGTCCGACATCGAAGCCAAGTACCAGGAAAACTGGCTGGGCGGCGACAGCGCCAGCGTGAAGCTCGACTACTTCGGCACGATCCGCGCCCGTCTCGGCTATGCCTATGACCGCTTCCTGCCGTACATCACCGGTGGTGCCGCCTACGGCAAGACCAAGTTCGAGAACGGCCTCAACGGCATCTCCAACAACTTCGCTGGCGTCAGCGAGTCCAGCACCCGCTGGGGTTGGACGATCGGTGGTGGCGCCGAGTACGCGATCACCAACAACTGGACCTTCAAGGCTGAGTACCTGTATGTCGACCTCGGCAAGTCCAAGGCTGACGACTCTGCCCTGCTGTTCGGCGCTCCTTCCTACGAGCACGACAACAAGTTCCACACCATCAAGGCTGGTGTGAACTACAAGTTCTGATCTTAAAGATCACCTTGTTGGGAAAGCCCGCTGCGAAAGCAGCGGGTTTTTCTTTGTCTGAACCGTTTGGAGGTTTCCATGGCCTCCAATCCATCTTAATCTGCCCCCATGAGTGCAGAGATTGCCTTCCAGCGTGACTTTGACGCCCCCGCCGGCCGGGTAGACCAGATCACACCGCTGGTTCGCCGCATCGTGGCGCCCAATCCGTCCCCCTTCACATATACGGGGACCTGCAGCTACATCATCGGACAGGGAAAGGTTGCGATCCTCGATCCTGGCCCGGATAGCGCTGCCCATATCGAGGCATTGCTGCACGCCGTGCGCGGGGAAGAGGTGACGCATATCGTTGCCACCCATACGCACCACGACCATACGCCCGCAGCCCCCGCCATTCAGGCCCGCACCGGTGCGCGCACGGTTGGAGCGGGTCCCCATATCGCGGCCCGGCCCCTTTATATTGGCGAAGTCAATCCGCTCGATGCCAGCGCGGATACCGATTTCCATCCCGACATCATATTGGCGGATGGTGATGCGATTACCGGCCCGGGCTGGACCCTGCAGGCCATCGCCACCCCCGGCCATACCGCCAATCACCTTGCATTTGCTTTGCCCGAAAACCAGCTGCTGTTTTCCGGTGATCATGTCATGGCCTGGGCCACATCCATTGTCGCCCCGCCAGACGGCTCCATGGGTGACTATATTCGCTCACTGGAGATCCTCGGTGCACGCCCCGAGAAGATCTATCTGCCCGGTCATGGCGGCCCTGTCCGTGAGGCCCCTTCCTTTGTGCGCGATTATCTGGACCACAGGCTGGCGCGGCAGGCCGCCATTCTACGCAGCCTGAATCGCGCACCGGAAACGATCCCCGATCTGGTCCGCCGCATTTATATCGGGCTTGACCCACGCCTATTTGATGCTGCCTCGCTCACCGTCCTTGCGCATCTTGAATATCTGGTCGAGCGCAATGAGGTGTTCACGGAAGGGCCGCCTTCCATGGCGGGTCTCTACCGTCTCACCCGTTGAGGGCTGCCGCCGAATAGAGACGCGCGTCATGCGTGTATCTGCGGGCGGTTACAGCCAGACCTCCCATCTTCAGAAGTGGCATCCCGGCCACGCGGCATGCGAACCTTGCCCATCAGGCAAATTAGCGCCCCCTGCCCTTGATCAGAAGATCGACCGACCAGCCAGAGCACCTTATGAATGATGGCCATGCTTGAGCCATCCCATCAGAATCGCCAGACACCCCCATCCCGCCAGATTCGCGACTCAGCGCGGCCCGGACATATTGCACTTGTTGCAACAGCCCTGCTGGGCATGATGGGAAGCAGTGTGGCAGCGCAGGCGCCCTTGCCGCCCACGCGGCCGCCAGAGTTGCAGCAACAGGCAGATGATGTGGCAGAGGCGGAAACTCCAGCCGTTGCCCCGACTCAGACCCCGACTCCTGAGCCCCCCGAACCCCAGCGCGCCAGCGCGTCCGGCCTTCCGGGTGCGTGTGCGGCTCTGGCCGAGGCCGGAATCATCACGGCCCGGCGCGTTGCCTCCCCAAGAGTTCCCCGCCCCTGCGCCCTGAGTGAAGCTGTCAGTCTCACGGCCGTGCAGCTGGATGATGGATCAAGCATCAGCTTCAAGCCGGCAGCCCTCATGAGCTGCGAAATGGTGGTGGCGATTGCCGACTGGACCCGCGAGGATCTGGCCCCGGACATTGAGAAGCTGGGCGCCAGACTTGAAACCCTGCGTGTGGCATCGTCATTTTCATGCCGCGGCCAGAACCGCAAGTCGGGCGCCCGCGTCAGTGAACACGGATATGGCAATGCCATGGATGTGGGCGGCTTTGTGCTGAGTGACGGACGCTCCATCTCCGTCTCACCGCGCGGCATGCCGAATGCCTTTGCCCTCGCGATGAAGGAAAGCGCCTGCCGCCGCTTCACCACAGTTCTCGGGCCGGGCTCTGATGGTTATCACGAAGACCATATCCATGTGGATCTGGCCAAGAGGCGCAATGGTTTCAAGCTGTGCAGATGGCGTCTGCCGGGCAGCACGACGCCGGAACGCCGCTATGTGCGGGCCAGTGCAACCGAAATGGGCACCCCCACGGCTGAACCCGCCCGCAACGGCAATCAGATCGAAAAATCCGCCCCGCTTCCACCCGCTCGGCCGGAGATTCCCGCCCGGGAGGCGGAAGACTGAGACAGCCTCAGGCTCCCGATAGACCGGAACCGGCCCCCTGAAGCCTTGCCCTGCCCTGACACAGGGCGGCATTTCCATGCCCCTACGGAAAATGCGCGGACTTTGAGCCATCTCATGGTGAAAAGGACAAGCCTCGTGGAATTCTCACCCCGAGGCGCGCTTTTGCTTGTGTCCGGCTGTCTTCCACATGGCATGACACAAAGAAAAAGCGTCGCCCATGGAGCGACGCCTTTCAGGATCAACAAGCAACCCAAATATCGATCAGAGCACCACAACCTCAGCGCCGACCGGCACGCGATTATAGAGATCGATGACATCCTCATTCAGCATGCGGATGCAGCCGGAGGAGATTGCCTGACCCAGCAGTTCCGGCTGGTTGGTGCCATGGATGCGATAGAGGGTGTCGCGCCCGTTCTGGTAGAGATAGAGACCGCGGGCCCCCATCGGGTTATGCGGCCCGGGGGTGACATAGGCCGGCAGACCGGGAATGCGCGAGTGAATCGCAGGCGTCGGGGTCCAGCCCGGCCATTCCGCCTTGCGGCCAACCTTTGCCGTACCGCTGAAAGCAAGCGCTTCCTCACCCACTGTCACGCCATAGCGCACGGCCTTGCCGTCTTCCTGGACGAGATAGAGGTACTTGTTGGGTGTATCGACAATAACCGTGCCCGGCTTCTTGTTGGTCTTATAGTCCACAAAGTGCCGCGCATACTGGTTCTGCGGCCGTACCTTCGTGTAAGGCGCATTCGCCAGCAACTGCTTGTCACGCGGGTTGAGAACGCTGTCCGGTGTCGGAGACATCGTCGCATTCATGCAACCGCCAAGAGTCAATCCGAGCAGTAACGCCCCGGCCGCTCGCCACATCATTTCCGCCCCTTCCACAGGCATCACAAGGAGGAACGAACCTCCGTTAAAGTGTGAATTAACCCAATGTCCGGCACGCTAGAAGGCCCTACCCGCACTATGCGCCTCGCTTCTCGGAAAGAGTTGCATAAATGTCTCAGTGACCAATCTTTCACCATGTCCTTTTGGACATTCTCAAGAAATACCGTGCTTTCTCATCTTTAGACCCCAGAGAAGACAGATCCTCTGCATAGTTTTGACGCAGTTGTTGTCCATATCAGGAGCGTCTTTAGGCAGGTGCCGCATATGAAGATGCGGCGTCGCGAAGGAGAAGGACATGTCTACCGAACAGTCGCAGGCGCTTCAGGCACGCAAGGAAGCGGATCACAAGCGTCAGGCGCAGGACCAGCAGTGGCGTGAAATCGGCATTTCCGCCGTCGCCGCGGCAGCACGCCAGGCGAGCCAGAAGGCCACCACCACAGCCGCCACCACGCCCGCCCAGCTCGGCAAGCGGATTGTCACCCTGCGGGATATTGATTTCGTCGTGAGCTGATTCCCTCCTCCCTCGCGAACGGGCGAAGGAGGAGCCGCCTCTCCAGCAGAGGCGATGGTGTTCTGGCGGCCTTCGCTGCGGTATAAAACCGTCAGCGGGGCCGTATTTTTATGTTGAGCTGAAATCTGCCGCCCCTTCCGTCTTTTGCGGCTTTGCCACACAGTGCAGCGCTGTTTCCAAGCCTTGCGGAAGAGACTGGCCTTGATCGTTTCCTATATCCCCGCTCCCGGACGCCTTCATGCCGAGCAGGCAGACCTGCGCCAGCCCCTTCCGCCCGATGCGGTGTGGGTGGATCTGCTGAGCCCCACGCCGGAGGAGGATGCACTGGTGGAGAAAGCCACCGGCATTGGCATTCCCACCCGCGAGGAAATGGTGGAGATCGAGCAGTCCAGCCGTCTCTATATCGAGAATGGCGCGCGCTACATGACAGCATCCCTGCTCTCGCGCGCCAGCGATGAAAGCCCGGAGGCTGCGGCTGTCACCTTCATTCTTGCGGGCAAGCGCCTCATCACGGTGCGCTATACGGAGCCGCGGGCCTTTCAGGCCGTATCCACCCATCTGGCCCGCGCCTGCCCCGCCGGCATTTCCGGCGAGATGATTCTGATTGAAATCCTTGAGGCGGTGATCGACCGCAGCGCCGACATGCTGGAGCAGATCGGCCTTGAGGTGGACCAGCTCTCCCGCCGTGTCTTCGACCAGAAGCCGGAGAAAAAGGGGGGAAACTCCAGCCAGCGCCACCGCGAGATTCTTTCCGAAATCGGCCGGAAGGAGAGGCTTGTTTCCGCAACGCGTGAAAGCCTTGCCTCCCTGCAAAGGCTGGTCTCATTTCTCGGGGCCGATACCGGCGGGCTGAGCGTGACGAAGGAATCGAAAGCCAGCGTCAAATCCATGAGCCGGGATGTGTCCGGCCTTTCCGATTATGCCGCCTTCATCAGCGGCAAGCTGCAGTTCATGCTGGATGCGACCATTGGCCTTGTGGGGCTGGAGCAGAACAACATCATCAAGATTTTCGCGGTTCTCTCCGTGGTACTGATGCCCCCCACCCTCATTGCATCCATATACGGCATGAACTTTGCCCATATGCCGGAATTGCAATGGACCTATTCTTACCCCATCACCGTTACCGGCATGATCCTTTCCGGTATCCTGCCCTATGTCTTTTTCAAATGGCGCGGCTGGCTCTAGCCTGAATCACAGCGCGGCATTGCGTGGCTGGACAGGGCCGCCGATTGCGGCTCTCTTGCCCGCGTCACCATGAATGAGAGTATCGATGACAGACCCCTCTGCCCGCCCTTCCGCCACCCCTGCCGATTCGACCCGCCCGCTGGACGGAAAGGTTGCCCTCGTGACGGGTGCGACACGCGGAATCGGCTTTGCCACCGCCGTGGAGCTTGCACGGGCCGGAGCGCATGTGGTGGCCGTCGGCCGCACCGAAGGCGGGCTGGAAGAACTGGATGACGCCATCAAGGCCGCTGGAAGCTCTTCCACGCTGGTGCCGCTCAATCTGAAGGATGGTGACGGGATAGACCGTCTCGGCGGCGCGCTGTTTGAACGCTACCAGCGGCTGGATGTTTATGTCGCCAATGCCGGCGTGCTCGGGCCGCTTTCCCCCCTTGGCCATGTGCTCCCGAAGGACTGGGATGATGTGGTCGCTTCCAATCTCACCGCCCAGTGGCGCTGCATCCGTTCGTTTGATCCGTTGCTGCGCCTCTCGCCGCATGGACGGGCGGTCATTGTGGGCTCCGGCGCGGCGCACAAGGCCAAGGCCTATTGGGGCCCCTATGCGGCGACCAAGGCGGCGCTTGAGGTGATGGGCCGCACATGGGCGGCAGAGGCGATGAAGAGCGCCCTGCGCGTGAACATGTTCAACCCCGGCCCCACCCGCACCCGCATGCGCGCCAAGGCCTTCCCCGGTGAGGACCCGGACACGCTGCCCACGGCCGAGGCCGCCGCCCAGGCCATTCTGCCCCTGTGCCTGCCCGCTCTGGAATGCACCGGCCGCCTCTATGACCTGCCCCAGGGCAAGTGGCTGGATTACCAGATGCCGGCCTGATGCCTTCTGGCGGGTGAGGCGCATGCGCCATCCTGTCCTGCGCTCATCAGACATCTGAAACAGAAAAGCTCCGGCACTGTGCCGGAGCTTTTGCATTCTCCATGTTCGCCAGCCTGAAACAGGCGCCGCTTACACGGCCCGGGCCGCCAGCCGGTCATCGGCTTCATCTGCCGGCCCCAGCGCCAGCGCTGCCGCCTCGGCCATGGCATGCCCATACAGGACCAGACAGGGACCATCAGCTCCATCGCTGATCGCGCTTTCCACTGCCGCCACCAGCCCGCCCAGCGGGGCAGCGACGACCTTCTCCTCTGGCCGCGTCGCCCCGAAAATCGCGAGGGCCGGCATGGACAGATCAACCCCGGCCCGCTCCAGCTCCCCAATCAGTGCACCCAGCGTGCGCTTGGGCATATAGACCACGGTGCTTGCCGCCGGATCGCTCAGGGCCCGGAAGTCCAGATCCTTCGGCAAGCGGCCATCGCGTCCGTGGGCGGTGATGAATTGCAGGCGGCGGGCATGGTCCCGGTGGGTCAGCGAAACCAGAAGCCGGTTCGCGGCCCCCTGTGGCGCGGAAATGCCGGGAACGGACTCCACCGGAATGCCGGCCTTCAGGCAGGCGGCGATTTCCTCTCCCGCCCGGCCAAAAATCATCGGCTCACCGCCCTTCAGGCGCACCACCCGGCGGCCTTCCCGGGCAAGACTCACCATCAGGCGGTTGATGTCATCCTGCTTGCAGGATGGGCCGTGGCCGGTCTTCCCGACCAGCATCTTTTTGGCCTCGCGCCGGGCAAAATCCAGCACTTCGGAAGAGACGAGATTGTCATAAAGCACGACATCGGCTGATTGCAGCGCGCGCACGGCCTTCAGCGTCAGAAGCTCAGGGTCGCCCGGCCCTGCCCCCACCAGCACCACGGAGCCGCCAGAGCACGCCGCAGGCGCATTCACGCCATCCAGCAGAACATCACGGTCCTGCGCCGAAGGGCTCCGTTCCGGCATGCGCAGGGCGCGCTGGGCAAACCGCTCCCAGAAATTGCGACGGGCGCGGTTCGGGAGATCCGTCACGGCGCTGCGCCATTCCTTGGCCGCCTGCGCCCAGCCCCGAAAACCAGCCGGCAGGAGCGCCTCGATACGCCCGCGCACCGCCTGCCCGAAGACAGGCGCACCACCATCCGTGGAAATGCCAACCACCAGCGGGGAGCGATTGACGATGGCCCCGAAAGTGAAATCGCTCGGTTCGGGATTGTCGATCATGTTGACCGGCACACCCGCAGCCTTGGCCGCCGCCACAAAACGGGCGACGTCTTCCGCATCCGGACTGTCCCCAATGGCGAGGGTGGCGCCTTCCAGATCTTCCTGCGTCCAGAAGCGCTCATGCAGCACCACGGCGCCTTCCGGCGGGGCCTTGGCAAGCTGGCGCAGTTCCGGGCCAATATCGGGTGAAACCACATCCACCTGCGCCCCGGCGGCGGAAACCAGCTCGGCCTTCCACGCCGCTGCGGCACCGCCACCCATCACCAGCACACGCCGCCCTTTCAGGCCAAAGAACACCGGCAGACGCGCCAACGGCTCCATGCGGCCACGAGGCGTTTCCCGCAGGGGCCTGGGAGAGATTTCGATGCTGGCCGGGGCCATGGCAGAACTCCAGAAATACGACAGGCGAGAGCAGCTGTCCGCCTATTTCACATTCTAGATCTGCAACGCACCCAATTCAACATGAAAAAATGAGATTATATCAATCCACATTCCTTGTGGGTTTTAATGGGCCTCATCCCAGTTTTTCGCCGCGCGGGCATCCACCTTCAGGGGCACGGCAAGCTGTACCGCCGGTTCGGCAGCGCTTTCCATCACCTTCTGGACCACGGGAATGGTCTTTTCCGCCTCATCCTCCGGCACCTCGAACACCAGTTCGTCATGCACCTGAAGCAGCATCTGCGCATTCAGCCGCGCTGCCGCCAGCGCCGGCTCCATGCGGATCATGGCGCGACGGATGATGTCTGCCGCCGTGCCCTGGAGGCGGGCATTGATGGCGGCGCGTTCATTGAAGGCCCGGATGGAGGGGTTCTTCGCCGCGATATCGGGATAATGCGCGCGCCGCCCGAACAGGGTTTCCACATAGCCATGCGTGCGGCAGAAGGCTTTCGTCTCTTCCATATAATCGCGGATGCCCGGGAAACGCTCGAAATAGCGCTTGATATATTGCCCGGCCTCCTCGCGTGGAATGCCGAGCTGGTTGGCCAGGCCGAAGGCGGAAATGCCATAGATGATGCCGAAATTGATGGCCTTGGCGCGCCGACGCACTTCTCCCGGCATGCCCTCCACCGGCACTCCAAAAATCTCGGAAGCCGTCATGGCATGAATGTCCAGCCCCTCCCTGAAAGCCTGACGCAGAACCGGAATATTGGCGATTTCCGCCAGCAGGCGCAGTTCGATCTGCGAATAGTCCGCCGAGATCAGCACATTGCCCGGCTGCGCCACGAAGGCCTTGCGGATCCGCCGGCCCTCCTCCGTTCGCACGGGGATATTCTGCAGGTTGGGGTCTGATGAAGACAGCCGGCCCGTGGTGGTCGCCGCCAAGGCATAGGAGGTGTGGACCCGCCCGGTCTGCGCATTCACGAAATTGGGCAGGGCATCGGTATAGGTGGAGCGCAGCTTGGAGAGCTGGCGCCATTCCAGAATTTTCTGTGGCAGGGTATGGCCCTGCTCGGCCAGATCCTCCAGCACATCCGCCTTGGTGGACCATGCCCCTGTCGCCGTCTTGGTGCCACCGGGCATACCGAGCTTGCCGAACAATATGTCGCCAATCTGCTTGGGCGAGCCGACATTGATCTTCTCGCCGGCCAGTTCGCCAATCTCGTCCTCGATCCCCGCCGCCTTCTGCGCGAATTCGGAAGAAAGGCGCGCCAGCATTGCCTTGTCGATGGAGATGCCCCGCGCCTCCATCCGCACCAGCACCGGGATGAGCGGGCGCTCCAGCGTCTCGTAAACCGTGGTGCGGCCTTCGGCGACAAGACGGGGCTTGAGCACCTGCCACAGGCGCAGCGTGACATCGGCATCTTCGGCGGCATAGGCCGTTGCGGCGTCAATCGCCACCTTGTTGAAGGTGACCTGCGCCTTGCCCTTGCCCGCCACCTCGATGAAGGGAATGGGTGTGTGGCCCAGATGGCGCACGGAAAGCTCATCCATGCCATGGCCGTTGAGGCCCGCGTCCAGATCGTAAGAGATGCACATGGTGCAATCGACCGGCGCCACCTCGATGCCATGGCGCGCGAGGATGAGCTGGTCATATTTCACATTGTGACCAACCTTCAGCGTGCCGCTCTCTTCCAGCATCGGCTTCAGAATGGCCAGCGCCTCGTCCATCGGGATCTGCCCGGGCAGCAATCCCTCGCCGAACAGGTCCTCACCCCCGGTATGGCGCAGGGGAATGTAGCAGGCCTCGCCCGGCGCAAGCGCCAGCGACACACCCACCAGATCCGCCGACATGGCATTGACCGAGGTGGTTTCCGTATCAAACGCCACCAGCCCCTGATCAATCGCGCGGGCACACCATTCCTTCAGCTCTGCTGCGGAGGTGAGGGTTTTGTAGGCGCTGCGGTCCACCGGCAGGGCCTTGGCCGCGTTCGCGCGTGAACGGGCAAGCGCGCCGGGTGTCGCTCCGGATGAGGCCTCCGCCTCACCGCCACTGGCAGGCGCCACACCTTTTTCAGGGGCATCGCCCGCATGGGGGCTGCCGCCTTCATCATCGGCTTTTCCGGGGGTGAACAGATCCCCGGCCGGCGCCAGATTCGCATCCGGCTCGATGGCGCTGGCCTCCATGCCATAGATTTCGGCGGCGCGGCGGGTGATGGTGGTGAACTCCATGGCCTTGAGGAAGGCGATCAGCCGCTTGGGGTCCGGCTCAGCCAGAACCAGATCCTCAAGCGGCACCTCGACATCGACATCCTGAACCAGTGTCACGAGCTGCTTGGAGATGCGGGCGGCATCCGCATTCTCGATGAGGGACTGGCGGCGCTTGGGCTGCTTGATGGTTTCAGCCTGCGCCAGCAGGGTTTCCAGATCCCCGAATTCATTGATGAGAGCAGCCGCTGTCTTGATGCCGATGCCGGGCACGCCGGGCACATTGTCCGTGGAATCACCAGCCAGCGCCTGCACGTCGGTGACTTTTTCCGGCGGCACGCCGAAATACTCTTCCACCTCGGCCACGCCGATGCGCCGTTCCGGCCGCGCACCCGCCCGGCCATTCTCGCCGGAAGCCGGATCATACATCGACACTTTCGGACCGATGATCTGCATCAGGTCCTTGTCGGCGGAGACGACCAGCACATCGGCCCCCGCTTCCACCGCCTGCCGGGCATAGGTGGCGATGAGGTCATCCGCCTCATAGCGCGCCTGCTCCACGGGGATGAGGCCGAAGGCGCGCACGGCCTCCCGCATCAGCGGAAACTGCGGCACCAGCTCTTCCGGCGGCGGGGGGCGGTTGCCCTTGTAATCCGGGTACAGCTCCTTGCGGAACGAGTTTTCCGATTTGTCGAAAATGATCGCCAGATGGGTCGGGCGCATGCCCATGGCCCCGTCGCGCACAAACTGGAACAGCTTGTTGCAGAACAGGCGCACCGCCCCCGTGGGCAGACGATCGGAGCGGAAATTATATTTCCGGTCCTGGTTTATGGATTGGAAATAGGCCCGGAACACGAAAGAGGAGCCATCCACCAGGAACACATGGTCACCGGGCTTGATGGGGTGGGAATGTGGGGCCATGACGCAATCCAGTATGCCGCGCCGGCAGGGCGCGTTTCACGAGAGGCACGCCGGGGCAGCGCGCCCTTCCGCAGATGAAGGGCACGATGCCCGAGGGAGGCGGTGGGAACAAGCCTCCCCCCTCAACGCGCTCCGGCAGGCAGCACGTTTTCCGCGCCTTTCGGGGGCACGGCTTTTTTCAAAGGGGCCTGTCAGTCCAGCTTTTCGCCCGGATAGACGCCGAACAGCTCGGATTGCGGGACGAATCCATCAAAGCGGTCGCCATCCAGACGGCAGAACTTGCCATCGCATTCCTTCACAACGCCCAGAACACCGGGCTCAAGCTGCGCCACAACCCGCGCCCCTTCCTGCGGCTCGCTCAGCAGGGCCACGGTGCCCTCCTTCTTCCAGGGCGCGACCAGCGCCGTGCGGCGACCGGAAAGCATGGCATGGTAAACCCAGCCCTCTGCCCCGTCAGAATCGCGAATGCGGCGCCAGGTTTCGAATTCCGCCGTAACTTCCACAGGTAATCCGGCGCGGGAGAAGACCCATGCCACATCGTGATTCCTGTTCGGCCCCTGCCGCACATTCACCTTATCAGCCTTTAGTGAAACGAAGCGGGGCACCGGCAGGCCGGTTCCATCCACGCTCTGCGCCTGCGCCGGCAGGTGCACCGCCAGGGTAGATACAAGCGCAAGTGCAATGACAGTAAGGCTTTGCAGACCAAAAGGTCGCGCCATAAGCTGCATCGTTTCGTTCCTTTCCCACCAGAATTCCGCTGCGGGGGAATGTGTTCGTCACATCATTCCGCCAGTCATCCCCCTCAAGAGGGGTCTTTGTGTTTCCCCGCCTCTCTGATAGACGGAACGAACAGTTAAGAAATGGGGAATGGGGAAGAGCTCATGGTGCGCCGCAAACCGCTGGTTGTCGTCACACGCAAGCTGCCCGAGTCTGTCGAAACCCGCATGCGCGAGTTGTTCGACGCGAAGTTGAATGTCGATGACACCCCCATGGATCAGGCGGCCCTGGTGGAAGCCGTCAAGACCGCGGATGTCCTCGTGCCGACGGTGACGGACCGGATTGATTCGGCCGTTCTGTCCCAGGCTGGCGAGAATCTGCGGCTCATCGCCTCCTTCTCGAATGGCGTGGACCATATCGACGTCTCCACCGCACTCGCGCGCGGCATCACTGTCACCAACACGCCCGGCGTGCTGACCGAAGACACCGCCGACCTGACGATGGGCCTCATTCTGGCCGTGCCGCGCCGCATCGCGGAAGGCGCCCAGGTGATGACCAATGAAGGCGAGGACTGGCAGGGCTGGTCTCCCACATGGATGCTCGGCCGGCGCATCTGGGGCAAGCGTCTCGGCATCATCGGCATGGGGCGCATCGGTCAGGCCGTCGCGCGCCGGGCCAAGGCTTTCGGCCTCCAGATCCACTATCACAACCGCCACCGCCTGCCGCACGGTGTGGAGGAGACGCTGGACGCCACATACTGGGACAGCCTCGACCAGATGCTGGCCCGGATGGACATCATCTCGGTCAACTGCCCGCATACGCCGGCCACCTTCCACCTGCTGTCCGCCCGCCGCCTCAAGCTGCTGAAGCCGGAAGCCTATGTGGTCAACACCGCGCGCGGTGAGGTGATCGACGAATCCGCCCTTGCGCGTCTGCTTGAGTCCGGCGACATCGCCGGTGCGGGCCTTGACGTGTTCGAGCAGGAGCCGGCCGTGAACCCGAAGCTGGTGCGTCTTGCCCGGCAGGGCAAGGTGGTGCTGCTGCCGCATCTCGGCTCCGCCACGCTGGAAGGCCGTGTCGACATGGGCGAGAAGGTCATCGTCAACATCAAGACCTTCATGGATGGCCACCGTCCGCCGGACCGTGTTCTGCCCGCAATGCTGTGATGCCTCCGGGCAAGGCATGATTTTTGAAACTATTCTGAAAGGGGCGGGCCATGTGCCGCCCCTTTTTCTTTTCAGGCGGCTCACTCCTGCCATGTTTCTTCATGGTTTTAGCTTCATCCCCTTCTCCCCAACCCTGCTTCATCTGTGCCATGATGCCATCACACAGGAAAATGGCCGGGACGTCGCGTCGCGCGCAGCCGTGCGGGCATGCCACAGGAGAGGGCTGTGACAGGACAAGCTCTGGAACCGGGTGCGGTTCTGCTGGTGGAGGATGAGCCTGTCGTGGCCATGGTGGCGCGGCAGGTTCTGGAAGAATATGGCTTCACCGTTACAGTCGCCCCCCATGGGGAAGCCGCGCTGAGCTGCGCCCGCACCGCCTTCTCATCCGTTCCGGAAGCCTTTGTGCTCGCCATGGTGGATGTGGGCCTGCCGGACATGCCGGGCCTTGTCGTGGTCAACAGCCTGCGGGAACTTGCCCCGGCACTCCCCATCATCATTGCCAGCGGGCATGCGCGGGATGAGCTGGAAGAGGCCTTCAGCGCTGTTCCAAGCCTCGCCTTTCTCGGCAAGCCCTATGATGGCGCGGGCCTTCAGCATGTCTTGCGCGGCATCGGGTTTGCGGTGCGGGATCTGGATGACTGAGAGCCGGAAATGAAAACCCCCGCACCCTGAATCAGGGTACGGGGGCAAAGTGTCATGGGCCATCACATGTCTTGATGGATGGCGCCTTCACATGCGTTCAGCGGCGCAGAAGCAGGAGGCTGGCAATGAAGCCAAGACCCGCCGCAACGGCCAGAGATGCCACAGGCTGCTCGCGCACGGTATCGCGCAGAACGGTGCAGCCCTTGTCTGCGATGCGGGAAGCCTCATGTGCGGCCTCTTCTGCACTCGCGGCAGCTTCCTTCACCTTGGAGCGCGCCGTTTCGCCGGCATTGTCGAGGAACTTCGAGAGTTCCGAACGCATCTGGTCAAGCTCCTGGCGCAGTGCATCCAGATTTGCGCCCGCCTTGCTGTCAGAATTGTCGGCCATGGGTCTCTCCACTGTTGTCGGGAATAGAAAACTGTTTCGCCTCTTGTGCGCCTTCATTGCCCAGGGCACGGCTCGCCTCGTGGAAGAACAGGGCCTGTGCAATGGTCGCCTTCACGGTTTCAGACAGAAACGGCTTGGCTATCAGATAGGTTGGTTCGGGACGCTCGCCCGTCAAGAGGCGATCAGGAAAAGCCGTGATAAAGATCACCGGAATATTGTTCGCGGCCAGAATATCCGAAACCGCATCAATACCGGATGACCCATCTGCAAGTTGAATATCGGCGAGAACAAGGCCAAAACCGCCCTGTCGGGCCAGATCCACAGCGCGTGTGCGTGTCGGTGCCACGCCCACCACCTCATGGCCCAGTTCTTCCACCAGTGTTTTCAGATCGAGCGCGATCAGCCACTCATCCTCGATGATGAGCACCCGGGTCAGGGTCTGCCGGTCAATATCGCCCTGTGCCGCCACCACCTGCTTTTCCACCTGCTCCATGCTGATGCCAAGAATCCGGGAGGTCTCGGCATAGGAGAACCCCTCCATGGCCGTCAGCAGGAAGGCCGTGCGGGATGAGACATCCAGCGCCTGCAGCCGCTGGTCTGCCTTCAGCGCGGGAATGGCGGCTGTCGGGCGCGGGCCGAGCACCTGATGGAAAGCGCGGTAGAGCGCGACACGCAGCGAGGCATCGGCCTCCGTGGTCACACGCCCCTCAATCATCGCCTGAAGCGCTTCCCTCACAGCCCTGTCGCCAGCAGCCTGCGCGCCCAGAAGCGCTCGGGCGTAGCGTCGCAGGGCCGGCAACTGTTTCACCAGTGGGGTATGAGGCATGCACGCTCCCTTTCATGCCCTGTGTGAAGCCTTGAAAGGCACCTCACACCGGCCCGGACCATCATCCGGCAATGATGTAACACCACTGCGGCAGAAAAGTTCCACATCATGTCCAAAGCCGGGAACTCCACCGCAACAATTATGATTATAAACAGGAAACAGGCAGGTGGAGTTGCATATGGACCCCATGCAGGCTGCGCCGGTCAGCCCTGATGAACAGGCCCACAGGACCGAACGCCACCATGAGCGCAGCACCATATTCGCGACAGCCGCCGGCCAGCCGCGCCATATGCTGGACAGTGTGCGCCGTCGCCTCATTCTGGTTCTGGCTCTTGCCCTGACGCCGATCGCCGCCCTGTGTTTCGCGCAGGGCTTTATGCAGATCGACATACAGACCCGGGACGCGCAGCAGAAGCTGGCGCAGGGCGCCAAGAACGCGGCCGCGCGGGTGGACAGGATGTTCGCTTTGGCCGGGCAGGCGCTCGACCGGCTGGGGAAGCTGGATGACATGCGCGCGGCTGGCCCGGCCTGCACGCCCATGCTGCGCGGTGTCGCGGCCGCCCTGCCCTTCACCACCAACATCATGCTGATGGATGCGCAGGGGCAGGTGCTGTGCGATGCCCTCTCCGGGCCGGGCGGTCTTCAGGCCGGCACGCAAACGCCCCTAGAGGCCGCCCCGGACGGGAACAGCACCAACAGCGCACCCACCCTCCATCTGAGCCTGCGTGAAGGGGGAAAGCTCCCGGATGATGCCCGCATCATCGCCACCCTGCCACTGGCCGCCACGCCGCAGGCGGGGGCACAGATCCTCGCCATGGAGATCTCCGTCATCTGGCTCGGCCAGCTCATGCAGAACAAGAATCCATCCGGCGAGGACATCACGGCCCTGTTCACCGCGGATGGGCGGGAACTGGCCAGCAATGACCCGGCACAGAGCGCTGCCCTGTTCAGCAATCTGCCCGCCCCCTCGCCCCTGTCTCCGGACAATGACCTGATGGAGTTTCGCGGCGGGGAGAATGCGGACTGGATCTACACGCTGGCGGCCACAGCACAGGGCGGCCTGCGTGTGGCCTTCGCCATGCCGGAACAGAACCTGTTTCGCTGGAGCCCGCTGACGCTGGCCGCCAGCTTCGCCCTGCCGGGCCTCATCATCGCCTTCAGCCTGCTGGCCCTGTGGCTGGCCGTGGATAATATCGTTCTGCGCTGGCTGCTGTATCTGCGCCGGGTCACGGCGGTTTATGCGCAGGGGCACTACCGTTTCCGCCCCAACCGGCTGAAAGAGGCCCCCAGCGAATTCCGGGCACTGGGGCAGGCCGTGGAGGAAATGGCCTCCGCCGTGCGCCTGCGCGATGCCCGCCTGCGCGCCAGCCTGGCGGAAAAGACAGCGCTCGTCCGCGAGATTCACCACCGCATCAAGAACAGCCTGCAGATTGTGGTGAGCCTTCTCAGCCTTTACGGGGCAAGGCTTGAGAAGGGAGAGGACCGGCGGCGGTTCGAGCAGTTGCGCCTGCGCATCAATACGCTCGCACTGGTCCACCGCATTCTGTACGAGGTGGCGGAGGGCTCGCAGGTGCAGCTTGCCGAATTGCTGCGCGAACTGGCCCGCCTGCTGGAACGCGCGGGAGAGCGTCCATTGCGCATCCGGGTGGAGACGCAGGATGCCCCTCTTTCAACCGACATGGCGGTGCCCCTCGCCCTGATGGTGGCAGAGGCCATTCTCAGCCTGTCTCTCGATCAGTCCGGAGCCGCCCCCCCCATGCAGATCACGCTGGATGGCGAGACATGTGATGGCAGGCTCCATCTCGAAATCCGCACCCGGCCCGGCGAGGAGCAGGCGCCCGCCATCCTCTCGGATCTGGCCCATGGCTTTGCCAGCCAGCTTGGCGGCGGGCTGAATGTACAGCTGGAGGAAGGCGAGCAGGTTGTCCGTGGTGACTTTCCCTGCCCCGCCATTTCCCCGCAGGAAACATGACCTTGCCCGCGAAGGGGCAGGAGATTGCCGGGGCGCAAACTCAACCCAGAGACGCCATGCGGTTGCCGTTCCTCATAAATCTCGCTTGCATTCCGCGCCAATGCGCGTTCTCGTAGCATCGCGCCATGGATGACGGGCGGGAATATGGCCTCGGTCATGCCTCCGCCACGTGCCACACGCACAATGGAGCGCCCTGAGAAGACGCATAGGGAGGGCCATGGACAGATGTCGCACGCGCCCCGTAATTCGACAGCCGATGAAGGGCTGGAGCTGCGCAACCGGGTGGTTGAGCTTCTGCCTGCCCTGCGCGCCTTCGCCCGCGCCCTGACGCGCGACCGCTCCGAGGCGGATGACCTGGTGCAGGAAACCCTGCTCAAGGCGCTCTCCAATATCGACAAGTTCGAGCCCGGCACAAATTTGCGCGCATGGCTCTTCACCATTTTGCGTAACAGTTTCTATACCGATATCCGCAAGCGGAAGCGGGAGAGCGAGGGCCTGTCCATGCTCGGGCTGCAAAGCAGCAATGCCGGGCCGGAACAGGAATGGGCGCTGACCCTGAAATCGCTGGAGGAGGCGCTCAAGCACCTCCCGGATGACCAGCGTGAGGCGGTGGTTCTGGTCGGGGCGGCCGGCCTCTCCTATGAGGAGGCGGCGAATGTGTGCAATTGCGCTGTCGGCACCATCAAGAGCCGCGTCAATCGCGCCCGCACCAAGCTGCTCACCCTGATGGGGGCGGATGCGGCCATGGATGTGGTGGGGGCAGATGCCATCACCCTTTCCACCGCACAGAGCGTATCTGCCGGGAGTGATTGAGAAGGGCCGGCACAAGACGCCTCAGCCCGGCTCCCATCCTTCTGGCGCCAGCTCGAAGCCCGCAAATTCAAAGGCGGGTGCCACGGTGCAGCCCACCAGCGTCCATGCCCCAAGGCTTTCTGCCGCCTGCCAGGCGTGAATGGGCACGATGCCCTGCGGCCGCTCGCCCCGCGCCAGCGCAGGCCCCAGCCGGATGGTTCGGCGCGCGTCCTCCCCTGCCTCGCCCTCGGCGATATGCAGGTTGAGGGGTGCGCCGGCATGCCAGTGCCACATCTCCACCGCATCGACACGGTGCCAGTGCGAGCGCTCCCCCGCGCGCAGCAGGAAATAGATGGCCGTGGATGCCCCGCGCCCGCCATCTGCGGCCACATCGCGAAAGGTTTCCCGATAATAGCCCCCTTCGGGGTGCGGCGAGAGGCCGAGCAGGGTGATGACCTCATCGGCCGCCATGCTGCCCACATCTGCGCAAGCGGCCTCCGGGAGGGGCGCCGGCACGGGAAGCGAGGGTATCCGGGCCATGGTTCAGCCCCTGAAACCGTTCTTGCGTTCCCGCAGCTCGGTAAACACATCCTCGGCCGATGCCCCGGCCATGCCCAGCCGCGCGGCCAGCGCCGGATCATCCGCCCGCAGGAAGGGGTTGGTCTTCTTCTCTTCCCCCAGCCGCACAGGCAATGTGGGCTGGCAGGCTGCCCGCAGGCGCTCCACCTCAGCCATGCGGGCCTGAAGGGCGCTGTTGTCCGGGTCTACAGAAAGGGCAAACCGGGCGTTGGAGAGGGTATATTCATGCCCGCAATAGAGCTGAAGATCATCCGGCAGGGCGCGCAACTTCAGCAGCGAATGCCACAATACCGCCGGCTCACACTCGAAGGCGCGGCCACAGCCAAGGCTGAACAGCGTATCGCCCGCGAACAGCAGCTTGTCCTCATCGAACACATAGGCCACATGGTCGCGCGTGTGGCCGGGTGTCGCCAGCACGCGCCCCGAGAGCGCCCCCACCGGCCCCTCGCTGCCCTCCTCAACCACCAGATCCACCCCGGGAATATGCGTGCCCGCCGCCTCCGGCCCCACCACGTGCAGCCTGTAACGGGCCTTCAGCTCAGGAATGGCCTGGATATGATCGGCATGATGGTGGGTGATCAGCACATGGGTCAGTGTCCAGCCCTCCTTGTCCAGCGCGGAAATGATGGGCGCGGCATGGGGCGCGTCGATCACGGCGGTGGAAAGGGTTTCCGGGTCATGCAGCAGCACCGCGTAATTGTCGCTCAGGCATGGCACAAGACGGATCTGGGCTGGCATGTTTTTCTCCCGGGGTTCAAACTGGCATGAAGATGGTGGCTGCGGCGAAAACAGACATCCGTGCCGGCAGGCTGGCCTATCATATCCGGATCAGGCAAACCGCCAAGTCTGCCCCGCCGGAGAGATGGATGGCTTGAAAGAGCGGAAGGGCGAGGCCCGCCTGCCCGTTCCGCCGTTTCCAAGGTACAAAGGCGAGTGGATGTATCTGGACGTTGTTGACCTGCGCAATTTCTACGCCCAGCCCCTTGGCGTGATGACCCGCCGTTTGCTGGGCCGCACCATCCGGCGGCGGTTCCATGACGTCACCGGCCTCTCCGTTCTCGGCATCGGCTATGCCACGCCCTATCTCAATGTCTTCCGCGAGGAGGCGGAGCGCTGCATCGCCATGATGCCGGCCGCACAGGGGGTGGTGCACTGGCCCATTGGCGAAAGATCGCAGACCGCCCTTGTGGACGAGATGATGCTGCCCCTGCCAACCGCCAGCATGGACCGGGTGCTGGTGGTGCATGCGCTGGAAATGACCTCACAGGCCGAGGAGATGCTGCGCGAGGTGTGGCGGGTGCTTTCCCCCGGCGGGCGGCTTCTGGCGGTGGTGCCCAACCGGCGCGGCGTGTGGGCGCGGCTGGATACCACGCCCTTCGGCAATGGCCGCCCCTTCTCCCGCGGGCAGTTGGTGAGCCTGATGCGTGAGGCCCTGTTCACCCCCATCGGCTGGGATGATGCGCTTTATGCCCCACCCAGCCGCTGGTTCCTGCGCACTGCGGTGGCGCTGGAGCGTATAGGCGGCAAGCTCTCCCTGCCCTTTTCCGGCGCGATTGTCGTGGAGGCCACCAAACAGATGTATCGCCCGGTTCCCGTGCGCCGCCCCCGTCTTGCCCCGGTGCTGGAACCGGCGCTGGTGCCCGGCACCATCGCGGCCGGCCGGGTGCCGCATGAGGGGACCAGCTTCAGCACACCACCCCAGCCGGAGCAGACCGAACGCTAGGCCCGCTCCGGGAACTCATGCCACGGGCCTGTCCGCCTTGCCAAACAGCCCGGCAAGGCCGCCTGCAAAAGACGCCCTGAATCTGCCGATTTGCGCCCTGCTCTCGCCTTTGCCGTCATTGAGTGCCATTTTGTTCCGCCCAGAGAATCAGGGGCGAGAAGAGATTTCCGTTTTGAGCACTCCCGCAGATCCGCGCCGTAACCTTGCATCACCACACCAGCCTGCCCCCGAAGCGCCCGCACCGCGCCCCGGCAGCATCAGCGCGCGCTTGCGTGGGCAATCCGGCATGGCCGCGGCGCCCAACTATCTCTCCGGCCTCAACCCGGAACAGCGCGACGCCGTGGAAACGCTGGATGGCCCACTGCTGGTTCTGGCCGGTGCGGGCACCGGCAAGACCCGCGTGCTCACCACCCGCATTGCCCATATTCTCTCCACCGGCCGCGCCTATCCCTCCCAGATTCTCGCCGTGACCTTCACCAACAAGGCCGCGCGGGAGATGAAGGAGCGCATCCACACCATGGTGGGTGACCAGGTGGAGGGCATGCCTTGGCTGGGCACCTTCCATGCCATCGGCGTACGCATATTGCGCCGGCATCATGAGCTGGTGGGGCTGAAATCCGGCTTCACCATTCTGGATACGGATGACCAGATCCGCCTGCTCAAGCAGCTTCTGGCCGCCGACAATATCGACGAGAAGCGCTGGCCCGCGCGCATGCTGGCCTCCATCATCGATGGCTGGAAGAACCGCGGCCTCTCCCCGAAGGATGTGCCGGCCGGAGAGGGTGCGGTGTTCGCCAATGGCAAGGGCGGCGCGCTCTATGCCGCCTATCAGGCCCGCCTGAAAGCCCTGAACGCGGTGGACTTTGGCGACCTGCTGCTGGAAGGCATCCGCCTGTTCCGCGAGAATCCGGATGTGCTGGCCGAATATCACCAGCGCTTCAAATATCTGCTGGTGGATGAGTATCAGGACACCAACGTCGCCCAGTATCTGTGGCTGCGACTGCTGGCGCAGGGCTCGCGCAATGTGTGCTGCGTGGGTGATGACGACCAGTCCATCTATGGCTGGCGCGGGGCGGAGGTGGACAACATCCTGCGCTTCGAGAGCGATTTTCCCGGCGCGAAGGTCATCCGGCTGGAGCGCAACTACCGTTCCACCGGGCATATTCTTGCCGCCGCCTCCCATCTCATCGCCCATAATGAGGGCCGCCTCGGCAAGACCCTGTTCTCCGAAGGTGAGGATGGCGAGAAGGTCAGTGTCACCGGGGCATGGGACAGCGGCGAGGAAGCCCGCGCCATTGGCGATGAAATCGAGGCGCTGCAACGCGCGGGGCACAAGCTTTCCCAAATCGCCATTCTGGTGCGCGCCTCCTTCCAGATGCGCGAGTTTGAAGACCGCTTCGTCACGCTCGGCCTGCCCTACAAGGTCATCGGTGGCCCGCGCTTTTATGAGCGCGCGGAAATCCGCGATGCGCTGGCCTATCTGCGCAGCGTTGTCTCCACATCTGATGATCTGGCCTTCGAGCGCATCATCAATGTGCCCAAGCGCGGCATTGGCGATGCCACGATGAAGCAGATCCATGATGTTGCCCGCGCCGCCGGCGTGCCGCTTCAGGAGGCCGCCCGCGCGCTGACCGAGAGCGAGGAGCTGAAGCCCAAGGTGCGCGGCACATTGCGTGGCCTTCTGGATTCCTTCGCCCGCTGGCGGGAGCAGGCCCGCACCCTGCCCCATACGGAGCTGGCCGAAATCGTTCTGGACGAGAGCGGCTATACCGAGATGTGGCAGAAGGACCGTTCGGCCGAAGCCGCCGGGCGGCTGGAAAACCTGAAGGAACTGGTCCGCTCCATGGAGCCCTTCGAGAACCTGCCCGGTTTTCTCGAACATATCTCCCTTGTCATGGATACCGATAATGGCCCCGGCGAGGATGCAGTGCAGATCATGACCCTGCATTCGGCCAAGGGGCTGGAATTCGATACCGTGTTCCTGCCCGGCTGGGAGGAAGGGCTCTTTCCCCACCAGCGCGCGCTGGACGAGCAGGGCAAGGCGGGGCTGGAGGAAGAGCGCCGCCTCGCCTATGTCGGCATCACGCGCGCACGGGCCTCTGCACGGATCTATATGGCCTCGAACCGGCGCATCCACGGCTTGTGGAACTCCACCGTGCCCAGTCGCTTCCTTGATGAACTGCCCGATGCCCATGTGCGGGTGGAAGAGAGCAAGGGCGGCTTCGGCTGGGGCGGCTCATCCTATGGCGGTGGCGGCAGCTATGGCGCAAGCCGGTTTGACAAGGCCGAGCCCTTCGCCGCCTCGTCCTACGGCACTCCGGGCTGGCAGCGCGCCCAGAAACAGCGCGGTGGCGGGGAAGAGGGCTTCACCTCCGGCCGCACCTCTGGCGGCGGGCGCCGGAATGGCCCCATGGTGATAGAGGGCACGCTTCTGGCCAGCTCCACCGCCTCGCAATCGGCCTATGCCATGGGGGAGCGGGTGTTCCACCTCAAGTTCGGCTATGGCCATGTCAGCGCCATTGATGGCAACAAGCTCACCGTGCAGTTCGAGAAGGCCGGGGAGAAGAAGGTGCTGGAAACCTTTGTCGAAAAGGTCTGAGGGGTCTTTCCCCCGGCCCCCTTCCCCTCCCCCGGCCCGGCCCGCCATCTATCGGGGCGCTTGACGGATGCGCCTTGCTTGGCGGACAAGCGCCACCAGAAATAGTGCAGACACTGCCCATGCGGCAGCGCCCGCGCCTTGCTCCCCCTCTCCGGCCGTTCAGGATCCGCCGCCCCATGCTCGAAGGTCTTCCCCCCAACGATGCCGCCCATGTGATGCGCGTCAGCGCCTCCAGGATTCAGGCGACGCGCATCTCCGACATCATTTCCGAAACCTTCGATCCGGCTGATGTCGCCGTGACGCACTTTGAATCTCCCGAGGACGAGAATATCTGGGTGGTGGAAGTCTTCGCCGGCTCGGCCTTCGATCCGGAGATGCTGGCAAAGCTGGTGACTGTCGCGGCCGGGGCCGAGATCGCCGCCGCCATCACCTTTGAGGATATCGAGCAGAAGGACTGGGTGGCCGCCAGCCTTGAAGGGCTGAAGCCGGTGCAGGTCGGCCCCTTCATGGTGCATGGATCGCACGACCGGGACCGCGTTCCCCCCTCCATTATCGGCATCGAGATCGAGGCGGCGCTGGCCTTCGGCACAGGGCACCATGGCACCACGCAGGGCTGCCTTGCCGCCATTGCCGATGCCGCCCGTCTGGGCAAGCCGCGCCGCATTCTGGATATCGGCACCGGCACCGGCGTGCTTGGCATTGCCGCCGCGCGCCTGTTCCGCACCCATGTAGTGGCGAGCGATATCGATATTGTGGCTGTCCGCACGGCCCGCGCCAATGCGGTCGCCAATCAGGCCGGCCCGCTGCTGAGCTTCCATCATGCCGCAGGGGCGGATGCCCATGTGCTGCGCACGGGCGGGCCTTATGACCTGATTCTGGCCAATATCCTGCTTGCGCCCCTCAAGCGGCTGGCGCGTCCTCTGGCCGGCCTGCTGGCCTCCGGTGGCACCATCGTGCTTTCCGGGCTGCTGGTCTCGCAGGTGCCCGCCGCTCTCGCCGCCTATCGGACCCAGGGTTTTCACCTTGTGCGCCAGCGGCATATCGAGGGCTGGGCGACCCTCACCCTGCAGCGTCACCACGGCTGAAAACGCAAGACCTGATTGATTCAAAAGGGCCTGCCCCCGCAATGGGGCGGGCCCTTTTTCCTGCGCCCTGCCCCGCCGCTCCACCCGCTCACGCGCGGTCAGACCAATAGATCCCGTCTCAGGCTTTCATACACCTCTCCACCTGCCTTATCCTTATTGACTCCTCTCTGATTTTTAGGTTCTGTCTATTCCAATGGCCGTCTGGTCCGACCAGAATGATCCCAAACAAGATCAACAGACCAAACATACAGGCCAAGACAAAAAGATCGGGAGAGGAACACTGATCGCCATATCCTGCACGGGGAATGCATCACACATCCGCGCCCGCATTGTGCCCGCAATGCGTTTGGTGTCCGCGTGCGCTTGCCTGCGTCATGGCGCCTGCGGTTCTCAGGGGCGCGACTGGTCCGGCCACGATATGGAACGCCCCATATGAAGCCGCGCAATGCACGCCTTGCCGATGAGCTGGCGGAACAGCTTGAAGTCATGATCCATGCGCGCGGCATCAAGCCGGGCGAGCGCCTTCCGGCCGAGCGCAAGCTGGCGCTGGAAATGCAGGTGTCCCGCTCTTCCCTGCGGGAGGCGATCCAGAAGCTGGCCAGCAGGGGGCTGCTCATCAGCCGCCCCGGTGGCGGCACCTATGTGCAGGATGTGACCACCAACTGGACCGAGAGCGCCATTGTCGATCCTCTGTCCACCCTGTTCCGTGACAACCCGGAATATCGTTTCGATGTTCTGGAGATCCGTGATGCGCTGGAGGGAGCGGCAGCCTACCATGCCGCGATCCGCGCCACGGAAGAGGACAAGCGCAATCTGCTCGAACAGTTCGAGAGCATGATCAGCCTTCACGGCAGCCCCCACCCGATGGATGAAGCGCATGCCGATGCCGCTTTCCATCTGGCCATCGCCGCCGCCTCCCACAATCTGGTTCTCTACCAGATCATGCGCGGGCTGTTTGACCTGTTGCAGGCCAATATCTCCCACAATCTCGAAAAGCTTTACACATTGCCGCGGGTGTTCGAGCCCCTTTCCGAGCAGCATCGTGAACTGATGGACGCGATCATTGCCGGCGAGCCCGAGCGGGCCAGAAGGGCCGCCTGCATTCATATCGATTTCGTTCGTTCCTCCCTCAAAACCATTGATGAGGATGAAGCACGCAAGGCCCGCGCCTTCCGTCTGCCTCCAGCCAAAGTGTCTCAGCCATGATCATTTCCGCCTCCACTGATTATCGCGAAGCCGCCCGCCGCAAGCTCCCGCCCTTCCTGTTCCATTATGCGGATGGCGGCGCCTATGCTGAGTACACGCTGCGCCACAATGTGTCGGATCTTGAACAGATCGCCCTGCGCCAGCGCGTTCTGCGGGACATGTCGGAACTGAGCACCGCCACCAGATTGTGGGATGACGAGCTGGCCATGCCGGTCATTCTCGCCCCTGTGGGCCTCACCGGCATGTATGCCCGCCGGGGCGAGGTGCAGGCGGCGCGGGCGGCGGAAAGCCGGGGCATTCCCTTCACCCTTTCAACGGTGTCCGTATGCCCGATCGAGGAGGTTGCGCCGGCCATCAAGCGGCCCATGTGGTTCCAGCTCTATGTGCTGCGTGATCGCGGATTCATGAAGAATGCGCTGGACCGCGCCAAGGCGGCCGGGGTCAAGACGCTGGTCTTCACCGTGGACATGCCGGTGCCGGGCGCGCGCTATCGCGATGCCCATTCGGGCATGAGCGGGCCTTATGGCGAGATCCGTCGCGTTCTTCAGGCCATGACGCATCCCTCATGGGCGTGGGATGTGGGCGTGATGGGGCGCCCGCATGATCTGGGCAATGTCTCGCGTTATCTGGGCAAGGCCACCGGGCTGAAGGACTATATCGGCTGGCTGGGCGCGAATTTCGACCCCTCCATCTCCTGGAAGGATCTGGAATGGATCCGCGAATCCTGGAAGGGGCCGATCATCATCAAGGGCATTCTGGACCCGCAGGATGCCCGTGACGCCGTTTCCTTCGGCGCCGATGGCATCGTTGTCTCCAACCATGGCGGCCGCCAGCTCGATGGTGTGCTCTCCTCCGTGCGCGCCCTGCCCGCCATTGCCGATGCGGTGAAGAACGACATCAAGATTCTTGTCGATGGCGGCATCCGCAACGGGCTGGATGTGCTGCGCATGGTGGCGCTGGGGGCCGATGCCGTGCTGATCGGCCGCGCTTTTGTCTATGCGCTGGCCACGGCCGGGGAAGCCGGCGTCGCCAATCTGCTGGACCTGTTCAAGAAGGAAATGCAGGTGGCCATGACGCTGACAAGCAAGAAGTCCATTTCCGAAATCACCCGCGACTCCCTCGCCATTGACAATCTGGCCAGCGAAGTTCGCGCCATCGCTTCGGAGAAGGCATGATGAGCGCCGCACAGATGAACAATCAGGACCTGATTCAGCAACTCTCCTCCATTGTCGGCAAGACGCATGTGCTGACAGACCCGCGTGACACCCGCCGCTTCCGCAAGGGGTATCGCTTCGGTGATGGCAAGGTTCTCGCGGTGGTGCAGCCCGGCACGCTGGTGGAACAGTGGCGGGTGGCGCAGGCGGCGGTGAAGGCCGGCAAGATCATCATCATGCAGGCCGCCAATACCGGCCTAACCGGCGGCTCCACCCCCGACGGCAATGCGTATGACCGCGATATCGTGCTCATCAACACCCTGCGGCTGAAGGGTATTCAGGTCATCCAGGATGGCCGACAGGTCATCTGCCTGCCCGGCGCCACGCTGGATACGCTTGAGAAGACCCTGAAGCCGTTCGGGCGCGAGCCCCATTCGGTCATCGGCTCATCCTGCATCGGGGCATCGGTGCTGGGCGGGGTGTCGAACAATTCGGGCGGTGCGCTGGTGCGCCGCGGCCCGGCCTTCACCCAGCTCGCCCTTTATGGCCGCGTGGACGAGAATGGCGAGTTGCAGCTTGTCAACCATCTGGGCGTCCAGCTCGGCAATGAGCCGGAGGATATCCTCTCGCGTCTGGAGCGCGGTGACTACAAGCCCGACGATGTGATTGCCGATGACAGCCGCGCTGCCTCCGACCATGGCTATGGCGCACATGTGCGGCAGGTGGATGCCGATACTCCCGCCCGCTTCAATGCAGACCCCTCACGCCTGTTCGAGGCCTCCGGCTCGGCCGGCAAGCTGGTGCTGTTCGCGGTGCGGCTCGATACCTTCCCGATGGAGCAGGCGAAGGTCTTCTATATTGGCAGCAATGACACGCGCAGCCTCACCGGGGTGCGCCGCCACATGCTCACCGCCTTCGAGAAGCTGCCCATCTCCGGCGAATATATTCACCGGGATGCGTTCGATATCGGCGAGACCCATGGCAAGGACCTGTTCCTCGTCATCGACAAGTTCGGCACCGAATATGTGCCGCGCGCCTTTGCCGCGAAGAGCAGGTTCGATGCCTTCTTTGAAGGGATCGGCATGCGCGGCTTTACAGACAAGGTGCTGCAGGGGGCGGGCTCCATTCTGCCCAGCCATCTGCCGCCGCGCATGAAGAAGTATCGGGACCTCTATGAGCACCACCTGCTGGTGAAGGTTTCGATCGACAGTGCGGATGAAACGCGCGAATTCCTGAAGTCCTTCTTCGCCACCCATGAGGGCGATTTCTTTGAGTGCGACGCCGAGGAGGGACGCAAGGCCTTCCTCCACCGCTTCGCCATCGCCAGCGCCGCCATTCGCTATCGCGACACCAATCGCGATACGGTTGAGGACATCGTGGCACTGGATATCGCCCTGCGGCGCAATGATGACGACTGGTTCGAGAAGCTCCCCCAGAGCATCGAGGACAAGCTCATCGCCAAGCTCTATTACGGGCACTTCTTCTGCCATGTCTTCCATCAGGACTACATCGTCCGCAAGGGCAATGACCCCATCGCCATCGAGCATGAGATGTGGGACCTGCTGGATGCACGCGGGGCGGAATATCCGGCAGAGCACAATGTGGGGCACCTGTATTGCGCCAAGCCCGATCTGGCCCGGTTCTACCGCAAGCTGGACCCGACCAACACGATGAACCCCGGCATCGGACAGACCTCCAAGTTCCATTGCTGGGCGGATGAGCCGGCCGCAAACCGCAAGCCATCACAACCTTCGGCCTGATGACAGGACCGGGGACAGCCCATGTGCCTTTCCGGCACACGGGGCTGCCCCCGAACCCCTTCCGGACAGAAGGGGCAGGCAACCGCATTGCGGCGCACGGGCCTTTGCGGATGTGCCCTGAGGGGCCATAGTCCACGCGGACAGGTGCGGGGAGAGTCGCGTGCAGGGTATTCTCATCAGTCTCGCCACGGCCATCATTCTGGCCATTGCGGGGGCGTTTGCGGCCCCCTTCGTGGTGGACTGGAATAACTGGCGCGGCACATTCGAGCGTGAGATCAGCGCCGCCCTTGGCGTTCCCGTTTCCATTCGCGGCAAGATCGATGCCGAGCTTCTGCCCGCCCCGCGCATGGTGCTGCGCAATGTAACGCTTGGAAGCGGCGCAGACGCCCGCTCCGCCACAACTGGCGGAACCGTGCAGGAACTGGATGCCGAACTCTCGCTCGGCGGCCTCATTCGCGGCGAGATCCAGGCCACCGGCGTCACTCTTCTGCGCCCCTATCTGCGCCTTGTGGTGGACGAGACCGGCCGCATCGCCTTGCCCGGGGGCAGCGGACAGGCCGCCGCGATCAGCATTGCGCGCATGCAGGTTCAGGGCGGCACGCTGGATCTGCGTGATGAAGCATCCGGCACCACCTTCACCCTTGGCCAACTGGCCCTGAATGGTGATGCACGCTCTCTTTCCGGGCCCTTCCGGCTGGATGGTTCCTTCGTGACAGAGGCAGGCGCCTATGGCCTGCGCTCCAGCCTCGGGGAACTGAATGGCAAGGGCAGCGGACGCCTGCGCCTTTCACTGGAAGGGCGGAACACACCCTATGATCTCGTGCTGGATGGCAATTTCCAGATGGCGGATGCGCTGCCCGGCTTCAAGGGCAGCCTCACCCTTTCCCATGTCGCGGCCCGCGATGAGGGGAACGGGGTGGACTGGCGGCTCACCAGCAATGTGGATGCCTCGACCACGCAGATTGATGCCACCGGCCTGAATCTCAGCTTCGGCGCGCTGGCCACCACCGCGCAGCTCACCGGCGCGGGGCAATTGAGCCTGAAGCCCCGCATTGCCCTGCAGGCTGAACTCGGCGCCCGTGCTTTCGATCTTGATGCCGTGTCCCTCACCACGCCCCGGCCTGCCGGCACTGTAACGGATGAGGCTGAATCTCCTGCCCTGCGCGCGGTTTCGGCATTGCGGCAGCTTCTGCCGCGCCTGTCCAGCCTGCCGGCACCGGATGATCCCTCGCTGGTGAAGCTGGATGTCGGGCAACTCTCTGTGGGCGGGTCTCTCATCCATGATGTCAGCCTCCAGATCGCCGGCACACAGGCGGGCTGGCATCTGAGTGCGCTGGAAGCCGCCATGCCCGGTGCCGCGACCCTTTCGGCATCTGCCCGTGCGGTTCCTGGAAGCACGGAACGGCTGGAAGGCCATATGGTTCTGGCCTCCGAAGATCCCGTCGCCTTTCTGCGCTGGGCCGCACCTTCTGCCCCGCGCGCCTATGCGCAGGCCCTGTCCGGTCCTTTCCGCCTTGAGACCGATATATCCACCACGCCCGGCCACATCACCCTGCAAAACATGGAGGGGGTGACAGGCGAGGCGCGGATGAAGGGCGAGCTGGCCCTCTCCCTTGAGAACCCGGCCGCTCCCCGCCTTGATGCGTCTCTTTCTCTGGAAGGTTTTGCGCTCGATACCCTCATCCCGGCAGCGCAGAATGCAGCCCTTTTTGCCGGCCATATCGAAGCGGGGCTCCAGCTTTCCGGGCAGAACCTCTCCTTTGCCGGGGCGCCTGTCGCCCGCCTGCAACTGGATGCCAGCGCGAAGAATGGCGGCCTCGACATCTCCCGCCTCATGCTGGATGACCCGAGTGGCCTGCATGTGGAAGGCCATGGCGCATTGAAACAGGCAACCGCGCCCCCGCGCGGCACGTTCGAGCTCTCCATCCAGGGCCCATCCGCACAGGGTCTGCCCACCATTGCGGATATTCTGGCCGGCCCGGAAGCGGCAGCGGCGCTGAAATATTTCGAGCCACAGGCCGCTCCGGTGGATCTGAAGGCCACCCTTGTCTGGTTCGGGCTGGAAGGCCGGGAGGCCCGCTTCTCCGGCACGCTTGGAGGCATGGAGGGAGAAGCGCGGTTCAGCCATGATGCCGGGCAGCAACGCCCCGCTCTCTCGCTCTCGGCCCGGATGCCGGATGCGAGCGCACTGCTGGAGGCCCTGCAGCTTCCCGGTGCATCTGTCTCCCCGGGGCCGGCGGAACTCGGCTTGACCCTCACCCCCAAGCCGCAGGATACCGCCGAGCTTGCCGGGCACCTCACCCTTGCTGGCGTGAAGATTGAGGGCAAGGGCGAGGGCCGCTGGGAGAACGAGACCTTCCGCCCCCGGCTGGGCATGCAGATTGAGGGAGAGGATCTGGGAAAGCTCATTCCCTCCCTCTCTGTCATTTCCGGGCAGGCTGTTCCCGCATCGCTCCGCTTCAGCCTCACCGGCCTTGCGCCATCATGGCGGCTGGACGACATCTCCGGCCGGATAGGCGGGAATGCGCTTTCCGGCGCGCTTGAGATCAATCAGGCCGAAAGGCTGCATCTTGGTGGCCATCTCGCTCTGGATACGCTTTCCCTGCCCCATCTGCTTGCGCTCTTCACGGCAGACAGCACAGATGCCCCGCAGGGGCAGATCTGGCCCCAAACGCCCTTCATGCCTCCTCGCCTCACCAGCGTGGAGATGGACATGAAGCTTTCTGCCCGCACCCTTTCCCTGCTGCCGCAGAATGAGCTTGCGGATGGGCGGATGCGGCTTCAGGTCAGCCCGGAAGAGACGCAGATCCACGATCTTTCCGGCGCGTTCGGCGGCGGACGGATCATGGTGGGCGCGCGCCTGCGCCACAGCAATGATGCGATGGAGGCCAATGGCCGCGTGATGCTGGAAGGCGTCTCCCTTGCCGCTCTGGTCCAGCCTGTGGGTGCATCATCCCCGCCGGATGGGAAAATCAGCCTGTCTGTCGATCTGGGCGGCCAAGGGAACAGTGTGAACGCGCTGGTGCAGAGCCTTTCGGGGCAAGGGACCGTCTCCGTAAATGGCCTCACCATTCCCGCGACCTCGCCCCATGCCTTTCAGGACGTGATGGCCCAGACTGAAAAGCTGGAGACACCTCCGGATGAAGCCGCAACGGCCCGCCTTCTGGATGCAGCGCTGCGGCGCGGGGTGTTGACCCTTCCGGCCATGGCCTCGACGCTGGCCGTCAACAAGGGCACGGTGCGCCTTTCTCCGGCCCATGCCAGCATTGACACGACCCGCGTGATGCTGGGCGGCACGCTGGATCTTGCCGATATGGATCTGGATGCGCGGCTGGATCTTGAGAAGCCCGTGGGTGCATTCGGGGTGGCCGGCGGCAGCGTGATCTGGGATGGACCACTGGAAGCACTCAAGCGCAAGGTCACCGCCGTGCCTCTGGCCAGCGCCCTTTCCATGCGCACCATTGAAAGGGAAACACAAAGGCTGGAGCAGGAGAGGCTGGAGGGCGCGCGCCGCAAGGTGCAGGAGCCGCTTCAGCAACATCAGCCCCCTCAGCCCCCTGTCCGTACACCCTCGCCCCCGGCAGGCTCGACATCGCCTGGCAAGCCAGCGGAAACACCGGCTCCAGCGCGCCCCCCGGCACAACCAACACAACGCCCCCGGCCTGCGGCTCCCTCTGCCCAGCCCGCAACCCCGCCTCGCCCGGTTACGCCGCCGGGCACCCAGCCTCCCAGCACTCAGCCTCATGGCGATGGGATCGAACGCCTGAGCCTGCCCCCGCCCGGCCAAACGCAGGTGGAGCCGCTTCCCGCGCCGCTGCCCAATTATCAGCCGAAATACAGCCTGGAACCCGCACCGCCTGCAGGCTCCGGCGCGGCAACGCCTGCCCTGCCGGATGATGAGGACATGATCCTGCGCCCGCCCGGCTCCATCGGCCTGCACTGAGCAGGTCGCCCATCAGATGCAGCAGGCTCAGGCGGAGGGACGGCGCGTCAGCGTGAGTTCGGTGAAGGCGGCATCATCACGCGGGCCCTGAATGGGGCCGGCGCGACCGGTTTCCTCCCATTCATCCATATGGAAGGCCGGGAAATGCACATCCCCCTCCGGGCTCAGATGCACGCGGGTGAAATGGAGCGTGCGGGCCAGAGGCAGTGTTTCCTGAAAGACATGGTAGCCGCCAATCACCATGATGGCATCCGCCCCCATGCTGCGGGCGGCCTTTTCGGCCTCCATGCGGGCCTCATCAAGGCAGGAGACCTTCACCACCCCTTCCGGGGGCTGGAAGGCCGGATCACGGCTCAGAACGATGGAAACCCGCCCCGGCAGAGGCTTTCCGATGGATTCAAAGGTCCGCCGGCCCATGATGAGCGGCTTGCCCCAGGTGAGTTCCTTGAAGCGCTTGAGATCCGAGGGCAGATGCCAGGGCAGGTCACCATCACGGCCAATCACCCCATTCTCGCCAACGGCCACCACGAGGGCGAGCGGCAGGGAAAAAGCATGCCCGGCCTGCGGGCTGTCCATTTCTGCTGTCATTGCAAGTTCTCCCCTCATGATCCCGGAGCTGGCACGGAAACAGAAACGGGGCTGGTTGCCCAGCCCCGCATCATCACCACGACAGCCACATCTTCAATGGCTTCATTCTTAGGTCTTATTTCTTGTTCCGGAAGACATCGAGCTGCACGACCTTGGCGCCCTCATCCGGTGCCGTGCCATCCTTGTCATCATCGGGGGCAGCGCTGTCCGCGGCTTCATCCGCCGCATGCGCAACCTCCGGCTCCGAACCGGCCCCGCGAGAGGCGCGCAACGTGGCGGCACGCGGAAAGGGGGTCGCGCCCTCATTCCCGGCCTGCTCCGGCGCATCATCATCGCCAAAGGCGTCATCCTCACCCTCATCGGTGGCCAGTTCGAACTGAAGGCCGAACTTCACCGAAGGATCGAAGAAGCCCTTGAGGGCGGCAAAAGGCACGACCAGCTTCTCCGGCACACCGCCGAAGGAAAGGCCGACCTCGAAATGGGTGTCGCTGACCAGCAGATCCCAGAACTGGTGCTGGAGAACGATGGTCATTTCCTCCGGATACTTCTCCATCATGCGCGGGGAGAGGCGCACACCGGGTGCGCGTGTATCGAAGGAGATATAGAAGTGGTGGTCTCCCGGCAGGCCATCACGGCCCACATCGGCGAGAACGCGCCGAACCACGGAACGCAGGGCCTCCTGCGCGAGAAGATCGTAGCGGATGTGATCGACCGACATGAAGCCCGCTTGTTCCTGAAACCCTGGCTGGCCCGGGTCCGCTCCTGCAAAGCCCCGCAGACGGCGCCAGTGTGGAAGCGGTGCGGCAAGCCGCCAACTCTCCCCCGTTCCAGCCATGCCGGAGGAAAGTGGAGGCTTCTGTTGCCAGGTGCCTCCGAACCCCGCCTAGATGGTGCTACCCATCAGGACTTTATTTCGGTGTTTCAAACCGCTCACGCGGCCTGAGCTACCGGAGCATAGTTGTCATTCGCAACTATAGGGTTAGCCCGATAACGGTGGTACAATGCCGAGCGAAAGAAAGCCCTTTACACCCTCGTCGATCCTATTTCGCCCCCGCCGGAGCCCACCCTGCAACACTGGCATGATGGGCTCTGGTGGAGGCGCCGGGTACCGCCCCCGGGTCCGAATGGCTTATTTCGACATCCATTTATCGCCATAGCCGGATTGCTCCGGCACATTGAATATAGGGCCGCTGCCGGATGGATGAAAGGGGGCTTTGCGCACAAACCCGGCCTTTCCCCCATCCATCTGCCGCACTTTGCCTATTCAGCGCTCCATACAGCCAGCTCATATCCATCCGGATCGATGAAATGGAAGCGTCGTCCGCCGGGGAAGGCGAAGATCTGGCGGGAGATGAAGGCCCCGGCGGCTTCCACCCGGCGCTGCGTGTCCTCAAGATCATCCGCATGCAGAATGACCAGCGGCCCGCCCGGGCGCACCGCCTCGCCGGTGGTGAAGCCCCCTTTCAGGCGGCCATCGGAAAATTCGGTATAGGTCGGCCCATATTCGGTGAAGCTCCAGCCGAAGACCGCGCCATAAAAAGCCTTGCTGCGCTCGATATCGGTCACATTGAACTCGATATTGTCGATCCTGCCATTCTGCCCGCTCATGCCTGTGCTCCCGGGGGCTCATTCGTCCGCCAGCGGATGAAGATCGCGCACCATGCTCTTCAGCCGCTCATCCAGAACATGGGTATAGATCTGTGTCGTCGCCACATCCGCATGGCCCAGAAGGGTCTGTACCACACGCAGATCGGCGCCGTGGGCCAGCAGATGGCTGGCAAAGGCATGGCGCAACACATGCGGGGAAAGCCGGGCAGGATCGAGATTGGCCGCAATGGCCAGATCCTTCAGATCCCGCGCCGCCTGCTGACGGGTGACATGTCCGCTTTCGCCGGATGAGGGAAACAGCCAGCGGGAGGCTTCCATGCCCGCCACCTTGCGGGCCTCCAGCCATGCCCCCATCGCCGTGCGGGCCGGGCCGGAAAGCGGCACCAGCCGCTCCTTGCTGCCCTTGCCCATCACCATGATGGCATCGCCCCGGGTCCGGGCTGCGGAAGATGGCAGCGCGACAAGCTCGGAAATACGCAGCCCGCTGGCATAAAGCAGCTCCACCATGCAGGCCATGCGCAGACGGCGCAGCACCTCGTCACCCTTTACCCTTGCGCCCTCATCTTCCGGCGACGGGTTCTGAAGCTCGAGAACGCGGGCATGGGCGGTCTCGATCAGCCGCGTCACCTCCGCCACACTCAGCACCTTGGGCAGCGGGCGGCCGCGCTTCGGCCCTTCCAGAACGGCGGAGGGGTCATCATCGCGCTCCCCTTCCGAAAAGAGGAAACGATAAAACTGGCGAATGGCCGAAAGCCGACGCGCCACTGTCGCCCCCTTGAAACCGCGCACGGAAAGATCGGCAAGATAGGCGCGGATGGAATCCGTATCCGCCTCGGCCAGCTTTCTTTTCCGGCCGGTGAGGAAGGTTTCGAAATCCGTCAGGTCGCGCCTGTAGGCTTCCAGCGTATTGGCGCTGGCGCCGCGCTCCACGGCCTGCATGTCCAGAAACAGGGCGAGAGGGCCGGATTCGCTCATCAGAACAGTTTCTCCACATCATGGCGGGTGCACGCGTGCTTTTGCCGATGAATCGCGCCACCATGGAAGCGCGCAAGAGGTGCCATGCGGCCCGGCAGCGTTCAACTCCATTGCCGGGTGTCACCTGCAATGGTAGACGCCACGTTCCGGTGCCACCAGACCTCTGGCGCACCCGATGTGACGCCGCCGGAGCCGGAAGCCAGAGCCAGGGAATTTGCGGGTGCAGAACGACAAGAACCATTCCCCTTTGCAGGATAGCCCAGCAGCAGATGCCAGCGCGCGTGATGCGGGCACGTCTTCCGGCGAGCATGGGGGCGGAACGCACCATGCCTCCCCACAGGCGCGGATGCTGGAGCGGCTGGGCACGCGGGCACTGGTTCTGGTCGGCATGCCCGGCGCAGGCAAATCATCCGTCGGGCGCCGCCTTGCCCGCCGCCTCAACCTGCCCTTTGTCGATGCTGATGAGGAAATCGAGCGTGCCGCGGGCATGAGCATTTCGGAGATTTTCGCCCAGCATGGCGAGGCGGAGTTCCGGGAGGGCGAGAAGCGCGTGGTCACCCGCCTGCTCCAGTCCGGTCCGCTGGTGCTGGCGACAGGCGGTGGCGCGTTCATCAATGCGGAAACCCGCGCCGCGGCCGCCGAAAACGGCATTTCCGTATGGCTGCGCGCGGATCTGCACACCCTGCTCCGCCGGGTGAAAAAGCGCAATGACCGCCCGCTGCTGGCGCAGGGCGATCCTGCCGCCAAGCTCGCCGCCCTGCTGGAACAGCGCGGCCCCTTTTATGCTCTCGCCAATGTGGTCGTGGATTCGCGCGATGTGCTCCATGACACCGTGGTGGAGGAAATCGTTCTCGCACTGGACCAGTATCTGGGCCAGTCCCCCATCCCTGCACCGGAAGTGTCTGACATGTCTCCCAACCCCGCCAACACCACCTCTCAGGCGCGCAGCACTGTGCATGTGGATCTGGCCGGGCGGCCCTATGACATCCACATCGGCCCCGGCCTGCTGGCCGAAGCCGGCGCACAGATCCGGGCGCTGCGTCCGGGTGCACGGGTGGCGATCGTGACCGACCGCAATGTTGCCGGGCGTCATCTGGCCACGGTCGAGGCCTCGCTCACTCAGGCGGGGATTGAGCACACGGCCATTCTGGTGGAGCCGGGAGAACAGACCAAGTGCTGGGCCGGGCTCCAGCATGTGGTGGAAGGGCTCATCTCCGCCCGTATCGAGCGACGGGACCTGGTTCTGGCGCTGGGCGGCGGGGTTGTCGGCGATCTGGCCGGGTTTGCCGCATCGGTGCTGCGGCGCGGTGTGGATGTGGTGCAGGCCCCCACCACCCTGCTCTCGCAGGTCGACTCCTCCGTGGGTGGCAAGACCGGCATCAATTCCCCTCAGGGCAAGAATCTGGTGGGCGCGTTCCATCAGCCGGTTCTGGTTCTGGCCGATACCGCCGCCCTGGACACCCTGCCCGCCCGCGAAGTGCGCGCCGGCTATGCCGAAGTGGTGAAATATGGCCTGCTCGGCGACCGCGCTTTGTTCGAGACGCTGGAGCGCGATTATGCCGGCGTGCTGAATGGCGGGCCGGAGCGCATCGCCGCCGTGGCCGCGAGCTGCCGGGCCAAGGCCGCCATTGTGGCGCGGGACGAGAAGGAAACCGGGGACAGGGCGCTGCTCAATCTCGGCCATACATTCGGCCACGCGCTGGAAGCGGGTGCGGGTTATTCCAGCCGTCTGCTGCATGGAGAAGGCGTTGCCATCGGCATGGCGCTGGCCTTTGCCTTTTCCGCCCGGCTCGGCCTGTGCCCGGGGCAGGACGTCACCCGCGTGGTGCGCCATCTGGAAGCCGCCGGCCTGCCCACCCGCATCTCGGATGTGCCGGGCGAGCTGCCGGATACGGATGGCCTGATGGACCTGATCGCCCAGGACAAGAAAGTCAGCCGTGGCGCCCTCACCTTCATTCTGGTGCGCGGGATCGGCGAGGCTTATGTGGCCAGGGATGTGGACCCGGGCGCCGTGCGCGCCTTCCTCGCCGAAATGCGCTGAACCCTCCACATTTCCCTGGAAGCAAAAGGGCCGCGCCGGATTTCTCCGGCGCGGCCTTTTATGTTCTGTCTTCAGCAGTATCGCGCCCTAGCGGTCGAGCCCGCCAAACCAGGCACCGAAATAGCCGGCATAAAGTTGCGGGGCCTCGATATTGGCGGAGTGACCCACGCATGGCAGCGTCACCAGCCGGCAATGCGGCATTTCCCGCGCCATGCGTTCCAGATCCGCACGCTGGATCCAGCCATCATGCTGCCCCCACAGGATGAGCTGCTCATGCGGAATATCCTTCATGCGCGCGACCAGCTCGCCGCTTTTATATTCGCGGTCCAGATTGATCGGCGTCCCCAGCCAGATGCCATTGGCCACGCCGAATGTCTGGTCAATGAACCGGTCGAAGGCGAGCCGGCTGACATCCGTAACGGGATGGACGAAACGCGGCATCTGCCCTGGCACCAGAGAAGCGGCATCGAACAATGACGAGGCCGCGCCGGCCATGACGGTGCGGGTGATGTCCCGGCTATGGCTCATGGCGTCGAACACCGCCACCTGCTCCGGCCCGAAGGCAATACCTGCCGGCGAGACCGGGTCCAGATGCAGCACACGGCCAAACCGCTCCGGCTGCATCAGCAGCATGCGCATGGCGATGATGCCGCCGGTGGAATGGGTCGCCAGATGGCAGAACCCCACCCCCAGCGCATCGAGCGCGGCGATCATGTCCTGCGCATGCTGCTGCATGCTGTAATTGCCATAATCCGGGTCGGCAACCGGCCGGTCGCTCTCCCCGCAGCCCCGCCAGTCCACCGCGATGGTGCGAATGTCGGGCGGGAAATAGGGGGAGGCCAGATCCAGCCAGTCCTTGCTGGCCAGATTGCCATGGATGAACAGAACGGTGACATCACCCTTGCCCCATTCGCGCCAGCCGAGGGAAAGATCCCCGGCCTTGATGCGAGCCATTCACGTCTCCACTGTTCTACTTGTTCAGGGCGGCGGGCCGGGCGACAGGCGCGGCAACCGCAGGAGCCGCCCCCCTTGCCGCAGGTCCGCCATGGATCAGCCGGTCAATCACGCCGGGCGAGGTGGTGTTCACCTGCCCGGTCTGTATGAAGTCCACCACATCCTCGGCAAACTCGACCGGGTTGTCGGTGTGGATGAAGTGTCCGGTATCGGTATAGAGCTTCATCTGCACGGCATTTCCGGCCCTGTCCATGCGCTGCATGAAGGGCAGTATGATGTCGCGGCTGAGATCCGCCTTCCCGTTCATCGGCGTGCCGGGAATGAAGGGCTCCCGGTCTCCGAACGAGAGGAAGATGGGAATCTTCAGTTCCGTGAGCCGGCGGTACAGATTGTCGGGATCACTCTCCTGCAATTCGGACACCATGCCATAGACATCAAAGATGAAGACATCCACCCACTGGTCCAGCTCGCGCGGATTGCCCTTGATCATGCCCACGCGCTGGCTGGTATGCAGGCGGGCATATTCACTGTCGCGAACGAAATAACCCGAATGGGCCGGTGAGGTGACACCCGTGACCGGATCCCGCTGGCGGAAATTGTAGAAATCCTCCACCTGCTGGGCGGTCTTGTCACGCTCGGCCTTGCGCATCCCCAGCTTGTCCCAGGTTTCGGCCCACTTGTCGAAATTGCGGGCAAATTCCGGGTTGAACAGATCCAGCTTCCTGTCCGGCCCGATGGCGACCTCGCGCGGATATTCCTCAAGCCCGGACGGGGCTTCCAGTATGAGGCGGGAGACGGCATCCGGCCATGTCAGGGCATAGCCCATCACCAGCTGGCCACCGAGCGAGTGGCCCATATAGGCCGCCTTCTTCACGCCCAGATGCTCCACCACCAGCCCATGCACCACCTCGCGCATGTCCTGCATGGTGCGGGCGCGGGTCTTGTCCAGATTTCCGGGCGCGGACATGCCATAATGTGGCAGATCCGGCGCGATCACCCGCAGGCCACGTTCCAGCGCGATGCGGATGACATTGCCATACTGGCCCGCAAACGCGCCCTTGCCATGGACGATGACAAGCACATCCGGGTTGGGGTCCGTTCCATTATATTCGTCAATATAGCCAATATCCCAGGCCACGCCCTGGTTGTCCTTCACCGTGACCTTCTTCACCGGGAAGGGATAGGTCACAAAGTCATTCCAGAAGGACTTCTTGGCCGAAACATCGGGGGAAATGCCCGGTGTCCGGTAATTCTTCGCCACCATCCGGGCATTGCGGGTGGAGCGCGAGACATCATCCAGAAAGCGGACGACGGTGGGCTCAAACGCCTTGTTGTTGAGGATGGAGAACACGCCATAATGCGCCAGCGGATTTGGCTCCGAAACCAGCTCCGCCCCCGGCACGCGCTTCACCGCGCGCCGGGCCAGATCCAGCATCTGCCACTGGTCGTTCTCGATATGCATCACCAGCGTGCGGGCGCTGATACGACCGAGATCCTTGTTGATATTGTAGCTCTGCCCGGCGCGGTTGCGCCACAGCAGGTCCACCGCATCGAATTTCTGCGCCATCGCGGCGACAGCGGAACCGGCCTTCTCATTGGGCGGGTTCCAGTAGAACACATCGGGCTCCACCTTCGCCCAGTCCTGCGTGGAGCGATAGCTGAGATCGAAACCGGTGAGGCCGAGCAATGACCAGCCAAAGGCCACGCCCTGATTGGGGTGCTGTTCCTTCGGCAGGTCATAGTAATTCCCATTGGTGGCGCGCCAGTTGGGATCGGACTCGATGGCCGAGGACATCAGCTGGAAGGTCCAGCTCCCCACCGGATCCTCGCCATCTCCCTGTGTGGAGCCGCCGATGGGCATGAGGCCATTCATGAAACCGGGATGCATCACACCCCAGACATAGCTCTGGGTGCCGCCCATGGACACGCCGCTGACAAGAGCCGCGCGACCTATCTTCAAATGGTCGCGCAGCATCCGGTAATTGGCCTGCACCATGTCCATGAAGCTGTATTGCGGGAATTTCTGCCCCAGCCCGTCCGATGGCTTGCTGGCTCCCCACATGCCCAGCGCATCCACCATCACCACATAATACTGGTTGGTATCCAGCAGCCGGTTCGGGCCGATGACAGGGCCGCCCGAAAGGGAGGTGCCCTCCACCCACTGGGCATACATATTGGTGGCATCGCCGGAATAATAGGAATTGATGATGATGGCATTGGTGATCTCGCCCGCATCATTGTAACGGGGGGTGCCAATGGCAATATAGGCTGTGCGCAGCTTGTCCCCTCCCAGGGATTCCAGCGTCACGCCGCCCTCTCCGCCATTTTCCCATTTGGCAGGGGCATCGAGGTCGTAGCTTCCGCCGAGGCGGAATTCCGGCACCTCATAATATTTCTTCAGATGGCACAGCTTTTCCAGAGCGCACAATGCGGTCAATGGCGCCTTCGCCACCTCCCGGGCTGCCTCACGGGCCACAGCCGGGCTTGCCGCCATGATGAACAGCGTCGCCAGGATCAGTTTGTGCCGCATGTCGCTCCTCCTGCTGTTCTGCATTTTTCATGTCCTGATGATCAGGACATGAAGCCCCCGTCATGCGCAACCACACCACATGGAGGACTTCAGACCATCAGGTGATCTGCACTGCTGACAGGAGGGTAAAAGGACCACCCCGAGCATGGGCCACCCCGCCCGCATCTCCACCCATGACAACTTCGCCCTTCATTCTGCAATTTGAAGCAGAGTCTCACGCGCAGGAGAAGCCTTGCATTTCAGGTGATGGTGGAAAACGCACAATATGCGCCCGCCAATCCCGCATCACCGGTGCAGAACCGAACCGGTTGCAAGTGAAGAGGCCGGCGATTTCCTCGGATGGATTGCACTTGATATATTTATAATCTTCACAATCCCGAAAATACAAAACAGATTCATGAATATATAAATATGTGCCGATCCTTTTTGAGTGGGACACCCCCCACAGTGCTGGATAACAGAAAAGGTCATCCATAAGAATAATCCACCCCAGGCGGGCAAGTGGCTGAGTGGAACAGGCGCGGACAGATCCGCCGTCTGACTTTCGCCCCACCCGAACCGCGCCAGCAAAGGCCCATCCGGCCCGAAAGCCGGCCGCAGCACAGGGGCCATGCCTGTATTCAGGCAGATATCAGAAATGCTTCTCCGGCCAGCGGCACAGATCCTCGATGATACAGCGCGCGCATTCCGGCTGGCGTGCCTTGCAGATGTAACGCCCGTGCAGGATGAGCCAGTGATGGGCGTGCAGCTTGAAGCGGTCCGGCACCCGCGCCTCAAGTCCCTCCTCCACCGCCAGCGGCGTTGCGCCGGGCGCGAGGCCGGTGCGATTTGCGACACGGAAGAGATGCGTATCCACCGCAATGGTCGGCACGCCAAATGCAATATTCAGAACCACATTCGCGGTTTTGCGCCCCACCCCGGGCAATGCCTCCAGCGCCGCCCGGTCACATGGCACCTCTCCGCCATGACGCTCCAGCAGCAACCGGGACAGCTCCACCACATTTCGGGCCTTCCCCCGGAACAGGCCGAGGGTGCGAATATAATTCGCCACCCGCTCCTCACCCAGCTCCACCATGGCCGCCGGGGTGGAGGCCGCCGCAAACAGCCCCTTGGTGGCCTTGTTCACCCCCACATCGGTCGCCTGCGCGGAAAGCACGACAGCCACGAGCAGCGTATAGGCATCGCTGTGGTCCAGCTCACCTTTCGGCTCCGGGTTCTGCTTTTCAAACCGGCTGAATGCCTCGAAAATCTCGGCCTCGCTCCAGATTCCGGCGCCCTGCGCCAGCGTCTTGCCATGAGAGGCCGCAGCGGCATTGGCAACCGCCTTGTTCCGGCGCGGCGCCTTCTGCGCCACCACGGGGCTGGCCTTGCGCGGCTTTGCCGGCGGCACCTTGCCTGCGGGTGAAGCACGCTCCGAAGACGGTGGATTCTTGGAAATCTTGCGAGGCATGCCTGCCTATATCTTGGGACAGCCCGGAATGTCACCCACAGATCACTGAGCGCCCCATCTTTCGGCGGCTCCGAGCAGACGTCCCGACCATGCTGAAGCCGGCATCACGCATTTGGCGGGAAACATTTCCAACCGATTGTTATTGAAGGGGAGTTGTGCCGGGGCATGACTGCATCGCCCCTCTCGCCAGCCGCAAAACTCTGCTTTTTTCTGAAAGCAGTGGACAACTTCACCAGTCCGCGCACTTCTGCCCCTGCGGGCTGCTTGACAGGATCAACCATCCCACACTAAATGACGCCTCCCATGGACACGGGGCCGTAGCTCAGATGGGAGAGCGCTGCAATCGCACTGCAGAGGTCAGGGGTTCGATTCCCCTCGGCTCCACCATGTCCAAGCGCAAGCCGGTTCAGGCTTGAATTCCAGACAGACAGATAGCAAGCGGCGCATCCTGTGTGCGATCTCTCGTGCGCATCTGTCGCTGCACCCCCACAGCATTCCGGCCAGCCCTATCAGCATGACCCACCCGCATGCGGGATACAGCGCACCTCCTGGCATGTGCCCACCACCTGCCCCTCCGGCACCCTCCTCGCCTCGATAAAATTCAGGAAACCCATGCGCTTAGCAAGCAAACCTGCCAAAGGGTGGCAATTTCATGGCAAATGCGTTTTAATCGCCGTGATTTAGATGGACACAAACGCACGGGGTGGCATGTTCGGGAAACTTACGCTTAATCCGCCTGTCTTTTTTGGTTCGGTTATTATTATCGCTCTATTCCTCATGATCGGAGTTATATTTCCAGATCGTGCAGCAGATATATTTAGCCACATACATAAAAATATAATTGAACTATTTGGATGGTTTTATATTCTATCCGTAGGTATTTTTCTTTTCGGAGTACTTATTCTGGCCCTCGGACGCTTCGGCCGCCTCAAGCTCGGTCCGGATGATGCCACGCCAGATTTCAAATTCACATCGTGGATCGCCATGCTGTTTGCCGCCGGCATGGGTATTGGCCTGATGTACTATGCGGTTGGTGAGCCCATTACTCATTTCATGAAGCCGCCAGCAGCCGAAAGCCGCTCGGTTGAAGCCATGCGTGAGGCAATGTCCATCACCTTCTTCCACTGGGGCATTCATGCCTGGGCAACCTATGCGGTGGTGGGGCTGGCGCTGGCCTATTTCGGCTATCGGTACAATCTGCCGCTCACCATCCGCTCCGGCCTGTATCCCCTGCTGAAAGACCGGATCAACGGCGCTATTGGCCATGCGGTGGATATTTTTGCGGTGGTGGGCACCATGTTCGGCCTGGCCACCTCCCTTGGGCTGGGCGTCATGCAGATCAATGCCGGGCTGGCCTATCTGCTGGATGCGCCTGTCGGGCCGATGATCCAGGTGCCGCTGATCGCGGTCATCACGGCCTGCGCCACCCTCTCGGTCCTCAGCGGGCTGGACAGGGGCGTGCGCATCCTTTCCGAAACCAACCTTCTGCTCGCCATCGCCCTGATGCTGTTCGTGCTGATTGTTGGCCCCACCAGCCTGCTGCTGCGTGATTTCGTGCAGAATATCGGCTCTTATCTCGATAGCCTGCTGCTGCGCACATTCAATATCTATGCCTATGAACCCACCCCGTGGATTGACAGCTGGACCCTGTTCTACTGGGCCTGGTGGATCTCCTGGTCTCCATTTGTAGGCATGTTCATTGCGCGCATCTCGCGCGGGAGAACGGTGCGTGAATTCGTTCTGGCCGTGCTGTTCATTCCGGCCGGGTTCACGTTCTTCTGGATGACGGTGTTCGGGAATACGGCGATCTTCATTGACACGACCATCGCCGATGGCGCCCTTGCGGCGAATGTCGTCAATGATGTCTCGGTTGGCCTGTTCCGTTTCTTTGAATATCTGCCTCTGGCGCCGGTTACCTGCTCGCTCGCCATTCTTCTTGTCGCCATCTTCTTTGTCACCAGCGCGGATTCCGGCTCGATGGTGATGGATTCGATTGCCGCAGGTGGCGCAACGCAGACCTCCCTGGTGCAGCGGGTGTTCTGGTGCGCGCTTTCGGGCGTTGTGGCCGCCGGGCTGCTGCTCGCGGGCGGGCTCGGAGCCCTGCAATCGGCCACCATTGCCAGCGCCCTGCCCTTTGCTGTCGTGATGCTTATCCTGCTCTGGTCGCTGTTCAAGGGCATGCGGGCCGATCTGGCGCAGCGGGAGGCGCAATCCGCCCTGCCGATGACCCCGCCGGCCACACCGGCCTCCGGCCTGACATGGCAAAGGCGCCTTGCCCTTATCCTTCATTCGCCCAGCGAAAAGGAGGTGAAGCGCTTCATTGCCCATGATGTGAAACCGGCCATGGAGCAGGTGGCGCGGGAGCTGACCCGCACCGGACGCCCCGCCCAGGTGGTGGAAGAGGATGACAGCCTCGTCCTGCACTGTCCGGCAGAAGGGGTGCGGGATTTCATCTATGGGGTCACCACCACCTCACAGCCACTGGCGAGCCTGTCCCCCTTTGAAACCGCACATCCGGATTATCGTTTTGAAGCGCGCACCTATTTTTCAAACGGCGCGCGCGGATATGACGTGATGGGCATGACACGCGAGCAGATCATCGCAGATATTCTGGTGCAGCTGGAACGCTATCTGCTGATGGTCCAGTCTCCGGCCTCACAACTGGCGACCGAAGCGCCGGAACATGTGAGCGCAAGCTGATGATCCGCCGGCCCGCAAGCCTTGCCTTGTGGGCCGGCGCCTTGCACATGAAGCAACCGGCGCGCAAGAGCGCCCTGCCCCTCCTGCCGCTCAGGGAACGCCGAAAACGACCGCGCCTGCGGTGAGCCCCGCGCCAACCGCTGTCATCAGGATTTTTTCGCCGGATTTCAGGGGACTGCGCTCCACACTGGCGGCCAGCGAGAAGGGGATCGTCGCGGCCGAGGAATTGCCGAATTCCTCGATGCTGGAGACCAGAGTCCGCTCTGGCAGATCCAGTCCCCTGCGCACCAGCTCAAAGATACGGGTATTGGCCTGATGCGGCACAAAACGGGTGATCTCGCCCGCCGTGACGCCAGCCTGCTCCATGGCGATGCGGGAGCAGCCGGTCATCATTTCCACCGCCTTGGCGAAAACCGCCTTGCCATCCGGCATTTCCATCAACAGGCTCTCGGGAGAAACATCCGGCGAGAAGGGCACGCGGCTGCCCCCGGCAGGTATGCGGATGAGGTCATAAAAGGCCCCGTCCGAAACCAGATCCACCCCCAGAACACCCGCGCCCGGCTGCCCGGCCGGCACCAGCACCACCGCCCCCGCGGCATCTGCAAACAGCACGGCGCTGGAACGGTCTTTCGGATTGGTGCGACGGCTGAGAATATTGGCCGCCACCACCAGCACCGGCCGGCCCTGCGTGCGCACGAAACTGTCACCCAGCGAGAGTGCATAAAGAAAGCCCGCACAGGCCCCGGCCAGATCCACGGCACCGGAGCGGGAAAGGCCCAGACGATGCGCCAGAAGAGGGCCGGAAGGCGGCAGGAGATGATCCGGCGTCGAGGTCGCCAGCAGGGTCAGCGCCACATCCGCGCGGTCTATTCCGGCGGCTTGCAGGGCCTGTTCCCCGGCATGGAGGGCAATATCTGTCAGGGCCTCACCATCAGCGGCATAGCGGCGGGCAATGATTCCGGTGCGGCGGGCGATCCAGCCCGGCTCAAGCCCCAGCCGCGCCTCAAGCTCGGCATTCTCCACACGCCGCGCCGGCGCATAACGGCCTGTGCCGGCAATCTGGGTGGCGCGCAGGCCCTTCAGCGCAAGATTCATGACTTCCATTCCCTCACCGCAACACCATCAGGTGAAGCCTGAGCTGGGCTTATATCATTCAGGGCCATGTGCCTGCACGCATCAAACAGGAGAGAGGCCTCAGCCGATCATGTCCGCCGCGGCGGCAATGCCGCCATAGATCAGGTCGAGATCCTCCTCTGTCACGCAATAGGGCGGCATCACATAAATGGTGTTGCCCAGCGGGCGCAGCAGCAGGTTGCGCTCTGCGAAGAATGCCCGCAGACGCGGCCCGACATCGGCCAGATAGCCGGCATCAGAGACCTTCAGATCCAGCGCCGTGATGGTGCCGCACTGGCGCACGTCATCAAAGCGGGCATCCGCGCGAAACCGCTCCAGATGCCGGGCCTGCCGCGCCTGCAATGTGGCGATGCGCTCCGGCACCGGCTCATCGCGCCACACCTGAAGATTGGCATGGCCCGCCGCACAGGCGATGGGGTTGGCCGTATAGGAGGAGGAGTGGAAGAAGGTGCGGGTGCGGTCCTCGGAATAATGGGCATCAAAAATCGCATGCCCGCACATGGTGACGGCCAGAGGCAGGGAGCCGCCCGTCAGCCCCTTGGAGTAGCAGGCGATATCAGGCACCACGCCGGCCTGCTCACAGGCGAACAGAGTGCCCGTGCGGCCCCAGCCCGTCATCACCTCATCCGCGATGAAGAGAACGCCATGGGCCTCGCAGATCCGCTTCATGGCAGCCAGAATATCCGGCCCGTACATCTTCATGCCGGCGGAGCCCAGAATGAGGGGCTCCACGATGAAGGCCGCCGGCTCCTGCGCGCACAGGGTCTCCAGCGCCTTCAGCGTTTCATCCTCGCGCCCCTTCTCCGGAAAGGGCACCTGCGCCACATCGAACAGCAGCGGCGCATAGGCGGCATTGAACACCCCGCGCGCACCGACAGACATGGTGCCGATGGTGTCACCGTGATAGCTGCCTTCCATCACGATGATGCCGTTGCGGGGCTGCCCGATATTGCGCCAGTAGCCCAGCGCCATCTTCAGCGCCACCTCCACACAGGTGGAGCCGCTGTCCGAGAAGAACACATGGTCCAGCCCCTCCGGCGTCACCGCCACAAGGCCTGCCGCCAGCGCCTCTGCCGGGGGGTGGGTGTAACCGGCGAAGATGACCTGATCGAGCTGATCCGCCTGCGCCTTGATGGCATTGATGATGGGCGCATAGCGGTGCCCATGGGTCACCACCCACCATGAGGCGATGGCATCGATGATGCGCTCGCCCCCCGGCGTATAGAGATAGGCCCCCTCCCCCCGCACGATGGGCGTCATCTCTCCTTGCAGGGCATGCTGGGTGAAGGGATGCCAGATGGGGGAAGCCGGGCGCGATGCCGGTGTATCGGAGCGGCTCATGTCAGCACCTCCAGAAAATCGTTCCGCCGGAAATGGGTCTCGAATGCGGTCCGCAGCGCGGGCGCATCCAGTGGAGAAACCGGAGGCAGACAGCCCAGGACCTTCACCGCGCCCAGATGCGAGATGATGCGGGCATTTTCAGCCTCATACTCCCCGATCAATGCCACACCGAGCACGGGAATGGCACGGCGGCGTAATGCCTCAAGCGAAAGGAGGGTGTGATTGATGGTGCCCAGCCCGGCCCGCGCGCACAGCACGAGAGGCAATTGCCAGCGGGCGAACACATCCAGAAACAGCACATCATCTGTCAGCGGCACCATCAGCCCGCCAGCGCCTTCTATGATGAGCGGACGATCCGCCGGCGGCGGTTCCAGACGGGCGGGATCGATCCTCACCCCGTCAAGCGCGGCCGAGAGATGCGGGGAGGCCGGCATATTCAGGCGCCAGGCTTCCGGCAGCAGGCGCCCTGGCGCAAGACCGGAAAGGCGGGCCACGGTCTGCGTGTCGGTTTCCTCATCAAGACCGGACTGGACCGGCTTCCAGTAGGCCCCGTCCAGAAATGCGGCGAGGCCCGCACTGAAGACTGTCTTGCCGATACCCGTATCGGTCCCCGTCACCACCAGCGCCCGCCCGGAAACAGCAGGGGCCGCCTGCTCACTTGCCTTCATCATGTTTTCCGCGAACCAGCAGACGTGATGCCGCACGCCGGCTAGGGCTCGTGCCTTTCCCATTCTTCCGCCAGAGCGTCGAACAGGCGCGTCACGGCGGCTTCATCCACATTCAGGGTCAGCGAAATCCGCAGGCGGGCCGTGCCTTCAGGAACAGTCGGCGGACGCACGCCGCGCACATCAAACCCGCGGGCCTGAAGCGCGGCGGCAAGCTGCATCGTCCGGGCATTGTCGCCCACAATCACCGGCTGGATCTGCGTGCCGCTCAGGCCCACGCCGCGCGCCAGCAGGCCCGTGCGCTCCATCTCCTGCCCGGCAAAGCGAATGAGCCGGGCGAGCTTCTCGCGCCGCTGGGGTTCATCCCGCACCATGGCCAGCGCTTCCTGCGTGGCCACGGCCACCAGTGGCGAGGGAGCTGTGGCATAGATGAAGGGGCGCGCCCTGTTCACCATGAAATCGCACAACACCCTTGCCCCGGCCACCAGCGCACCGGAAGACCCCAGCGCCTTGCCGCAAGTGTGCAGCACCAGCACATTTTCCCGCCCCTCGAAGGGAGCGGCGAGGCCGCGCCCACCCGGCCCGAAAACGCCGGTCGCATGGGCTTCATCCACAAAGAGAAAGGCGTCATGCCTGTCGGCCAGCGCGGCAAGCTCCGCCAGCGGGGCGGTGTCGCCATCCATGCTGTAGACGCTTTCAACCGTCATCCAGACACGACCGACCCCACCGGCCGCGCGCCATTCGCGAATGCGATCCTCAAAAGCGTTCACATCATTATGCGCCGCTTCCACCACATGGGCACGCCCGGCCCGCGCGCCTTCATGGGCGCTGGCATGGATCATCTCATCCATCACCAGCAGATCGCCCTTCTGCGGCAGGGTGGTGAGCACGGCATAATTGGCAATGAAGCCGCCACCAAAGAACAGAGCCTTCTCCGCCCCGAAGAAGCGGGCGGCCTCATGCTCCAGCGCCTCATGCTCCAGCGTATTGCCGCGCAGCAGACGGGAGCCGCCTGCGCCGACAGGCGTGCCATGATCCAGAGCACGCCGCACCGCATCGGCCATGCGGGCCGAACCGGCAAGGCCGATATAATCGTTCGAGGCGAAATCCAGCCCGGTGCGGGGCGCAAGGGTGCGCAGGCGGGCCTTGCGCTCCAGCCCGCGCAGCGTGACCTCAAACCGCCTGAGAGGGCTTTCAGACGCACCGTCCGGCAGGGATTGCATCCCGGCCGGATGATCGTCATTCGCGCCCATGCTCAAAGCTCGCTGAACTCCATCGGCCGGATGCCGAGACGGGAGAACAGCGCCTCGTCCTTGTCCTCGCCGGGATTGTCGGCGGTCAGCAGCACTTCACCGCCAAAGATGGAATTGGCGCCGGCAAAGAAGCAGAGGGCCTGCATCTCGTCGCTCATTTCGGTGCGGCCGGCGGAGAGGCGCACATGCGATTTCGGCATCATGATGCGCGCAAGGGCAATGGTGCGCACGAAATCGATGGGGTTCACCGGCTCGGCATCCTCAAGCTGGGTGCCGGGAATGGGAATGAGCATGTTGATCGGCACGCTGTCCGGCGGCTCGGGCAGATTGGCGAGGGTGACCAGCATGTCCACCCGGTCCACCTCCCCCTCACCCATGCCGATGATGCCGCCACAGCATACCTTCAAACCGGCCTCGCGCACATTGGAGAGGGTCTCCAGCCGGTCCGCGAAGGTGCGGGTGGTGATGATGTTGGAGTAGTGGTTCTCCGACGTATCGATATTGTGGTTGTAATAGTCGAGCCCGGCTTCCTTGAAGCGCATGGCCTGATCCACATTCAGCATGCCCAGCGTCATGCAGGTTTCCATGCCGAGTTCTTTCACGCCCTTCACCATGGCGAGCAGGGTTTCCATGTCCCGCTCCTTGGGGCTGCGCCATGCCGCGCCCATGCAATAGCGGGTGGAACCGGCCTCACGCGCCTTGCGCGCTTCATTGATGACGCGCTCCACCTCCATCAGCTTGGAGGCCTTCAGGTCCGCCCCGTTGCGGGCAGACTGGCTGCAATAGCCGCAATCCTCGGCGCAACCGCCAGTCTTGATGGAGAGCAGACGGCTCACCTGCACGGCATTGGGATCGAAATTCGCGCGGTGGATGGTCTGCGCCTTGAACAGCAGATCATTGAACGGCGCGCGATACAGGGCTGCAGCCTCTTCACGGGTCCAGCGTTTGCGCGAGGGATCAACAGAAATGGTGCGAATGGCGGCTGCCATGCCCCTGCTGTCCTGATGCGCATCTGTTTCCGTTGCCAGCGCAGCAAGTGTCATCTCGTTCCACCCTCACTGTGCGATCCCCTCCGGGGTCGCTCATCTCATTTGCCTGAACCCCCGGCTTCAGCCGGCATCTGTTCAGTATTCCTACAGACAACATGTGCGCCCGAACGGCCCCATTCGTCAACGCCCTCGCCTTCAGGTCAGCGCGTCGCACGCGGCCGCGGCCCACTCACGGTGTCCACCATGGCAAGGGCGGCAACTGGTCCGCAAGCCCTGTGACCAGGGGTTTGTCCGCCTCCGGCAGGTTGAAGCGCTCCGCCACCAGACGGGCCATCATGTTGCTGTCCGGCTTGGTCGCACTGTAGGGCGGCTTGTATTCGCCCACATCCCACAACAGCGAATAAAGCCAGATTCCCGCCGTGCCAAGGCCAATGGTGGCATTGATATAATCAAGGCAGTTGAGGAGGCTCATGCTCCTTGTGCCGTGCCATGGCGGCCCCGAGCGCAGGCCCAGATAGATCTCGACCCCGGGAAAGGCGTAGCTGTAGGCTTCCAGCGCCCGCACCGGATCATAACCGGCCTGCTCGTCAAACGACATGATGTTGATGACATCCAGCGCATCCCGCGTCTCCGGGTTGCGCGTCAGTGCCGCGACATAGCCATGGTTCCATCCCAGCGGACGCTGGCGGCGATAGGGGCCGAAATAGGCCCCGGTATTATAGCCATCGAAAGCCAGCGTATAATGCGGGCGGGGAAAACGCTCGCGGAAGGCGCGGATCACCCCCACCAGCTCGGCATCCGTAAAGCACGAGACCTCCCCATCCGCCCCCGTGACGCAGTGCATCTGCTCCTCCATCACGGAGGAGATGGTTTCACAGATCACATCGATCTCGCGAATGCCCATGTCATCCGCAAAGCGGCGCATGGAGGCCAGATGGGCGCTGGTCATGCCCGCCCAGCCCTTCGGGTCATAAGGCTCGAACCCCAGCGCGCCGCCCTGCTGGATTCCCATGCCGATGCGGATCTTCGGCTGGCGCAGGCGCAGCACATCCAGCGCATTGCGCAGCTGGTGGCCGGAGCCATAAAACTGCATCCCCGTGGTCTCGAACACATTGTCGTCCAGCCCCGTATAACGAAACTGCGGGTGCAGGATGCACAATGTGACCGTGTGGACATAAGCGGGCAGATTGGTGAGATAGAAGATCTCGGGATAGGTCACCGTCTTCTTCTCGTACCAGCTGTCCCAATGCACCTTGAAGCGCTGTCCATCGGGCCGGGCCGGGGATGCGGCGCCCAAAAGCTTGAGGTGCAACCGCGATGGGGAATGACTGCCATCCACAGCCAGATGGCCGGAACTCAAGGTGATCAGGTCACCGAATGACAGGGTGCGACTATCCAGCTCCAGCTCGCCCCCACCGCCTGTGGCCGTGATGGCGCCGGTGATGACCAGCGTGCCTTCCAGCGCCTTCAGGCGGAAGCTTTCCGCGACACCCGGACGCAGCACCGTGCCAAGCCAGGCACCGGCAGGAGCATAGTCTCCATTCGAAAGGGGCCGGAACGGCTCCACCACCGGCACGCGAATCGTTGCCAGAACAGGTGCGCCCGCCCCTTCCGGCCCCAGAATGAACAGCTCTGCCCCAGACAGGCGAGAGACCCATCCACGCGCATCCGTCGCGTCCGCCCCGCTGAAAATCAGCGCCATGCGCGTATCTCCCCATCCCGGCCTGCCGGCCTGCTCACGTCTGTCCTGTCCTGGGGGCAGGCTATATCAGCGCCCTCCCCCTCGCACCTGGTCATCTCATCGGCATGCTCCCGCCGGGGCATGCGCCAGATGCCATAACGCCAGGGCATATACCAGCGCGCCTGCGCCGGCAGGCATTGTGGCACAGGATCATAGCCATGCCCGCCCCACGGGTTGCACCGGCAGATCCGCGCCGTTGTCATGAACAGGCCGGGCCATGCTCCATGCCGGGCGATGGCCTCATCCGCATATTGCGAGCAGGTGGGCAGATATCTGCACTGCCGCCCCATGAAGGCGGAGAGGCTATAGCGATATATCCATATCGGCACCCGCAGGACATAACGCGGAAGATGGGTCACAAAGCGCACAAGCCGCTTTGCCCCATCCTCTTGCCGGGGAGCTGGTGAAGGGGCCTTCCATGGCAGGCCGGAGAGCGGGCCCGGGGACTTCTCCTGCGGCCCGTCGCTCGTCATGGCGCGATATGGCCGGGCGCGGATGCAGCCTGCGCGCGGGCGGCCGCGATCTGGTCCAGCGCGTCCACCACCGCATCGAATGTCAGGAGGGTCGAGGCATGGCGCGCCTTGTATTCGCGCACCGGCTCCAGCACCGCGAAATCCGCCCAGCGCCCCTCCGGTGGCGGGCCATCCTCCTTCAGCATGCGACGCATCGTCTCGCGCAATGTGCGCAGCTCATCCGCGCTCATGCCCACGATATGACGCGCCATCAGCGAGGATGAGGCCTGCCCGAGGGCGCAGGCACGCACCTCATGGGCAAAATCGGCCACCTTGTCCCCGTCCATCACCAGGTCGATCGTGACCGTGGAGCCACACAGCCGGGAATGGGCCTTCGCGCTCGCATCCGGGGCGGAAAGGCGCCCCAGCCGCGGGATTTCAGCCGCGAGAGCCAGAATGCGCGCATTGTAAACGTCGTTGATCATCAGCCTTTTCCAGCCGCAGGAGGCCGCTTTTCTGCCCCTCCAGAATGGCCGGGCAGTTGCCGTCGCGATTTATCGTCTTATATAGCGCAGCAATGGGCATGATGAAGGCCCGTTCGCATGTGCCGTGCCTTATGGACATTCGCACTTGCGAAGGGTCGGCTTCGTCCCCATCATACCAAGGTTCAGCCTGGGTCAGACAGGCGTATGAGGACGACGGCACACCGCTGGCACATCCAGTGGCGCGCAACCGGATTTTCCCGCGTGCGTGGCCGACGACCGGTGACACTCCCGCTTCGGAAACGAGGCGGTCGGACGGGGTTGGCGAGAAACGAACGCCATGGATGCGGTGAATAGAGTGCTCAAGACACACAGCGACAGCTCAGACAAGACCACGGCGGCAGCCCTTGTTGCCGGCAAGGCGCCCCCTCGCCCCTCGCGGGAGGCGGCAGAGGCCGCGGTGCGCACGCTTCTGGCCTATATTGGCGAGAACCCGGCCAGAGAGGGCCTTCTGGATACCCCCAAGCGGGTGGTGAAGGCCTATGATGAGCTGTTCTCCGGCTATCGGGAAGATGCCGAGGAACTGCTGGAGCGCACCTTTGGTGAAATCGGCAATTTCGACGATTTCGTTCTGCTGCGCGACATTCCCTTCCACTCCCATTGCGAGCACCACATGGTGCCCTTCTTCGGCAAGGCCCATGTGGCCTATTTCCCGGTGGAGCGGGTGGTGGGCCTGTCCAAGATCGCGCGGATCGTCGATATTTACGCACGGCGCCTGCAAACGCAGGAGCATCTCACCTCGCAGATCACCAGCACGCTCGAAGAGGGCCTGCGCCCGCGCGGCGTGGCGGTGCTGATCGAGGCCGAGCATATGTGCATGACCATGCGCGGCGTGGCCAAGGCGGGTGTCACCACCCTCACCACGCAGTTCACCGGCATGTTCCGCGACAACCCTGCCGAGCAGGTGCGTTTCATGACCATGCTGCGCTCGAAAGGCTGAGCGCGGCACTCATCCAGACAAGCCCCTCCTGCCGGAGACGGGCCTCCCCAACCGGGCTTGCGCCATGTGTGATTCCCACTCCCCCTTCCCTGCCCCGCAGACCGGCGAGGCGCTGGAGGAAGGCACCCTTCTCAGCCCGCGCTTTGATGCCGCCGGGCTCATCACCTGTGTGGCGGTGGATGCCGCCAGTGGTGAAGTGCTGATGCTGGCGCACATGAATGCGCAGGCCCTCTCCCTCACCATGGAAACGGGCGAGGCGCACTATTTCAGCCGTTCCCGCGGCAAGCTCTGGAAGAAGGGCGAATCCTCCGGCCACACCCAGAAGGTTCGGGAAATCCTGATTGATTGCGATCAGGATGCGGTGGTGATCAAGGTGGAGATGGGCGGCACGGGCGCCGCCTGCCACACCGGCCGGCGCTCCTGCTTCTATCGCACCGTGCCGCTCGGGGCCGCGGCCAGCGCCGAAACCCGCCTCGGCTTCACGGGCGATACGCCGCGCTTCGACCCCAAAGCGGTTTATGGCAAGGACCACGGCCACTAGGCGCTCATCACATCAAGCCGAAAGCCCATTGCCGATAGGGCTGAGGCGGGGCAGCGGCTCACGCGGCACACTGGGGCGCAACAGCTCCAGGCAATGGCGCTTGAGGCGACCAAACTCCGGCTCCGAGACGATCTCGCTCTGGCGCGGGCGGGGGAATGGCACGGTGATGTCCTCGATGATCTGTCCCGGTCGCGGGCTCATCACCAGCACGCGGTCTGCCAAAAACAGCGCCTCATCAATATCGTGCGTCACGAAAATGATGGTGGTGCGCACCCGGCTCCAGATCTCCAGAAGCAGCTCCTGCATCATCATGCGGGTCAGGGCGTCCAGCGCCCCGAAAGGTTCATCCATCAACAGCAGGCGGGGATTGTTCACCAGCACGCGGGCAATCTCCACCCGCTGCTGCATGCCGCCGGAAAGCTGGCGCGGATAAAGCCCGGCAAAATCGGCCAGCCCCACGGAATGCAGAATATCCTGCGCCTGTTTTCTGCGCGTCTCTTTGGGCACCCCACGCATTTTCGGACCGAAGGCGACATTTTCCAGCACGCTCTTCCACGGAAACAGCGTGTGATGCTGGAAGACGATCCCCCGCTCGGGATGGGGGCCGCAGATGGGGGCGCCATCCACCAGCAGCGCGCCCTCGGACACCGGAATATGGCCGGCCAGCGCCCCCAGCAGGGTGGATTTTCCGCAACCGGAGGGGCCGAGAATGCACACCAGTTGCCCACCCGGCACGGTGAAGCTCACATCACGCACCGCTTCAAAGGCCTGAGGCCCTTCGCCAAGGCGGATGAACAGGTGGGAGGCATCAATGCGCCCGGGTGCGGCGGCAGATGCGGCAGATGGGGTCTGGAGGGGGGCGGTCATCGACGGGCCTCCCCGCTTTTATGCCATGGCATCAGTCGCGCCCCGGCAAGGCGCAGCAGGGCGCTGCTGCCCATGCCCAGCAGGCCGATCAGGATCATGCCCACCACAATGTCCGGGTAGTTCTGAAGCGTGTAGGACTCCCAGGTGTAATAGCCGATGCCATACTGACCGGAGATCATCTCCGCCGTCACAAGGCAGAACCATGATGTGCCCATGCCAATGGCAAGTCCGGTCACGATACCGGGCGCGGCGGCGGGCAGCACCACCTCCAGCAATATGGCGCGCGGGCCGGCCCCAAGGCTGCGGGCAGAGGCCACAAGGCGCGGGTCCACGCTCTCCACCCCGTGAATGGTGCCGAGCAGAATGGGGAACAGCGCGCCGGTGAAGGTGATGAAGATCATCGACAGTTCAGATGAGGCAAACATCAGGATCGCCAGCGGAATCCACGCCACGGCGGGGATGGGCCGCAGCAGTTCCAGCGGCGGCATCAGCACCTGGCCGGCAAGGCGCGAGCGCCCCACCAGAAGGCCCAGCGCAATGCCCGCCACCGCCGCCAGCCCATAGCCGCACAGCACGCGCCACAGGCTGCTGGAGACATGGTTGAACAGCTTGGGGGAGCTGAACAGATGCAGGGCCGCATCCGCCACCTCTGTCGGTGGCGGCACATTGCGGAAGGTGATGAAGCCCAGATCCAGCGGCAGCCATGAGAAGAGCTGCCACAGAAGGATGCACAGGACGAGAGATGCCGCGCGCAGCAGCCAGCTTCCACGGGTGCGGAAACTGCGCCCCGCACCCGCCTGCCGGGCGGGAATGGGCTGTGAAGGGGTGGCGGAGGAAAGATGAGCCATGCGCGCGGCCGCCATCACTTGCTGGCGAGCTGGACAGACTTCACGCCTGAGAAGTCCAGCACCTTGCCGCCCTTGTCCTTCGCCCAGCTCTCGGCATTCTGCCGGAGCAGGAAGGCGCTGACCTCGCCATTATCGGCCACCACAAACCACGCCTGCGGAGCCAGCAGCTTGATGCCGCTTTCACGATCCTGCGCATAGACGGCACGGGCGGACTTCTCCTCGCCTTCCAGCGCCTTCAGGGCCTTGAAGGCATTTTCGGCGGATGCGTAATGGCGCACCTTCGGCTCACCCTGCACCCAGATCTGCGCCACGCGCTTCGGGTCGGTAATGTCCTCTCCGGTCAGGGCATCCTTGGCGTTGAGCGGGCTTTGCGCATAGTTTTTGAGAGCGGCCTCATAATCCTGTCCGCCTTGGCTGGCAGCGGCGCGGGCGTATGTATCCACCACGAAACTGTCGAGATCGACATCCTGATCGGCACGCTTGAGCAGCTTCAGCGTCTCCAGCGAGGTGGCAACCGCCTGTTTGTATTCCGGCTTCCAGTCCGTGCCGCGGGTTTGCAGACCCAGCGGGCCATGGAACAGGTACACCACTTCCGGCTCCACACCGGAATGCTTGGCGATCAGCTCGGAATATTTTTCCGGCTCCGCGCTCACCAGCCGGTCAGCCTCATTCACGGCCTGAATATAGGCGGCGACAACTTCCGGATATTTTTCCGCATACTCACCATCGGCCAGCACACCATGGAAGGTCGCGCCCCTGGCCTGTGAACCGTCATAAATCTTGCGGGCGAAACCGCGCCAGGGGAAGAGTTCGGCGAAGGGCACGAAATCGGCGTGCGCGTCAATCTGGTTGGAGCGCAGCGCAGAGCCGGCCACTTCCGGGGCCTGGGTGATGATGCGCACATCCTTTTCCGGGTCCCAGCCCTGTGCGGCCACGGCGCGCAGCAGCAGGCCATGGGCGGTGGAGGCGAAGGGTACCGAGATGGTCTTGCCCTTCAGCTCGTCCAGAGACTGCACCTGCGAGACAGCGGGCACCACAATGCCATTGCCGGAGCCGTTCACATTGCCGGCCAGCACGGCGATGAACTGGCTCTGCTTGCCGGCCTTCTGGTGCGCCACCCGGTTCAGCGCGCCGGGAAAGTCCGCCATGATGCCGAAATCAAGCTTTCCCGCCACCTGTTCATTGGTGATGGGTGCACCGGTGGTGAAGTTCTTCCACACCACCTCATAGGTTGCGTCCTTGTACTTGCCATCCTTGGGCAGATACTTTTCCAGCAACCCGAGCTCACGCACCAGCAGGCCGCCGGTGGCGGTATTGATGGTGGGGTCCTGCGTGCCAATGGCCACGCGGATGGTTTCGGCATGGGCGGCGGAGATCAGGCTGGTGGCCGCCAGAAGCGCGGCAGCAAGCGTTGTGCGAATGCGCATGTCATCCCTCATGGCTTTTGTGATGCAGGCGGGCATCCGGCATATCCGCATTTCACATGTGAATATTAACATCCCCGCTTGTTCAATGTGGTTACATGTGCAGCCAGCGGGATGAAGCAATAAATTGCAGCGTGTGCAGCATGTTGCCGCTTTGCATCACAGCTTGAGGCCAGTTGCGAACGCCTCAAAAATAACTTGTTCTTATTAAATCAATAAAATAACTTTGTTTTATAAACCGCGCTGAAAAGCGCGCCCGGCCCGCCACAGGGCACGGGCAGGACCCTGCCGGCGCCGGCCTGTTCCGCGCCGGTTTCAGGAGGCGTTGATGCTGCTGGGACATGATATCAAGAACAGCGGCGCATCTCCCCGCCGTACCCGCCGGGTGGAGAGTGAGCCGCCGATGCCCGCCGCCATCCTGCCGGGCGAACATGCCCTGTTTCTCAGCGAGGGCGTGGATGGGCTCAATGAGGGCGCCCATTTCCTGCACCGCCTCACCGCAGAGGAGCGCGCCCGCATCCGCCAGCTGGGGCGGCAGATCGAGCTTCAGGCGGGTGATGCCATCTTCACGCAGGGTGAGGCGCACTCTGGCATTTTCATCATCGAGGAAGGCCGGGTGCGGGTGTTCTATACCGCACCTTCCGGCCGCCAGATCACCCTGGCCTACTGGACGCCCGGGCACTTTTGCGGCGGGCCGGAAATCACCGGTCGCGGCACGCATATCTGGTCTGGCGAGGCGCTGGATTCCTGCAAGATGACCCTCATTCCCAGCGCGGCCCTGCACACGCTGATCACGCAGGTACCCAATTTTGCGCTCTGCCTGATCGAGGGGCTGGTGGCCAAGGGCAAGAGCTATTCAGCCATGGCGCAGATGCTGGGCACGCGCTCCGTCATCGAGCGGCTGGCGCAGCTTCTGGTGAATCTGGGCGAGCTGTATGGCGAGGCGGAAGGGCGGGCCATTGTCATCCACCGGCGCATCACCCATGACCAGATCGCCGCCATGGTCGGCTCCACCCGCCAGTGGGTGACCATGATGCTGAAACGCTTTCACAAGGATGGCGTGCTCTCTGTCACCCCGCGTTACGTGCGGATAGACCGGCCGGACCTGCTGCTGGATCTCGTGTCGAAGGAAATCTGAGCCACGCAAATGCAAACGGCCGGCCCCGGGAGGCCGGCTGTTCTGGTTTAACCCCCTCAGGCCGCGATACGGCCCAGCGCCCAGCGCACGGTTTTCCGCACTTCCGGGTCTACATCGGCGCTGCATGCGGCCAGTGCATCCTGCGCCACCGGCTCGGCAATCTCGCCCAGTGCCGCGGCAGCCTCCTTGCGCACCAGCGCCACATCATGCCCCAGCAGCGGAATGATGGTGGCCACCGCCCCCTTTGCCCGCAGCACGCCAAGGCTGCGCAGCGCCTTCTGCCGCACCTGCCAGAACGGATCTGCCAGCGCGGCAGTGAGCGCCGGAATGGCCGAGGCCAGCCCGATGCGCCCGAGCGTTTCAGCAGCCGTCGCCCGCACCTGCCAGTCGGCATCCTGCAAGGCTTCACCAATGGCCAGCGCCGCGCCATCCTGCCTTGTGAAGGCGAGAGCCTGAATGGCTGCCGCGCGCACCTGCACATCCTCATCCCGCGACGCGGAAATGAGCGAGGGCAAGGCGTCCTCCCGCTTGAGATAGGCAATCACGCCAATGGCCTCCACCCGCACAGAGGCGTTCTGGTCCTGCAAGGCGAGCAAGGCGGGGCCAAGCGCCTCGGGCAAACGCAGGCCGCGCAGGCCATGCAGAATGGCAGCGCGCACAAACGGGCGCTTGTCATCGGCCAGAGCCAGCAAAGGCGGGCCGGCGGTGGGGGCTTTCTGCTCGGCAAGGCTGGCGGCGGCAGCCTGCGCCACCTCGCTGGCCTCATCCTGCACCAGATGCACCAGCGCGCGCGTCACCGCACCCGCCTGCGCCTCTTCCACAAACTCGCCCAGCGCCTGCGCCACCTGAAGGCGCACACCGGCATCGGGATCATCCACCACAGACAGCACCGGGGCCACCGCATCGGCATTGGCCGTCTCGGCCAGCTCCAGCACGGCAAGGCGACGCACGGCCGCGTCTGCATCATTCAGGCGGGCGGCGATGGTGTCCACATCGCCAAATTCCTCGAAAGGCTCGAACAGCACAGCCAGCCTCAGCGCAAGAGATAGGGAATGTTGACGGTGACCGCGCCTGTGGGGCAATCGGTCTCGCAAGGCATGCAGTACCAGCACTCGTCATATTTCATGAAGGCCTTGCCGGTGAGATCGCTGATGCGCAGCACATCCAGCGGGCACACCTCGACACACACGGTGCAGCCCTTGTCTGCAATGCATTTGGCCTCATCAATCACGACAGGCACGGTGGAAGGGTTTGATGCGAGGGGCATGGTGAAATCCTCAGGCCTGCTTGCGCACGCGCAACTGGTCATAAGCACCGCGCTCGTCATCCTCGACAGGCACGATATAGGGCTCGATGGCGCGCTTCTCCGACACCATCCGCCCGTCACGCTTGGAAAGAAGCGTGTGGCAGAACCAGTTTTCATCATCCTTTTCAGGATATTCGACACGGTTGTGATACAGCCCCCAGCGGCTCTCGGTGCGGAACAGCGAGGCATGGGCCGCCATATCCGCGCAATCGAGAATGGAAGCTGTCTCCAGCGCCCGCATCAGCTCATGGGCATCGCGTGCCACCATGGCGGAGGTCATGTCCTCGCGGATTTCGGCGAAGCGCTCCTGCCCGATCTTCATGCGCGCCGAGACCTTGGGCGGCTGGAGATAGTCATTCACGAAACGGCGGGTCTTGTACTCGATCTGGTTGGGGGGAATGCCATCCTCGCGCCGGGTGGGGGCCAGCACGCGTTCGCGCTCCTCCTCCACCTGCCCGGCCTCGAATTCCGCCAGCTCCGTCTCGGCGACATAGCCGGCCGCATGTTCGCCCGCCACCGCGCCATTGGTGAAAGCGCCCAGCATGTAATTGTGCGGCACGCTCGCCATGTCTCCGGCGGCATAAAGGCCATCCACCGTGGTGCGGGCATCGGCATCCACAAACACGCCGGAAGCACTGTGGCCGGAGCAGAAGCCGATTTCCGAGATGTGCATCTCGATCATCCTGGTGCGGTAATTGGTGCCGCGCGTTTCATGGAAACGCCCGCGCGTGGGCCGCTCCACCTTGTGCAGGATCTCCTCGATCTCGCCCACCGTATCCGGATGAAGATGGCTGAGCTTGAGGAAAACCGGCCCCTTCCCGGATTGCAGTTCGTTGTAGAACTCCTGCATCATCTGGCCAGACCAGTAATCGCTCTCGATAAAGCGGTTGCCTTCCGAATTGGCGGTGTATGCGCCAAATGGCCCTGCAACATAGGCGCAGGCCGGGCCGTTATAATCCTTGATGAGCGGGTTGATCTGGTAGCACTCCAGGTTCGCGAGCGCCGCCCCTGCATGATAGGCCAGCGCATAGCCATCACCGGAATTGGCGGCGTTTTCATAGGTGCCCCACAAATAGCCGGAATGGGGCAGGCCCAGCCGCCCGGCGGCCCCCAGGCACAAGATCACCGCCCTGGCGCGGATGACCAGAAGCTCGGCGCTGCGTGTGTTCACCGCAATCGCGCCCGCCGCCTGTCCATCGCGCCCCTTGAGAATGCGGGTGGCCATATAGCGGTTGGAAATCAGCACCTGCTGGCGGCGAAGCTGGCGGTAGAGCGCCTTTTTCACCGTCTCGCCATTGGGCATGGGCAGCACATAGGTGCCCATATGGTGCACCTTCTTCACATCATAATCGCCATTGCCATTTCTCTGGAAACGGATGCCGAAACTGTCCAGCTCCTGGATGATGTCATAGCAGCGCTGAGCATATTTGAAGACGGGGGCCTGATCGACAATCCCGTCATTGGCGATGGTGATTTCCTTGGTGTACTGCTCCGGCGTCGCATAGCCGGGGATGACGGCATTGTTCAGCCCGTCCATGCCCATGGAAATCGCGCCCGAGCGCTTCACATTCGCCTTTTCCAGCAGAATGACACGGGCCTGCGGGTTGTTCTGGCGCACTTTCAGCGCCGCCATGGGGCCGGCCGTGCCGCCGCCAATCACCAGCACATCGCATTCCACCTGCGAGACGCCATCACGGATTTCATCCATCCTCATATCCTCACGCTGCCGTTTCGGCGCGGCCGTCCGCGATGGCGCGCAAATGTGCCCACGGGTAGATGCCCCGGTCATGTCCATCAGAAAAATGCAGACGCACCGCATAGCCGCCAATGGGCTCGATGCCGGTCACGCTCAGCCCGTCCAGCCCGCCATGCCCGGGCGCATCCGGATGATCCAGCCGCGCGCGGATTGCGGTGGCGGAACGGCTGTGGCGGCGCAGTTGCGGGGCGGAAAGGCGGGATACCACGCCATCATCCCATGTGATGATGAGAAGGCGGCGGGCATCGGCCAGTTTGAGTTCCAGTGGTGTCATGCCTTCATGATTGCAGAAGGCCGAAGGCAACTCGCGCAATAAATTGCTGCGATGATTCCAGACTGGACCCTTCTCATGACGAGGGAAGGCCCCGGACAGGGCAAATGCATCTCCAGCCTGCCTTCATCGGCCTGAATATCGCGCGCTCACCGGAAGGAGAGCCCATCCGGTTTCATGAAACCATGAACCGCTTGGGCAACCGGCACTTCCGGGAAAATGAGATGACGCTCGCTCCAGCCATCTGGCTGGCCAGTGGTGGCCTGCAGATTCACTCCATGGAAGAATTCTGCCTCAACTGGCCAATTGGGCGCGAGACGCGACTGGGTTACCGGTGAAGTGGCCTGATTTTTACGTAGCCAACACTTCCGTGCTGAGCCCTGAAGCGCGGACAGCAGGGTGCTGGGCAGTGCCTTGAGGGAAAAGAGCTATCAACCGGCGAAGCCAGGCTCTTCGCACGCTATATCTGCGCCCGCAGGAGCGTCTGAATAAGGCAGGACGATGGAGTACATCCCAAACCATTTAAACGTCTTGGAATGACATTTCAAAGCGGCACGCGCTAACTGACATTCGATTTTGCGCGCTACAGTCGCCAAGCAGCGCTGACAAACACGAAGAGCGCTCAGCAGCACGGTTCATTTGAAATGTGGGCGAATGAATCAGGCAATGGTGCCGCGGAAGGGATTCGAACCCCCGACCCACGCATTACGAATGCGTTGCTCTACCAGCTGAGCTACCGCGGCACGCGGCTTCTATTAAGGGCAGTGGCGCAGATTTTCAAGCGCTCCCGCAAAGAGAGCGCTCTTTTCCCCGCGAAAGAATGGCAGCCGCCCCTTTTGACGCCTTCACAGGCGAAAATTCGGCCAGATCACAACAGGCCGGCCGCGCACACGGCAGGCATGCGTCAGTAGGTCAGCATGGGCGGAAGGGTCTTGGCCTCCTCGATCCAGCGCGCCACAACGGTTTCCGCCGGCAAGGCACGCACCAGCTTGCGGGTGGCGTTCACCTCCGCCATCGCCTTGGTGAGATTGGCGGCATTGCGCATTTTCAGCTCTTTCACCGTATCCACACCGGCCGCCTCAAGCAGCTCGGAATATTCCTCGCCCACCCCCTTGATGCGCATCAGATCGGCCATATTGGCCCATTTGAGGATGCTGTGCTCCGCTATGCCGGTTTTCTCGGCCAGCTCACGCCGCCCTTTCGGGGTCTTTGCCTCATCCAGCAATGCTGCCGTTGTCTGTATGCCCACCGCCTTCAGCTTTTCCGCGAAGATGGCACCGATACCTTCAATATTGATGATCGGATAAGACATGTGCTTCTCCCTCGATGCCAGCGGCATGAACCTTGAACAGGAGATGAAGACACCAGTTGGCCTGAGGTCTTCATGCGACAACATAAGAATAGCTTCAGACCACCTGCCTCAAACCCGGAATGGCGCGCACCAGCGCATCCACCGCCTCATCACCCGCATTCTCGCGGGCATAATCAACCGTATCGCGCACGGTGGACTGCACTTCAGACATGGTCAGGCCATGCGTCATCATCCGGTCCGCCACTTCCATCAGGCGCGCCATGCCGCCGAAATGGTGGCTGGCGGGTGTTGCCTCCTGCTCGGGCCCGGCACCGGCCAGAACTTCCGGAATCCAGGGGTGGGCGGCAATGATGGGGGCGAGCTTGTCTTCGGGCGCCTCACGCACAAGGTATTGCAATACAATCAACACCAGAGCGCGGGCTGTTTCTTCATTCACCTTGTGTCGCGCCACAAGACGGGCGATCAGGTCATCCATGGGGCCTCCACGCACCGCATCTCATTGAGCAGGCACTGACAGCTTGCCGCCGCTGCGGCACGAGCGCAAGCCCCGGCAATGTCGCGCCCCGCCGGAAAGCCCTCTCAAAAGACTTCAGCCCTCTTGCCCGCAAGGGGGGAGCGGGCGACAAAAGACAAAGCAGATTCGCCGCATGCCGCGCCGCTTCGAGGAGTCCGTAATGTCCATGCCCGCCACACTCGTCGATCCTGATACCGATGGTCGGATCTTCATCGGCCGGCGTACCGATGCGGCCCAGGCAGCGGAAGGTGCGCAAGCGCAGGCGATCGAGGCCGGAGAATATCTGGCCCTGCGCCTGTCCAACCGTCACGGGCTGGTGACCGGGGCAACCGGCACCGGCAAGACGGTGACGCTTCAGGTGCTGGCGGAAGGTTTTTCGCGCGCCGGCGTTCCCGTCTTTGCCGCCGATATCAAGGGTGACCTCTCCGGCATCGCGGTGCAGGGTGAGCCGAAAGACTTTCTGGTGAAGCGTGCGGAAGAGGTCGGCATCACCTATCAGCCGGACAGTTTCCCGGTCATTTTCTGGGATGTGTTCGGCGAGCAGGGGCACCCCATCCGCACCACCATTTCGGAAATGGGGCCGCTGCTCATCTCCCGGCTGCTGGACCTGAACGAGACCCAGGAAGGCGTGCTGAACATCGTCTTCCGCGTGGCGGATGAACAGGGCCTGCTGCTGCTGGACATGAAGGACCTGCGCGCCATGCTCGGCTATGTGGCGGAGAATGCAGCTGCCATCGGCACGCAATATGGCAATGTGGCCGCACAGAGCGTCGGGGCCATCCAGCGCCGCCTGCTGGTTCTCGAAAACCAGGGGGGCGAAAAGTTCTTCGGTGAACCGGCCCTGAACATTCAGGACCTGATGCGCATTGACCGCTCCGGCTATGGCGTCATCTCCATCCTCAGCGCTGACAAGCTGATCGCCTCCCCGAAGCTGTATTCCTGCGTGCTGCTGTGGATGCTCTCCCAACTGTTCGAGCATCTGCCGGAAGTGGGCGACCCGGAAAAGCCGAAGATCGTGTTCTTCTTCGATGAAGCGCACCTGCTGTTTGATTCCGCCCCCAAGGTGCTTCTGGAAAAGGTGGAACAGGTGGTGCGTCTCATCCGCTCCAAGGGTGTGGGCGTCTATTTCGTGACCCAGAACCCGCTGGATGTTCCCGATACCGTTCTGGCCCAGCTCGGCAATCGCGTGCAGCATGCGCTGCGCGCCTTCACCCCGCGGGACCAGAAGGCCGTGCGCGCGGCGGCCGAAACCTTCCGCCCCAACCCGGAACTGAACACCGCCCAGGTCATTACCGAACTTGGCAAGGGCGAGGCGCTGGTCTCCACGCTGGAAGGCAATGGCGTGCCCTCCATCGTGCAGCGCACGCTGGTGCGCCCGCCGGCGGCGCGGGTCGGCCCGGTGACGGAGCAGGAGCGTGCGGCTGTCATGGCCACAAGCCCGGTGGGGCACAGCTATGATACGGCGGTAGACCGTGAATCCGCTTTCGAGATCCTCCAGGCGCGGGCCGAGAGCAAGACCGTGGCCGAACAGACCCCGCAGCAGGAAGGCGGTGGCGGTTTTCTGGATTCCGTTCTCGGTTCGGTTCTCGGCACCGGCAGCAGCGGCACAGCCACAAAGGGGCGCACCTCCACGCGGATGACGACGACGGAGGTGATGGTCCGTCAGGTGGCCCGCTCCGTGGCCTCACAGGTCGGCCGGCAGATCAGCCAGGCGATCGTGCGCGGCATTTTCGGCACGATGCGCAAATAGCGGACAGGGCTGGCGCATCCTGCCGGAAGCCATGTCATCACCCCCGGGTGACGGGCCTTTGCCCGCCATCCGGCAGGTATTTCGCACCTGCAACATATTCAACCTTGGTTCTGTTGCCTCCCATCTTCGGAATGCGTATTATTTGCGCATGTTCCGGTGGAAATGCGGGGTTCTGCCGGTCGATCCTGAACTGTCATGTTGTCGACGCACCGCAACATGCACGTTTGATGGAGCGCCTCATGAAGGTGTTGCCGGTTTCCCGCATTCTTCTTGTTGATGGCCAGCAGGAGCGGCGCGCAGACTTGCGCAAGGCTCTCAGCCAGTTTGGTGTCGGTGTTCTTCTGGAAGCGGATACGCTTGAGGACGCCCTGGCCCCGGACCTGTACGACAATGCGGACCTGATCGTCGTGCAGGCAGAGGATGCGGACCGTATTCCTGAAAATCCCGGTCGTGATGGCGCCGGGCTGCCTGCCATTCTGGTGGCCGATCTGCCCTCCCATGCCCTTGAGCGCGCCTGTGCACAGGCAGGCTATGATGCAGCCCTCGGCATGCCGCTGGTGCCACGTATGCTCTATCGCCGGATCGGATCGGTGCTCCAGCTCGTCAGACGGGCCCGGCGGGCCACCACGCCCCTGCCCGCTCCCGGCCCCGCAGACCGGATCGGACTCTGAACCGCCCGGAGCACCGGCGCATGCAGGGCTCCTCTTCCGCTTCCCCTCTTGAAAGAGGAGAGGCGGGGCGCGACCATGCGGGTGAATCGGCGCATCTGTGCGCCGCCTGACCGGAGATAAGCCCCATGACCGCGCGCACTGCCGCCACCACGCCTGTGATCGAAAACGCATTGCAGGCCGTGGATGAAGGGCTGGATGCCGCGCTGGAGCGGCTGTTCGATTTTCTGCGCATCCCCTCCATTTCCACGGACCCGGACTATGCGCAGCCCTGCCAGAATGCCGCGGCCTGGGCTGCCCATGCGCTGGTGGAGCTGGGCTTTACGGCAACCGTACACGCCACCCCCGGGCATCCCGTGGTGGTGGGGCGCACGGATACGGACGCAGCGCGGCGCGTCCTCTTCTACGGCCATTATGATGTGCAGCCCGTGGACCCGCTTGAACTGTGGCAGTCTCCCCCCTTCGAGCCGCGTCTTGCAGAAAGCGCACAGGGGCGGCGCATCATCGTCGGGCGCGGGGCGGCCGATGACAAGGGGCAGGTGATGACCTTCATCGAGGCCCTGCGCGCGCTGAAAACCACCAGCGGCCGCCTGCCCGTGGATGTCACCGTTCTGCTGGAGGGGGAGGAGGAGTGCGGCTCCCCCAGCCTGCCGGCCTTCCTTGCCGCCCATGCCGATGAGCTGAAGGCGGATGTCGCGCTGGTCTGCGATACCGGCATGTGGAATGCGGATACCCCGGCCATCACCACCTCCCTGCGCGGTATCCTGCATACCGAGCTGACCATCACGGCGGCCGACCGGGATTTGCACTCCGGCCTGTTTGGCGGGGCCGCACGGAACCCGCTGCATGTGCTCGCCAGGATCATTGCCGATGCGCATGATGAAAACGGCCGCATCACCATTCCCGGCATCTATGACGATGTGGTGGAGCCAACAGCCGAACAGCATGCCCAATGGGCGGCGCTGGGGCTGAGCGCAGAGACGTTTCTGGGCCCCGTTGGCCTGTCCATACCCTCGGGGGAAAAGGACCGGCTGCTGATCGAGCAGGTCCAGTCCCGCCCCACCTTCGAGGTGAACGGCATGTTTGGCGGCTATATCGGCCAGGGCACCAAGACCGTCATTCCCGCCACGGCCACGGCCAAGATCTCCTTCCGTCTGGTGGCGGATCAGGACCCGGCGAAGATTCGCGCCGGTTTCGAATCCTTTGTGAAGGCCCGTGTTCCGGCAGATTGCAGCTTCACCCTTTCGCAGGGCGATGGTGCGCGCGCCTTCATGGTTGCCCCGGACAGCGCCGATCTCACCCGCGCCGCCACGGCGCTGGAGCAGGAATGGGGGGTGGCACCGGTGAAGGTGGGGTCCGGCGGCTCCATTCCCGTGGTGGGGCAGTTCCGGGCGCTGCTCGGCGTGGATACGCTGCTGATCGGCTTCGGGCTGGATGATGACCGCGTGCATTCACCCAATGAGAAATATGAGCTCAGCAGCTTCCACAAGGGCACCCGCAGCTGGGTGCGGATTCTCGAAGCACTGGCCTGAGAGCGGCAATGGGGGCGATAACCGGCCGGTCAGGGCCCGGTTATCGCCGCTATCCCCACAATTCATCCACGGGGATATTTTCAGCGCTCTTGTGCTTCTGGAATCAGGGGCGGCAGCGTGAGGAGGTCATTAAGGTTCTGTCTGCTAGAGGAGCCCCTCAAGGCAATGGACCCACGGCACCATGCTCGATATTCCCGACAAGGGGGGAATTGACCCCCAGTTTCGCCAGGCCCCCCATAATATGGAGGCGGAGCAGGCCCTGCTCGGCGCCATTCTGGTGAACAATGAAGCTTTTTACCGGGTCTCGGACTTTCTGGAACCGCGCCATTTTCATGAGCCGCTGCATGCCCGCCTGTTCGAGCTGATCGGCGCACTGGTGCGCGCCGGCAAGCTGGCCACACCGGTGACCCTCAAAACCTTCCTGCCGGCGGATCTGGACGTGGCCGGCCTCACCGGCCCGCAATATCTCGCCCGCCTTGCCGCCGAAGCCACCACCATCATCAATGCGCAGGATTACGGGCGCATCATCTACGACCTCTCGGTGCGGCGCGACCTGATCGCGATCGGCGAGGAGATCGTGAATGAAGCCTATGACGCGAATGTCGAGGTCTCGCCCAACCAGCAGATCGAGCAGGCCGAAAAGCGCCTGTACGAGATTGCCGAGACCGGGCGCTATGATGGCGGCTTCCAGCGCTTTGCCGAGGCGCTGAACCAGTCTGTCGACATGGCCTCGAAGGCCTTCCAGCGCGATGGCCACCTCTCCGGCATCGCCACGGCGCTCGATGATCTGGACCAGCAGATGGGCGGCCTCCAGCCGTCCGACCTGATCATCCTTGCCGGCCGTCCCGCCATGGGCAAAACCTCTCTGGCCACCAATATCGCCTTCAATATCGCCGCGGCCTATCGCGGGGAAGTGCGGCCGGATGGCGGAATGGAAACGGTTTCCGGCGGCATTGTCGGCTTCTTCTCGCTGGAAATGAGCGCGGAGCAGCTCGCCACCCGTATTCTGGCCGAGCAGGCGGAAATCGCCTCCTACAAGATCCGGCGCGGCGACATTTCCGAAGCGGAATTCTCGAAGCTTGCGGCGGCGGCGCAGACCATGTCTGTCATCCCGCTCTATATTGATGACACGGGCGGCATCTCCATCGCCCAGCTCGTGGCGCGCGCGCGGCGTCTGAAGCGCCAGCGCGGGCTGGATTTCATGGTGGTGGACTATCTCCAGCTCCTGTCCGGCTCCTCCAAGAGCTCTTCCCAGAACCGCGTGCAGGAAATCACCGAGATCACCACCGGCCTCAAGGCGCTGGCGAAAGAGCTGCAGGTGCCCATCATGGCGCTGTCCCAGCTCTCGCGTCAGGTGGAATCGCGCGATGACAAGCGCCCACAACTCTCTGATTTGCGTGAATCCGGCTCTATCGAGCAGGACGCGGACGTGGTCATGTTCGTGTATCGAGAGGAATATTACCTCAAGAGCCGCGAGCCGAAGCCCGGCACCGAGGAGTGGTTCCAGTGGGAAACCGAGATGAAGGCAGCCGAAAACACGGCGGAAATCATCATTGGCAAGCAGCGCCACGGCCCGACGGGTACGGTGAAGGTACATTTCGAGCCGCAATTCACCCGCTTCTCGAATCTCGCGCAGGATGACCGCCTGCCGGATCGCAGATAAAAGACCAGATGAATCATGTGCCGCCATGATGGCGGCGGGCGACAATCCGCCTCCCCCGGAGAGAAACATGACGGCCGCACAAACAGCGCAGACCCAGCCCGCCCCGCAGGACCTTCACGACACGCGCACCCGGCTCACCATCGATCTGGGGGCGATTGTCGAGAACTGGAAAACGATCGCCGCCCGCGTCGCCCCGGCCGAATGTTCAGCGGTGGTGAAAGCCAATGCCTATGGTCTTGGTATCGGGCAGGTTGCACCGGCCCTGTGGCTGGCAGGTGCCCGCACCTTTTTCGTGGCGCATCTGGCTGAGGCCATCACCCTGCGCGCCCTGTTGCCGGAAGCGGTGATTTATGTGCTCAATGGCCTGCCGCCGGGGACAACAGCACAATTTGCCACCCATCAGCTCCGCCCCGTTCTCGGCTCTCTGCCGGAAATCGGCGAATGGAGCAGCCTGTGCCGCAGCATGAAGGCGGATCTCCCCGCCGCTCTCCATGTGGATACCGGCATGAACCGCCTCGGCCTCTCGCTGGAGGAGGCGGCGCATATCGCGCAGGAACGCGCGGGGCTGCGCTTCACGCCCAGCCTCATCATGACCCATCTGGCCTGCGCCGATACACCGGACCACCCTCTTACCCCGATCCAGCGCGACAGGTTTTTTGCTGTCACCCGGCTGTTCCCGGATGTGAGGGCCTCCCTCGCCAATTCCGCCGGCACGCAGCTTGATGCCTCCTATCATATGGATCTCGTGCGCCCCGGTATCCTGCTGTATGGCGGCCGGGCCATCGAGCATGCCCCCCCGCTGCGGCCGGTGGTGCGGCTTGAGGCGCCGGTGATCCAGGTCCGTCATGCGAAGGCGGGCGAGAGTGTCGGCTATGGGGCAACCGAACATCTCCGGCGCGACAGCCGCCTTGCCATCCTTCACATCGGTTATGCGGATGGCCTGTTCCGCGCCGCCGGCTCCACCGACGCGCGCAAGGGCGCACAGGTCATTATCGCCGATCAGCGCTGCCCGCTTGTCGGCCGCATCTCGATGGATCTGTGCGCGGTCGACATCACGGATCTGCCGGAAGATGCCGTCGCCCGTGGCATGGGCGCGATTTTCCTTGGTGCGTGCATAGATGTGGACGAACTGGCGCAGAAGGCCGGCACCATCAGTTATGAGGTACTCACCTCCCTTGGGGCGCGCTATCAGCGCCATTACCTTGCGCCCTGAACACTCTCCCGCCAAAAGCGAACACCCATAAAGGTTTTGGAAACCAGAACAGGTGCAGCCTGAGGTGAAATCTGATGACCGCAGAGCCGCGGGGTGCGCCTGATCCGCACCCTCGGCTCTCTCACCGGCCGGAGAGGACCCATGGCGAACCAGACCGCGCTTTTGCCAGAACACCAGAACCTTGTGGAGAGCCTCGTCTCCTCCGGGCGCTATGAGGGGCCGCATGCGGTTCTCACCGCTGCGCTGGCCCTGCTGCAGGAAAAGGAGCGTGAGCGCGCCGCCCGTCTTTCGGCCCTGCATGCGGTTCTGGCCGCGGAGCTTTCCTCAGCCCATGCATCTGGTGATGCGGCGGCAGCCCCGCTTCCGCGTCTGGCCCCGCAGGCCATCACCCGCCTCAGCGCCTGAGGGCGGAGCATGGTGCGGGAAAAACCCGCGCCGTGCACAAGGCCATGGAGTTGCGTTCAAACGGTCTGATGCCGTAACAACAGCGCATCATGGCCAAGCGTGATCATAGTTTTGTGTGCCAGTCCTGCGGCGCGGTCTATTCCCGCTGGCAGGGCAAGTGTGACGCGTGCGGCGCGTGGAATACGGTTTCGGAAGAAACCGCCGTTGTCGCCAGTGTTCCCGCGGCCCAGCGCGCCAGCCGCAAGGGGCGCGCGGTGGCCCTGCAAAGCCTTCAAGGCGCGGGCGAGGCCGCCCCCCGGCTGATCTCGGGAATCGGGGAGCTCGACCGGGTGGCCGGTGGCGGCTTCGTGCCCGGCTCCATCCTGCTGATTGGCGGGGATCCGGGCATTGGCAAATCCACCCTTCTGGTGCAGGCCTCAGCCGCTCTGGCGCAACGCGGACAGCGCGTCATCTATGTTTCGGGCGAAGAGGCGGTGGATCAGGTGCGCATGCGCGCCCAGCGCCTTGGCCTTGCCCAGGCGGATGTGGGGCTTGCCGCCGAAACCAATGCCGAGAACATTCTCGCCACCCTCGCCTCCGGGCCGCCGGTGCAGTTCGTGGTGATCGATTCCATCCAGACCATGTGGTCGGACAGCGTGGAATCCGCCCCCGGAACAGTCACGCAGGTGCGCACATCCGCCCAGCTTCTGGTGCGCTATGCCAAGCAGGCCGGGGCGTGTGTCATTCTTGTCGGCCATGTCACCAAGGATGGGCAGATTGCCGGCCCGCGTGTGGTGGAACATATGGTGGATGCCGTCTTTTCGTTCGAGGGCGATGGCGGACACCAGTTCCGCATTCTGCGCGCGCAGAAGAACCGCTTTGGCCCAACGGACGAAATCGGCGTGTTCGAAATGACGGGCGGTGGCCTGCGCGAGGTTGCCAACCCCTCCGAACTGTTCCTCTCGAATCGTGATCTGGGTGCGCCGGGCACCGCTGTCTTTGCCGGCATGGAGGGCACCCGCCCCGTGCTGGTGGAAATTCAGGCGCTGGTTGCCCCCTCCTCCCTCGGCACGCCGCGCCGCGCCGTGGTGGGCTGGGACCCGGCCCGCCTCTCCATGGTTCTGGCGGTTCTGGATGCGCGCTGCGGCGTGCGTCTGGGCGGGCATGATGTGTATCTCAATGTGGCCGGCGGCCTGCGCATTGGCGAGCCGGCGGCAGACCTTGCCGTGGCGGCGGCGCTGGTTTCATCCCTTACGGGCGCCCCCCTGCCGGCCGATGCGGTCTATTTTGGCGAGGCCAGCCTCACCGGCGCCGTGCGCCCCGTTTCGCAGACACCTGCCCGCCTGAAGGAGGCCGCGAAACTCGGCTTCGCCCGCGCTGTCATTCCGGCCGGCAGCAATGATGGCGCGGATGGGCTGGTGGAGCTGAATGCCGTCTCGTCCCTCGCCCAGCTTGTCGCGAGCATCGCCGCGCAGGCCCCGCGCCGTTCAAAATCGCGTGACGATGGCCCACGTCAGGTGAAGCATTCGGGCACAAGAGATCCGCAACCAGATGAAAACAATGCATAGCAGGGTTGACAGGATCACAACAGCATCCACGCAACCCTGTTTTTGGCTGTCAGAACAATGGGATAGACACACTCCTCATCCTGCCTGTCCATCTCTTCATCAGGCGGCGGCTATGCCCGCGATTCACACAAACGCCACATCCCGCGCTAGGGAAGGATGACGAGACACGGCCGGCGAGCTATATGACAGCGCGCGGCAGGCCATATGCCCCTGTACCGCCTGCCCGGCGCATCGCGTCACACACAGACCACGGAACCCTGTACTGATGCCAATCACACTGCTCGACATCATTGTGATCTCAGTCATGCTGATATCTGGAATCCTTGCCATGGTGCGTGGATTCCTGCGGGAAGTCCTCAGCATCCTGTCCTGGGTCGCCGCGGCCGCCGTTACTGTCTATTTCTACAAGCAGACCCTGCCCTTCGTGCAGCAATATATCTCCCAGGAGATGGCCGCGACCGCCGCGACGGTCGCCCTGCTGTTCCTTGGCACCCTGCTGATCGCCTCCATCATCACCGCCCGCATCTCCGATCTCGTGCTGGACAGCCGAATCGGCGCGCTGGACCGCACCCTCGGCTTTGCCTTTGGCCTGGCCCGCGGCCTGTTGCTGATGGTAGTCGCCTTCCTGTTCTTCAACTGGCTGGTGCCTGTAAAGACCCAGCCGACATGGGTGCTGGATGCAAAATCACGTCCCACCCTGCAAAGCATCGGCGATTGGCTGATTGCACAGTTGCCGGAAGACCCGGAAAACACCATCTTGAACAAGTTGAAGATGCCATCTGCTCCCAATGGCGCAACAGAAGCCACCGGAGCGAATGGCACACCAACCGGGCAAACGCCTGCCCCGCAGAACGGGAACGCTCCCGTTCCGGACCAGCGTGGCCTGAACCAACTTCTGGAAAGCACGCGCGGCGCCGGCCAATAGGCCGTCCGGGCGGAGGTGCGTGATGAAAAACGAGCGCGAAGGCGACAAACCCAACGCAGGCGAGAGCATGATGACGCGTGACAGCGTGACGGAGAGTCTGGATCTGGACCTCGATGGCGATCGCCTGCGTGAAGAATGCGGTGTCTTCGGCATCTATAATCACCCCCATGCCGCCGCCATTACGGCGATCGGCCTGCATGCCCTCCAGCATCGCGGACAGGAGGCTGCCGGCATCGTCAGCTTCGATGGCAAGCGCTTCCATTCCGAGCGGCGTCTTGGCCTTGTGGGCGATGCCTTCTCCGATGGGGCGGTGATCGACCGCCTGCCCGGCCCGATGGCCGTGGGCCATGTGCGCTATTCCACCACCGGCGAAACGCTGATGCGCAACGTCCAGCCCCTGTTTGCGGAGCTGGATGCGGGCGGCTTTGCTGTCGGCCACAATGGCAATCTCACCAATGGCCTGTCCCTGCGCCGCCAGCTCGTGCGGGATGGCGCCATCACCCAGTCCACCACCGATACGGAAGTCATCCTGCATCTGGTGGCCCGTTCCAAGAAGCCGCGCTTCATTGACCGCTTCATCGATGCCATCCGTTCGCTGGAAGGCGCCTATTCGCTGGTGGCGCTCACCAACAAGAAGCTGATCGGCGCGCGTGACCCGCTCGGCATCCGTCCGCTGGTGCTGGGCATGCTGGATGATTCTCCCATCCTTGCCTCGGAAACCTGCGCCCTCGACATTATCGGCGCGCGCTATGTTCGCGATATCGAGAATGGCGAAGTGGTGGTGATCGACGAGGATGGCGTCAATTCCTACAAGCCATTCCCGGAAATGGCCCCGCGCCCCTGCATCTTCGAATATATCTATTTCGCCCGGCCGGATTCCGTCGTCGGCGGGCGCTCGGTGTATCAGGTTCGCAAGCGCTTCGGTGAGGTGCTGGCGCAGGAAGCGCCCGCCAATGCAGACGTGATCGTGCCCGTGCCGGATTCCGGCGTGCCGGCCGCGCTCGGGTTTTCCCAGTTTGCCGGCATTCCCTATGAGCTGGGCATCATCCGCAACCACTATGTGGGCCGCACCTTCATTCAGCCCACCCAGTCCATTCGAGACCAGGGCGTGCGCATGAAGCATTCCGCCAACCGCTCGGTTGTGGAAGGCAAGAGCATCGTTCTGGTGGATGACAGCCTCGTGCGGGGCACGACATCGGTCAAGATCGTCAAGATGATGCGTGAGGCTGGCGCGCGGGAAGTGCATTTCCGCATTGCCTCTCCGCCCATCACCCACCCGGACTATTACGGCATCGACACCCCGGACCGGGACAAGCTGCTCGCCGCCACCCATGATCTGGAAGGCATGCGGCGCTATATCGGCGCGGATTCACTGGCGTTCCTGACAGTTGAGGGCGTGTATCGCGCCATGGGCTTTGAGGGGCGGGACCCGGTGCATCCGCAGTTCACGGACCACTGCTTCACCGGGGACTACCCCACCCCGCTCACGGACAAGGCGTGCTCGGCGGGTGAGCACCAGCTGTCCCTGCTGGCGGAAGCAAGCTGATATGAGAAACGGGGCCTGAGGGCCCCGTTTCCTTTTGCAGGTCAGGATATGCCTGCTGCCGGATCGTTTTTCAGGACCTGTAACTGTGCAAGGCCCCAATGGTCACGCCGTTGCGTATGGGGAAACCCGGCATCGCGCCACAGGGCAAAGGCCCGGCTGCGAATGCGCTCTCTCTCCCATCTGGAAAGGCCCTGCAACTTGTCTTCCTGCTGCATTCCGGGCGGCGTATCCCCCGCATTGGCGGGTTCTCGAGATGAATGTGGCATGCTTCCCTCCGCTGCTCTGGCTTTGGGCCGTAGCGGCCTTTCCCCGTCAACGCCCGGCACTCCATCCGGTTCCACGCTTTCTGAATATTTTTCACCTGGCCTTCCCCGCGCCCCGCGCCATTTTTCTTGCCCGCCTGCCGCAGGCATGGGATGGCTGACAAACCATGAACCGCTTCGCAGCCCTTGTGGACCGGCTTTCCAGTGAGCCGGAGGAATCGGCGCGCATCCGGCTGGTCGCAGACTATTTGCGCCAGAGGGATGATCCGGCGCGCGGCCATGCCCTGGCCCTGCTGGCGGGAGAGGTCACCCTGCCCCGCATCAGCCCGGCCCAGCTGCGCACCCTGATCGGCACGCGCGTGGACCCGGCACTGCTCCGGCTGTCACAGGATTTTGTGCGGGATCTGCCAGAGACAATCGCACTGATCTGGCCACAGAATGGGGAAGCCCCGCCCGCATCGCCGGAACTCATGGACATCACCTCCGCGCTTGCGCAGCTTCCCAAGCCAGACCTCCCCTCCTGGCTGGCCGCGCGGCTGGATGATCTGGATGATCTGGGCCGCTGGGCGCTTCTGAGGCTTGTTACCGGCGGCCTGAGGCTGGAAAACGGGCCACGGCTTGCGCTGGGTGCTCTCAAACTGATGGCCCCGGACAAGGCGGATGAACTGGAACGCATCTGGCCCCGGCTGGAGCCTCCATATCCCGGTCTGCTGGAATGGCTGGAGCAAGGTGCCCCGCGCCCCGCGCCCTCGCGCCTTGCCGCCTTCCAGCCCCTCAAAAGCGCTGTCCCATGGCTTGAACAGAACAGCGCAAGGCTTGTGGCGCAGGAGTTTCTGGCCGAATGGAAGTGGAACGGCCTGCGTGTGCTTCTGGTGCAGGAAACCGGGCCGGATGGAGGCAGAATCTCCCGTCTCCATACCCATGAGGGGGAAGACATCACCACCGCCTTCCCCGAATTTCAGGCGCTGCTGCCACGGGATGGGGCGATTGATGCCCAGCTCATGCTTGTGTGGAACGACAGGCCGGGTCACTTGCCCCGCCCGCCGGAGGATTTACGCCACCGGTTGAACCGCAAGCGCCCCTCGGCAAAGCTGCGGGCTGATTTTCCCGCACATCTGCGCGCCTTTGACCTGCTGAGCGAGGCAGGGGAGGATCTGCGCCCGGCCCCGCTTCACCACCGCCGGAGCCGACTGGCCGCCATGGTGGAGCACAGTTCATCCCCTTATCTGAGCCTGTCACCCGCCCTGGACTTCTCGGACTGGGCGGAACTGGCGCGCCACTACCATGCACCGCCCCTGCCCGAGGCAATCAGCGGCATCATGCTGAAGCACCGGCAAAGCCCATACGCGCCCTCCACTGCCGAGCCTCACTGGCATGCGTGGAAACACAGGGCCGAAACTCTGGATGCCGTGCTGTTATATGTGCAGCATGTTCCGGGCGCGGGCATGCTGTGCACATTTGGCCTGTGGGCGCGGGGTGAGGAGGGAGACATGCTGGTGCCCGTAGGCAAGGCAACCCTGCCGGAAACGCAAGCTTCCACCTCAGCAGACCCCGCCGCAGCGGTTGCCCATCATACCCGCACGGCCACCATCAACCGTTTCGGCCCGGTGCGGGAGGTGCGGCATGAGGCGGAAAGCGGGCTTGTTCTGCGCATCGCCCATGAGGGGCTCGCCCGCTCCGCACGCCACCGCAGCGGCTTGACCCTGCGCCATCCCAGAATCATCGCGGCGCTGCCGGAAACCCCGCCCATGGCGGCAGACCAGCTTGCCCCCCTTCAGGCCCGCCTGCCCTCTTCCTGATCCCTCTTCCCGCCCCTGCCGAGGCCTACTGGCTGGCCCAGATAATGCGCGCCATCCACTCCAGCCGGTCGATCGGGATCTGCCGGTCCTCATAAGCGGGGTTAAGGGAGCGCAACTCCACATGGCGGGCGGTTTTGCGCGCCAGCTCCTTGGCCAGAACCTCCCCCTCCCGGGTCTTCACCACCACCCTGTCACCGCGCCGGATGGAAGCGGCGGGGGAAACGACCACCACATCACCATCCCGGAACACCGGCAACATCGAATCGCCCGCGATCTCCAGCGCATAGGCGTTTTCATCCTCGACATCAGGGAAATGAACCTCATCCCAGCCTGTGCCGACAGGAAAGCCGGCATCATCGAAAAAGCCGCCATTCCCCGCCTGCGCAAAGCCGATCTGCGGAATGGCACGCTGCATGGCATGAACCGGCAAGCCTTCCGGCAGCTCGCCCCATAGCGGTGCCGGATCCTCGGAAAAGCCGGGAATATGCTCATGCAATGCTGCGGAGGGCTGGAACAGGGTGAAGAAGCGCTCCGCGCTGGTATTGGTGGCGGCCAGCACCTTGGCGATGCTCTCTGTGGAGGGCCAGCGCAGGCGCCCATCCGCCGTAATGCGCTTGGAACGGTTGAAGGTGGTGGGGTCAAGCCCCGCCTGCCGCGCAAGGGCGGACACCGAAAGGCCACGCTCCTGCGCCAGATGGTCCAGTGCACGCCAGATCTGGCTGTGGGTCAGTGTCGACATGCCATTTTCCGTGTGCGTCATCCTGTGTGTCGCCACATTTATAAGAATATGTTCCCGATTTGTACAGGATTTTAGTCCTGTCCACTGTCAGCTTGGCATGGATTTCCCCCGCCTCACCTTCTAAGAGGAGTGGCCCTATGCGGAGTTCAGCCCATGACAGACAAGCCCCTGACCCCGACCCGCCTGATTTACAAGATCTGCCCCGCCCCATTATGGGCACAGGCCGAGGCGGCCGGCGTCTTCGAGGGCGCTCCTGTCGACCATGCGGATGGCTATATTCATTTTTCCACCGCTGCACAGGCGCGGGAGACAGCGGCGAAACACTTTGCCGGGCAGAACAATCTCAGGCTGATCGCGGTTGAAACAACCGCGCTGGGGGCGGCGCTGAAATGGGAGCCATCCCGCGGCGGCGCGCTGTTTCCCCATCTTTATGCCGCACTGCCCCTCTCCGCCGTGGCGTGGATTGAAGAGCTGCCGCTGGGAGAAGATGGCGCCCACATTTTTCCCGCCATGGAATGAGGCTGTCAGGGCGCAGGTTCAAAGGTGCGTCGCATCAGGCCCGGCAGGCGCAGCAGCAGAAAAAGCCCGCGGGCAAAGAACAGCAGCACCAGCGCCAGCCACAGGCCGTGATTGCCAAGGGGCAGCAATAACCACCACGCCACGACATAAAGACACACCGCCAGCAGCATCATGTTTCGCATATCGCGGGACCACAGCGCGCCGATAAACACCCCATCGAACACAAATGCGCCCACACCCGCCACAGGCAGAAGGGCCGCATAGATCAGATATTCGCGCGCAACCAGGCGGACATCCACGCTGGTGGTCATGAAATCGATGATCATGGGGCCGATGGCCAGATACAGCATGCAGGCGGCCAAAGCGCAGCCCGCGCCCCACAACAAGCCCAGCCGGATCCCCCTGACAAAATCCGCCCGCCGGCGCGCGCCCACGGCAGAGCCGCAAATCTGCTCCACCGCAGTGGCAAAGCCATCCAGAAAGAACACAGCCAGCAGCCCCATATTCTGCAACAGGCTGTTCGCGGCCAGTGTGGTGTCTCCCGCCCGCGCGCCCTGTGCCGCGAAGAAGAAGAAGGCGAACATCAGCGCCGCGGTGCGGATGAGAATATCGCCATTCAGCATCACGGTTTGCAGCAGGCGCGCCCGGTCCAGCAGGTCCTTGCGCGGAACGGAGAAGGAAAAGCCGACAAGCTGGGCGCACAGCACCACACCCACGACCGCCCCCAGAACCTCACCCACCAGCGCGGCGAGCCCGGCGCCGGCCACGCCATAGCCTGCCCACAGCACCAGAATAGCGGAAAGCGCCATGTTCAGCGCATTCATGCCCGCCTGCAGGGCCAGCGCCCGCCCTGTATATCCCTGCCCTGTCAACCAGCCCAGAATGGCGTAATTCGCAAGGCTGAACGGCGCGGCGAAAATGCGGACATGGAAATAGTCGGCCACCGCGGCATTCACATCCGCGCTGCCTCCGGCCAGCTTCAGGGCCACCATCAGAATGGGCACCTGCAAGGCCACCATGGCAAGGCCCGCCCCGGCGGCGATGATGAAGGCGCGCAACAGAACCGCGCGCCGCTCCACCTCATCATTGCGGCCGATGGCCTGCGCCACCAGCCCCACCGTGCCCATGCGCAGGAAACCGAAGACCCAGAACAGCATGTCAAAGATGACGGCAGCCAGCGCCACGCCACCCAGCAGGGCCGCATCTCCCAGCCGCCCCACCACCGCGGCATTGACAATGCCCAGAAGCGGCGTTGTCAGATGCGCCAGCGTCATCGGCAGGGCGATGGCCAGAACCCGGCGGTGCGTTACCCCTTCCACCGGCGCATGCATGGGCAAACCTCAGCGCCGGGCGTTGGCAATACGCATGATGAGCCACAGCGGAATCACGATCACCGCGCCCAGCAGGAAATAGCTCCACAGGCGCCCAACCGCATCGAACCCAAAGGAGAACAGGCTCCGCACCAGCCGTTCAAGGCTGGTGAAAATATTCATGGGGTCCAGCCCCAGAGCGGCCAGAATAACGCCCACCACCACGCACAGCACCACCAGGCGCACAATCACCCATATGGGCGAGCCGCCAAAAAAGCGTGTGAGCTGATTGTTCTCGGCCATGCGTCATCTCCTGTATCTGGCATGGTCTAGAGCATTTTGCGCCCACAGGGGAAGAGCCCCCGGATGCAGCTTCTCCGCCAGCGGGCAGGTTTCAGGGCCGGCGGGCCCGGGTCAGGCGCCCTGAGCAACCTGCTCCGCGCCTGCGGCGCAAACATCCATCTGCCTGCGACACCTTCGCCCTTTTCTCGCATGCCGCAGCAGATTAGAGCTTCTTCAGAGGGCCTGGTCACGCGCCCCTGCGTGCGGGACAGGCCGCAATCAGGATGGACCGTTGAACCTCTACGCATTCACATTTGCCATCTGGGCGCTGCTGCTCACCCCCGGCCCCACCAACACGCTTCTGGCGCTTTCCGGCGCGGGCGTGGGGCTGAAACGCTCTCTCCGGCTCATTCCTGCGGAAGTGGCGGCCTATCTGCTGGTCACCATACCGCTGGCGGTGGTGGGGGCGGAGCTGCTCGGCCAGTGGCCGGAGGTGGCGCGGCTGGTGAAATTCGCGGCGGCGGCATGGGTCGCATTCCTGGCGGTGAAACTGTGGCGGGTGGAGACATCCGGTTCCCTGGCGGGGGCTGTCACGGCACGTCGTGTCTTCATCACCACTCTTCTGAACCCCAAGGCGCTGATTATCGGCCTCACGCTCCTGCCGCAGGAGGCTCCGGGCCATCTTGCCCTGAATGTGGGGGTCTTTGCCGTTTCCATAATTGCCGTGGCCACCATCTGGGCCGCCGGCGGCGCCATGCTGCGGCGCGGACGGGATGCCGCCCTGCCCCCGGTTCTGCGTCGCGCGGCAGCCTGCTGGCTGGGCATTCTGGCGGCGGCACTGGTCAGTTCCGGCATTTCGGCCTGAAACCTCTTCCCGCGCCAATTGCCAGAGTGAGGCAAAACTGGTAAGCAACGCGCCTTCACAGGACGGCCATGCCGATTCCGCCGCCCGGGCCGAGAGCCCGGAGGTTCCCGCCCGACAGCGCTATGCGCCCTCGGGCGCGTTTTGCGTTGCCTTCTGGCGGGTGCGAAGCGCTATGGTGCGTCTCCAGTGAAACCGAAACAGACGGGCAGCCATGTTCGATACCCTCTCAGACCGCCTTGGCGGCATACTCGACAAGCTGAAGCGGCGCGGCGCTCTTACCGAGGCTGACGTCGGCGAAGCCATGCGTGAGGTGCGCCGGGCGCTCATCGAGGCCGATGTGGCGCTGGATGTGGTGCGCTCCTTCACCGACAGGCTGCGCAAGCGCGCCGTTGGTGTCGAGGTCATCAAGTCCGTGACCCCGGGCCAGATGGTGGTGAAGCTGGTTCATGATGAACTGGTCGCCACCCTTGGCTCCGACGCCCAGCCGATTGATCTCAACGCCCCGGCCCCGCTGCCCATTCTCATGGTCGGCCTTCAGGGCTCGGGCAAGACCACTTCAACGGCCAAGATCGCCAAGCGGCTGACCGAGCGCGGCAAGCGCAAGGTGCTGATGGCCTCGCTCGACACCCGCCGCCCGGCGGCGATGGAGCAGCTGGCAACCCTTGGCCAGCAGGTGGGCGTTTCCACCCTGCCCATCATCACGGGCCAGAGCGCGGTACAGATTGCAAGGCGCGCGCTCGATGCCGCGCGCCTCGGCGGCTATGATGTCGTGATGCTCGACACCGCCGGTCGCGTCACGCTCGATGAGGCGCTGATGGCCGAGGTGGCCGAGGTCAAGGCCGTCGCCAACCCGCATGAAGTGCTGCTGGTGGCCGACAGCCTCACCGGCCAGGATGCGGTGAACACCGCCAAGGCGTTTGATGAGCGCGTCGGCCTCACCGGCATTGTGCTCACCCGTGCGGACGGTGATGGCCGCGGCGGTGCAGCGCTTTCCATGCGCGCGGTGACCGGCAAGCCGATCAAGCTGCTCGGTACCGGTGAAAAGATGGATGCGCTGGAGGACTTCGATCCCCAGCGTGTTGCCGGTCGCATCCTCGGCATGGGCGATGTCGTCGCCCTTGTCGAAAAGGCCGCCGAGAATCTCGATATCGAGAAGGCCAAGCGCACCGCCGAGAAGATGCGCAAGGGCGCATTCGACCTTGAGGACCTGCGCGACCAGCTTCTGCAGATGCAGAAAATGGGCGGTCTTGGCGGCCTCATGGGCATGCTGCCGGGCGTCGCCAAGGTGAAGAACCAGATCGCCTCTGCCAATCTCGATGACAAGGTGTTCAAGCGTCAGGTCGCTGTCATCAATTCCATGACACCGAAAGAGCGCGCGAACCCCAAGCTGCTGGATGCTTCCCGCAAGCGCCGCATCGCGGCCGGTGCCGGCGCGAAGGTGGAAGAGATCAACCGCCTGCTGAAGATGCACCGCCAGATGGCGGATGTGATGAAGGCCATGGGCGGCAAGGCGGGCAAGCGCGGGCCTCTGGCCGGCCTTGCCAGCATGATGGGCTTCAAGGGCGGTGCGCCATCGCCCGAAATGCTGCAGGACATGGCCGAGAAGATGGGCGGTGCCGGCGGGCTTCCTCCCGGCGGCCTGCCCCCCAATTTTCCCGGCCTGCCCGGCGGGGGGCTGCCCTCCAAGTTTCCGGGCGGGCTTCCCGGCCTGCCCAAGGGCTTTCCCGGTCTGGGTGGCCCCGGAAAGAAGAAATAGGGCTGGTGCCTTTCACCAGCTTTTCCAGAACCTCACATTCAAGACATTGAACATAAGGAAAATCCGATGTCCCTGAAGATCCGCCTCTCCCGCGGCGGCGCCAAGAAGCGCCCTTACTATCGTATCGTTGTGGCTGATGCCCGCGCCCCGCGCGATGGCCGCTTCATCGACCGTATCGGCTCCTTCAACCCGCTGCTGGCCAAGGATGCCGAGAACCGCGTGGTTCTGGACCTTGAGAAGGCCAAGTCCTGGCTCGAAAAGGGTGCGCAGCCGACCGATCGCGTCGCCCGCTTCCTGGACGCTGCCGGCCTGCTGAAGCGCGACGCCCGCAACAACCCGAAGAAGGGTGAGCCCGGCGACAAGGCCAAGGAGCGCGCGCAGGAGAAGGCCGACAAGGCTGCCGCCGCTGCTGCGCCGGCCGAGGATGCATCCGCAGAGTGATGCTTCACAACCCCGCATGGGGCTGCTAATTGAGCTTTCAAGCCGCGGTTGCTAAACGCACCGCGGCTTTTTCTTAACCTGCCCCAGACATTCACCCAGACGCAGACCTGCACAACGCCCTTTTACGAACATCACCAGCCTTTCAGTTCGCCAATGGAGCTGCAGATCACCTGATCCGCAAATTTTCAGGGCAAGAACAAATGGATCTCACCAATCATCTGGATGCATCCACGCTCTTCCTGGTCAATGCAGTTTCCCTTGCCGTATTCGCGGTGACCTATATTTTCGCCTGGTGCGGACAAAGCAACCGCGCCTACTGGGCCGCGCTCACCATCTCGAACATCCTCTTCTCCATCGCATTCATCATGTTTTCATGGCTGATCGATGCGGAATACAGGGCTCTTCTTCTTCCCAACTGCCTCATCATTCTCGGGCTGGGCGTGCGCTGGCAGTCGGTGAGGGTCTTTTTCGGACATCGCCCCTCCTATTTGCTTCCGTCGATCTTCACTGTCATGGTTTTCTGCCTGCTGTATCTTGAGAACAGGATCGGCACCGGCGTGGCCTTCAGCGGGGTGAATATCGTCATCTCCCTGCAAATAGCCATCATCATCTATGCGCTGGTCTCGGAACGGGCTCAGGATCTGCCCTCACGCTGGGGGCTGGCAGCGGCCTATGGCATTGTCTTCATCACCTCCGCTATCCGTGCAACGCAGGGCTGGATGCTCGATCAGGGCATGAGCAGCCTGCTGCCGGCGGATGCCTTTCTGCATGCGCATCTTTTTTCCGCGGCCATTCACATTGTAGCCTCGGGGGCGTTCTCCCTGTCCATGGCCTATGAGCAAAGTGCGGTGGAGCTGCGCCAGATGGCGCTGTGCGATGCGCTGACAGGGCTGCCCAACCGGATGGGGCTGGAAAGCCGGCTGAAAAGCAGCTTCAGGTTCGGCCTTGCGAAATGCGCCGTGTTTGTCATCGATATTGATAGCTTCAAGAAGATCAATGACACATATGGCCATGGGGTGGGCGATGTGGTCATCCACCATTGCGGACAGGTGATCAGCCGCCATCTGCGCGACACGGATTTTGTCGCGCGCATTGGCGGAGAGGAGTTTCTGGTGATCATCGCCCACACCTCTCCTCCCGAAGCGTTGCAGATTGCCGAGCGGATCCGTCTGGCCATGGCCGGGGAGTGTGTGGAAGCGGGAGAGGATCTGGTGCGTTTCACGGTGAGCGCCGGAATCGCATATACGGAAAATCCGCGCCTGTCCTTCACGCATATGATGATGCAAGCAGACCAGCAGCTTTACAAAGCCAAGGCGGAAGGACGAAACTGCGTGCGCGCAACCGTGTGCGCGTGAATCTTTTCCCCTTCGTGCCTATATTCTGGCTGCCGGGACCAAACCCGCGTCCAGGATTTTGACGCGATCTTCGCGTAACCGTCCACCCACTATCGCACGCCGTGAGCGGGAAACGACAAACCGGTCATTCCCATCCTCAGTGCTCTGGAGCCTCGCATGTCCGAAACTGTGAACCTCTCGTTCTCCAAGCTTTCCGCCGCACCCAAGGGGGTGCTGATCGTGCTCACGGACGAGACTCTGGCCTTTGGTCCCGGGACGCAGAAGGTGCTGAAGGCGGCCGATGCGGCGCTCACCCGCGCATTTGATGCCGAACGCTTCAAGGGCAAGGCGTTCACATGCGTTGATGTGCTGGCGCCCGCCGGCCTTCAGGCGCCGCGCCTGATTGTCGTCAGCACCGGCAAGACCTCAGAACTGAAGAGCGCGGACTGGGTGAAGCTTGGCGGAATCATTGCCGGGCGCATTCCCGCCAGCGCCGAAGAGGCCAGCATTCTGCTGGAACTGCCGGGCGGCCCCATCGCGGCCGAGGATGCAGCCGAACTGGCGCTGGGCCTGCGCCTGCGCAGCTATGCCTTTGACCGCTACAAGACCCGGAAGAAGGATGAGCCGGCCCGCGAGAGCCTCGACATTCACCTGCTCGCCGGCGATGAGGCCGCGGCCCGCAAGGCATGGGCCGCCCGGGAGGCTGTGGCGGACGGGGTGGTGCTGGCCCGCGATCTCGTCAACGAGCCCGCCAATGTGCTGGACCCGCCGGAATTTGCCCGCCGCGTGCAGGAACGCCTGTCCACTGTTGGTGTCGAGATCGAGGTGCTGGACGAGGACGCGCTCGCCAGGCTTGGAATGCGCGCGCTTCTGGCTGTAGGCCAGGGGTCCATCAAGGAAAGCCGTGTTGTGGTGATGCGCTGGAATGGCGGCAAGAAGGGCGAGGCCCCGCTCGCCTTCATCGGCAAGGGCGTGACCTTTGACACTGGCGGCATTTCCATCAAGCCCGCCGCCGGCATGGAAGACATGAAGGGCGACATGGGCGGAGCCGCCTGCGTCACCGGCACCCTTTATGCCCTGGCCGCACGCAAGGCGAAGGTGAATGCGGTCGGCGTCATCGGTCTGGTGGAGAACATGCCCGATGGCGCGGCCCAGCGCCCCGGAGACATTGTCACCTCCATGTCCGGCCAGACCATCGAGATCATCAATACCGATGCGGAAGGCCGCCTCGTGCTGGCCGATGTGCTCTGGTATGCCAATGAGACCTTCAAGCCGAAGCTGATGGTTGATTTCGCGACCCTGACAGGCGCCATTCTGGTGGCGCTGGGGCAGGAATATGCGGGCCTGTTCTCCAATGATGACGGACTGGCCGGGGCCCTGTTCGCGGCTGGCGATACCAGCGGCGAGAAGGTCTGGCGCATGCCGCTGGCACCTGCCTATGACAAGATGATCGACAGCAAGTTCGCCGACATGAAGAACACCGGCGGGCGCTTTGGCGGCTCCATCACCGCGGCCCAGTTCCTCCAGCGCTATGTGGGCGAGACCCCGTGGGCGCATGTGGACATTGCCGGCACCGCCATGTCCTCCCCCTCCACCGATACCAATCGCAGCTGGGGTTCGGGATGGGGCGTGCGCTTCCTCAACCAGTTCGTGGCCGATAACCACGAGGGCTGAGCGGGCTGCCCCGCCACCACCTGCCCTGAAATGACAGAAGGGCGCCACATGGCGCCCTTCCTTGCAAACAGATGGCCCCGGAGGGTTTTAATGCACACTCACTCCGGCTCGACAGAGATGATGCGATAGGTGTGCATCTCCTCATCTTCCTTTACGGAAATATATTCTCCGACGACAAAGGATTCATCACCGAAGCGATAGCCGGGCTCATCATCATCATCGCCCGCCACATCATAGCGGAAAGCCCAGCTCCCGCCGGGGCGGCGCACCAGATGGCCGATTTCATCCTTCTCGTCAGGACGGAACTTCACCACCCGGCAGGTGTCACGGTGCTCGTGCCACTGCTCCGGATCGATCTTTCCATCCTCCTTCAGCGGAAGGGTGAATGTGTAGCCATATTCGCGCGAGCCTTCAGGATAGCTCTTCTCGCGGGCAAGCTCCATGCGCACCTTGTAGAAGCCACGCGGCAACTGGCTCATCTGCTCCCTCCACATATGGCGGACACTCAGGCCCGCACCGGATTCCATTTAAACCTTACGCCGGGAAGCGTCATATCGCCTCATGCGCAAGTCCTTTTCATTATAAGAACTTACACCATATGTGGTAAATTAAAAAAACAGCCGGAGGACCTGTCAGCCACAATTTGATATGGCTCAAACTTATATTCCGGATTCTCTCGGATACTCACTCAAAACATAACACACTCAGGGTGAATGCAGCCTGCTCCGGCTGCACAAAAGGAGACCCACCCATGGATCAGACACCTTTTTTCCAGAACCTGACCCGCATGTGGACCACGAATTCCACGCCGACGGCATGGCCCACAAACACGCTCAAGGCCGTTTATTTTGACTGTCCTGTCGCGATGGCGGCGCATTTCCAGTCGTTTCTTGGCCGTTGCGCGCAGGATCAGGTGCAGTTCCTGACCGATCTTTCCCGCGAACAGAACCCGGCCAATATCCTGACCCGTGAAATGGCCTATCTCCAGCAGTCCACGCTCGCCTGGAATACGGAGATGATGGAGCTTGCGGAGCTGTTCCAGAGCAAGGTTCTGGCAAATACGCCCCTGCAGAACACCAACTGGAATGCTTTCGGCGGCGGAAACAACGCCGGCTGACCCCATAAGAGGATGGGTGCGCGCCTCTGCGCACCCGGTTGCGCATCTGCCCTTGCCGCGCACCTGCCCTCCATGCAGGATCATTCCCAGCCGGGGATATTGGGCCATGGGCCCAGCCGGCAAGGGGCATCCAACTTCAGCTCTTGTCAGATATTGCTCTGGCCCAGATATGGTGGCCTAGCTGTTATTCTTGCCCTTGGGCGAGGACTTCTTGGGCGCGCCCTGGCCAGAGCCCTTCGGACCGGATTTCGGGCGAGAAGCCTTTTGAGGAGAGGCCTTGGCCTTCTTGGCCCCGGCATCAGCCTTCGTCCCCTCTGATGCATCGGATGATGCGGGCGCAGGAGAGGATTGCTTTTGCGGGGTCGCCGCCTTCTTGGCTTGCGGAGCGGCCGCCTTCTTGGCCTTCACCTTCTGCTGGTCCGCTTCCAGCTTGTCCTTCCACTTGGTGGCCATCTGCTCACCAAATTCAAGAATGAGCTGCTTCAGATCCTCTTCATTGACAGCCGCCGCGGCGCTTTCGATGGTGAACCAGAAGCCCACACGCTGGGAACGCTCCGGCCAGCTTTGCAGCTTCCGCTTCACCTTCAGGGGAAACACCAGCACATCGCAGGTCACCGAGCGCACGCTCAGGCGCTTCTCATAGGTATAAGTACCAACCGGCTCATGCGCGATATTGCCCACGAGCCCCGCCTCTTCATAGGCCTCGACCGCAGCCGCCTTGGCAGGGGAAATCCCCTTCATGGGCCAGCCCTTGGGAATGACCCAGCGCCGCGTCTCGCGCGATGTGATCAGGCGGATCTGGACAGCACCATCCTGCCGCACGCGATATGGCAATGCGGCATACTGGGTCCGCCGAGCTGCCTGCGTGCCTTCCACCCCCATTCGCGTTCCCTCAAAATCCGTCGGTTAACCCCAACCTGGCCTCATCTTTACCCCGGAGCATTTCCGATGCGCCGCAAGCACAAGCCTGCTGCACGAAATACACAACTCCAAAGAACTCAACCGTTTTCCCAAGCGTCACCGTTTTCCCAGTCGTCATGGCGTGGAAAAACAGGGTGCTCGTCTCCGATGGCCCAAGCCATCGGAGATTCGTATGCGGCAATGTTTAGCATGATGCGCGCAATGCAAAATATCCCGTTTGCGTCACTCATGCAGATATGAAGCCTAGCGAGGCTCGGCCTCATAAACCAACACGGCCTGCGCGCTGACATCGATTTCACCGGCCTCCACCGGCACCGCATCGCTCTGGGCCTCTGCACGGGCCATCATCACCATCGGCCGCATGGGCGGCACCTGCACGGACAGCGGCTCCACCGAGAGCACGCGGGTCAGGCGCAGACCCGCTGCTTCCGCGATCCGCTTGGCCTGCTCGACTGCATTTTCCACCGCAGCCACGCGCGCATCTTCCATCAGCTTGGCGCGATCCGCGATTGTAAAGCTCAGACCAGATGCCTCATTAGCGCCAGCCTCGACCATCTTGTCAAGCAGCCCGCCAAGTACAGACAAGTCCCGCACCCGGACCTGAACAGTATTTCTGACCTCAAATCCGGTCAGGCGCGGCTTTTCATTGCTTCCGGAACGGGGATAAACATATTGCGGCTGGACGGAGAAATTGTTCGTCGAAATATCCCGCGCCTCAATACCGGCCTCCTTCACGGCGGCGATCACGGCGGCAACAGCCTTGCTGTTCTGCTGCATGGCATCGGCCGCGGTCTTGGCCGTGGTGACCACGCCGGTGGAGAAGGATGCCATATCCGGCACAGCCGAAAGCGTGGCCTCACCCACCACCTTCACGGTTGCGGCCTGGGCGGCAACCGGCGCAAATGCCGCAACACCAAGCCCAAGGCTGGCCAGAACGGCCATGGAGCGCAGACGCGATGATGACCTCAGAACCGGGAAAGAACGCATAAAGGCCTCCTCATGAAGCTGGAACCGACACACCATATTGCGATCACGGCGCCAATGGGGCGGAAATGACACCTTTCGCCTGTGATTGAGATGTCTTCAACGGTTGTTCCACAGCCCTGAGGTTGGTAGAGCACTTGCGTGATGGAATCGTGTATGAACAATGCACCTTCCCAGGGCCCGTAGCTCAATGGTTAGAGCCGACCGCTCATAACGGTCTGGTTGGGGGTTCGAGTCCCTCCGGGCCTACCACCATCCTAAGTATCTGGTTTTTCATAAAATTTTAGGCACCCAATTTTCGATGTACACCTCAGTGTACACGCTGCCGTACACATCCGGGCCCACTAAAAAGGGGTTGATATGTACCTGTGGCGACGTCCGTGCGGATTCACCTTCCAGCAACGTATCCCGGCTAGTTTTCGGAAAAAAATCGGGGAATCGCCGACCCGCCCGCTTCGGATAGGAGGACAGGACATCGACCGCCCCGTGAAAACGAAGACGTCCAAGCGATATGTCGCGATCCACCCCTTGCTACATGAATGCGGCTTCGTCGAATATGCCAAGAGCGTGACGTCTCCGGACGGCTTCGTGTTCAGTCACTTTCACCGAACGGACGATCCGCCGGATGCCGCCCAGAAACAGATGTACAATTGGATGAATGCGCTCGGTATCCACGAGACCCAACGGCAGGTATTCCATAGTTTGCGGCACAGCGCTAAGGACTGGTTCCGGGATCACGTAGGCGACCGCCTCGCCGACAAGCAATGTGGCCACGCCTTTTCGGGCGTCAGCGCCAAATACGGCGCGAAGCTCCTAAAGCCGAAGGAAGTGCGTCAGATCATGGAAATTCCTGCTCCGGAAGGAGTAAATTTCGCACCTTTCGTACAACAGAGATGAAAAATTCGCGGAATCTTCTAATAATTATGAATTAAGCACTAATCAGCTTATTATAGATTTCTTTAAGCGGGGCGGAAACATGTGGATACCGAATGTAGATCAGATCAAGTCGGTTCATGACGAGCTGGTCGTACTTTTTCGAGAAGATGAAGACCCAATTTCCCCACCCGGCATTCGCAGCGAGGATCTTCTTCAATCTGCCGCGAGCCGCCCCCTGACCTCATTGGGCGGGATCGATAAATACAAGAGCACACTCCAAAAAATCGCAGCATTATTTCATTCCCTAACTAAAAATCACGCATTTCACAATGGAAACAAGCGAACAGCAACAGTTGTACTTCTGACGTCCCTATATAGAAACGACCTTAGACTCAAGGAAACGGTAAACGACGATGTTTTGTTCGATTTTGTACTATCTGTAACGGCAGATAAATTTCCCAACAATAGCAAGTCATTTAGCGTCGATGAGGTGGTTTCGGAAATTGCGGAGTGGCTGCGTAAACACACGCAAAAGCTAGCTGGAAAATCGGGATCTATGAAAATCATCGATTTCCTTGGAAAGTGCAGGTCAGTTGGTGCCAATGTGAAAAAAACGAAAACTGGTTCCTACGCGGTCAGCACAGCCTTAGGGAACATTCGAGTTAGCGGGTCAACACCTGAAATCTCCGGGCCGGTCGTTAGAACATATCTGAAGAAACTGGGATTAACGGTGTCGGCATCTGGGTTCGACCAGAGAGAGTTTGAAGACGGCGTCTCTCCAGAGCGAGAACAAGTGCGGCGATACATGGTTACGCTTCGACGGTTGGCCAAGACATAAGGTACTTGACGCTCGTCAGCCGACGATCGAGCATGGAAAAACCGCCATCATAGGGCTCGCTACCCTCCGGCGGTTTTCACAAGGTGTGTCAGAATGCTGAACGATACCGTTGAAGATGTAAAGCCGCCGTTGACGGCGAATTGAGCCGGGGGGTCGGATATGACCCCTTCGACGTCGAGCCGGACCTTACCCGCCCAACCAAAAATGTTGACGAAGTCCCGCGTGGCATAGGCAAAATCATTGCCGCCACTGCCGCTGCACTTGAGACGTCAGTCGCCCGATCGTCGCACACGACGCACTCCGACGTCATGCGTTCAAACTCCGCGTGGAAGCTCGATCCGCTCGCTTGACGATCACGGCCAAATAGAAGAGGATGCCGCGATCGTCTCGGTGCGTCGTCTCAGTGATGATGACGTCGAGCGCGAGGCCTCGGATTGTCGTCGTCGTTTCCATGAAAATCTCCATAACGCCTTGTTTTACAAGGATTTTATAGCATAGTCAGAGCTTGGAGCCCAGGACTCGACGATCGCAGGACCAATGAAGATCTAACGTCCGGCAGTCCGGCGTCTCGATGTGCGGCATCTCCCCGGCTCCGGGCAAGACGGTAGGCGGGGGTTGACGTCGGACGTGCGCGCATATGCTCTTCCGAAGGCCATGCCCCCCAAGGGGGATGGCCGCAGCCCCACAGGGGCGTGAGAAGAGCGCGCACGTCGGACGTCACCGAAGCGCGGGGCCACGCGACTATGCGGGAGGCCCGGTCGCCGTAGGCGAGCGAACCGGGACCCGTGGCCCGGTTCGAAGGGGTGTAGCATCGTCGTGGGGGAAGCTGAGGGGAACCCCTGCCGGGTAATTGTTGACACCGTAAAAACGCGACCGTACACATCGCTGAACCCGAGAATGTGCTCGTAAGGCATTGAAACTCTGGGTGCCGTTGAAAACCAGTGCTTCCTGGCGTACACAGCCTTTCGCCCCTCCGGGCCTACCAATGCTTTCAATATGTTGCGCCGGAATTTTCCTGATTTGCGGATGGCCTGCCAGTCCGGATGGCGGATTGGCGCGCTGCAACCGCGCTCAGAAATAGGCGCTGGGCGGGCATCCGAGGGAGCGGCGGAAGATGGCGGAAAAGGCGCTTGGGCTTTTGTAACCACATTCCAAAGCCACATCGAGAATGCTCCGGCCTTCCGCCAGCATTGTCAGGGCATTCAGCATCCGGGCCTGCTGGCGCCAGTGCCCGAAACTCATGCCCGTTTCGCGCCTGAACAGCCGCATGAAGGTGGCCCGGCTCATATGGAGCGAAGTGGCTGCGGCTTCAACGGAAAGTTCCTCCCCCACATCATTGCGGAACCGCTCGCACATCCGCGCCAGCTCGGAATGTTTCGGCGTGGGCAGATTGAGAGGCTGGGCCGGCTGGAAGGACAGCTCCATCAAAAGCAGTTTGACAACCGCATCCACCCGCTCCGGGCTTCCCGGATTTTCGGAAAGCGCGACAAGTTTCAGGATCAGTTCCCGCAAAAGAGGGGTGATGGCCACGACGAGGCAGGTATCGGGCAAGCCCTGCATGCCATCGGCCTCGATCAAAAGCGAGCGGAACTGCACACGCGTATGGCTTGCCGTTTCATGCTCAAGACCGGGCGGCATCCAGACAGCCCGGCTTGGTGGCACGACCCAGGTGCCCTCATCCGTGCGGATAGAGACCACCCCGCTGACCGCATAAAGGAGCTGGGCCTGTTCATGACAGTGCTTCGGCCCCGAAAAGCAGGGGCCGTCATGCGCGATGACGGCGATCTTGTCGGTGATGCTGACACCGCTCTTCAAGATTGATCCCTTTGCGACGATTAATGAGCATCAGGCGTTAGAATATCAGCCTTGCGTGCCCTAGGGTAGATCATCTCGCAGCAGGAAGTCTTGTCAGGTGTTCGCCCCGCATCGCCCCAGTGCCCATCCCGAAGTGCCGCATCCTGCGGCAATCGGCATGGCCGTTGCGTGCCCGGCCCGCCCCCTTCCCTGCCTGCCCGCCTGCCTTGCACTGCGACTTATCAGCGGTCGTCGGGCCTGACGGCTTCCCGGCGACTGTAGTCGGCCGTGTCACATTTTTCAAAAATACACTGGAACGGATCACGTCATGCTGACCAATCCTGAAGTCAAATATCGTCCCTTCATTTCCCCCATCGCGCTGGAAGATCGCCGGTGGCCATCGAACCGGCTGACGAAAGCGCCCCGCTGGCTGTCCACCGATCTGCGCGACGGCAACCAGGCGCTGGCCGACCCGATGGATGTCGAACGCAAGATGCGCTTTTACGACATGCTGCTGGCCGTCGGTTTCAAGGAAATCGAGATCGCCTTCCCATCGGCATCGCAGACCGAGTTCGATTTCGTGCGGGCGCTGATCGAGGCGGACCGGGTGCCGGAGGATGTGACCATTCAGGTCCTCACCCAATCCCGCGCGGACCTGATCGCCCGTACCTTCGAATCCCTGCAGGGGGCGCGGCAGGCGATCGTTCATCTCTATAATGCAACCGCCCCCCTGTTTCGCCGTGTCGTCTTCGGCATGGAGCGGCACCAGATTGTCGATCTGGCGGTCACCGGTGTCACGGCAATGCTGGAGGAAAGCCTGAAGCGGCCGCAGACCGACTGGACCTTTGAATATTCGCCGGAAACCTTCTGCTTCACGGAACCGGACTTCGCGCTGGAGATCTGCGAACGGGTGCTGGATGTGTGGCAGCCCACGCCTGAGCGCCCGGCCATCCTGAACCTGCCGGCGACCGTCGAGGTGGCGACGCCGAATGTTTATGCGGACCAGATCGAGTGGTTCTGCCGCAACATCTCGCGCCGCGATGCGGTGGTCATCAGCGTTCATCCGCACAATGACCGGGGAACGGCCGTTGCCGCCGCCGAACAGGCCCTGCTGGCCGGTGCGGATCGGGTCGAGGGCTGCCTGTTCGGCAATGGCGAGCGGACCGGAAATGTGGATCTGGTGACGCTGGCGCTGAACTTCTACACGCAAGGCATCGATCCGAAGCTCTATTTCCCCGCCATCCGCGATGTCGTGAAAACTGTCGAGCATTGCAACGGGCTGCCGGTGCATCCGCGCCACCCCTATGCCGGCGAACTGGTGCACACGGCCTTCTCCGGCTCGCATCAGGATGCGATCAGGAAGGGGTTCGCCGCCCACGGACAGCGCAATGACGGAATCTGGGAAATGCCCTATCTGCCCATCGATCCGGCCGATATTGGCGAGACTTATGAGGCGGTCATTCGCGTCAACAGCCAGTCCGGAAAGGGCGGCATCGCCTGGGTGATTGAACAGGACAAGGGCCTGAAACTGCCCCGCCCGCTTCAGATCGATCTGAGCCGCCGGGTTCAGGAGCATGCCGACTCCACCGGCAAGGAAATCACCGCGGCGATGATCTGGGCGATCTTCGAGCAGGCCTACCATCTGACGGGCCCGCAAGAGTTCGAACTGGTGAGCTATCAGGATGGAACCCCCTCCAGAAGCGGGAACCAGCGCGTCTTCGCCGGGCGCATCCGCCACAAGGGGCGTGAAATCGCGGTCACGGGTCGCGGGAATGGCCTGATCTCCAGCGCCATTTCAGCGCTGGAGGAGAGCTGTGGGGTCGCGCTGGACGTGATCGACTATCAGGAACATGCCCTGAAACGCGGTACGGATTCCCAGGCGGTTGCCTATCTCGAATGCCGGGCGCATGACGGCCGCAAGATTTTCGGGGTCGGCATTGATGATGATACGGCCACCGCCTCCGTGAAGGCCGTGCTCAGCGCCGCCTGCGCCATCTGACTCCCTTGCGGTCAGGCTTCCGAGCCTGACCGCATTTTTTCTGCGCAGCCATCCACAGGCAACCCGGGGCCGCAAGGCATCATGCGCGAGACGCTCTGAAGAAGAGCGCCACGGCCCTGAGTGCGTTTTCATGAACAGCACCGGCCGCTGCCGGATCATTGCCATCCCTTTATCCGCTTATGGCGAGAAGCGCTCCGAACTGCATCTGGCAGGCGGATCTGCGCGTGCATGGCATTCATCCGGGCATGATCAGCACCAACGCACAACACTGAATTCAAATAGATAAATAGAAATAAAATTCACTCTATAAAAATACATTCAAATTTCATCACGAAAATTACAATACAAACCTAAATTATGGAATAATTTTAAATATATTGAATTTCATATAGAATATATATACTTATTAATATTTATTAATGCAATTGCTTCTTAAAATCAGTTATGATTTCTACATGTTGACTATGCGAATATATTGTCTATTCCTCCCCGCATCGGGGAGTAGCCACCACTTTGTGGGGTCGTGTCAACATGCTCGCTTTGGCGTGGCACGGCCAGTCGTTCAGCGACCAGGCAAGACCGTGGCAGCATCAGATCGCTAACGGACGATCGGAGTGTGTGCCCGGTGGATCTCCGTTGAAAGCACCAGATCATGTCACCTGTTGCTGCGCTCATCCTCTCATTGAGCATGTCTGCTGACGCCTTCGCCGTTTCTGTCGGCCGGGGCGCATCTCTCAATCGCACAGGCATCGGCGAGGCACTGCGCACCGGCGTCGTGTTTGGCATCGTTGAGGCCATCACCCCCCTTGCAGGCTGGGCCATCGGCATGACAGCCACCGAGTGGGTTGCAGAATATGATCACTGGCTGGCCTTCGGGCTGCTCAGCGGCGTCGGCATCAGCATGATTTACGGCGCTCTCAAGCCGGATGAGGAAAAGCCCGGCAAGAATCTGCGCCCCTCATTCCTCATCCTGCTCGCCACGGCCTTCGGCACCAGTATAGATGCCATGGCTGTCGGCATGTCCCTCTCCTTCATTGATATCCGGCTGCCGGAAATTCTCTGGATTTCCATCGCGATAGGCTTTGCCACCTTCCTTCTCTCCACCCTTGGCCTGATGATCGGCAAGGCTATCGGCAAGACATTTGGAACAGCGGCGGAGATTGGCGCAGGCGTGGTGCTGTGCCTGCTGGGCGTGATGATCCTGCATGAACATCTGACCGCCTGAGGCTGCTCTGGCCATTCACAGCGGGAAGGCGAAGACGGATTGACAATGTTCCGTCTTTGTTCTTAATGAGCAACGCACCATTGCTGAACACTCCGGCCAGAATGTCCGCCACCTCTTTCTTCCCGCCTCCTGTCCGCGCGCAGGCATATGCCGTCCAGACCATGGTCCGGGCTGCGGCCTGTGCGCTATGCTGGCTCCTTGCCTTCCTCCCTGCGGGAGCATGCGAGCCAGAGGTCGCGGAGGAGTTGCCTGAAACGGTTCGCGTTCTCGGCCTTGCCGAAGATGGCGCCTTGCTGCTGGCGGACGGACGGCGCTTCCGGCCACAGGGCATTGCCCTGCCCTCCCGGCTTGATCCTGATCCTGATTTGATTCGGGCCTCCCAGGGCGCGATTGCCGCTGTTCTTGCCCATGATGCCTTGCGTCTGGCGCAAGGCGGCATTGACCGGTACGGGCACCTGATGGGGCAAGCCACCCTTGCCGATGGCGAGGATGCAAGCCTTGCCCTTCTGCGCGCGGGGGCCGGCCATGCGCAATCCGCACAGCCCCGGCGCGGCCGGCAGGCCAGCCGCAACAGGGCGCGTGACGCCCGCTGCAATGCCCTCTATCTGGCTGCGGAAGAGCATGCACGGCAGGCGGGGGCTGGAATCTGGGCCACTTCCGGCGCCCGCACGCGCGCCACGGATGAGCTGGCCCTCGCCGCCCGCGCGGGGCTGTTTACGGTCGTTGAGGGTACGGTCACCGGCACGGGATCAACACGGGAGTGGATCTATCTGAATTTCGGACCGCGCTGGTCGGAAGATTTCACGATACTGGTGGCGCCGCGCGATTTTGTCACCATCTTTGGCGATGGCCTAGATCCTGCCATGTTGCAGGGCACTGTTGTGCGCGCACGGGGTGTTCTGCGTGAAAAGGGAGGACCGGCCATCTTCGCGCGCGCACCTGAAGATGTTACATGGTTGGGCCTGGGGAACGAGGAGCAAAATCGAAGGTGAGCGAGCAGGTCCATACCGCATGGACACGCTGGCGTGGTGAGCTGCGCCTGCGCAGTCGCACCCGTGCGCTTGCCTTTATCATGCCCGTGCTTCTGGCCGGTTGCGTGGGCTTTGATGCCGATCAGGCCAGCATTCCGCTGACCACCCCCGCCCCTGCCTCCGATTATGCCGACATGACCCCCACCCAGCGGCGCGAGCATGAAAAGCTCGTGGCCAGCTATGGCGGCGTCTACAATGCCCCCCAGCTCAAGGCGCTGATCCAGCAGACTGTGGAACGGCTCGTCGCGGCATCCGAGCGGCCGGACCTGAAATACCGGGTGACGGTTCTCAATTCCCCGGCCATCAATGCCTTCGCCCTGCCGGACGGCTCTCTCTACATCACCCGTGGCCTGCTGGCCCTGGCCAATGATACATCGGAGCTGTCCTCTGTCCTGTCCCATGAAATGGCGCATGTCATCGCCAGTCATGCCACCATCCGCGAGGGGCAGGTGAAGCAGGCGGTTCTCGTCAGCCGCGTCATTTCCGATGTGGTGAACGATCCGGATCTGGGGGCCATGGCCATGCAGAAGAGCAAGCACACGCTTGCCTCCTTCTCGCGCGGGCAGGAGCTGGAGGCCGATGCGATTGGCGTTGGCATCGCCGCGCGCGCAGGCTTCGACCCCTATGGCGCCTCCCGTTTCCTGAACGAGATGGGGCGCTATTCGCAGTTTCGCGCTTCCACCATCACCAGTTCAAGCTCCAACAAGCCGGAGATGGATTTCCTCTCCTCCCATCCGGCAACGCCCGAGCGGATCTCCATCGCCACCGCCAATGCCCGCCATTATGCCGAGCCTGAAACCGGTGAGCGTGACCGCAACGCTTATCTTTCCGCTCTGGATGGCATGACCTATGGCGATGATCCGAAGGAAGGCTTCGTCCGGGGCAGCAAGTTTTTCCACCCCAAGCTGGGCTTCACCTTTACAGCGCCGGCCGGCTTCTCGCTGGAAAATACCTCGCAGGCGGTTCTCGGGGCGAGCCAGTCCGGCAATGAGGCCATGCGGCTTGATGCCGTGCGCGTGCCCGCGAACCAGTCTCTGGGGCAGTATCTGGCCTCCGGCTGGATTGATGGGGTTGAGGTCAATTCCGTTGAAACCCTCAATATCAACGGCTTTTCGGCTGCCACCGCTGTCGCGCGCGGGGAGCAGTGGTCCTTCCGCATGTTCGCCATCCGCTTCGGTTCGGATGTTTACAGGCTGATCTTCGCCGCGCGCGAGCTGACGCCCGAGGTGGACAAGACCTTCCGTGAAGCGGCCGGCACATTCCGCCGCGTCTCCACCAGCGAGGTGCAGGCGGTCAAGCCCCTGCGGGTGCGCGTGGTGAAGGTGGGCTTCAACGATACGCCGGAGAAACTGGCCGCGCGCATGATGGTGCCGGACCGGCAGCTGGAGCTGTTCAACATCCTCAATGGTCTGGAGCCCGGGGCCAAACTGAACTACGGCGACAGGGTGAAGATCATTGCCGAGTAGCCCCCGCTTCCGGCCCCCTTCACCCGCACCACGTCATCCAGGCCACTGCATTCCGGGGATAACATGACCGCCCTTGCCCTGCCCTTCCCCATGATTGATCCGGTACTGGTGGAGATTGGCCCGCTGGCCATCCGCTGGTATGCGCTGGCCTATATTGCTGGGCTTGTTCTGGGCTGGCTTCTGGGGCGGGCCATCGTGGCGCGCCCGGCCCTGTGGGGCGGCACCTCGCCGATGAAGCCGCAGGATCTGGATGACGCCCTGTTCTGGGCGACGCTGGGTGTCATACTGGGCGGGCGCATCGGTTATGTGCTGTTCTACAATCTGCCCTTCTTTCTTGAGAATCCGACAGAGATCATCGCCGTCTGGCGGGGGGGCATGTCCTTCCACGGGGGGCTGGCGGGCACCATCATTGCGCTGGTGCTGTTCGCGCGTTCCCGCAACATTCCTGTCCTGTCCATGCTGGATGTCGCCGGGGTCGTCGCGCCGCTCGGCCTGTTCTTCGGCCGCATCGCCAATTTCATCAATTCGGAGCTGTGGGGCAGGCCCACCGATGTGCCATGGGCGATCGTGTTTCCCAATGGTGGCGATCTTCCGCGCCACCCCAGTCAGCTCTATGAGGCAGCGCTTGAAGGCCTGGTGCTGTTCGCCATCATGATGCTTCTGGTGCGTATGGGCGGCCTGCGGCGGCCGGGTCTTGCCACGGGCATATTCGCCATCGGCTATGGCGCGGCCCGCATCATTGTTGAATTCTACCGCGAGCCGGATGCACAGATCGGCTATCTGGCCTTCGGCACCACCATGGGCATGTGGCTTTCAGTCCCCCTCATTCTGGTCGGCGTGGGCTTCCTGTGGGTTGCCCTGTCCCGCTCCCCCGCCAGCGGAAGGACAATATCTTGAACCAGCTCCATGCCATTCTACCGGAGATTGAAACGCCGCTGCTGAAGGCCATCCGCAACGAGATCCTCAGCGAAGGGCCGATGCCGGTAAGCCGCTATATGGGGCTGTGCCTCGGTCACCCGCGCCATGGCTATTATGTCACGCGTGATCCGCTCGGGGCGGAGGGGGATTTCACAACCGCCCCCGAAATCAGCCAGATGTTCGGCGAGTTGCTCGGCCTGTGGGCGGTGGCGATGTGGCAGCAGATGGGTGCGCCATCCGCCTTCCGGCTGGTGGAGCTGGGGCCGGGGCGCGGCACATTGATGGCCGATGCCCTGCGCGCGGCACGGCTTCTGCCGGCCTTCATCTCCGCTGCTCAGGTGCATATGGTTGAGACCAGCCCTGTTCTGCGCAAGGCGCAGCGGCGCGCGCTCAAGAATTGCGGCGTCGAGGTCAGCTGGCATGACCGGATGGAGGATCTGCCGGATGGGCCAGCCATCGTTCTGGCCAATGAGTTTTTTGATGCCCTGCCGGTGGACCAATATGTCCATACCGCTGATGGCTGGCATGAAAAACGCGTGGGGCTGGATGCGGATGGCATGCTGGTCTTCGGGCTGGATGCAGCGCCCTCCCCCCTTGCTGCCGCCTTTTCCGCGCACTTGCCTCCCCCTGCCGAGGGCGCCGTGCTGGAGCGCATGGATGCCGGCCCTGCCCGCGCCCTTTCCTCCCGGCTTGTCGCGCAGGGGGGCGCGGCGCTGATCATCGATTATGGCCATGGCGGCGGGTATGGCGATACGCTCCAGGCCCTGCACAATCACAGTTTTGTTTCCCCGCTGGCCAACCCCGGCATGGTGGACCTGACAGCCCATGTGGACTTTGCCCTTCTGGCGCGGATCGGCGCCGCGACCGGGCTGTCACCATATGGACTGCTGGGCCAAGGGGAATTCCTGATCCGGCTCGGCCTTGGCCAGCGCACGCAGGCCCTGATGAAAGGCAAGAGCGAGGCGGAGCAGATGGCCATCGCCGCGGCCGCCACGCGGCTGGCCGGCACGGAACGCGAGCATATGGGCAAGCTGTTCAAGGTGCTGGCTCTGGTTCATCCGTCTCTTGGCGCGCCACCAGCCTTTGACAGTTCAGAACGCATCCCGGCCTGATACAGCCGCATGGGTGCTGGCACATTATGGAAAGACTGGACATGAGCAGCCGGATGAAGATCGAAGCCCCCTCTCTCTCCGCCTTGCCGGGCATCCGGCATGCGTTCTTCACCCGTCAGGGCGGTGTTTCCAGCGGCATCTACGGTGCGCTGAATGGCGGGCTGGGCTCCGGGGATGATCCGGCGGCAGTTCTCGAAAACCGGGCCATCATGGCGCGCGCGCTTGGCCTGAAGCCGGAATGCCTGCTGGCCTGCTGGCAGGTGCACTCGCCGGATGTGGTGGTCGCGACCACCCCCTGGGGGCGGGAGGATGCGCCGAAGGCTGATGCCATTGTCACGAAAGTGCCGGGGCTGGGCGCGGCCATATCCATGGCGGATTGCGGACCGGTTCTGTTTGCAGACCCGCAGGCGCGGGTGGTTGCCGCCGCGCATTCGGGCTGGCGCGGGGCTTTTGGCGGCGTTCTGGAAGCAACAGTCGCACAGATGGAAGCGCAGGGTGCGGAGCGGCAGAACATTCGCGCCGTCATCGGCCCCCTCATTCGCCAGCCAAGCTATGAGGTGAATGATGAATTCTGCGCGCGCTTCCTTGCGGAAGACACGGCCTTTGCCCGCTTCTTCGCGCAAGCGGAAAAGCCCGGCCATGCCCTGTTCGACCTGCCCGGTTTCATCGCCCTTCGTCTGGAGCAGGCGAAGGTTGGCCATATCGAGGATCTTGGCCTCGATACTTATACCAACCCGGACCTGTTCTACTCCTACCGCCGCATGACCCACAGGGGCGAGGCGGATTATGGCCGCCTGATAGCCGCCATTACGCTCACGGAATGAAAAAGGCGGGGCATTGCCCCGCCTTTCTTCTTACCGGTGTGGAAAGCCCGGCCCGCCCCGCTGCGGCATTTGCGGGCGCATCTGGGGACGCGGCTGGAATTGCCGCGGCTGCATCTGCCTTTGTCGCTGCTGCATCTGCCTTTGCTGGATCTGCTGGATCTGGCGTTGCTGATGCAGATTGGGCCGGTTCATCTGGCCCGGGCGCATCTGCGCCCCGCCGGGACGCTGCTGCATGCCCGGCGCGAACTGCTGCGGACGCCCTTGCGGCCCACCCGGACGCATTTGTGGCGGCCGCTGCATATTTGGCCTCTGTGCTCCCTGCGGCGGACGGGCCGGCCGGTTCACTTGCGGACGCTGCGGACGATCCGGCCGCTGGATCCCGGGCTGATTGGGATTGCGCACCGGCGGACGCACACCTGCTCCCGGAGGCTGGCCCGGAACCGGGCGCATGCCACCACCCGGAGGCGTCACAGCACCCGGACGAACGGGCCGGCCCGGCTGCGGACGAACACCACCACCCGGAGGTGCCACCACACCTGGACGGACCGGACCGCCCGGCTGAGGGCGAACACCACCACCCGGAGGTGCCACCACACCCGGACGCATCGGACCGCCCGGCTGAGGACGAACGCCACCACCCGGAGGCGTCACGACGCCCGGACGCATCGGGTGATCCGGCCGGGGAAAGATACCGCCACCCGGAGGCATCACGCCACCCGGGCGCATGGGATGGCCCGGCTGCGGGCGGATACCGCCGCCATAAGGCGGAACAACGCCGGGCCGGAACGGAGGCTGGCCCGGCTGCGGACGAACGCCCAGCCCCGGAGGCCCCATTCCGGGGCGCTGCGGGTAGCCGGGTGGCGGCCTCAGAACAGGCGGCAGGGGACGTATAGAGCCGACAGGCGGCCTCACCCCCGGAGGAAATGGCCCCGGACCCGGGCGCATGGGCGGATAGACACCCGGTCCGCCGGGACGGCCCGGCCCTCCCGGATAGCCGGGCTGTGGCGGATATGGCCGGCCAGGTCCCCATCCGCCACCACCCCAGCCGGGACCAAAACCGGGACGCCAGGGGCCATTGCCCCAGCCCCCACCACCCCAGCCGCCGCCCCAACCGGGACGCCACATGCCACCGCCCCACTGGGGCGGATAGGTGTTGTACCAGAACGGTGACCCCATCCACATGGAGTTCCATGGGCGGTTATACCCGCCCCAGCCATTGTACCAGCTGGACCCCACAAGCGCCGCTGCGCCAAAAACCAGGGCGCCGGCTGCCAGCGTGTTGAAAACGCTGGAAGAATCATAGCTTGGCACATAAATCCGCTCGGGATTGGCGGGCTCGATATAAATCTTCTCGCTGCCCCCGCTGCTGCGCGTCGTCACCTTCTGCTGCGGCGTGGTCTTGAGATTGCCCACCTTCTTGGCCTTGGCGCGCAGAAGCTGAATGGCAGTTGAGACATCATTGGGCTGCATCTGGAAGGCGAAGTTCAGCGCCTCGGTCCAGTCGGCATTCTCGCACAACAGTTTCACGACATCCGGGAAGCGCGTCAGCGCCTGCACGGAAGCATTCCAGGGCTTGTCATCAACAGCCTTGAAATCCTGCTTCTTCACAGCAGCCGGATTGTCCTCGATCCATTTGAGCGCCTCGCGCAACTGGTCCGGGAAGGCGGTTGCCGGAAACATCACGGCCAGCAACGGGTCCGGATACAGGGCAACAGGGCCGAGCAGATATTCAAGCTCAGAGAGGGTGAACAGCTCGGCATCGGGAGCCTGTGCCTGCGGCGCTTTCGGCAGTTCGCGCGGGTCCGCCGGGGCGCCGGGCACGGAAGCGGCAGGCGGCGCGACCCCCGGGGTGGCTAGCGCAGATGCAGGTGCAGGTGCTGGGGCAGATGCGGGCGCGGGTGTGGCCGGGGATGCTTCGGGTGCAGCCGCGGCAGGGGGAACAGATGTCGATACACCCGTTGACACGCCGGACGTGGATACACCTGCAGATCCGCCTGTCGGCGCGCCTGCGGCCCCTGCGGCCGGGGCATCATCCTGTGCCTCTGCCGGCTTCTGTCCGCCTCCCAGACGTGGCGTCTGCCCCATGGCCGGCGTGAAGATGCTGGACCAGCCAAACACCGCCGCGACAGCAAGGCAGGACCAGCCATTGCGGAAACGCCCTGTAAACCCCTTGGACAAACCAGCAGACCGCTCTTTCATCCAGAATGGCGCATCCATGGTCATCTCCCGAATAATGCGCACGATAGGCAGCACTGGTTATGGGACAAACTCATACTTTGGTGAATTCGATACCCGATCAGGGGCCGCATGCAAGAGCCGGCAAACACCCCCGCACATAACGCAACCCGTGGCTGCCTGATTCCGCCGGAATGGCCCATTTCAGCAGCTCTTGCGTGCAAGGGCGCGCTGCCTTGCGGCCTCGCCGAAGGCGGCCAGAAGACGCGCATTCTGCGCAAACAGATCCGGCCTGTATTCAGGATGCCATTGTACGCCCACAGCGAAAGGATGGTCACGCAACATCACCGCCTCCGGCGTTCCGTCGGGGGCATCCACTTCCACGGAAAGCCCCGGAGCGACCCTGTCAAGCCCCTGATAGTGCAGGGAATTGACCTCGAAACGCCGGGCACCGAACATGGCGGCCAGCGGCGAGCCCTCACGCACGCAGACCTCATGTTGCGGGCCATAGCGGCGTTCGTAAGGCGCATCCTCGGGAGAATGGTGCCCCGTGCGTCCGGGCAGCTGCGCCAGCCGGGGATGAAGCGTGCCCCCCAGCGCCACATTCAGCTCCTGAAAGCCCCGGCAGATGAACAGCGCCGGCACATGGCGCGCCACCACCGCACGGATGATGGCCAGCGCGAAGGCATCGCGGGTTTCATCAAAAGGCCCCGGCGCATCGGCCGGCCCATCCCAGTGGCGCGGATGGACATTGGAGGGGCTGCCAGAAAAGACGAACCCGTCCATCCGGTCGATCAGGCTGTCCAGATCCGCAGGATCGATGACAGGCAGGGCCAGCACCGGCAGGCAGCCGGCATGGTCATGCACGGCCTGTGCATATTTTTCCCCCAGCGCGAAGACGGGCAGATCCCCGTCTTCCGCCAGCTCCCCGGTTTCCGTCCTGTCCCCAATGATCGCAACCAGTGGCTTGAGCCTCATGGTGCAATACTCCCCTGCCCGTTCCATGCCCGCTCCGGTGGAGCCGTCAGCACAGCCAGACCCTGTACCGCGCTGCACGCCCGCATGCACGCCCCGAGTGCACTGCGCGGATGGAACTAGACAGGAATCCGCAGCGTGGCGCGCAGGCCCCCCAGCGGACTTTCCGCCAGCAGCACATCGCCGCCATGCATGCGCGCAATATCCCGGGCGATGGAAAGACCAAGACCGGAACCGCCCTTGTCCTGGTTGCGGGCATCATCAAGGCGCAGGAAGGGGCGGAAGACATCCTCGCGCTTGTCTTCGGGAATGCCCGGCCCGTCATCATCCACATGAATGATGAGCCAGCGGGCATCGCGCGCGCCGGAAATATCCACCCTGTGCGCATGGCGCACCGCATTGTTCACCAGATTGGCGAGACAACGCTTGATCTGCTCGCCCTTCACCTCCACCAGCGGCGGCCCCATGAAAGTGGCATTCGAGATGGCGCCGTCTCGCTCCGCATTCTGGCGCAGCTCCTCCACCACCTGCCCCATGTCGGTCAGCGTCACCTGCTCTCCGGTGTCTCCGCGGGCAAAGGCCAGATAGGCTTCCAGCATGCCTTGCAGCTCATCCACATCGCGCCTGAGCGCTTCGGTTTCCTCGCACTCCGGCATGAAGGCCAGCTCCAGCTTGAAGCGGGTGAGGATGGTGCGCATATCGTGCGAGACGCCCGCCAGCATGGTGGTGCGCTGTTCCATCTGCCGCTCGATGCGACGCTTCATTTCCAGAAAGGCAACCGAGGCCCGCCGCACTTCCCGCGCCCCGCGCGGGCGGAAATTCTCGACATCCCGCCCCTTGCCGAAGGCTTCCGCCGCATCGGCCAGATTTTCAATCGGCCGGATCTGGTTGCGCAGGAACAGGATGGCGACCGTGAGCAGCACGAGAGACGTGCCCACCATCCACAGCAGGAAAATATGCGAATTGGAGGCATAGGCGATGTTGCGCTGGGCAAAGATGCGCAACTCCGCATCCTTCATCTGGATTCGCACCTCGATGAGATTTGAGCGCCCGACCGTGTCGATCCAGAACGGGCGGGTGACCCGCCTGCCGATCTCACGCGAAAGAGCCGTATCCAGAACCGAGAAAAACGGCTTGGGGCCGGCCGGCGGCAGCGGCCCTGGCGGCAGAACGGTGAGGTTGAGCCGCAGATTCTCCCAGGCGATCCGGCGCAGATCCTCATGGTCATCCGTCTTGGGAAGCAGCGGATACAGTGAGACAATGGCCGCTATATCCTGCGCCACAGCCGCGGAAAGACGGTGCGTCACCACATTGTAGTGCCGTTCCATGAACACGAACGCCACCACCGACTGCAACAGCACCATCGGCGTGATGATGATGAGCAGCGAGCGGGGATAAAGCCCCTTTGGCGTCACACGGTTGAACCATGCGCCCATGCGGCTGTTCGCCTGCGACAGCCGGGCCCACAACCGTCTCAGCCCGGACAGTGTCGAGGTGGCGGATGGATCGCTTTTGCTCAAGGGCTCACCACCAGCCGGTAGCCGATGCCCCGCACCGTTTGCAGATAGACGGGATTGGCCGGGTCCTTCTCAAGCTTGCGGCGCAGGCGGTTCACCTGCACATCCACCGCCCGCTCGCTGGTGATGCCGCCGCCACCGCTGCCGCCGGCCAGCGCAAGGCGCGGTACGGTTTCGCCCGGCTCCTCGGCCAGTGTGCGCAGCATGTCGCGCTCACGTTCCGTCAGCCGCACCATCTCTCCATCCCGCGTCAGTTCGCCCCGCTCCAGATGGAAGGTGAACTCCCCGAAGCGCACGCTTTCAATCGCCTTCTGGGGCGGGGGCAGTGCGCGCTTGAGAATGGAGCCGATGCGCAGCAGAAGCTCACGCGGCTCGAAAGGCTTGGCCACATAATCATCCACGCCGGCCTCAAGCCCGCTGATCCGGTCTTCCGTGTCGGAACGCGCGGTCAGCATCAAAATGGGCACGCTGGAGGTCTGGCGCAGGGAGCGGGCAAGGTCCAGCCCGCTTTCCCCCGGCATCATCACATCCAGCACCAGCAGATCGAAGGTCAGCCCTTCCAGGCGCCCGCGCGCCTCGGCGGCAGAGGCGGCCGTGGTGACACGGTAGCCATTCTCGATCAGCAGGCGCGACAAAAGGGAGCGGATGCGGTTGTCATCATCCACCACCAGCAGGTGCGGGGCCTCATCCGGCAGGAAAACGGGCTTGCGCGGGATCATGTCAGGCATGGGGCGCCCTGTTCACACAAGGGGATGGCAGAACATGTGCAGGCGCGCTGCCGGCGCATTCCGGGTTCATGTGGTTTCTCCCGCCCCCTCGCGTGCCCGGCGGCTCCTGTCCGCCTTCTGAATCAAGCGCTCCACCCCATCACGATCATCAGGATCGATCATGGTGAGAAGAAAGCGCTGCACCGTTTCCTGCGCTCCCGGCCCGCAGGCATCCAGCGCGCGGGCAATGCGCCGGCTTTGTATGCCGACGAAATCCCGTGCAAGCTGCTGGGCCTTGGCGGTGGGATAAAGCAGACGCTGGCGACGGTCCACCTCCCCTGCCCGGCTCTCCACGAAGCCCTCATTCACCAGCTCGCGCAGCACCCGACCGAGACTCTGCTTGGTGATCTGGAGAATCTCCAGCAGGTCCGCAACCCGCATGCCGGGATGGCGGTTGACGAAATGGATGACCCGGTGATGCGCCCGGCCAAAGCCTATGGGCGCAAGAATTTCATCAGGATCACCAACGAAATCCCGGTACGCGAAGAACAGGAGCTCGATGAGATCAACCAGGGGAACGCCCTCGCGCTCCCCGCCGAGAATCTCGCCATCATCCGGCAGCGCCGTCGTGACGGCAGAATTTATGTCAGCCATATTGACTTTTTCAATGCAAACGTTACCTAAAGAGCCAAGCTCACGAAATGATCGGTCGCAACAGGCCCAGTGTGAGACATATCATTTCGCGAACTTGCCAGCCTGAAATACTGGCGTGAAGATACCCTCATGCCGCCTGCGAGGAAAGCGCTGGCGACAGGGTACCGCGCTTCCGGTGCGGTCCTGTAATGGAGTTTTGAGAATTATGAGCGCAGCAGCTATTCCCTTCGATCAGCGTGACGGCTGGATCTGGTATGACGGCGAGTTCGTGGCATGGCGGGATGCCAAGTTGCACGTACTCTCTCATGGCCTGCATTACGGCAGCGCGGTGTTTGAGGGTGAGCGCGCTTATGGCGGCGAGATCTTCAAGTCCCGTCAGCATGCCGAGCGCCTGATCGCCTCCGCATCCATGCTTGACTTCGAGATCCCCTTCACGGTCGAGCAGGTGATCGCCGCCAAACAGGCCACTCTTGAGAAGAACAATCTGGTGGATGCCTATATCCGCCCCATCGCATGGCGCGGCAGCGAGGCCATGGGCGTGGCGGCGCAGGGCAATTCCATCCATCTGGCCATCGCCGTGTGGCAGTGGCCGAGCTATTTCGACCCCGAGCAGCGCCTGAAGGGTCTGCGTCTGGATCTGGCGGAGTATCGCCGTCCCGATCCGGCCACCATTCCCTGCAAGGCCAAGGCCGCCGGCCTGTACATGATCTGCACCATCTCCAAGCATCGCGCCGAGAACAAGGGCTTTGCCGATGCGATGATGCTGGATTATCGCGGTTATGTGGCCGAGTGCACGGGCGCGAACATCTTCTTCGTGAAGGATGGCGTCATCCACACGCCCACTCCGGACTGCTTCCTCAACGGTATCACCCGGCAGACCGTGATCGAGCTTGCCAAGCGTGAAGGCATTGAGGTGGTGGAACGCCACATCAAGCCGGAAGAGCTGGCCACCTTCACCGAGTGCTTCGTGACCGGCACCGCCGCTGAAGTCACCCCGGTGGGCTCGATTGCCGACTGGAGCTTCACGCCCGCCGCCATCACCCACAAGCTGATGGATGTCTACTCGGCCGAAGTGCAGCCGAAGAAAAAGGCGGCCTGACCCACAGGGTGCGCAGCAAGCGCACCCGCCATGGTGAAAGCCTGATCTGAAAAGCCGGCCAGACATGTTCTGGCCGGCTTTTTTCATGCGCAATCAGCCCTGCGCCTCGAAGGCGTTCACAAATGTGGCGACCCGCCGGTCCACCCTGATGTCATTCGGGCGGATGGCCCGCACCAGCGAGAGCCCTTCCAGCGAACGCGCGCGTGAAAGGGCGACATAGGCCTGCCCCGGCGCAAACGCGCCTTCCCCGAAATCGATGCGCACATCCTCCAGCGTCAGCCCCTGGGACTTGTGCATGGTCAGCGCCCACGCATAGGCCAGCGGAAGCTGGGTATAGGTGCCCACCACCTTGGCCTCGATACGCCCGGTATTTTCATCCCAGCCGTAGCGCACACGCTCCCAGGTGAAGGATTCCATATCCACAGTGGGGCCATCATCCAGCTTCACACGGGCGCTGTCAGCATCCATGCCCACCACCGTGCCCACGGACCCATTGACCCAGCGCCGGGAGGGATCATTGCGTAGCGCCATCACCCGCGCCCCACGCTTCAGCACCAGCTTTTCCGGCACCGGAAGCCTGTCGCCCTCAAGGCCGAACTCGCCCTCAAGGCTGCCGTCGAAGGCGTGTCCGCCTTCCTCCAGCGCGGCAAGGCCACGGGCATTGTAGGCATCGGCACGCGCATTTGTGGGGGTGAGCAGAACCGGCAGAACGCCCGGGCGATGGGGACGCACACAGGCCGCATTCAGCATGTCCAGCGCCTCACGCACATTGCGCCCCCGGCGGATGGCGTCCAGCGTCGAGATGAAGGCGTGATCGCTCTGCCGATGCACATGGGTAAAGGGCACATGGGTGAGCGGCACATCCTGCATGGGCATCAGGCTGTCCATATTCGCCTGCTCGCCATCCCATTCCTGCACGCCAATGCCCGCCGCATCGCCCAGCGCACTGCGCAGGGCATTGCGCAGAACCTTGGCATGGAAAGCGAAGGGGCCTTCATAGCCCATGCGGGCCAGCATCTCCTGCTCCGCCATGGGCACGACAGGAGGCAATTGCAGGAAGTCCCCCACCAGAACCATCTGCACCCCGCCGAAGGGGGCCGGATTCTCGCGGGCGATGCGCAGGGAAATATCCACGGCGTCCAGCAGATCCGCCCGCACCATGGAGATCTCGTCGATCACCACCCGGTCCAGCTTCTTCAGCAGGCGGCGCACCTGCACCCGCGGGCGCACCTCATCCGGGTTCATCAGGCGCGGGGGAATGCCAAAGAAGGAGTGGATGGTTTGCCCGCCCACCTGCAGGGCAGCAACGCCGGTGGGGGCGAGGAAGACCTGACGCCCCCCGCCCCTGCGCTTCAGATTCTGCAGGAATGTGGTCTTGCCCGTTCCCGCGCCCCCCAGCACCATCAGCAGTGGCGCGCGCGCCCGGATCGCCGCGAGGGCACGGGCGGCGGCATCATCCCCTTCAATGATGACGGGTGGCTGGCCTGCGCTCACGAGAGCAGGCCGCCTTCACGCGCCAGATCCAGCAGGTTGCGGTGGGGCCGCGCGCCAATCTGGGAGATGATCTCCCCCGCCGCCAGCGCCCCAAGACGGAGCGACTCGGCAGGCTCCAGCCCGGTGGTGTAGCCGGTGAGGAAGCCGGCCGCGAAGAGGTCTCCCGCCCCGGTCGTATCCACCACCTTGTGCACCGGATAGGCCGGCACGCGCACAATGCCTTCTGCGGAGATGAAGGAGGCGCCCTTCTCGGAACGGGTCACCACCGCCTCGCACGCATCCTGCTTCAGATGGGTCAGGGCGGTGTCATAGTCAGCGGTTTCATACAGGGACTTGAGCTCGGCCTCATTGCAGAAGACGAGATCAACCGTGCCGGAGCGGATCAGCTCAAGGAACTCCCCGCGATACCGGTCCACACAGAAGGCGTCGGACAGGGTGAGCGCCACCTTGCGATGCGCCTTGTGGGCGATCTTCGCCGCGGTGAGAAAGGCCTCCTTCGCCGCCGGCGGATCCCACAGATAGCCTTCCAGATAGGTGATGGTCGCGCTCTCGACGATGGCGGCATCGATATCGGCGGCGGTCAGATCCTGCGCCGCGCCGAGATAGGTGTTCATGGTGCGCTCGCCATCGGGCGTCACCAGAATGAGGCAGCGTGCGGTGGATGCGCCCTCATGTGCAGCGGGGGTGGAGAAGGCGACGCCGGCGGCGCGGATATCATGCCCGAACACCTTGCCCAGCCCGTCATGCTTCACCTTGCCGATGAAGCCCGCACGCGCGCCCAGCGCCGCAACCCCTACGGCGGTATTGGCGGCGGAACCACCGGAAACCTCGGTACCCGGCCCCATGGCGGCATAGAGCTGCTGCGCCTGAGTCTCGTCAATCAGGGCCATGCTGCCCTTGCTCATGCCATTGGCGGCGAGAAAATCGTCTTCGGCGCGCGCGAGCACGTCCACAATGGCATTGCCGATAGCGAGAACATCAAGTTTGTGTGCGGACACGAGGCAATCTCCAGATAGCATTGCCGCGTCGGTACCATTGACCTTGCGCCCGATGCAATCCTTGCCTCTTTAACCTTTTGAAAAGATTTTGCCGCACAAGCCCGGCGGCCCGGATAAACTGGCCGCGAAAACCATTCATGCCGGCCGGGTTCAGGCATGAGGGCGATTCACTCCCCTTCCCTGCACTGGAGGGCATCTCAGAGTGTGTTCGATAAAAAAGCAACCCTGACATGCGCCATGATGCCCGAAACCGGCCTGTCATTTCAACATGTCGGGACAGCCACAGCTCTGGCGTGACTATGAGCACGCAGGCTGGTAACTGCTGCCGCAGCGGCAAATGCCAAAAATGTGTGAAAGATCGTCACGCGAAGTGATGATGCAGAAGCGATACGCAATGCTAAAGCCTTGCACGAGGCAGTTCCGCCTCCCGCAAGGCCAATGGACAAGACCTGAGGAAGCATGACGCGCAAATATTTCGGAACCGATGGCGTGCGCGGACGCGCCAATGCCACCCTGACGGCAGATATCGCCCTGCGCGTTGGCATGGCCGCGGGCCTGGCCTTCAAGCGCGGTGAGCATCGCCATCGTGTGGTCATCGGCAAGGATACGCGCCTTTCAGGCTATATGATCGAGAATGCGCTGGTTGCGGGCTTCACCTCGGTGGGGCTGGATGTGCTGCTGCTGGGCCCCATGCCCACACCCGCCGTCGCCATGCTCACCCGCTCCATGCGCGCGGATCTGGGCGTGATGATCTCCGCCTCGCACAATCCCTATGCGGATAACGGCATCAAGCTGTTTGGCCCGGATGGCTCGAAGCTCTCCGATGACGTTGAGCGCAGGATCGAGGCGCTGGTGGATCAGGATGTCTCCCGCCAGCTTGCCAGTCCTTCCGAGATCGGGCGCGTCAAGCGGCTGGAAGGGGTGCATGCCCGCTATATCGAATATGCCAAGGGCACATTGCCGCGCGACCAGTCCTTTGAAGGCATCCGCGTGGTGCTGGATTGCGCCCATGGCGCGGCCTATCGCGTCGCCCCCGCCGCCCTGTGGGAGCTGGGCGCGGATGTGGTGGCCATTGGCGTGGACCCGGACGGCACCAATATCAACCAGAAGGTGGGCTCCACCTCCCCCGAGGCCCTGAGCGCCAAGGTGCGCGAGGTGCGGGCCGATATCGGCATCGCGCTGGATGGCGATGCGGACCGCGTGATCCTTGTCGACGAGAAGGGTCATATCGTGGACGGCGACCAGCTGATGGCCGTGGTGGCCGAAAGCTTCAAGGCGCAGGGCCGGCTGACCGGCGGCGGCATTGTCGCAACCGTCATGTCCAATCTTGGTCTGGAGCGCCACCTCGCCCGCCATGGCATCGGGCTGGAGCGGACGGCGGTGGGTGACCGCTATGTTCTGGAGCGGATGAAGGCCGGCGGCTACAATGTGGGCGGGGAACAATCCGGCCACATCATCCTCTCCGATTTTTCCACCACGGGGGATGGGCTGGTGGCCGCGCTGCAGGTTCTGGCCGTGGTGGCACGCCGGCAGAAGCCTGTTTCCGAGGTCTGCCACCGCTTTGAGCCCATGCCGCAGATTCTCAAGAATGTACGCTATGGGGCGGTGATGCCGCTGGATAATGAAGAGGTGCAGAAAACCATCGCCGAGATGGAAAGCCGCCTTGCCAATAGCGGTCGCCTGCTGATCCGCCGTTCGGGCACCGAGCCGGTCATTCGTGTCATGGGCGAGGGTGAGGACCGCGATCAGGTGGAAACGGCTGTCGATGAGGTGATCGAGGCCCTCCAGAAGGTCGCCATATAGAGGGCATGCCTTCAGGAAACCGCTCTTTCATGAGCTTTCAGGCGCGGTGAGCAGGGCTTGCCGCGCCTTTTGCATGCCTCCTGCCGGGCTTGAGGCTCAGATGATCAGCGCCACGGTAAGAGGCACGGATATGGCCGCGAGCAAGGTACTGGCCATCACCGCACAGGCGGCCTTTTCAGGGTGCACCCCCAGATGGCTTGCCACCACCACCGTATTGGCGGCAAGCGGGGTCGAGAGCATCAGCATCACAACGGCCAGCGTCTCCGGCGGCAGGCCGCACACATAGCCGAAGATGATCAACCCCAGCGCCGGGCACAGCACATGCTTCCACCCCAGCGCAAAGGCCAGAAACGACCAGTCCAGCTCCAGCTTGCGATACATCGACATCGTGATGCCGATCATCATCATGCCGAGCACGCTATAGGCGCCCTTGAAGTTCTCGAGGCCGGAACTGAGGATGGGGCCGAGATGCACATCGAATGATTTCAGGATCATGCCCGCAAACGCGGCATACAGATAGGGCAGACGCACCACCCGCTTCAGGCTTTCCCGCGTGTCCATGACCCCGCGCGCGGTTATGAAATAGCCGATGCTGAATTCATAAACCGTCACGCCGATGATGATGAAGACCGCAATGGCCACCTGCTGCCCATCAAACAGGGCGAAAACCAGAGGCAGGCCGAAATAGCCCGTGTTTCCGGTGCCGCCCGTAAAGCCCATCACATTTGCCCGCCCATCGCTCCACACCATGCGGGCCAGGAAATAGGCGCATATGCCCGCACTGCTGGCGACCAGAAATGCCCAGCCCGTATATGCGAAATAGGACCAGTCGGCCGGGGACTGCATGATGGAGATGAAAATGACAACCGGGGCGATGACATAGATGAGAAGCGCCGCAATATCCTTGGAGCTGAGCTTCAGGACCCGGCCAACGCCATAGCCCAGGCCCGCAATACTGATCAGGAACGCAACCCGCGCAAAGATTTCCAGCGGCATGACATCTCTCTGTGCATGGCGCGGTGCGGCCCCTTCATTCCCGCGCCTGTTTCAAAGCCGTGAATCGCTTCCGGCATGGCGCGATTGCTGGACCAGCTTGACGACGCACGCAAGACATTCATGGCCACACATTCAGGGCCACGCGCACGCCCCGCCGCCCCCAAACAGGGTGCATGAAGAATGAAGCGCCCCTGCCGGACTTAACCGCTCATCAGGGTTAAGTGCCCCTTAAACCTTCTCGTGCAACGTTTCCCATCAATGATGTTTGATGACGACACGGGTTGCTCGTATGTGGCGTTTCTCCGGCATAAGGGCCAGCATTCTGGCTACAGCCGTTTTCTGCACCCTGCCCTCTGCCCCTGTTCTGGCGGAAGAGGAGATGCCTGACATGCTGGGCCATGAGGGAGACTTCTCACTCACCCCGCCAGAAGTGGGCGATGATGATGAGGTGGGCAGGGGCTGGTATCTGCGCGGCGGCGGCGGTTATCTCATGCCGCACGCCAACCGCCTGACCATGGATAAAACACCGCTTGCGAAAGGGGTGGGCTCATCCGGCTGGTCTGTTGGCGGTGGCCTTGGCTATCGCTTTACCGACTGGGTGCGGGTGGAGGCGAGTGTCGACTATCTCGCGCTCGGGCGCTCCGGCCCGTCCTTTGCCGCATTTGATACCCATGCAACCGTGGCACTGGCAAATCTCTATCTGGATCTGCCAACCATTTACAATTTCACGCCCTATGTGGGCGCTGGCCTTGGCATTGCGGCAACGCGGCTGAACGCGAACCTGATGCCGCCGGCCAACAGGAACGACACCCGCTTTGCCTGGGCGTTGGCGGCGGGCGTGTCTTATGCGGTGGACTCACGCTGGAGCGTGGATCTCGGCTATCGCTATATCAGTCTCGGCTCGCCCGATTATCCAGGCTTTTTCGAAACGGCCCGCATCGATACGCTCGGGACGCACGAAATAAGGCTGGCGCTGCGCTATCAGCTTTCCGAATGAGGTACGGAACCGGAGTGGCTCAGTCCCGCGTGCCCTTGACCTCGCGCCCGGCGGTCATGGCATAGACCTTCCTGGCCACGAAATAGGCGGCGGGGATGGCCAGCACGGCCCCGATGGCGGCGGCGATCGGAATCGCGCTCATGTCGTCCGTAGGGGTCAGTTCAGGCACAATCAGCACCACCAGGATGAGCATGCCTGCAAAAGTGACCGACAATATGCTCCAAACGAGCATCCCGATCTGAAACATAATCGTCCGACTCCTGTTTGATATCATTCTTTATATCGTTCCAATACAAAGAAAGCTTGACCTCGATCAAGCCGCCAGCCGCTCCACCACAGGCGATGTGACGCAACCCCCTGCCTTTTCTCATCTGGAGGCCACATGTCGCAGTTCTGGGATGACCGCTACAATCGCGAGACCTACCTCTTCGGCGAGGAGCCAAACGCCTTTCTGAAGGCGCAGGCGCATCGCCTGAAAGCCGGCATGCGCGTCCTGTGCATTGCCGATGGTGAGGGGCGCAATGGGGTGTGGCTTGCCCGGCAGGGGCTGGATGTACATGCCACCGACAGTTCCGCCGTGGCGCAGGACAAGGCCCGCGCTCTGGCCGCAAAGCACGGTGTAGCTCTGGAAATCGAGCAGGCGGACCTGCTGGAATGGCCCTGGCCGGAAAATGCCTATGACGTGATTGTCGGCATCTTCATCCAGTTTTTTGCGCCGGATGAGCGCAGCCGCATGTTCGAGGGCGTGAAGAAAGCCCTGCGTCCCGGCGGGCTCTTCATTCTGGAGGGATATGGCCCCAAACAGCTCGAATATCGCACGGGCGGGCCATCACAGCCTGAAAACCTCTATACGGAAGAGCTTCTGCGCGAGGCCTTCAGCGATTTCATCATCGAGGAACTGCGCAGCCATGATGCGCGGATTCAGGAGGGCGAAGGCCATGATGGCCTCTCCGCCCTCGTGGATCTGGTTGCCCGCAAGCCGTGAGGAAAGCGCCCCTTTCCACAAGGGGCGCAGCACCGGCACTCAGGCCGGCGGCGCGAACCGCAGCCCGATACCGATACGGTTCCACGCATTGATGGCGGCGATGGTGACAGTGAGATGCACCGCCTCCTCCTCCGAGAATTGCGACCGCAGCCCTTCCCACAGTTCATCGGAAGCGGAATCGCCATCCAGCAGCGTCAGCGCCTCGGCATAGGCAAGCGCCGCCTGTTCCCGTTCCGAGAAGATACCGGCATCCGCCCATGCCGGCAGCAGGTCCAGCTTGTCCTGCGGAACGCCGGACTTGCGGGCCAGCCCGAGATGGAACTTGAGGCAGAAGGCACAGGCATTGATCTGCGAGACCCGCAGCTTCACCAGTTCGGTCAGCCCTTTTTCAAGCCCGGAGGCATCCACCGCCCGCGTGAGGGCGGAGAGGCCGGCATAGATTTCCGGCGCGCCATCCACAAACGCCTTGTAACCGGGGCGGGACAGGCCTTGCGTCATGTTTCTCTCCTGAATGGGCAATCTCAGCTCTTCAGACGATAGCCGGTGCGGAAGATCCATGCCACCACGCCAAGGCAGATGACGAGGAACAGCAGCGTCATGCCGAAGCTGACGCCCATGGAGATGTCGGAAGACCCAAAGAAGCTCCAGCGGAAGCCGGAGACCAGATACACCACCGGATTGAACAGCGAGATGGTGCGCCATACCGGCGGCAGCATGTCTATGGAATAGAAGGTGCCGCCGAGAAATGTCAGCGGCATCACCACCAGCATCGGCACGATCTGCAACCGCTCGAACCCGTCGGCCCAGATCCCCAGAATGAAGCCGAACAGGGAAAAGGTGATGGCGGTGAGCACCAGAAAGCCCAGCATGAACAGGGGATGCTGGATCTGGAGCGGCACAAAGAACGATGCCGTGCCCAGAATGATGAGGCCCACCACGACAGATTTGGTCGCCGCCGCCCCCACATAACCGGCGACGATCTCGAAAGACGAGATGGGCGCGGAGAGCACTTCGTAAATCGTGCCGGTAAAGCGCGGGAAATAGATGGCGAAGGAGGCATTGGCGATGGACTGGGTGAGCAGCGTCATCATCATCAGGCCCGGCACGATGAAGGCGCCATAGGCGACGCCGTCAATATCCTGCATCCGCCCGCCAATGGCCGAGCCGAACACCACGAAATACAGGGCCGTGGAGAGAACCGGGGAAATGATGCTCTGGCCCACCGTGCGCAAGGCGCGCGCCATCTCGAAACGGTACAGGGCATAAATGGCACGAAAATTCACGGTGCGGGCCTCACAAGGCTGACGAAAATATCTTCCAGCGAGCTTTGCTCTGTATGCAGGTCATCAAAGATGATGCCCTCCGCCGAGAGCGTGGCCAGCAGGGCCGCAATGGCCGCGCCGGGAGACCTCTCCATGCGCGTGTCATAGATATAGGTGAGCTGCTGTCCGCCCTCCTCCAGCTTCACGCCATGGGCCGCGATGGTGGGCGGCAGGGCGGCCAGAGGGGCGGCAAGATCCATGGTCAGCCGCTTTTGGCCCAGCTTGCGCATCAGCTCCACCTTGTCCTCGACAAGGATCAGCTCCCCGCGACGGATCACCCCAACCCGATCGGCCATTTCCTCGGCCTCCTCGATATAATGGGTGGTGAGGATGATGGTGGTGCCTTCCTCCCGCAGGCGGCGCACCAGCTCCCACATATCGCGGCGCAGTTCCACATCCACGCCGGCGGAGGGCTCATCCAGAAACAGCACCTCCGGCTCATGCGCCAGTGCCTTGGCAATCAGCACACGCCGCTTCATGCCGCCGGAAAGGGTGCGAATGCGCGCATCCTTCTTCTCCCACAGGGAGAGCGCACGCAGCACTTTCTCGATATGGGCGGGATTGGCCGGCTTGCCGAACAGGCCGCGCGAGAAGCTTGTGGTATCCCACACCGTCTCGAACGCATCCGTCGTCAGTTCCTGCGGCACGAGGCCGATGCGGCTGCGGGCGGCGCGATAATCCACCACCGTATCCTGCCCCGCCACGGTCACCGTGCCGTTGGAGGCATTCACCAGCCCGCAGATGATGGAGATGAGCGTGGTCTTGCCTGCCCCGTTCGGCCCCAGCAGTGCAAAGATCTCCCCCTTGTGAATATCGAGCGAGATCTCTTTCAGGGCGCGATGGCCTGTCTTGTAGACCTTGGAGAGGTTGCGGACGGAAAGCACGGGCTGTGCGCCGATCACCGGATCCGGCACACAGGAGCGGGAGGCGGACTGCGCCGAAAGGGAGGTATCTGTCATGCGTGCAGACTTATCGCTTTTTGCGTGTCCACAAAAGGCGGCGTCCTGCAGCATGTGGTTTTTGTGCCGCGACCGCCCGTCTCATGCGGAGCCCCTCCAAAGCCCGCCGGAACGGACTGCGATGGCGGCATCTCGTTCCGCTGACATCATCCGGGCCGGCCCATCTGGTGCCAGAGAGGTTGAACGTCGTTCATATCGTAAAAACGCCACTCAGGCCGGCTTATAGTCATCCCTTCGCCGCGCCGCGAGGAAGATGGGACGTGCAAATGACCAATATCCGCTCTGCTTTGGATGACCTCCTCAACCAGCAGCAATGTCCTTTGGAAGATGTGCTGGATCGTCATTTCAGCCCCGATTACCGGCAGCGCACCAATGGGCGGTGGGATGATCGCGCAGCTTTCGCATGCCATGCGCGCAAATTGCGTGAAGTGGTGGCATCGGCCCGCATCGAGGTGCTGGACGAGCTGCGCGATGGCAACCGTTATGCAGACCGCCACCATGTGCATGTGACCAAGAAGGATGGATCTAAAGTCGTGCAGGAGGTGTATCTGTTCGCGGAACTGGATGCCCAGGGGCGTTTCGCGCGCATTGAGGAAACCACGCTGATGCTGGAGGGCGCGGAGGCCGACCGCGAGATCGGCAGCGTGAAATGAGGGGGCCTTGTGGGCGGTCACCTCTCACAGGGCAAGCTGATCCTGCCGAGGGTCTCCAATAGGCAGACGCAGTATTGACCGGTGTGGTCCCGCGTTTGGCAATCCACCACATGGCCTGCAGCACGGCGCGGCCGGCGGCCAGGATGCGGTGCGGAACATGGCTGGTCACCAGCCTGCCCCCCTGCATCCAGCTTGATGCCGAATGCTCAATCGCCAGACGTTCTCGCACCAGACATCCTCGCGCCATCTACAGCACCCACATATTTCACGATGACCTGCACGATGCGCTCGTCGTTCCAGCCGCGCAGCTGTTCCAGAAAGGCTGCGGGGAGCGAGCCGTCTTCGGCGAACTCCATTTGCAGCAGGTCAGGAATGTATTCATCCAGAGAGCTGGTTCCATCCGAGGCAACGCGCAGGGCCCGGTCCAGCTCGGCCCAGAAGGTTGCGCCCTGACGATATGCCAGATCCAGCGCGCGGGGCCTGTCCGTGGCAAAGAGTGTCTCGCTTCCGATGAATTGCTGTTCAACATTCCTGTCTGGATCAATGAAGCGCTGTGTCAGTTTTTCGGCCGCAACAGGATCGTGGATCGCACTTTGCATCGCCCGCAGCCCATAATACTGGGCAATGCTTTCATTGATCCACGCCGGCAGTGCGGGCCGTTCACCACGCCGGGCATCTGCCAGCTGATGGAACTGCTCGTGGGCGAGTATCATGAATGCCGTGGCCAGATGGTCGGGCGCATTCTCGTTTTCGCCGATCAGATAATTGGCGAGAAAGCTCCTGCTCCCGGCCGCCCCTCCGGCATGGCCATGCCGGGCATCGACACCGATCCAGACGACCAGCAATGACCGGTCACTCTCTGGCACCGGCGCATCGGCATAGACAATCTGCGTCAGGTCACGCAGCGCCCGGGCGTGCGACGGCATCAAGCCCAGACGATGCACGCGCGGCCAATCATCCGCCACATAGCGGATGGTGAAGTCACCAACCCGCTGCTCCTCGATTTCAGGCGTCCCCACCACGAAGAATTCCGGGGCATTGCTCTCAGCCGGGACTCTCCATCCTCCCGTCGCCGCGGGAGTGGCGCCGATCAGTCCTGTGCGCAGATCATTCGGCCGCAGGCTGCCTTGCCCCGGGCTGTCTTCCACCATGCGCAAGAGCGATGTCGGTTCGGAGAGCAGAACCCATGTCGACTGCGCCAGCGACATGGTGGTCTGGGCAGAAACATCGGCCGTGCCGTCTTGCATGGCCAGCGGTCTGACCGTCCAGCTCACATGCCGGCAGCCGGGCGGCACGATCCAGTGCCCCTCGCTATCCTTGACGAGCGGTGCCGCTTCTCCCGCACAGCGCGGCGATTCCACTTGCTCTTGAAGCCCCCAGGCCACACCGCGCGCGGCAAGCCTTCGGGCCGGGACACCCGGCGGAAGTGAGAATGTGATTTCCAGAGCGGATGCGTTGTCCCCTGTTTGCCGAACCGTGTATTCGCTCCCGGCATATGCCGTCGCCCCAGCACCCAGAAGGGCTGGAACGCACAGCGCCAATCGTAAAACCGATATGGCGGAGACATTCGCTTTCTTGCACATCTTCAGCATCACATAGATTTTCTGGGCAAAAAACTTCAACAGCCCGGCAAAATGGGGAAGGTTCATATAGCCGCCAGCCCCAGCCCTGTATGCTGGCACCCTCAGCCTCGCAAGCCAAGCAAAGCAAAGAGGAAGCCGTGTCGGACTTGATTCCACTCGAAGAAGGCCGCACCGCATTCGGAACAGACAGCCAAGGCTATCTAGATGCAAGGCCGGACTATCCGGCGCGCGTTTATGACATTCTGCGCGCTTGTAGCGCAGCTTCGCAAAACGCCCGGGTGTTCGAAATCGGGGCGGGAACCGGACAGGCGACCACACCACTGCTCGCCTTGGGCTGCAAGATGACCGCCATAGAGCCGGATGCGCGGCTCGCCACCTTGCTGGGCCATCGTTTGGAGGCATATGGCCCGGCATTGAGCGTCATACAATCCACCTTCGAGGAGGCTGTGCTGCCTGCCGCCAGTTTTGACCTCGGCATTGCCGCAATGGCCCTGCACTGGCTTCAGCCGGACCGCGCGCTGGCCAAGGTGTTTCAGCTTTTGCGGCCCGGTGGCTGGTGGGCCATGTGGTGGACTGTCTTTGGTGATCCGGATGACATGGATGCATTCCAGCGCCAAACCCAGTCACTTTTCCAGCCCTTGAGCCGCAGCCCCTCCCATGCCTCCAGCCGACCTTTCGCGCTCGACAAGGAGGCCCGGATGGCCGAGCTGCGTGCGGCGGGCTTCCAACATCCCGCCCATGAGGAAATCCGGTGGGCGCCGATACTGACAACGCGCCAGGTTGTCGGTCTGACAGCAACCTTCTCACCCGTTGCCCGCCTGCCGGAGGCAGAGCGCCGCCGCTTTCTGGCGGAGATTGAACGGATTGCTGATGTGGAGTTCGGCGGGCATGTTCGCCGAAAATTCGTCACATCAATCTATCTCGCCCGCAAGCCTGCGGTGGCGTAGCGGCAAGTGGAGAGCAGCGAGGCAGGCCACGCCCGCGAACAGCGAAACCAGACAACGGGCCTGTACCATATTGATGCCACGGCGCTGGACCCCGGCGGGCGGAATGCCGCCCCGGCCAATCCAGCAGCATACAGGACGGACAGGCCCGGTATCGTTTACGGGCATGCCTCCTTCTGCCGCTCAGCCATTGCCGGGCATGCGCCGTCCGTTCGTGCCGGGGCGGGGAAGCCATGCTGACGGGCGGCCCACACCACCACCAGCGTTGCCGCCAGCAATCCCAGCAGGGCCGGTGCGAATGCGCCGGCACCCAGCCGTTCGAGCAGCAGCCCCCCGACGATGCCGCCCCCGGCAATCGCCATGTTCCAGGCGGTGACCAGCATGGACTGCGCGATATCCGCAGCCTCTCCAGCCGTTTTGGCCAGTGCCGTCTGGAACAGGGTCGCCACGCCGCCAAATGCCAGCCCCCAGGCGGCCACCGCCACATACACCACAGCTGATGCATCGCCCGCCACACCGAGCGCCAGCGCGGCCAGCCCAAACACGACCGTGCAGGCAAGTGTCAGCGCACGCAGATATTGGTCAATCAGCACGCCGATGATCCAGATGCCCAGCAGGGATGCGATGCCGAACACCAGCAAGACCAGATCCGTTCGCTCCGCCATGCCCGCCGCCGAGAGGAATGGCGCGATATAGGTATAGAGAATGTTGTGCGCCAGCACGAAGGCCAGCACCACGAACAGCACCGGGCGCACGCCGGGCACGGTGAATACCTGCCCCGGAGACAGACGCCGGCCTGGTGCCTGCCCGGCAAAGTCCGGCAGGCAGATGCGCGCCCACACCATGAGCACCAGCGCGAGCACGCTCATGATGCCGAAGCACATCCGCCAGCCCACCAGATGGCCCAGAAAAGTCCCGGCCGGCACGCCCAGAGACAGCGCCAGTGGCGTGCCGACCATGGCAATGGCGATAGCCCGGCCCTTCTGATGTTCGGGCACCATGCGCGCGGCATAGCCCGCCAGCAGCGCCCACAACAGCCCGGCCGACACACCCGCCAGAAAGCGCGCCACCATGGTCAGGGCATAGCTGCCGGAAAACGTGGTGACGGTATTGGCGACAACAAAGCCCGCAATGGCCGCCAGCAGCAAGGGGCGGCGGCGCAGGCTTTGCGTGGCGGCGGTCAGCGGAATGGCCGCCACCAGTGAACCGATGGCATAGATGGTGACCGTCTGGCCAATCCAGGCCTCGGACACCGCCAGCCCCTGCGCCATCTGGGGCAGTATACCGGCCGGCAGCGCTTCGGTCAGGATGGTGATGAACGCGGCCATCGCCAATGCCAGCAGTGCGGCCCATGGCAGGCGGTTCTGGGAAACGGTGCTCATGATCTGCCCTCCCGCGCGGGCTGTGTGATGTCCGCCATGCAGGGGGCCGCCACCTGGCCGGGAAAGCTGCCGCATTCCACCAGACGATGGGCCCCGATCAGGCATGCCGCACCCAGCGGATGCAGCGCATGGGTGATACGTGTCCGTGGCGATGCCGCTGTCATGGCCGCACCTCCGGCACGCCATAGACCGCATCGCGCAGATCGGTGACGAAGCGGCCGCACATGCCCTCGTAAAGCGTGTTGGTGAAGGCGACCATGCTCAGGCCCTGCGCCCGGTCCACAAACCAGGAATGGCCGTAGGCCCCACCCCAGCGCCATGTCCCGACCGATTCCGGCGTCGCCGCGAGCCGGGGGTCGCGCAGCACCGAAAAACCCAGACCGAAGCCGAAACCCGGTGCATCGGGCAGGTCCCGCCCTCCGGTCTGGTCTCGGCCCATCTCGGCGGTGAGTGCGCCCGGAAGGAGCGAGCCGCCCCCCTGACGCAGGGTTTCCAGCAGGCGCAGGACATCCCCGGCCGTGCCCGCCATTCCCGCGCCTCCTGAAGGAAAGGCACGGGGATTGAAAATGCGCGCCGGACTGTAGGCAATGCCGATCGTCCCCTCGAAAGGCGGAACCCTCTCCCCCTCGGCCAACCGGTGTGGCTGTGGCGTATCATTGACATAGGCGGTGGCGACACGCTGGGGATCGGCGGTGAAAAAGCCGGTATCGGCCATGCCCAGAGGGCCAGTCACCAGCCGGTGCACGGCCTCATCCAGCGGCGTGCCATGGATGCGCGCGACCAGCGCGCCGAGCACGTCGGTTGCCAGCGAGTAGCCCCAGGCCGTGCCCGGTTCATAAAGCAGCGGCACATTGGCCAGACGGCGCAGATTCTCCTCCAGACTGATGCTGGAGGCATCCATGCCGTCCGAGATGCCGGCCCGCGCATAGGGGCCATCCGCATCAGCCTCAAGGAAACGGTAGCCAAGACCTGCCATATGGCTGAGCAACTGCCGTGCGGTAATACGCGCCGGCCTGCCATCGGCCAGCCGGGGCCGGAATTCGGGCAGCCAACGGGTGATATCGTCATCCAGCCCGAGCCGCCCCTGCGCCACCAGAACCAGCGCGGCTGTAGAAACGATGGGCTTGCTCACCGATGCCAGCCGAAACACCGTCTGCAGGGTCATTGGCTGGGCGCTTTCGCGGTCTGCGAAACCGGCGGCCTGCTGGTGGATCACCTCACCATCACGGGCGAGCAGGATGACGGCACCGACCAGACGCCGGCCCTCCAGTGCGCGCTGCACAACAGTCTGGATGCGGTCGGATAGGGGCGCGGGCGGTCTCCCCTGTCTCAGGAGGGCTATGGAACGCGTCATGGCAAGCGCCTCGAATACAATGGGCAATGCCTCGACGATAGAAACCCCTCGATTGAAGAAAAAGTAGGCTGGAGTTCCTTGATGTGCGGAATAAAATGTCCGCAATCATGAGGAGTGCGGATCATGGACAGCCTCAATGGCTTCGTGGTGTTCGTGCAGGTTGCAGAAACGCGCAGCTTCGTTGCCGCCGGCCGGCTGCTGGGCGTATCGGCCTCCGCCATTGGCAAGAGCGTGGCGCGGCTGGAAGAAAAGCTGGGGGTGCGCCTGTTCCATCGCAGCACACGCAGCGTCACCCTCACCGCCGAGGGCACGCTTTTTCTGGAGCGCTGCCGCCGTATCCTCGCCGAGATCGAGGCCGCGGAGCTGGAACTGTCGCAAGCCAGCGCCGCACCGCGCGGGCGCCTGCGGGTGAGCCTGCCGCTGGTGAGCTCGCTGGTGCTGCCGGTGCTCGGCGAATTCATGCGCGCCTACCCCGAGATCCAGCTGGATCTGGACTTCACCGACCGGATGGTCGATGTGGTCGAGGAGGGCTTCGATGCCGTGGTGCGTACGGGCGAGCCAGCCGACTCACGCCTCTCGGCCCGTCGTCTGGGCACCTTTCAGATACGGCTGGTGGCCTCGCCGGATTATCTCGCCCGCCGGGGCACCCCCGTGACGCCCGCCGATCTGAACCAGCACATCTGCCTGCACTATCGCTTTCCCAACAGCGGCAAGCTGGAGACATGGGCGCTGCGGCAAGCACCCGGCACGCCCGAATTGCAACTGCCCACCTCGATGATCTGCAACAATATCGAGACCCGCATGTGCTTTGCGCTGCAAGGTCTCGGAATTGCCTATCTGCCGGACTTCGCCATCCGCGAGCCATTGGCCGATGGCCGGCTGGTATCGATCCTGGCCGACCATGTGGAGCGCAATGGCGTGTTTCATGTGCTGTGGCCAGCGAGCAAGCATCCCTCGCCGAAGGTCCGGGCGCTGGTGGATTTCCTATCCGAGCGGGTGTTCCCGGCGATGCAGAGCAAGAGACCTGGCCCCGGAAATCCGCATATTTGAGATGGAGATGTGTCACCTCCCGCCTTCTTCGCCCTGCCCTCTTGAACAGCATTGGCGATGCCGGTCCGGGTGCGACCGATCCTTGCCATGATGGCTGTTTGCCATGTTGGCTTCCGGGAAGGGCCCCTTCTCCGGGAGCCCAGACGGAGTACGCGCGGGGACACCGGGTCAGCTCTTAAAAAGGATGAGTGGGCGCAAAACACGGATCCAAGCTCTGGATCGATTGAAGGCGCAATCGAGAGAACTCTCCGACGGAAGACCTGCTGAAACAAAAAAGCCCCTGCCGGATGGCAGGGGCCTTTTCAAAGAGCCGGACAGTTCCGATCACGCGCCCTGAATGGCGCTCAGTCGCCATGGACCGCGATTTTCACGCACGAAGGTCCACAGTTCCGTGCTCTCGCCCGGCTGCTGGTCACCCGAGACATATTGTCCGGTATTGCGATCCACCTTGCGGTCGAGGCTGGAGAAGCGGATGGCCACTGTCGCATAATCCAGCGGGCCCTCACGCCAGGCTTCGGCCAGATCACCCTGAAGCATCTGGACGCCGGAAACCTCGTTGCGCACGCCCTGCTCCGCATTGGCCCGCAGATCATCCGCGAAATAGGCGAAGACCTCATTCGTGGTGTGCTGCTTGAGCGTGCCCTGATCCTCGCGGCCATAGGCCGTCAGGATAGTGGAGAGCAGATTCTCGAAGCTGTCATAATCCTCGGCAGCAAGGCCGATTTCATCCGGCTTGCCGGAACGACGCGGTGCCGCGGCTGCCGGGGCCGGAGCATAGGCCGGACCACGTGCGGGGTTCGGCGCGGAATTTCCGCCACCCATACCAGCCCCCATACCTGCGCCCATGCCATTGCCCGTTCCGCCGCCGGGGAAACCGCCGCTCATGCGGCCCATGGCGTTTGCACCACCCGCGGCCGCCGGCTGCGGACGACGGAAGAAGCGGATGACGAGATAGACCACCAGCGCCAGCAACGCCCCCTGCACCAGCAGACCCAGCATGCCCGCCAGACCGCCGAAGCCACCGCCCATCAGCAGGCCGATGAGACCGCCGAGCATGAGGCCGCGCATCAGGCCACCAGCCAGACCGCCGCCGAACATGGAAGGACGCGCCTGCTGCGCACCCTGCGCCGCGCGATTCTGCGGCCCGGGCTGCGCCTGTGGCGTGGTGGAGCGCTGGATCGGCGCAGTCTGCGGCGCTGTGGTGGTGGAGGGCGGAGCCTGATAGGTGCGCGAACCACGGCTTCCGAATGAGCCGCCACGCCGCGCCTCCGCCTGATCCACCGCGACCAGAGTTACCGCGCTGACAATGGCGAACATCGCCAGAAACCACCTGCTGCGTCCCATACCGCTCCTCCATATGCGCCGTTCAGGCACCCTGACCCTACGGCAGTTCTCTGATTATATGGCCCATCACCCCGGCGATTGCGAGGCCAAATTTCAGAAAAACGCCCCTCAAGCCTGCCGACACCCACAGCCACATGCCTTCAAAAGGGCCAAAAACGGAAACGGACGCCCGAAGGCGTCCGCTGCATGCTCTTCTTCACCGCGTCTGGAAAACAGGCGGGGAGACGGATCAGGACAACCGGATCAGTCCTCCTGCTCCTCTTCCTCGCCCTTGCGGGAGCCGCCGAGCTTGGCGAACACGGTCTCCAGATCCAGCGAGGAGGCGCGGCCATGGCCGGCCTCTTCCTCGGCCGCATCCGCACCGGTGGTGAGATCGGTCGAGAGCAGGGTTTCGCCGCGTCCCTCTTCCGCCAGCGCGGCCGGGCGGTCCTTGGCGGAGCGCTGGACTTCCAGATCCAGATCGATCTGGCTGCACAGGCCCAGTGTCACCGGGTCCATCGGGGTCAAATGCGGGGAGTTCCAGTGGCTCCGGTCCCGGATCGACTGGATGGTGTTCTTGGTGGTGCCCACGAGGCGGATGATCTGTGCATCCTTCAGCTCGGGATGGCTGCGCAGCAGCCACAGAATGGCGTTCGGACGGTCCTGACGGCGGGAAACCGGCGTGTAGCGCGGGCCGCGACGCTTTTTCGTCTCCGGCAGGCGCACCTTGGATTCCAGAAGCTTCAGGCGACGGTTGGGGTCATTCTCCGCCCGGTCGATCTCATCGCGCGAGAGCTGGCCGGAGGAGATGGGGTCCAGCCCCTTGATTCCCTGTGCGACTTCACCATCGGCGATGCCCTTCACCTCAAGCGGGTGGAGTTTGCAGAAGTCACCGATCTGCTCGAATGTGAGCGCCGTGTTATCCACCAGCCAGACAGCAGTGGCCTTCGGCATCAAAGGTGTATTCGACATGTCAGCCTCTTCGGGCTTGAAGATGGAGACGCAGCGCGTCGCGGAAAGGTGCGTGCTTGCAGCGTCGCCCTCCCCCCGGAGGGCGGACCGCGCAAATCATCGCGATGTCCTGAATGGAATCAACATAATCGCCCTTGCCTTCACATGCAAATGCCGCCTTTGGCCTTTTATGAAGCAGGAAGAGGGGGCATTATGCATGGGGCTCGCTTGACACGCGCCGCCTGTCCGCCCCATCTGCCCACATGTCGCAACCGGATATTCGCGCCATGGACGCCGCCAAACCGCCTCTCCGCATCCTTCTGTGCGCCCCGCGCGGCTTCTGCGCCGGCGTGGTGCGCGCCATCGATGCCGTGGAAGAGGCGCTGCGCCGCTATGGCGCGCCTGTCTATGTGCGGCACGAGATCGTGCATAACAAGTTCGTGGTGGACAGCCTGAAGAAGAAGGGCGCCATCTTTGTGGAAGAGCTGGATGAAGTGCCGGACACCAATGCACCGGTCATCTTCTCCGCCCATGGCGTGCCCAAATCCGTGCCCGCCGATGCCGCCGAACGGCGCATGTTCGCCATCGACGCCACCTGCCCGCTCGTCACCAAGGTGCATCGCGAGGCGGAAATCCATCACCGCAAGGGGCGTCACATTCTGCTCATCGGCCATAATGGGCACCCCGAAGTGGTGGGCACCATGGGCCAGCTTCCCCCCGGCACCATCACGCTGGTGGAAACGCCGGAAGATGCGCGCACCATCAACCCGCCCGCATGCGATGATCTGGCCTATGTGACCCAGACCACCCTTTCCGTGGATGACACTGCGGAAATGGTCGAGATCCTGCGCTCCCGCTTCCCCAATCTGAGCGCCCCGCACAAGGAAGACATCTGCTACGCCACCACCAACCGGCAGGAGGCCGTGAAGCAGGTGGCCCCGCAGGTGGATGCCATGATCGTGGTGGGCGCACCCAATTCCTCCAACTCCCAGCGCCTGCGTGAAGCGGCGGAGCGGGCCGGATGCGACCGGGCGGTTCTGCTCCAGCGCGCCAGCGAGATCGACTGGACCGTGTTCTCCGGCATCACCACCCTTGGCATCACCGCCGGCGCCTCTGCCCCGGAAGTGCTGGTGGATGAAATCGTCTCCGCCTTCTCCGAGCGTTATGACACCGCGGTGGAGATTGCGACGACAGCCGAGGAGAAGGTCTTCTTCCCCCTGCCCCGTGCCCTGCGCTCAGACGCAGCGGAGTAAGACATTGGCCGTTTATACAGACCTCTCGGCCGCGCAGATCGCCGATTTTCTCGCCGATTATGACATTGGAGCCCTCACCTCCTTCCATGGCATTGCCGAAGGGGTGGAGAATTCCAATTTCCTGCTGCAGACAACGCAGGCCAGCTTCATTCTCACCCTCTATGAAAAGCGGGTGGAGCGTGATGACCTGCCTTTCTTCGTGGGGCTGATGCAGCATCTGGCGCAGCATGGCATTTCCTGCCCGCAGCCCGTGGCCACCCGCACGGGTGCAATGCTGGGCGAACTGGCCGGCCGGCCGGCCGCCATTGTCACCTTCCTGCCCGGCCTTTCTGTGCGCCGCCCCACCGCCCACCATTGCGCGGAACTGGGGCGCGGGCTGGCGCAGCTTCATCTGGCCGGGGCAGACTTCAGCGGCAGCCGGGCCAATGCCCTTTCCGTGCCGGGCTGGCGGGCGCTTGTGGACATGACCCTTGCACAGGCGGACGGTGTCTCCCCCGGCCTTTCCGCGACCCTGATGCAGAATCTCGATTTTCTGGAACATGCATGGCCCCGAGGACTGCCGGAAGGGGTGATCCATGCCGATCTTTTCCCGGACAATGCCTTCTTCCTGAATGATCATCTGTCCGGCATCATCGACTTCTACTTCGCCTGCACCGATTTTCTGGCCTATGACGTGGCAATCTGCCTGAATGCCTGGTGCTTCGAGGCGGATGGCGCGTTCAATATCACCAAGGGCCGCGCCTTGCTCGCGGCCTACCAGCAGCTGCGCCCCTTCACCACCGAAGAGGCCAATGCCCTGCCCGTTCTGGCGCGCGGTGCGGCACTGCGCTTTCTGCTGACCCGGCTGGTGGACTGGCTGAATGTGCCGCCCGGCGCGCTGGTGCGCCCGAAGGATCCGCTGGAATATCTGCGCAAGCTGCGCTTTCATCAGGCCGCAGATCATGCGCGGGATTATGGCCTCAACGCATGAAACAGGTTGAAATCTTTACCGATGGTGCCTGTTCGGGCAATCCCGGTCCGGGCGGCTGGGGGGCGTTGCTGCGCTTCGGGCCACATGAAAAGGACCTGAAGGGCGGCGAAGGTGAAACCACCAACAACCGCATGGAGCTGACCGCCGCCATCCGCGCGCTGGAAGCCCTCAAAGAGCCCTGTGCTGTCGATCTCCACACCGATAGCGAATATCTGCGCAATGGCGTGACCAAATGGATGCACGGCTGGAAGCGCAATGGCTGGCGCACCGCTGACAAGAAGCCCGTGAAAAACCAGGATCTGTGGGAAGCGCTGGATCTGGCCATCCAGCGCCACAAGATCGAGTGGCACTGGGTGAAAGGCCATGCCGGCCACCCGGAAAATGAGCGGGCTGATGAGCTGGCGCGCGAAGGCATGGCCCCCTTCAAGGCATGAGCCGGCCTGAAGGGTATGGGCGGGCCTGAGGAGCGGCATGCCCTGCCCTGCGGCATGCATGCCTTCTGTAATTCCTATGATCTTGCAAAATCGCAGGCTGCGTTTGCAGCTTCGCCCCTTTGTGGTCACGAATGGCTGTGCTTAGTATCGCGCAACACAGCGGATACAGACAGAACGGACCAGACAAGATGAATCCACGCCATATCCTTCCCGCAGCCCTCGTTGGAACGATTTCAACTTTCTCCGCCCTCGCCTTCACTGCGCCCGCCCTTGCGGAAGCGCCCGCCCAGGTCTCTGCGGGGAAGGTGAATGTGCCTGCGGGAACTTATGAGCTGGACCCGACCCATGCCGCGCTGCTGTGGTCCTTCCGGCACAATGGCATTTCCAACTATACGGGCCGCTTCGAGAAGGTTTCCGCGACGCTGAAGCTGGACCCGGCCAAGCTTTCGGAATCCTCCATCACCTTCACGGCAGATCCGCGCTCGGTTCAGGTGGCTTTCCCGGCAGACTACAAGGCCATGCACAAGGATAGCCCTTATGGGAGCTTCGCCGAGGATATCAGCCGCAACCCGGCTTATCTGAACGCCGACAAGTTCCCGCAGATTTCCTTCACCTCCACCAAGGTCGAGCCGACCAGCGCCACCACGGCGGATGTCACCGGCAACCTCACCTTCCTTGGCGTGACCAGGCCGGTGACGATGAAGGCCACCTTCCTCGGTGAAATCGAAAGCCATCCCTTCCTGAAGGTTCCCGCAGTGGGCTTTGCAGCCGAGGGCACCTTCAAGCGCTCCGATTTCGGGCAGGCCGAGAATTATGTGGGGGATGTGGTCACCATTCGCTTCGATGGTGAATTCGTCCAGCAGGTTGAGAAGAAGTGAGCCTTCCCCGCATTGAAGCGGGCTGGCAGCCCTTGTTCACCTGAAGAAAGCGGGGTGAAGCCAATGCCTCACCCCGTCCGGCCCGAAATTCTTCCGGCCCTTTGCCGCAGCGAGGCGGCTCTTACTTCCCGCGCTTGAAGTTGTTCCATGTCCGGGTAATGACCCGCTGAAGCTTGGGATCATTGGTCGTGACAAGGAACAGCTTGTCGAAGGTTTCCTGATCCGGATAAATGCCGGGATTGTCGAGAATGAACTTCTCGATATATTTCTTCGCCTCGGCATTTCCGCTGGCGTAGGAAATATAGTTGACATTCTTGGCCGCCACATCCGGGCGCATCATGTAATTGATGAAGGCGTGCGCCTCATCCGTATGCGCCGCATCATGCGGAATGGCGAAATTGTCGAACCACATGAGCGCCCCTTCCTTGGGGATCACATATTCGATGTTCACCGCCTCGGTGCCGGTCTTCTCCGCAGCCTCCTCGGCGCGGGTCTTGGCCTGGAACACATCCCCCGACCACCCCACGGCAAGGCAGATGTCGCCGCGGGCCAGAGCATTGATATAGCCGGATGAATCAAATTTCTTGATGGACGGGCGGATGGTTGCGAGCAGTTCACCCGCCTTCTGGATATCATCCGGGTTCTTGGAATCCGGGTCGAGCCCCAGATATTTCATGGCGGCGGGCACCAGCTCTTCCGGACTGTCCGGGACATAGACGCCGCAATCGGCCAGTTTCGAGAGGATTTCCGGCTTGAAGACAATATCCCATGTATTCATGGGCATGTCGCCAAGACGCGCCTTCACCTTGTCGACATTGTAGCCAATGCCGGTGGTGCCCCACATATAGTTGACCGAGAAGGTGTTGCCCGGATCATAGACCGCCAGACGCTCCTGAATTTCCGGCCACATATATTGGAGATTGGGCAGCTTCTCCTTGTCCAGCGGCAGGAAAACCCCGGCCTTGATCTGGCGCTGCATGAAGGAGCCCGTGGGCGCGACGACATCATAGCCGGTCTTTCCGGCCAGCAGCTTGGTCTCCAGCGCCTCGTTGCTGTCGAACACATCGTAGCGCACCTTGATGCCGGTTTCCTTGGTGAAGTTCTCCAGCACCTCCCGGTCGATATAGTCCGACCAGTTGAAGACATTGACCACCTTTTCCTGCGCCATGGCGGGCGCGAGTGACACGCCTCCCATCAAGGCGCCGACCCCCAGCCCCAGAACCAGCGCTGTCAACTTGTGCTGCATCCCTTCATCCTCTTTGCGAATGGCCGCGTCACACACAGCGCGCCAGAACCTGCATGGCAAAGGCAATGCGCCATTGCCCATTCTGCCCAAAGATACAGGCTCTATTCCAGAGGAATGATGACATGAGTGGCCCTGTCCCCATCAAGGATGAGGCAGGGCGGACAGCGCGATCAGCCCTGCTCGACAGGAAAGCCGGCTTCATTCCATGCAAGGATGCCGCCGGCCATATGCTCTTCCAGCGCCAGCCCCGCGGCCTGCGCGGCGGCGGCGGCCTTCTGAGAGCGCTGGCCCGAGCGGCAGGAAAACACGATGCGCCGGCCTTCCGCCTCCGGCAGGGCCTGCACCGAGAATGTGCTGAGGGGCACGGTGACAGCGCCGGGAATGCGGGCGGCCTTCACCTCATCCAGCTCGCGCACATCCACGAGCACGATTTCCCCCCTGGCCATGCCCTCTCGCACCTCTGCCGGGGTGAGATGGATGATGGTTCCGCCGAAGGGGTTCTGCTGGCTCATCTTTTCAACTTTCACAACAGGTAGACCTGAAAACCGCGCATGAATGTGCATCAGCCCTGAAGCGGGCGCAAGGGCATCACAACAACAACGCGCCGGCCACAGCACATCCACACACCACCAGAACCGGAGACAGGCGCAGGACAGAAAGTGCAATGTAAGCGGAAAGGACAATCGCTCCACTCGTCAGGGATGTCACCCCTTCCGGCAGGACGGGATCAACAAGCGCCGCGCCGAGCAGCCCCACCACGGCCGCATTCACACCAGCCAGAACACGCCGCACCGGCTTCATTCCGCGCAAGCTGGCCCAGAAGGGCAGCACCGCCGGTACCATCAGCAATGAGGGCAGGAAGATGCAGCCTGTCGCCAGAACGGCACCTGCAAGACCATCAGGCGGCAGCGACATCACCACCCCCAGAAACCCGGCAAAGGTGAACAATGGGCCGGGCATCGCCTGCGCAGCGGCATAGCCGGCCATGAAGGTTTCACGCGGAACCAGGCCAGCCTGCACGATTTCTGCATCCAGCAAGGGCAGAACCACATGCCCGCCACCAAACACCAATGCGCCGGTGCGATAGAAGGAACTGGCCAGATTCAGCGCGCGAGACTCCGTCATCGCGGCCAGGAGAGGCAGCACAATGAGCAGCCCTATCATGAGAGCCAGCAAGATCGCGCCGGTACGCCTTGAAATTTGGACCGGAAAATCATGCAGACCGGCGCTGGCCGAAGCGGGGGGTGGCGTCAGAAAACTGACAGCTACCCCGAAGGCGAGTGCCGCAAACTGGCCCGCCAGCCCTCCGAATGTGATAGCCAGCGCGGCAGCAGCAACAGCCATGAGCCGCGTGCGCCATTCCGGGCACAAATCCCGCGCCATTCCGAAAACGGCATGCGCCACTACCGCAACAGCAGCAGCGCGAAAGCCGGCCAGCCAGCTTCCTGTCGGTGCATTCTGCCCCACATCCAGCCCATAGGCAAAACCCACCATCAGTGCGGCGGAAGGCAGTGTAAATCCCAGGAAAGCAAGCAGAAGCCCTGCAAAGCCAGCCCGTGCCTGCCCCAGCGCCATACCGACCTGGCTGGATGTCGGCCCCGGCAGCAACTGGCACAGGGCCACCAGATCTGCATAGGATGCGTTGGACAGCCAGTTTCGACGGCTGACCAGTTCTTCCCGGAAATAGCCCAGATGCGCCGTTGGCCCGCCAAAGGCAGTACAGCCCAGCTTGAGAAAAACGAGAAAAACCTCCAGCGGCCTGCCATGCCTGCAAACGGCGCGCATCTGCGGCGCCCTCGCGCTTCCCTGCTCCACCGCCGCTCCTGTCCCTCACGCATGTCTGGACGCCCGCAAATCTGGCCGAGCCGCGTACAGAAGACAAGCAGAAGCGCACCATATATGGCAGAAGTTCAGAGGCCGGAAAGCATGGCCGCCGGCTCCACGCAATAGTGAATTGTTCCCTTAAAGCCGTATCCACTTCCCTCCAGAATGCTTTAGATTGCCATTCATGTCGCACGCTTCTTCTCCCCTCTTTGATCTGGAAACGCTGCGTTCCGGTGGCAAGCGCGCCGTTGCCAAGGCTCTGGCGGCGGTGGAAACCGCACGCGGCAGCTGTGCGCTTGTTGCGCTGCTGGATGAGGCCGCCCGCGCCGCCCGCGCCCATGTGCTGGGGCTCACCGGCCCGCCCGGGGTTGGCAAATCCACCCTCACCAATGCGCTGGTGCAACGCGCGCGCAAGGCGGGGCAGACGGTTGCCGTGCTGGCTGTGGACCCCTCATCGCGGCGCACCGGCGGAGCCCTGCTGGGAGACCGCGCCCGTATTCAGACAGACCCGGAAGACCGCGGCATTTTCGTGCGTTCCATGGCTGCGCGGGACAGGCTGGGCGGCCTTTCCGATGATGCCATCGCCGCCGTTGTTCTGCTGCGTGCGGTCTATGATCTGGTGATCGTGGAAACGGTCGGCGTCGGCCAGTCCGAGGCCGATATCTCGCTGGTGGCGGATACGGTGGTGCTGTGCATCCAGCCGGCCTCAGGCGACAGTCTCCAGTTCATGAAGGCCGGCGTGATGGAACTGCCGGACATCATCGTCGTCACCAAGGCCGATATGGCGGAGGTGGCGCGGCGTGCGGCCTCCGAGGTGGCGGGGGCCATTTCCCTTTCCGGCGGCTCGGAGGGGCATAGCCAGGGCTGGAAGGTTCCGGTCATCCGTCTTTCCGCCACCACCGGCGAGGGGCTGGATTCCTTCGATGAGGCCGTGCAGGCCCATCTCAGCCATGTGGAGGCCCACCAGATCCGTGCTCAGCGCCGGGTGGAGCAGGAAGAGCGCTGGGTGGAGGAAGCCATCAAGGTGCGCTTCGGCACCCATGGGCTGGCCCGCATGCGCCGAATGGCGCGCCCGCAGGGCGGCCCCTTCGCAAGGGAAGCAGAACTTGCGGCGGAATTAACCAGCAATCAAGAGTAAGTGGACAATGCTCTTGCCTGTTTCCGGCGGGCCACAGCCTGCCGGAAGGCTGGCAAAGGGCTCGGGTCATGGGTGTATCGCAAAAATGGCGGCCGGGATTGCCGGCACTGATCGCCGCATCGGTTCTGTGCGCCGCGCTTCCGGGTGTGGCGCTATCGCCCGCCATGGCAGGCGCTGCGGGCAATGATGCCTCGGCCCTTCCCCCATCCGGCACCGGGCGGGGCTTGACAGGGCCGCTGCTCTCTTCCCCCCTCGCCTCTTCCATGCGCGTGCTGGACGTGCCGACACTGGAGCTGCCCCAGCCGCTGGGTACGGGAAGCGGCATATCCGCCATAGATGGGCTAGCCACGGTGCAGAAGAGCCGCACCTTTGCCGCCTTGCCCGCCCCGGCCATTTTCGTCACCTCCGGCGCTTCAGGCAGCGCCAGCCCCACTCATGAGGGCGATGACACATCCGCCCTGCGCAATCTGGCCTTTGATCTGGTTCTCGAACTGCCCGGCCTCACCGCCGATGGCGCGGACCTTGCCGCCACCTATGGGGCACTGGCGGCGCGCCTTGGGGGCACTCTGCCCTATGGTTCCGCCCTCTCCTTTGCGGGAGAAGAGGAAACCATGACGGGTGTTCTCCCCGATGGAGACGACTTTCTTCTGCAGGGACTGGCCCCGGGTGAGAATGCGCCGGAACAGCCCGCCCTGCATCATGATCCGGTTGCCATTTTCAACACCAGTCCGGACGTGTTTCCCCCCATGGCCTTCGAATATGAGGTGCTCGCCGGGCAGGGTGTGGTGCCCCTTCCCCTGCTGCAACCCGCCGCCACGCCAGAGCTGACCCATACCTCAACCCATAGCGATGAGCCGGAAGGCATCTGGCCCTCCCCCGCCCAGCGGCTGGAACTGAAGGGCGCCGGGCTGAAAAAGGCACAGAAATGCCTCGCCGAGGCGGTCTATTTTGAAAGCCGGGGCGAGCCCAGGCGCGGGCAGATCGCGGTGGCGCAGGTGGTCATCAACCGCGCTTTCTCCGGCTATTATCCGTCAGACATTTGCGGCGTCGTCTACCAGAATGCACACCAGAAGCTGGCCTGTCAGTTCACCTTCGCATGTGATGATGTGAAGGATGTGGTGCGCGAACCGCAGATGTGGACACAGGCCAACGAGATTGCGGCAGACATGCTGGACGGCAAGCTCTGGCTCGATACGGTGGGCCGGGCCACGCATTACCACGCCCATTGGGTGCATCCGGCATGGGTGGGTGAAATGCGCAAGCTCGATCGCATTGGCGTACACACCTTCTACCGCCCGCTGAACTGGAAGAGCTGATCTTCCCGTCATCCCGCGCAGGACGCCAAGCTGGCATCAGGGGCGTGAAGCCCAAAAGAAAAGGCGGTGAGACCATGTCTCACCGCCTTCATCATTTTCCGGCCACACCGAAGCGTGGCCGGTATCGTGTCATCAGCCTTCGAGGGTCTGGGCCTCGACCACGGCCACTGCGGTCATGTTGGCGACGCCGCGGGCGGTGGTGGTGGGGCTGAGAATGTGGGCAGGCTTTGCCGTGCCCATCAGGATGGGGCCGACCGGCAGGGCATCACCCAGCACCTTCAGCATGTTGTAGGCGATATCCGCGGCATCCAGATCCGGCATCACCAGCACATTGGCCGCACCTGTCAGATAGGAACCCGGCAAGGCGCGGTTGCGGATTTCCTCCACCAGAGCGGCATCGGCCTGCATCTCGCCATCCACTTCCAGGCCCGGAGCACGATCCCGCACAATACGCAGCGCTTCACGCATCCGCTTGGCGGAAGCCGTCTCATGGCTGCCGAAATTGGAGTGGGAGAGCAGCGCCACACGCGGCTCAAGGCCAAGGCGACGCACATGGGTGGAGGCCAGAATGGTCATCTCCGCCAGGTCTTCCGGCGAGGGCTCGGACTGGATCTGCGTATCGCAGATGAAGAAGCTGCCCTTCTGGGTGATGAGCAGGGAGAGAGCGGCAAGCTGGCTGACACCCGGCGCACGGCCGATAATGTCGCGCACATGGCGCATATGGCGGGTGAAGCGCCCTTCAATGCCGCACAGCATCGCATCCGCCTCACCGCGCTGCAGGGCCAGCGCCGCGATGACGGTGGTGTTGGTACGCACCAGCGTGCGCGCCGCTTCCGGCGTGATGCCACGGCGGCCGGCCACTTCCAGATAGGTGCGCACATAGTGGCGGTAGCGCGGATCATCCTCGGGATTGATCAGCTCGAAATCGACATCCGGGCGGATGGACAGGCCGAAGCGCTTGATGCGGTTTTCCACCACATTGGGGCGCGCCACGACGATGGGATGGGCGATGCCCTCTTCCACCACGGCCTGCACCGCGCGCAGCACGCGCTCGTCCTCGCCCTCGGCATAGATGACGCGCTTCTTGTCCTGCTTCGCACGGGCGAACAGGGGGCGCATGATGAAGGACGAGCGGAACATGAACTCGTCCAGCTTCGCGACATAGGCATCCATGTCGGTGATTGGACGGGTGGCGACGCCAGTTTCCATCGCCGCCTTCGCCACGGCCGGGGCGATACGCATGATGAGGCGCGGATCGAACGGCGAGGGAATGAGGGAATCGGGACCAAAGCGGCGGGCCTCGCCGCCATAGGCGCGGGCCACCACGTCAGACGGCGTTTCGCGGGCAAGGGCGGCAATGGCCTCCACCGCCGCCATCTTCATCTCGGCATTGATATCGGTTGCCCCGACATCCAGCGCGCCACGGAAAATATAGGGGAAGCACAGAACGTTGTTCACCTGGTTCGGATAGTCCGAACGGCCGGTACAGATCAGTGCATCCGGGCGCACCTCGCGGGCGACTTCCGGCATGATTTCCGGGGTGGGGTTGGCCAGCGCGAGGATGAGCGGGTTGGGCGCCATCTTCTTCACCATGTCGGCGCTCAGCGCACCGGCAGCCGAAAGGCCGAGGAAGATGTGGGCGCCGTCAATCACCTCATCAAGCGTGCGCTTGTCGGTCTTCTGGGCGAACTTGGCCTTGTAGGGGTCCATCGACTCGTTGCGGCCCTCATGGATGAGGCCCTTGAGGTCGCAGACCCAGATGTTTTCCTTCTTCGCGCCAAGGGTCACCAGCAGGTTGAGGCAGGCCAGGGCCGCCGCGCCCGCGCCGGAGGCGACGATCTTCACCTCATCGATCTTGCGGCCACCCAGCTCCAGCGCATTGCGGACAGCGGCGCTGACGATGATGGCGGTGCCGTGCTGGTCATCATGGAAGACCGGGATCTTCATCTTCTCGCGAAGCTGGCGCTCCACCTCGAAGCATTCCGGGGCCTTGATGTCTTCCAGATTGATGCCGCCGAAGGTGGGCTCCAGCGCGCTGATCACATCCACCATGCGCTCGACACTGTTGGCGTCGATTTCAATGTCGAACACATCGATATTGGCGAATTTCTTGAACAGGACGGCCTTGCCTTCCATCACCGGCTTGCCGGCCAGCGGGCCGATATTGCCCAGGCCAAGCACGGCGGTGCCGTTGGAAATCACAGCCACCAGATTGGCGCGGGAGGTCAGCTCCGCAGCCTGCATGGGGTCCGCCTCGATCGCCTCGCAGGCGGCGGCCACACCGGGGGAATAGGCAAGGGCAAGATCGCGCTGGTTGCCGAGCGGCTTGGTCGCCTGGATCTCCAGCTTCCCCGGACGCGGATGCCGGTGGTAATAGAGTGCTCCAGAACGGAGGTCATCAGAGATATTGGACGCCATTGCCTTTGCCAACCTTCCTGTATGTGCGCGATCCCATCTGCGCGATTTTCTTGCGCGGTCAGGCGAAATCATCCGAAACTAGCCGCCACGGACCGTTATGTCACTGTCTTGGATGAAGATTCAGTTATATGGCACGGAAGGGGCGAAGATTGCCCTGTCCACAGTCTGGTTGAGGCCTTTTGGATGAAAAAAGCAGGTATTGGCATCGTCATCATCGTGGTGGTGGCGGTTCTGGGGGGCTTCGGCTTCCAGGCATGGCTCAAGAGCAAGGTCCAAACCGAGACGGAGCAAAGCTTTGCAGCTCTGCGTGCCAGCGGTGTGGATGCCCGTTTTTCCAGCACGGATGTCTCTCTGCTCAGCCAGAAAGTGACGATTTCGGGGGTCCGTATCTCCTCCGAAAATGGCGACTCCGTTCTGGATATCGAGAAGCTGGTCCTGCGAATCAGCACCGCTCCTTCCGGCGAGCGGATGCAGGCGGACGAGATGGACTTTTCCGGCGTGCGGATGACCCTGAAGGGGGCCCCGGCCGGCGGTGGGCAGATCGTCTACATCATCCCCGACATGGACGTGATCGGCTATGAAGGCCCGATGAACCTGCTGCCGTCAGACCAGCATGGCGGCCCATATGCGGCCCTGCGTCTGGGCCTGCGCCAGTTCGCCACCCTGAAGGCGGATGAGGTGCGCATTCCGCAGGCCACCGTCACCATCACCCCGGCTCCGGACGATGAAGCCTCATCCCGCTCGGAAGTGACCTATCGCGACATCGCGCTGGACCAGATCGCCACGGGCAAGGTGCGCAAGCTTTCCATCGCGGAAGCACGCTTCAGGCTGGAGGCGCCAGCCCCGGCCGAACAGAACGAGGCCACCACCGCCACGGATGTGGACAAGCCCGGCCCGGTGACGACGACCGGCGAGATCCGGGACATCATCATTCATGAGATCGACAGCGCACCGGTTCTGGCGGCCACCGCACCTGCCGCGGAGGCTGGCACCGATGCGAAGGACACAGCTCCCGCCACCCTGACGGATGAGCCCTACCAGCGCATTTTCCGCCAGCTTGAAACCGGGCCGCATCTTGTCGCCTCCCCGGATTCAACCAGCAAGGGCGCCTCGACCCTGATCGAGGATTTCGGCATTCGCCCGGCGGCCTTTGCCCCCGAGCGCATCGCCACCCTGAATGCGCTCAACCTGTCCAGCCCGAGCATCTCCCTTGAGGATGCCCAGCGCGCGCTGGGGCTGACAGTGGACGTGCTTCAGGCCGTGCAGGTCAAGAGCATCAGGGTCAGCGAGTCGACCTCGCAGGAAAAGGACGCCACCACCAGCATGTCCCTTCTCCTGGCAGAAGACATCTCCAATGGCATCATCACCAAGCTGGAGATGAAGGATGCCGAGGTGCGCGACCAGGACGGGCAGACCCGTTTCGGCCGCTTCGCCATCAACCGGCTGGACCTGCCGGCCCTCGCCCGCTTCAGCGAGGCCGCCAATGAATCCCTGCCCGATGCCTCGCTGCTGCTGTTCCGCATCATTTCGGGCTTTGAAATCGAAGACGCCTCCGTACCGGGCGATGTCTCCAGCAGTGGCAAGGGCGGCCCGATCACCGTTGGCCGCATGGCACTGACATGGGGTGAACTTCTCGGCGATGCCCCGACCAGGCTGGAACTGGTCATCACCGACATCTCCGGCCCCATTTCGGCGCAGGATGAGATGCCCTTCAACCTGCTCGCCAGCACCGGCATGACGCGGGCCAAGGTCAGCCTTCTGCTGAAGATGAACTATGACCAGGCCAGCCAGACCCTCTCCATTGCCCCCGCCGAGAGCGACCTTGATGGCGCGCTCAAGATGCAGCTGAACGCCCGGCTGGAGAATGTGGCCAAGGAAATCTTCACCGAGGAAGGGGCGATGGAAGAGTCCCTGATGAATATCACCATCGGCCCGGTTTCACTGTCTGTCACCAATCAGGGGCTGGCGCAGCTTCTGCTGAAGGAACAGGCGCGGGCGGCCGGCGTGAGCGAGGAGGAGTATCGCGAGCAGGTGATCGCCCTGTTGACGGCGCTCGCCCCCGCCCTCAGCGACGCACCCGAAACCGCACAGGTTCTGGAATCGGTGATCGCCTTCATCAAGGATCCGAAGACCCTCACTCTCACCGCAACCCCCAAGGGCGCGGTGTCACTCATCGATCTGGTGTACAGCGAGAACCGGGAAACCGCGCTGAAGGACTTCACCATCAGCGCCACCACCTCTCCCTGAGCGGGGTGGCTCCAGACAGAAAAGGCCGGTGCGTGAAAAGCGCACCGGCCTTTTTGATGGCTTCATGCCGCTCTCCCACCCAAAGGCTTCACCTGAAAGGCGGGAGAGGGGAGCGGGCCTTACGCCTTCTGCTGGGGCGCAAGACGCAGATTGAGTTCACGCAGCTGCTTGGGGGTTGCCGGGGCCGGCGCACCCATCAGCAGATCCTGCGCCTGCTGGTTCATGGGGAAGAGCGAGATTTCACGCAGGTTGGTCACGCCACACAGCAGCATCACGATGCGGTCCACACCGGCCGCCATGCCGCCATGGGGCGGCGCGCCATACTGGAAGGCGCGATACATGCCACCGAAGCGCTCAATCACGGTCTGCTCGTCATAGCCCGCCAGCTCGAACGCCTTCACCATGGCTTCCGGCTTGTGGTTGCGGATACCGCCCGAGGCGATCTCATAACCATTGCAGGCGATGTCATACTGGAAGGCATTGATGGTGAGCGGATCCTGCGTGTTCAGGGCCTCCAGCCCGCCCTGCGGCATGGAGAAGGGGTTGTGGGAGAAATCCACCTTCTTCTCGTCTTCCGACCATTCATAGAAGGGGAAGTCGACGATCCACGCCAGCTCGAAGCGCTCGGTATCGACAAGGTTGAGATCCTCGCCCACCTTGGTGCGCGCCGCACCGGCAAATTTCACGAACTTGGACGGGTCGCCCGCCACGAAGAAGGCCGCATCATCCGGGCCCAGGCCCAGCTGCTGGCGAATGGCCTCGGTGCGCTCGGGGCCGATATTCTTGGCCAGCGGGCCGGCGCCCTCATTACCCTCTCGCCACATGATATAGCCAAGGCCGGGCTGCCCTTCGCCCTGTGCCCAGCTGTTCATCCGGTCACAGAAGGCACGCGAGCCGCCCTTGGGCGCGGGAATGGCCCACACCTCGTTCTTATCCACTTCCAGCAGGCGCGCGAACACCTTGAAGCCGGAATCGCGGAAATGCCCGGAAACCTCCTGCATCACCAGCGGGTTGCGCAGGTCCGGCTTGTCGGTGCCATATTTGCGCAGGGACTCGGCATAGGGAATACGCGGCCATTTCTGCGTCACCGGCTTGCCATTGGCGAATTCCTCGAAGATGCCGGTGATGACCGGCTCCATCGCGGCGAAGATGTCTTCCTGCTCGACAAAGCTCATTTCGAGATCAAGCTGGTAGAATTCGCCCGGCAGGCGATCGGCGCGCGGGTCTTCATCGCGGAAGCAGGGCGCAATCTGGAAATAGCGGTCGAAGCCGCTCATCATCAAAAGCTGCTTGTACTGCTGTGGGGCCTGCGGCAGCGCATAGAAGGTGCCGGGGTGAATGCGGCTTGGCACCAGAAAGTCCCGCGCGCCTTCCGGCGAGGAGGCTGTGAGGATCGGGGTCTGGAACTCGAAGAAGCCCTGATCCTTCATGCGGCGGCGCATGGAATCGATGATGGCGCCGCGGGTCATGATGTTCTTGTGCAGCTTCTCGCGGCGCAGGTCGAGGAAGCGGTACTTCAGGCGGGTCTCTTCCGGATACTCCACATCGCCGAACACCGGCAGCGGCAGCTCGGCGGAAGCGCCCAGCACTTCCAGATCCCGCGCATAGACTTCCACCGCACCGGTGGGCAGGTCTGCATTCTCGGTGCCATCGGGGCGCTTGCGCACCTTGCCGTCAATGCGGATGACCCATTCCGAGCGCACCTTCTCGGCGGCGCTGAAGGCCGGGCTGTCCGGATCCACCACCACCTGTGTCAGGCCATAATGGTCGCGCAGATCGATGAACAGCACGCCACCATGGTCGCGGATGCGGTGGCACCAGCCGGAGAGCCGCACCTCCTGGCCAATGTCACTGGAGGTGAGCGCGCCGCAGGTATGGGAGCGATAGCGGTGCATCAGGCTTGCCCTTTCGAGGCTGAATGAGATGGGGCATGAACACTTCACGCATGGCCCGCGCCAGTGCTGCACCCGCGCAGCGCAAGGGCGCGCAACGGGTGGTTGCATGACGGTTCGGGCCGGCTCACCCCCCGGTGCACACCAATGCGCCCCGGAATGAGCCTCATGCCAGACGGGCGGAAGGTGCATGCTCCCCGCCCCTTGTCAAGCATCGGAAAGGCTGCGCACCCTCTTGTCCCTGATTCCGCAACAGTTCACCGCGCCTTTTGGCGCTTCCGCCTGAATCCCAAACTGGTAAAGTGGCGCATATGCGCAGCCCTCATCCGGTGAAACGTTGAAACCAGTGGCACAGGACGAGGTTACAAGGGCCTGATACCATCCCTGGTTTCGAATCATGATGTTGCAGGTTGCGCACATTCAGGCTGTCGCGCCTGATATCCGCTTTCGCTGGCAGCCCGGCACGAATATGGTCTTTGCATGGATCCGATCACCACGACAGAAGCCCTCACCACGGCCTGCGAGCGCCTCGCCCGCCACCCCTTCATCACCGTCGATACGGAATTCCTCCGGGAGACCACCTTCTGGCCGAAGCTCTGCCTCGTGCAGCTTGCCTCACCGGAAGATGCATTTCTGGTGGATGCGCTGGCTGAAGGGCTGGACCTTTCACCCCTCCACCGGCTGATGGGCGATGAGCGGGTGATGAAGGTGTTCCATGCCGGGCGGCAGGATATCGAGATCATCTGGCATCTCGCCCGCCTCATCCCCCATCCGGTGTTCGACACGCAGGTGGCGGCCATGGTGCTGGGCTATGGGGAAAGCATCTCCTATGATCAGCTCGTGCAGCGCGTCTGCGGTGTGAGCATCGACAAGTCCTCCCGCTTTACCGACTGGTCCCGCCGGCCGCTGTCCTCCGCCCAGCTTGATTATGCGCTCGCCGATGTCACCTATCTGCGCGACATCTACATCAAGCTGACCGCCGATCTTGAAGCGCGCGGGCGTGGCGAATGGGTGGGTGAGGAAATGCACATTCTCACCTCCCCCGCCACCTATGAGCAAAATCCCGAAAATGCCTGGGAGCGGCTCAAGTCACGGGCGCGCAAGCCGCGTGAGCTTGCGGTTCTCATGGAGGTTGCGGCATGGCGCGAGCGTGAGGCGCAGAGCCGTGACCAGCCGCGCGGGCGCATCATCAAGGATGATGTGGTCGGCGAAATCGCCACCCAGCAGCCGCAGACGCCGGAAAAGCTGGCTGAACTGCGTTCCCTGCCCAAGGGGTTCGAGCGCTCGCGTTATGGAGAGGCGGTATTGGAAGCCGTGAAGCGCGGCATTGCGCGTGACCCCAAGACCCTGCCCCGTATTGTCCGCGGCAAGCCCTTGCCCAATGGCGCAAGCGCAACCGTGGAGCTGCTCAAGGTTCTGCTGCGCATGACGGCCGAGCAGGATGATGTGGCCGCGAAGGTCATCGCCACCACGGAGGATCTGGAACGCATCGCGGTGGATGATGAGGCGGATGTACCGGCCCTGAAGGGCTGGCGGCGGGAGCTATTCGGCGAACGGGCTCTCGCCCTGAAGGCCGGGCGGCTGGCGCTGGCTATGGAGAACAACCGCGTGGTGATGGTGGAGCGCTGATCCCCGCTCTCCGGTTCTGTCCGCATTCACACAGCCCGCCAGCCATGGCGGGCTGTTTCTGTTTGCGGCGGCTTAATCCGCCTCGCGCTCCAGCGCTTCCATATCATCATCCGAAAGGCCGAAATGGTGGCCGATCTCGTGGATCAGCACATGGCTCACCACCGCGCCAAGGGTTTCCTCATGCTCGGCCCAATAATCGAGAATGGGCCGGCGATAGATGAAAACCATGTTGGGCATCTGCCCGGTCTGCGTCAGGGCCCCACCCTGAGCCAGACCGATTCCCTGAAACAGCCCCAGAAGCTCGAACGGGCTCTCCAGCTCCATGCTGTCCAGCACCTCTTCACTGGGGAAATCCTCGACCTGAATCAGCACCTCTCCGCACAGTGCGCGGAAGTCTGCGGGCAGTTCGTCATAGGCCTCCTGCGCCATCATCTCGAAATCGCGGATGGAAGGCGCCGCGCGCGCACCCCAGGGCGTTGCTGACATTATCCCCCTCCTCCAGCGCCGGACCATCGCCTGCGCTTCATGCGACTTTTGTTGGAGTCCACCGACAAAGTTAAGGAACCATTAACGCTGTTGCGCGTTGTCCCCTCATATAACCAGAAAGGAAAGTGACCATGACGCGCAAGCTTTGGGTCACCGGTGCGCTGGTGGCAATTATGGGGGTGGCCGTGTTTTTCGCGCCGCAGGAAGCGGAAGCGACAGATAACGCGCCTGTCATTTTCAGCTCTATCTTCTGAATGAGAGCATGATTACAGGACTTTTGCACGCTGTCTCATCACGCGAATGTGACTTCCCTGCGGAACAGGAGATATTGCCTGTCCCCCTGATGCAACAAGGCCCGGGGCTTGCGCCACCGGGCCTTGTCATTTCAGAGTCATTTTAGCCCCGCCTCAGCGGGCAGAAGCTCAGCCCCGGCGCGGGAAGGAGCGCACATCCACAAAGCGGCCGGCAATGGCGGCAGCGGCAGCCATGCTGGGCGAAACCAGATGGGTGCGGCCCTTGAAGCCCTGACGACCCTCGAAATTGCGGTTCGAGGTGGAAGCGCAGCGCTCTTCGGGAGCAAGGCGGTCCGCATTCATGGCCAGACACATGGAGCATCCCGGCTCACGCCATTCAAAGCCGGCCTCGATAAAGATCTTGTCCAGACCCTCGGCCTCGGCCTGCTCCTTCACCAGACCGGAGCCCGGCACCACCATGGCGGAAACATTGGGGCTGACCTTATGGCCGGCGGCAATGGCCGCGGCGGCGCGCAGATCCTCGATCCGGCCATTGGTGCAGGAGCCGATGAACACGCGGTCGATGCCGATATCGGTGATCTTGGTGCCGGCGGTCAGGCCCATATAGGCCAGCGCGCGCTTCTTGGCGGCCCGTTTCACGTCATCAACAATCTGGTCCGGGTCCGGCACGATGCCTTCCACCGAGATCACATCTTCCGGGCTGGTGCCCCAGGAAACGATGGGCGGCAGGGAAGCGCCATCCAGCACGACCTCGGCATCGAAATGCGCGCCCTCATCGGTGCGCAGCGTATCCCAGTAGCGCAGCGCGGCTTCCCATGCCTCACCCTTGGGCGCCTTGGGGCGGCCCTTGAAATAGTCATAGGTCTTCTGGTCCGGCGCAACCAGACCGGCACGCGCACCACCCTCGATCGACATGTTGCAGACGGTCATGCGGCCCTCGATGGAGAGGTCGCGGATCACGTCACCGGCATATTCCATCACATAGCCGGTGCCACCCGCGGTGCCGATGGTGCCGATGATGGCCAGCGCAACGTCCTTCGCGCCCACGCCCTCGGGCAGCTTGCCATCCACGCGGACAAGCATGTTCTTGCCCTTCTTCTGGATCAGCGTCTGGGTGGCGAGCACATGCTCCACCTCGGATGTGCCGATGCCGTGGGCCAGCGCGCCGAATGCGCCATGGGTGGAGGTGTGGCTGTCGCCGCACACAATGGTGGTGCCGGGCAGCGTGAAGCCCTGCTCGGGGCCCACCACATGCACCACGCCCTGGCGCTTGTCGAAGCCGTCATAATATTCGATGCCGAATTCCTTGGTGTTCTCGGCCAGCGCGGCAATCTGCGCGACGCTTTCCGGGTCCGGGTTCGGCAGGGTGCGGTCAGTGGTGGGCACGTTATGGTCCACCACGGCCAGGGTCTTTTCCGGCGCGCGCACCTTGCGGCCGGCCATGCGCAGCCCCTCGAACGCCTGCGGGCTGGTGACTTCATGCACCAGATGGCGATCGATATAGAGCAGGCAGGTGCCATCCTCCTGCCGGGCGACGATATGCTCGTCGAAGATCTTGTCATACAGGGTGCGGGGGCCGGCGGTTTCAGTCATGGGTCATTCCTGGAGCTTGTTCGGGGGCTGGGCCGGCGCCAGATGCACCGCCCGCCATGTCATTCGGGAAAGCTGGAAAAGAATGTGGGTCAGCCGCCCGCCACGGCTGAAGCCGTGGTGGTGAAGCGACCAAAGAACCGGCCCGGCAGGCGCACATGGTCCGGCACCGCGGCAAATTCCATGGTCGTGCGCGCAAAGAAGGGCCCGACGGCACGATGAGCCATCACCCCGAGGCGCGGAAAAGGCGAGCACGAACGAAACATTCCGTTTTTTACCAGTTATAAGCTCCGGCGGCAATCAGCTTGACAGATTGTGCGCCGACTTCATGAAAGCGTCACCTATGCCCGATATGGCGCTTGCTTCTCCAGACGCAAGACGGCACGAGCCCCCCTCCCCCCGCCAGAGAGGAAAATGCGCCATGCAGTTCCTGAACACGTTCGATCCGGTGCATTTTCTGGACACGGTGATGAGTCTGGCCACGGCCTTCGTGCTGGGCACGCTGATCGGCGCGGAAAGACAGTATCGCCAGCGCACCGCGGGCCTGCGCACCAATGTGCTGGTGGCCGTGGGCTCCGCCGCCTTCGCCGACCTGGCCTCGCGCCTGGGCTTTCCCAGCGATGCGATGCGTGTTGTGGCCAACATCATCACCGGTGTCGGCTTTATCGGCGCGGGCGTCATCATGAAGGAGGGCATGAATGTGCGCGGCCTGAACACGGCCGCCACCCTGTGGTGCTCGGCCGCTGTCGGCTCCTGCGCGGGCACGGACATGATCGCCGAGGCCGCGCTGCTCACCTTCATCATCATTGCCGGCAACACGCTGCTGCGCCCCATCGCGGCTGCCATTGACCGTATTCCGCTCAATGAGATGGCCTCGGAAATGAGCTATGAGGTCCGTCTCTCCTGCAATTCGGACGTCGCCGCCCAGATGCGCGACACGCTGATTGCCGAGCTGGAGGCCGCCAGCTATCCGGTGAGCGATGTCATCATCGACCATACGCACAATGACATGGCCGAACTGGTCGCCAAGCTGGTGAGCACATCGGTGGACCCGAAGGAGCTGGATGCCGTCACCACCCGTCTGGCGCGGGCGGCGGGCGTGACCCATGTGACATGGGAAAGCTCGACTCAGGACTGATCCCGCCCTCACCCGGCCAGATGGTGCAGAACGATGCCGCTGGTCGTCGCCACATTCAGGCTGTCGAACCCTGCCGCCATGGGAATGGCCACCGTGCGCGTGCGCGCCATGACATGGGCCGGCAGCCCCGGCCCTTCCGTGCCGAACAGCGCCCCGGCCCGCGCCGGGCGCGCCAGCGCGGACAACCGCTCCGAGCCGGAGGGCGAGAGGGAGATGACCTCCAGCCCGGCCTGTTCCATGCAGGCGATCATCTCTCCGCCGCTGTCCACACGGGCGAACGGCACAACAAGGCTGGCACCCACCGAAACGCGGATGGCCTTGCGATAGAGCGGGTCGCAGCATGTGGTGTCCAGCAGCACCGCATCTGCGCCAAAGGCCGCCGCATTACGGAAGATGCCGCCCATATTGTCATGATTGGTGAGGCCGACCACGCCCACCACCAGCGCCCTTTCACCAAGGCCTGCCAGCAGATCGTCCGCCGCAACCGGCGCTGCCGCCTCCCCTATGCCCAGAATGCCGCGGTGAATATGGAAGCCGACCAGCGCATCCATCACCATTTGCGGGGCGACATAAACCGGGAAGTCCGCCCCGAATGCCTCCACGACATCGGCGAGCCGGGCGGCCTGCGCCTCGGAAAGCAGCAATGAGCACAGACGATGCCCCGCTCTGCTGCCTCCGCCCTGCTCCATGTTCAGGCAGCCGGCCAGAAGGCGCAGCACCACCTCACCCTCGGCCATGAAGCGCCCCTGCCGCCCCACCAGATCGCGCTCCCGCACATCACGATAGTCCGCGATCCGCGGATCATGTGCATCGGTGACAGGAATGATCTGGGGCATGGAATCTTCGCAAGTCTGAGACACAGGGGGCGGCGGGTCGGAAGCCCCCGCCAGAGCCTTTGCGTTCCAGACCATGCCCGGGCGGCGGAGTCAAAACTGTCGCGCATGGTTTCACAACAGGGTTAACGCTGGCCCGCCCTTCAGGCATGATCGAAAAGCGGATTGTCGCGCAATCCCTTGTCTGCGATTGACCGGAAGAGCGCGGATGGATTAAGGCCACGCACGGATGTGGAAACCGGGATAATCCGCCTCGGCTTTTGCGAGGCGGACTCATTTGCGCCGGATTCAACTTCAAAAGTCTGTGCGTCCTGGCCCCTGCTCCCGCCTGAGACAGCAAGGGCATGGCGCCATCTGAGCGTCGCAGAATGGAGTTCGGATGGTGGCGATGAATCCGGGGCGACTGGTCAGCATTGATTTCTGGCGCGGCTTTGCCCTTCTCACCATTTTCATCAACCATGTGCCGGGCCTGTTTCTGGAAGGCTGGACCTTTCGCAATTTCGGCGTCTCGGATGCAGCGGAGCTGTTCGTTCTGCTGGCCGGTGTTTCCGCCGCCTTTGCCTATCTGCGCAATTTCGAGCCCGGCAACCGGCTGATGATCACCGGGCGGGTGTGGCTGCGGGCCTTCAGCCTGTATGCTGCCCATCTGGCTCTGGTTCTGGTCGCCATCGCCACCATTGGCGGTTTCGCCGTGATGACCGGGGACACCCGCATACTGGGCCAGTACCACATGGACCTGCTGCTTCAGGTGCCGCTTGAGGCGCTGGTGGGCATTGTCATGCTCACTTTCCAGCCGGCCTATCTGAATATCCTGCCGCTTTACATCGCCATTCTGCTCATGGCGCCGGTCCTCATCCTGCTGATGCGGCGCAGCGCCGTGCTCGGGCTTGGCGTTTCGGCGGCACTGTATGTGGTCGCCCATGTCTGGTCTTTCGCCCTGCCGGTGTGGCCGAACAGCGGGAACTGGTTCTTCAACCCGTTTACATGGCAGCTTCTGTTCGCCTGCGGCCTGGTCATCGGCAAGGCCATCGATTCCGGCCGCCCGCCCGTGCGCAGCCGCATTCTGGATATTCTGGCCCCGCTCTATCTTGTTCTGGCCTGTGCCTGGGTTTTCGCCGGCTTTCCCTTCTCGCTGGAAGTGTGGCCGCTGCCGGCCTTTGTCTGGTCGTTTGACAAGACAAACCTTGCCCTGCCGCGCCTGCTGCATGTGCTGGCCCTTGTCTATTGTGTCTCCCGTCTGCCGCTGGAAAACTGGCTGAGACAGGCCGCTGCCGCCAGACCGCTGATCCTGATGGGCCGCCACTCCCTGCCGGTGTTCTGCGTGGGCACGGTTCTCAGCCTCGGGGCGCAGGTTGTACGACCCGGTTTTGATGGCGCTCTGTCTTTTGATCTGGTAATCTTGGGTGTCGGTTTCTCCATCCAATGGTTGGTCGCATGGACGCTGGAGTGGCAGCGGAGCGGTCGCAAACACAAGAGCCAGTCCGGAACGCGCACGGCGCATACGCCTCCCGTGGAGGGAGCTGGCGCAACTGCCCGGCCATGATCGGGCGCGCCTGCCTGGCGACAGCCTTTTTCATGCTGGCGGCACTGGCCACCCCGGCGCAGGCGGACATGTCCATTGCCTGTCGGGTTCCTGAAGCCCTTCTGGCCTTCGATGCGGAACTCAAGCGCGTTGAGGATCTGGTGGACCGCTCCCAGCCCGTACGCATCCTGCGCTTTCGCCCCTCGCAGGAACAGGGGCCCCGGCGCAGCATCGATACGCCAACCCTTGAGCGTGAGCTGGCCCGCCGTTTGCCGGATGTGATCTTCACCATCATCGAGGCACGCCCCCAGCCCGGCGGTGCGGAGAGTGATTTTGCGCAGATCCGCTCCCTGCTCGATATTGTCGATCCGGATCTGGTGATCTGGCAGGTTGGCACGGGTGATGCCCTCGCCGCGACCAATCCGGCGGACTTCGCCGACACACTGGAAGAAGCGGCGGACTGGATCGAGGGACGGGACGTGGATCTCGTGCTGGTAGACCCGCCCTTCGTGCCGGATGTGCCCTATGAAATGCGCTACCACCAGATTGTGCAGCAGATTGACGCCATTTCCCTGCGCGACAAGATGAATGTCGTGAACCAGTATGATGTCACGCGCTATCTTCTGAACCGCGCCGCGCGCACGCCCGGCACCACGCTCCAGAGCCTGAGCACGCAGCTTGCCACCAGCACCACCTGCATGCCTGAACTCATGGCCGAGGCGATCGTCCGCGCCGCCACGCGCTGAGGCCGCCGGCATGGCCCTCACCCCCGCACGGGGGCGGCGCGGGCACGGACAACTTAACCCAACCTTACCGGAAACCCCTGTTTTCACTGGTTCTTCCGCGTTTACCTTCACCCGCCCTTAACCGACTTTCCCTCAAACTCACACTCAATCTCAGAGTGATGGGCAGGGTTCGGCATGCGTGGCATGGTCAAGAGTTCGGCGGTTCGTGCGCCCCGCCGTTATGGCAAACAGACGCAAACCTCATCGGTCGCCCCCCTGCCGGTGAACCAGATTTATGTCGGCGACAATATCGAGCATCTCTCCTCCCTTCCGGCGGAGAGCATTGATCTGGTGTTTGCTGATCCGCCCTACAATCTCCAGCTCGGGGGAGACCTGAAGCGCCCGGACGAAAGCCGCGTGGATGCGGTGGATGATGCCTGGGACCAGTTCGAGAGCTTTCAGGCCTATGATGCCTTCACCCGCGCCTGGCTTCTGGCCGTGCGGCGGGTGATGAAGCCGACGGCGACCATCTTCGTCATCGGCTCCTATCACAATATTTTCCGCGTTGGTGCGCTGATGCAGGATCTGGGCTTCTGGATTCTCAACGACATCATCTGGCGCAAGTCCAACCCCATGCCCAATTTCCGTGGCCGGCGCTTCACCAATGCGCATGAGACCATGATCTGGGCGGCACGTGATGCGAATGCGAAGGGCTACACCTTCAATTATGAGGCCCTGAAAGCCGGCAATGAGGATGTGCAGGTCCGCTCGGACTGGCTCATTCCCCTGTGCACCGGCCATGAGCGGCTGAAGGACGAGAAGGGGCGCAAGGTGCACCCCACCCAGAAGCCCGAGGCGCTGCTGGCGCGCATCCTGCTTTCCACATCCAAGCCCGGTGATGTGGTGCTCGACCCCTTCTTCGGCTCCGGCACCACAGGGGCTGTCGCCAAGCGTCTGCGCCGCGCCTTTATCGGCATCGAGCGGGATGAAACCTATGCGGCGGCCGCCCGCGAGCGGATTGAAGCGGTGGAGCCCCTGCCGGAGGCGGCCCTTGTCGCCCCCCCCAGTGCACGGGAGGCTCCCCGCGTGGCATTCTCCGCCCTTGTGGAGCGGGGCCTGGTCTCGCCCGGCGCGGAACTCACCGATGCCAAGGGGCGCTATCGCGCTGTTGTGCGGGCCGATGGCACCATCGCCCTCACTCATGATGAAGCCCCGGCGGTGCCGAAGGTGGGCTCCATCCATCGTGTCGGCGCCATGGCGCAAGGGGCGCAGGCCTGCAATGGCTGGACCTTCTGGCATGTGGAACAGGAAGGCCGCCGTCACCCGATTGACGAGCTGCGGGCACGTCTGCGGGCCGAACTGGGGCTGGGTGGCGAATGAAAGGCGCGTGTGGCCAGCCCGGGCGCACCACACCCTTGCACCTCCCCAAAGGACTCACAAAGAATAGCCGGCTTCACGAACAGTCCTGAGTCGGAAAAAGGGGAAAACCGCAGAGAAAATCTGCGGCTCACCCCGCCCCGGACCGCTGCAATCGCGCCCGAATGCACCGTTTTTGTGCTCTGCACCCGGAAAATGCGACAGTATCCGTATTCTCGCTGGTAAAATGTCCCTGACCTTCGCAAAAATGTAAGCCGGCGTGTGGATACTCCACGCGGCAATGGATAGTGCGCAATGCGCTGTTCGTTCTGCCTGAGACCTGTGCGGCCGGAGCCCGGCCGATCCATCGGGGATCATCGGGCTGTGAGGGACATGATGAAAGACCCGTTTGCGAAAACCATCAGCTACCGGCTCAACCATACAGCCCGCCTCCAGCGCGCCCTTTCCGCGCGGCTGCTGTCGGACCTTGGGCTTTTTCCGGGGCAGGAGACGGTTCTCAAGCTGCTTTCCGAGGAAGATGGCAGGACCATGGGAGACCTTGCCAATGCCTTGCGCGTGCGTCCACCCACCGCCTCCAAGACCGTGGCCCGCCTCACCGCCCAGGGACTGGTTGAACGGCGCACCAGCGATGGTGACGGGCGCATCGTCCGCGTCTTCCTCACCGAAGCGGGGGCAGAGCGCGCCAGTTCAATCGACGGCATCTGGGAGCTCATGGAAACAGAAATCGCCGCCGGACTCGACAACAAGGAGCGCAAGCGTCTGCGCAAGCTGCTGCGCAAGGTGGAGAAGAATCTCGCCTTGCGCCTTGGCACCCACGATGGCTCGCAGGACAATGCGGAAGATGGCGCGGATGACGACATGGACGGCCCGGATGATGACGACATCTGAAGCCGGCCCGGCAATGGCGCGCTGAAACACCGGCTTTCCCGTTTCCCCCCGCTGGCGGCGGATGGAGCGGGAAAGCATCTCGCTTTTGTCAAAATCCTTTTTATGCTGCGCGGTTTCCCCCTTATCGGACCGCATCACATGTCCGCTCCCCGTTTTCTCGTTGTCGAAGGTAATGTCGCCAAGGATCGTGCGGCACAGGTGCGCTCCGGCGGCCAGGCGGCCGGCGAGGGCTATGCCCAGCTGCTGCGGGAACTGTGCCCGCAGGCCACGGCCGAGATCTGCTATCCGGCCGATCCGGGCGCGCATCTGCCCGACAGTGCCGGCCTTTCCGGTTATGACGGCATCGCCATCACCGGCTCCTCGCTCAATATCTATGCCCGCAGCCCCGAGGTGGAGAGCCAGATCGCCCTGATCCGCACCGCCTTTGAGACCGGCGTGCCGATTTTTGGCAGTTGCTGGGGCCTGCAACTGCTCACAGTCGCGGCAGGTGGCGCGGTGCGGCTGAATCCGCGTGGGCGCGAGGTCGGCTTTGGCCGTCGCATCCGGCAGACCGGAGAGGGGCTGGGGCACCCACTTTATGCCGGCAAGCCAACAGTGTTCGAGGCCATGACCGTGCATCAGGATGAGGTGGAAACCCTGCCTGCCGGCGCGCGCCTGCTGGCCACGAACGATCACTCGCAGGTGCAGGCCGCCGAATTCCAGGCCGGGCGCAGCACCTGCTGGGCGGTGCAGTATCACCCAGAATATCCCTTCCGCGAAATGGCCGCCATATTCCGTCGCTATTGCCCGATGCTGATCGCCGAGGGGTTCTTTCTGGATGATGACGAGGCCGGCCTGTTCATTGCCGATCTGGAGCATCTGGAGCGCGAGCCGGGCAACAAGTCCCTCTCCTGGCGCTTCGGCATAGATGGTGCCGTCACGGACAGGACCATGCGCACGCTGGAGCTGAAGAACTGGATCGCGCGACAGGTGGTGCCTGTCCGCGCAGAGCGTGGACGCGGCTGAGGGCCACCATGAAAAAAGCCCCGCATCACTGCGGGGCCATGATTTTCAGCTCTTGTCGCGATCGGACCAGCGCCGGCGCAGGCGGCGCATGACAATGCCGAAAAGCTGCATGAGCAGGCCCGGCAGAATCGACTCGAGCGGATTGTTGGCGAGGGAGGCGAACTGCGTCACGTTCGCTCCCGTATCCTTCAGGTTCTGGCTCACAGCCGAGAGCGCCGCGCCATGCACTTCCTGCGCCAGGCGCATGTCATCCCCGCTGCGGACCCGGCCGGCAACGATCAGGCAGATCAGCGCCAGCACCACGCCCACTCCGCCCATGATGAGAGCCGCCACCACGCGCCCGTACAGTTCCTCCAGCGCCAGGAAGCCGGCAACGCCGAGCATGACAATACCGAAACCGCCAATGACAAAAGCCACGGCGTATAGAATGGACTTCTTCAGCATGCGCTGAAGATGAAGCTGCGCAATGATGATATCCGCGCGCAGAAGAATGCGCAGATTGCGCGCCAATGTGTCCAGATCGTTCATCCGCGTCTCCCAAGCTCACCTTACCCGCGCAGCATGTGCCCGGATCGCAGTCGCATGCAGCATGGAGCGCGCCTCATCCCCAGAGTCAAGAACGCGGACCACACCGTTTTCCAACCCGCGCACCGCAGGCGGGTTCCCGCAATCTCACCCCCGCCCCGCTGCTGCCCTGATGTCGGGCAAGAATGGGGCATCATCCCTCACCCGGCATTATGGTGCCGGGTGGCCGGGCCGGAAAGTGGACCTGTAGGAAAGAGGTCGATCATGCTTCCTGTGAACATACGCCCCCTCATGGCCAGTCGCCATTCCCGGAAGGTGGCGCTTCCGCTTTTCGCGCTGGCGCTGGCATGTCCGGCCCTGCCGGCCCTCGCGCAGGAGGCCGGGAAGCCCGTCGCGCCCGAAAATGCCTGCGCCAGCCCGCCGGTTCAGGCGCCACGCTACAGCTTCGCCCCGGTTGATGGCGGCGTGTTGCGGCTGGATACCGAGAATGGCACCGTCACCCTGTGTGCGCAGGATGGCGATGCCTATGCCTGCAAGCTGGTGCCGGACAGCCGCACCGCCTATGAGGCGCAGATCGCCCGGCTGAAGCACGATCTGGCCGCCGCACAGGCCCAGCTCGATGCCGCCGCGCAGGACCTTCTTCCGCAGGGGGAAAGCGCGCCGCGCGCCGCGCCTGTTCCCCCATCCGCCCAGCCCCCTTCAGCAGAGCCGCCGGCCAACCGGCAGGAGATGGATGCGGCCTTCGATTATGCCGACAAGGTTCTGCGCTGGCTGCGCAATGCCCTGAAGGATGCCCCGCCCCCGCCTTCGGGTGAGGAAAGCCTCTAGGGGCGCCCCTCACCCCGGAAGGACAGCCACACCGGTTCAGAAAGTGTTCAGGAAGGCATCAATCCGCTCAAGCGCGCGATCTGTGAGGCTGCCGGGGAACGAGATGAAGACATGGCAGCCGCCGGGATAGACAGCCAGCTCGGCGGCATTGCCTGCGGCCATCCATGCATTGGCCATGAACAGCGTATCGTCCAGCAGCGGATCCTTCGTGCCCACGGTGAACAAGGCGGGGGGAAGCCCCTCCAGCCTGCCCAGCAGGGGGGAGACATCCACATCCTCCACGCTGCCCCCACCGCTCATGTAGAAATCGACAAAACGCTTCACATCCGTGGTGTTCAGCACCAGCGGCACATCCCCCCAGTTTCGCACCGAGGGGGTCAGGCGCAGGTCATAGCACCCGGCGACCAGATTGGCGGCGGAGAAGGGCGAGATGCCGTGCCTGTCCCGCAGGCGCATGAGCGTGACGGCGGAAAGGGTGCCACCCGCCGATTCGCCGCCAATGGCAAAACGGCTGGTGCCAAAGCGCGCCGGGCCTTCCTTCACCAGCCACAGGGCTGCGGCCTCGCAATCATCCGGCCCGGCCGGATAGGGATTTTCAGGGGCAAGCGCATAATCCACCGACACCACCGCAAGGCCGCAGCGCGTGGCGATACGGTCTGTCAGCATGTCATTCTCGCGCGCGCTGCCGAGCGTCCATCCACCGCCGTGGAAATGCAGATAAACGCCCTTGGGCGCGCCATCGGGCATCAATATGCGCACGGGCACCGGGCCGCGGGGGCCGGGAATGGTCTCCACCCGCGCACGCGGACTTTCCGGCGGCAGGGGAAATGTGCCCTTGTTTTCCAGCCGCGCCCGCCGGATCTTCGGCAGGGGAATATCCCACAGTCCCGGCATGTTCCGCAGGGCCTTGATGATGGCCTCATTCACCATGCGCGCATCCGCGGGTACGGCATCGGCGCGAAATACGGCGGGGTCGAGAACGAGCTTGGACATGAGGGGCTCCCGATTCTGACATTCCGGCATGGCATGCATGCAGAGGCTGACCTTGCCTTGATGACAGGTCATACCCAGCAGGACACCATACTTCAAATGGAGCAGGAAAGATGACGCATCGCACCCCCGCCCGCACGCTGCCCCTCACCCACATGGCCAGTTGCACCCTGCATGTTGAAACACGCGGGCAGGGTTTCACCGACATCACGCGCGAGGCGGCCGCCTTTCTCTCCGAGTGCGGGGCGGTTGCAGGGGTGCTCACCCTGTTCTGCCGCCACACCTCCGCATCGCTGGTCATTCAGGAGAATGCCGACCCGGCCGTGCAGCGCGACCTTCTGAGCGCGCTGGACCAGCTGGCCCCGCGCAGCTTTGCCTGGACCCATGATGACGAGGGGCCGGACGACATGCCCGCCCATGTGCGCACCATGCTCAGTGATGTGAGTCTGTCTGTCCCCGTCTGCGCCGGCCGCATGGCTCTGGGCACATGGCAGGGCCTATACTTACTGGAGCACCGGGACAGACCTCACCACCGGGAGTTGATTCTGTCATTTCTTGGTGCGACGAAAGAATTATGTTGATCCGCCGGCCATATGTTTGCCATTCCTCAAAGAACGCCACGCTGAAATAATGACATGGTGCAAATGACAGGCATACTCCCTGAGGGGAGAAATGACCGGCACAAAACGGGAGGATGCATGGCAGAAGACGCGAAAGACGGCCACCGCCTGATCATCGCAGATGATCATCCGTTGTTTCGTGGCGCCTTGCGCGAGGCGGTGCTGGGACATGACGCGACCACAACCATCGAGGATGTCGGCACCTTCGATGATCTGACCAGACGCTTGGAAGAGGACAGCGATTTCGATCTCGTCCTGCTGGACCTGACCATGCCGGGCGCACGGGGATTTTCCGGCCTCGTCTATCTGCGGGCACAATATGCCGCCCTGCCCGTCCTCGTCGTCTCCGGCAATGAGGATCCGATGGTGATCCGCCGCTGTCTGGAACTTGGCGCCTCCGGCTTCATGCCCAAGACGATGGATACATCGTGCATGCGCAAGGCCATTGCGCGGGTTCTGGCGGGCGACACCTTCACCCCGCCGGACATCGAGCTGAACATGCAGGCCGATGCGGAGAGCGAGGACATCATCGCCCGTCTCGGCACCCTCACCCCGCAGCAGGTGCGCGTGCTGATGATGCTGACGGAAGGCCGGCTCAACAAGCAGATCGCTTATGAGCTGAGCGTTTCGGAAGCCACCGTGAAGGCGCATGTTTCCGCCATTCTCCAGAAGCTCGGGGTTGAAAGCCGCACACAGGCCGTGATCGCCGTTTCCAAGGTGGACACCACCTTGTGGAGCCAGCAACCGGCCTGATCTGCCACACCTGTTTCCGAAAAGGCGCTGCCGCCCCGTGCGCAGCGCCTTTTTGCATTCCGTGCTGCGCTGCGGGTGAAACGCTCGGTCAAGACTCTCCGGCCATAATCCGCCGCAGAAGAGACCGAACCAACACCCGATTGCCCGGCTGGCCACCCCCGCCGGCACCGGGTGACAGGAGCACAGCTTGCACGCCTCCCCACCCGATGTGACCCGGCCCGACGCGCCCCGCCATTCCGCATGGGAGGCTGTCACCGTCTATCTCCGTCCCAGCGTTCTTGTGGTGATTCTGCTGGGCTTCTCCTCCGGGTTGCCGCTGGCGCTGACAGGCACGACCCTTTCGGTATGGATGACGGAAAGTGGAGTGAGTCTGGCCAGTATCGGCCTGTTCTCCCTTGTGGGGCTGCCCTACACGCTGAAATTCCTCTGGGCGCCGCTGGTCGATGCGCTGGATGTGCCCGTTCTTTCACGCTGGCTTGGCCGCAGGCGGGGATGGCTGCTGGCCTCCCAGCTCGCGCTCATGGCCGGCATTGTCTTCATGGGGGCGCAAGACCCTCTCGCCTCCCCCTTCATGGTGGCACTGGGCGCGCTGGTGGTGGCCACACTCTCCGCCACGCAGGATATTGTGGTGGATGCCTTCCGTGTGGAACGGCTGGATACCAGCGAACAGGCGGCCGGCATGGCCGGCTATGTGGCGGCCTATCGTATCGGCATGCTGGTTTCCGGTGCGGGCGTGATCGCGCTGGTCGCCTATCTGGAAGTCACCGGCATTGACAGTTCGCAGGTCTGGTTCTGGGGCTATGTGGCGGCGGCGGCCTGTGTGCTGGTGGGCATGGCGGCCACCTTCATGGCGCGCGAGCCAAGCGCACCCGTGCGCGAGGAAGGCGTGGGCGCCATGACGCGGGTCGCCACCACCGCCATTGGCGCATTCACCGAGTTTCTTGGCCGCCAGCAGGCCATCGCCATTTTGCTGTTCGTGCTGCTCTACAAATTCTGCGACGCCTTTGCGGGCGTGCTGACAGCGCCTTTCGTGATCTCGATCGGCTTTGACAAGGCAACCTATGCGGCCATCGTGAAAGGTGTGGGGCTGGCGGCCGCGCTGGCGGGCGGCTTTGCCGGCGGCTTCATCGCCCGCGCCCTGCCTCTGGTCACCTGCCTGTGGCTGGGCGGGATCCTGCAGATTCTCTCCAACTTCGCCTTTACGGCCCAGGCGCTGATTGGTGTGAATACCGCCGCGCTGACAGCGACAATCGTGATCGAGAATTTCACCGGCGCCATCGGTACGGTGATTTTCGTGGCCTATCTGTCTGCCCTGTGCGGGGTGCGGGCCCACACCGCCACCCAATATGCCCTGCTGACCGCCCTCACTGCCGTGGGGCGCACCGTGCTGGCCTCCGGTGGCGGGTTCGTGGCCGAGGCGACAGGATGGCCCCTGTTCTTCGTCGTCACCTCCATCGCCGGGCTGCCGGGGCTGGCGCTTCTGGCCTGGCTTCAGGTGAAGGGGCATTTCCGCAATCTGGCCCGTGAAAATCAGGATACGCCGTGAGGAACCCTGCCCCACGGCTGGAGACAGACTCCAGTCCCTGACCCAAGCCATTTGGAAAACATGACTTTTCATGAAAGCCCGCAGCACCGCGCTGCGGGCTTTCATCTTTTCCAATGTGCAATTTTGTTTTTCACAATATCTGAAAGGGAGTTCACATCCCCATATTCACATGCTAGAAGGAGATAACGTAATATATATACACTAATTTTTGTGAATTAAGAACAGGAGACGTCGCATGTTCACCCGTCGCACCGTTATCGCCACGGTGGTTGCCGGCGCCCTTGCCGGAGTGCTCGGAGCCGGTTCCGTCCTCTCCCCCGCTTATGCGCAGGATGCAAAGGCCCCCGCCGGGCCGGACAATATCCTCAATGTCTCCTATGACATTGCCCGCGAGCTGTTCGCCGCCGAAAATGAGATCTTCGTCCCTGAATGGAAGGCCAAGACCGGCCAGCAGGTGACGGTGAACCAGAGCCATGCCGGCACCTCCAAGCAGGCCCGCGCCATCATCGAGGGGCTGGAGGCGGATGTCGTCACCTTCAATCAGGTGCCGGATATCGATGTGCTGGTGAAGGCCGGCCTGGTGGACCCGGAGTGGCAGAAGAAATTCCCCAACAATGCCTCGCCCTACTTCTCCTTCCCCTCCTTCCTGGTGCGCGATGGCAACCCCAAGAACATCAAGGATTGGGATGATCTGGTCCGCGAGGATGTGAAGGTCATCTTCCCCAACCCCAAGACCTCCGGCAATGCGCGCTACACCTATCTGGCCGCCTATGCCTATGCGCTCGAAAAGTACAATGGCGATACCGCCAAGGCGGATGCCTTCGTGAAGAAGCTGTTCGGGAATGTGCCGGTGTTCGATACCGGAGGGCGCGGCGCCACCACCACCTTCGTGGAACGCGATACCGGCGATGTGCTCGTGACCTTCGAGGCCGAGACCCAGACCATCAAGAACCTGTACAAGGACAAGAAGCTGGAGACCGTCACCCCGTCCGTCAGCCTGCTGGCAGAATTCCCCGTGGCGGTGGTGGACAAGGTGGTGGACAAGCGCGGCTCGCGTGATCTGGCTACCGCCTATCTCGAATTCCTCTACAGCCCTGAAGGCCAGGAAGTGGCGGCCAAGTCCTTCCATCGCGTGGCCAACCCGGAAGTGGCGGCCAAGTACAAGGACCAGTTCCCCGAGATCCGTCTCGTGAAGGTGGAAGAGGTGTTTGGCGGCTGGCCGCAGGTGCAGAAGGAGCATTTCGCTTCTGACGGCAAGCTGGACAGCCTGTTCACCGCCCGCTGATTGCCCTGCCTTGGAAAAAGCCGGCCGGCCTTCACGCTGGCCGGCTTTTTCATGCCTGCACAAGAGCAAGCCATGGGGCGCATCCGGGCAACCGTGGTAAGGAAGCGGTTCACACCCCTTCCCACGCTTTGCAAGGCCCCATGCTCACCATCCGCCCGGCCAGACCTGAGGATGCAGCGCTGCTGCCCCCCATAGAGAATGCATCAGACAAGCTTTTCCGCACCCAGCCGGATCTGGCATGGATTGCCGAAAGCGATGATGCTCTCCCGGCAGATGCCTATCTGCCCTTTATCCGCGCCCAAACCTGCTGGCTTGCGCAACAGGATGAAACGGTTGTCGGATTTTTGAGTGCCGGGATTCTCGCCGATACGCTTCCCGCACCGGATGAAGGCCCTGCCCTGCATATCTGGCAACTGGCCGTAATCCCCTCAGCGCAGGGGCGCGGGCTGGGGCGCGCGCTGATGCAACATGCCATCGCCGCGGCCCGGACCCTCGGCCTTGCCGGGCTCAGCCTCACCACCTTCCGGCATGTGCAATGGAATGCGCCCTTCTATGCCCGCCTCGGTTTCCGCATTCTCGAAACCGGGGAAATGCCCGCCGCTCTCACGGCCCTGCTGAACCGCGAGGCCGCCCACGGACTTCCCGTGGAAAAACGCTGTGCCATGGTTTTGCCCCTGCACGGCGATCAGACCCCCTGAACGATCTGGCCTCCTGAACCCCTGGAAAATGGAAAAGGGCCGGCACCTTACGGCCCGGCCCTTCCTGATCATCATCCTGGGCTGCGAAAGCTCAGGCCTTCTGTGCCTCAAGCTGGGCGATGATGGCATCACCCATGGCCTGGGTGGAAAGAACCTCACACCCCTCGGTGCGGATGTCCGCCGTGCGCTTGCCAGCATCCAGAACGCCGGAAATGGCCTTCTCGATCCGGTCCGCCACATCACCCTGATTGAAGGAATAGCGCATCGCCATGGCCAGCGAGCCGATCATGGCGATGGGGTTGGCGATGCCCTGCCCGGCAATGTCCGGAGCGGAGCCGTGCACCGGCTCATACATGGCCTTGCGCTTGCCCTCCGCATCCGCCGCACCCAGCGATGCCGAGGGCAGCATGCCCAGGGAGCCGGTGAGCATGGCGGCAATATCGGAAAGAATATCGCCGAACAGGTTATCGGTGACGATCACATCATACTGCTTGGGACGACGCACGAGCTGCATGGCCAGGGAATCGGCCAGATTGTGCTCAAGCTCCACATCCTTGTAGTCCTGCGCGTGGATGGCCGTGACGACCTCCTTCCACAACACGCCGGAGCGCATCACATTGTTCTTCTCGGAAGAGGTCACCTTGTTGCGGCGGGTGCGGGCCAGCTCGAAGGCGACACGGGCGATGCGGTCGATCTCATAGGTGTCATAGACCTGCGTATCGATAGCGCGCTTCTGCCCATTGCCAAGATCGGTGATGGTCTTGGGCTCGCCGAAATAGACACCGCCCGTCAGCTCACGCACGATGAGAATGTCGAGACCTTCCACCAGCTCGCGCTTGAGCGAGGAGGCATCCGCCAAGGCGGGATAGCAGATGGCGGGGCGCAGATTGGCAAACAGGCCGAGATCCTTGCGCAGACGCAGCAGGCCGGCCTCGGGGCGCACCTCATAGGGCACATCCGCCCATTTGGGACCGCCGACCGCCGCAAGGAACACGGCATCCGCCGCCTGCGCGCGCGCCATGGCGTCATCGGTAATGGCCACCTTGTGCGCATCATAGGCACAGCCGCCCACCAGATCTTCCTCGATGGCGAAAGAGGCAAGGCCGGCCTTCTCGATCCAGGCGGTGATGCGCTTCATCTCGGCCATCACTTCAGGGCCGATGCCGTCACCGGCGAGAAGGAGCAGCTTGTGGGTGGCCATGGAAACATCCTTCGCAAAACGGCCCGCCGGGCCGGCTGGTGCATGGCGCGAAACAGGCGCGCCCATGCTGGGAGCAGGAAGCCCGACACCCTCAGGCGCACGGGCCGGTGGAACGGCACGGCCCCGCATGGGGCTGCCCTGCCGGCCACCCGTAACGCGGCGCTATGCGCGGAAATAACGGTCGATCCAGATGGCGGCAGCCTTGCACGGCCCCGCCACCGGGCTTGCTTTAGGGCATTTTCTCCTTCCGGGGAATGAAGAATACCCTTCAGTCATCCGCTTTGGAGGCTCAGGCGCCGAGCAGATCCACAAGCGGGGGAATGAGGGGGGCATCAGCGGGCGGCATGTCCAGCTGGCGCAAGGCACCGGGCCGCACCCATTTCAGCGCCTCATGCTCCTTGCGGACGATGGCACCTTCCCACCGGCGGCAGATCCACAGCGGCATCAGCAGGTGGAAGTCCTCATAACCGTGGCTCGCGAAGGTGAGGGGCGCAAGGCACTCCTCCTTCACCGCAATGCCCAGCTCTTCGGCCAGTTCGCGAATGAGGCACTCCTCCGGCCGCTCCCCGGCCTCGACCTTGCCGCCGGGAAACTCCCACAAGCCGGCCAGAGCCTTGCCCTGCGGGCGCTGGGCCACCAGCACCCGGTTATCGGCATCTACCAGCGCGCACGCGGCCACCAGCACGATTCTCACGAGCGGTAATCCCCGTTGATGGCCACATATTCCTTGGTCAGATCGCAGGTGAGCACCCGGTCCTCACCCTCGCCAAGGCCGATATCCACGGTGATGTCGATGACATCACTCTTCATGTATTCGGAAACCTGGGCCTCGTCATAATCCGGCGCGCGCGCGCCCTTCCGGGCAACGCAGATATCGCCGAAGGAGATGGACAGCAGGTCGCGCTCGGCCGGCTCACCGGCCTTGCCGACAGCCATCACCACCCGGCCCCAATTGGCATCCTCACCAGCCACGGCGGTCTTCACCAGCGGCGAATTGGCGATGGACATGGCGATGCGGCGGGCGGACTTGCGGGAAACAGCCCCCTTCACATGCACCCGCACAAGGTGCCGTGCCCCCTCACCATCGCGCGCCACCTGCTCGGCCAGATCCCCCAGCAGCTCATTCAGCGCCCGGCGGAAAGCCTTCAGGCGCGGATCATTCGCCTGCTTGATGCGCGGAGCATCGCGCCCCGCCGCGGCGCCCGTGGCGAACAGCAGAAGCGTATCGGAGGTCGAGGTGTCGCTATCCACGGTCACCGCATTGAAGGTGCGCTTCACCCCCTTGGACAGCAGGGTCTGAAGCACATCGGCAGCAATCGGCGCATCCGTGAAGACGAAAGAGAGCATAGTCGCCATATCCGGAGCGATCATGCCTGCGCCCTTGGCGATTCCCGCAATCGTCACCGGCACATCACCCAGCAGCACCTGCGCGGCAGCCAGCTTGGGGAAGGTGTCCGTGGTCATGATGGCGCTGGCGGCATCCAGCCATGGCGCATGGGCGAGGCGGGCATTGCAGTCTTCCAGCACGCCCTCGAACTTGCTGGCATCCAGCGGCTCACCGATGACGCCGGTGGAGGCGAGAAATACCTCATTCGGCTTGCAGCCCAGCGCCTGTGCCGCCACCTCCGCGGTCAGGCGGGTGGATTCGCGGCCAGACTGGCCGGTGAAGGCATTGGCATTGCCGGAATTGACCACCAGCCCGCGCGCCCTGCCCTTCTTCAGCAGATCACGACACCATTCCACCGGGGCGGACGGGCATTTCGAGCGGGTGGTGACGCCGGCAACCGTCGTGCCTGCATCCAGAGCCACCAGCAGCACATCCGTGCGCCCCTTGTAGCGGATACCGGCCTCGGCGGTTGCGAAACGCACGCCGGCAACCGGCGGCACATCCGGGACATTTTGAGGAGCAAGCGGAGAAATGGTGACAGACATGGAACAACACCCAACACAATGAGGCCTAACCTGTGACGCACCTTGATCTGGCTGGCAAGTGCCGGGGCCATATGCCAGCCCTGCATTTGCGGCCTGAAGCGGTGCCACCGGCGCCTGTCTCAGCAAAAAGGGGCGCGCCTGGCGCACCCCTTCCCCATTCGTGACACGCCCGCGCCGGAAAGCGCGGAGCGCGATCACTCACCCGACGGCATCACTTGCCAGCGGGCTTTTCGTCTTCCTCGGAAGCGGCGGCGGGAGCCGCGGTCTTGTCGATCTTGGCATTCGCGCGCAGCTTGGTCACGAGATCGGCCTGCGCCTTGCGCACCAGATACTCGCTGACCTGATCCTCCACTTCCTCGAACTTCGGCACCGGCTTGGAGCGCTTGTCCTCAACCTTGATGACGTGCCAGCCGAACTGGGTCTTCACCGGATCGGAAACCTGGCCCTTGTTCAGCTTGAAGGCCGCTTCGGCGAATTCGGGAACCATCTGTTCCTTGGTAAAATAGCCCAGATCACCGCCACTGGCGGCGCCATCGCTGGAGTTCTCGCTGGCCAGCTTGGCGAAATCCGCCCCGCCCTTGGCCTTCTTGGCCAGCTCCTTGGCCTTGGCCTCATCTTCCACAAGGATATGGCGGGCATGCACTTCCTGCTCATCGGCGGCAGTCTTTGCAAACTCCTCATAGGTCTTGCGCTTGGCCTCATCGGTCACGGCGGACTTCGCCGCGTTGGTGAGGATGGCCTCCATCAGAACCTTGTTGCGCGCATAGTTGAGGCGCTGCTTGAAGGCTTCCGTATCCGCCAGCTTCTGCGCCTCGGCAGCCTGTGCGAGCAGGGTCATGTCCGTGAGGAAGGAGAGCACATAGGCTTCCCGCTCGGGCCCCTGCACCTGCGGCGGCAGACCCGGGCCGATATCTTCCACTGCAATCGCCACCTCGCTCGCGCGAATCGGCGTGCCGTTGACGGTTGCGACGACAACGTCCTCCGCCTCCGCCGCAGGCGCCGGCTGCGCCAGGGCCGGCGTGGCGAGGGATGCAAACGCAACAGACGAGGCGAGAGCAGCCGCGAAAACGGCGGTGTGGGCGGAACGCTTCATAGGTCCGGTTTCCTCGCATATATGATCGGCGTAACCACCATGGCGTGCCGATGTGGCGCATATCGGTTGTGAATGGCACACTTGCGCAAGTCTCATCCCGTGGCAAGCAGGCTTTCTTGAGGCAGCCCGCACGACATTTCACAGGACAGGGCTTCCGCTTCGTCGCGAGAGGCTGTATAAGGCGCGCCTTCGATCATGGAATCTGGTTTACCGTGTTCCTGCCATCCGGCAAAAGGGATATGAGGAAACCAGCGCACAATTTGGCGGTAGAGACGTGGCGGGCAAAATGCCCCCTCGGGCGTTACGCCAGCAGGAGTTTGGACAATGGCAGTCCCGAAGAGAAAAACCTCGCCGTCGCGTCGTGGCATGCGCCGTTCGGCCGATGCGCTCAAGCAGCCCACCTATGTGGAAGACAAGGATTCCGGCGAGCTGCGTCGCCCGCATCACCTCGACCTGAAGACCGGCATGTACCGTGGCCGTCAGGTTCTGACCCCCAAGGCTGAGGCCTGAGTCAGCGTGATGGGGGGATGGGCTGTGGCCTCATCCCCGTGACGCACCCGTGAATCGCCACCCGCCTGGAATCAGGCCCAAGCGCGCTTCGGGTGATGTCTGGATTTGAGATCAAGGCGGCAGGCTCCATGCCTCGCCGCCTTTTCCTTGTCGGCGGATTGAGCCCATCTCCGCCCCTCCTCCTGGGTGGTACAGGAATAAAGAGCCCCCTCCCCCGGGAGAAGGAAAGCCGGCATACGGCATTCAGGGTTAACAGTAGCGTGCGCCCTGCGCCTTACTATTGGCGTTTTGTTTTTGCCTTCCTGCTCAACATGTTGAACATCCCATATCTGGGAACCACTGCCCTGCACACCCTGCGCTTTGCCCCTGCGGCAGGCCCAGGGCCCAGTGCCGGAAACGGTGACATTCCCCCCGCAATATGCCACCCATCAGCCCATTCTGCCTGCACCCGGCCCGGACCCGTCTGAGGAGGTTCCATGCTGACGCCAGTTCCGTTGCTGATCATTCCATTCGCGCTTTACAATATCGTGGCCTTTCTCACGCCGGGCCTCGAATGGAACGCGATTCTCTGGCAGGTGCGCCTGCCATCGGGAGCCCTGTGGGATATCAGCACAGCCAAAGCCTTCATTGCCTTCAGCCTGCTCTTTCTCCTGTTCGAGATCCTGAAATCGGCACGGGTGCATGCCCGCTCCTTCATGGATCATGGCCTGTCCGCGCTGATCATGCTCATCTCGCTGGCTGAGTTTCTGCTGGTGCCGCAGGCGGGGACATCCACCTTTGCGATCCTGATCTGCATCATGTTTCTGGATGTGGTCATCGGCATCACGGCAGCTATTCGCGCGCCACGCCGCGCACGCGCAGCCAAGAACCCGCCCGTCGCGAGCTCTCCCGCGCCCCGGCCTGCACCTGCACCTGCACCTGCACCTGCACCGGTCGTAACGCCCGCCCCGGCACAGGCAACAGCCCCGGCAACTCAGGCTCCACCGGTGTCCGCAACAGCCGCAGTGGCAAAGCCTGCGGAAAATGCCCCGCCAGTGACACCGCCCATCCAACCGGTGACGCCGCCCCCTGCGGAAAAGACAGACAAGACACAGCCAGCCACAGCGCCCGAGTCGGACAAGGCGGCAAGCCCCACAGCGACCGGGAGCGCCCCGCCAGTGGCAGCACCCGAAGCCCCTGAAGCCAAGGCGAAAGAGGCAGAAGCACCTGCTCCAGAAGCTGCGGAAAAGAAATAGGATAGCCGGATTGAAAAAGGGCGCGCTCACAAGGAGCGCGCCCTTTTTCAATCCATCCCGGCTGAACCGGAAAAGCTTCAGGATTTGGACTTGGAACTGCCTGTCTGCGGCTTTTCAGCGACTTCAGGCTCCGCAGCCAGCTTGTTGAGCAGGGTCTGCATTTCCAGCATCTGCTTCTTCAGCTGGTCCAGCTCGCTGCGGTCACTGCCGGTTTTCGAGGGCACAGCCTCACCCTGCCCGGCTTCGGAAGCAGGCTCATCACCTTTCGGGAAGGGGATGAACATCTGGAAGGCACGTTCGAACACTTCCATATTTCGACGCACATGATCCTCAAATCCGGGAAAAGTCTTTCCCGTAAATGTATTGGTCATCTGCGAGCGAAATTTTTCCTGATCCTTCGTGAAGCTGCTGATCGAGGCTTCCAGATAGCGCGGAACCAGCATCTGCATGCTGTCACCATAGAAGCGTATGATCTGCCGAAGGAAAGCGATCGGCAGTAGATTCTGCCCCTTATTCTCCTGCTCAAAAATAATCTGAGTCAGGACAGAATGCGTAATATCATCACCACTCTTGGCATCAAAGACAACGAAGTCCTCTCCATCTTTCACCATATTGGCGAGATCTTCGAGAGTGACATAAGTGCTCGTGCCTGTATTATAAAGACGGCGATTCGCATACTTTTTGATGGTGACTGGCTCTTGTGATTTTCCCATTATCCGGTCATCCAGAATTCTTGGCGTTGACCCACGTTAAGGGGTTTCGCCCCCCTTAGCCACCCCTATATAAATACCATCACCGCCTTTCGCATCCGTCAAGATCCTGTGGGAAGACCCTCATCAAATCCGTCGTTGAATACTGATTTGGATCATTGACACATGGATGTTTGAAATTGAGATATATTGGTCAGACGCAAAACGGTGCCAAAACCGTGCCTGCCTTTAAGTTTCACCCGCCCGCCTTTTGCGGGCTGCCTGCAAGTTCCAGGAGAAGATCATGAAGGATGAGGTCGTCATCGTCGGTGCAGGGCGCACCCCGGTTGGTTCATTCAACGGTTCACTGTCCGCGCTTCCCGCCCATGAGCTTGGCACGACTGTGATCAAGGGGCTGCTTGAGCGCACCGGCCTTGCCCCCGAAAAGATCAATGAAGTGATCTTCGGCAACGTGCTGACGGCTGGCCAGGGGCAGAACCCCACCCGCCAGGCTGCGATCCATGCCGGCCTGCCGGTGACGACCCCGGCCTGGACCATCAACATGGTCTGTGGCTCTGGTCTGCGCACCGTGGCTCTGGGCGCCCGCGCCGTTGCCAGCGGCGACAGCGAGGTCGTCATTGCCGGCGGTCAGGAATCCATGAGCCTTGCCCCGCATGCCGCGCATCTGCGCACCGGCGTACGCATGGGCAACGCCTCCTTCGCCGATACCATGATCAAGGACGGCCTGTGGGACGCGTTCAATGATTACCACATGGGCATCACCGCCGAGAACGTGGCCAAGCAGTATGAGCTGACCCGCGAGGAGCAGGACGCTTTCGCCGTTGCTTCGCAGAACAAGGCCGAGGCCGCCCAGAAGGCCGGCAAGTTCAAGGATGAGATCATCCCTGTCACCATTCACACCCGCAAGGGCGATGTGGTGGTCGACACCGACGAATATATCCGCCACGGCGCAACCCTCGAATCCATGGCCAAGCTGCGCCCCGCCTTCGCGAAGGATGGCACGGTCACGGCCGGCAACGCTTCCGGCATCAATGATGGTGCGGCTGCCGTCGTGCTGATGAGCGCAGCCCGCGCCAAGGCCGAGGGCCTCACCCCCCTCGCCCGCATCGTTTCCTGGGCCGAGGCCGGTGTGGACCCGACCATCATGGGCACCGGCCCCATCCCCGCCTCCAAGCTGGCGCTGGAGCGTGCCGGCTGGTCCGTGAACGATCTGGACCTGATCGAGGCCAATGAGGCTTTCGCCGCCCAGGCTCTGGCGGTCAACAAGTCCATGGGCTGGGATACCTCGAAGGTGAACGTGAATGGCGGCGCCATCGCGATCGGTCACCCCATCGGTGCCTCCGGCGCCCGTATTCTCGTCACGCTGCTCCACGAAATGGTGAAGCGCGATGCCAAGAAGGGCATTGCCACGCTGTGCATCGGCGGCGGCATGGGTGTTGCCGTCTGCGTGGCGCGTGACTGATCCGGCAGCATAGCCGGTACCTGCAACATGTTCCGGGTCGCGGAGATTTCGCGACCCGGCATTGAGGCAAGCGCCCATCTCTTGAGGGCGATCCGGGCAAAGCCCAATGAACCGGATCGGATATGGCGCGCATCTGCAACTGGGCGGAAAGATGATGGAGGGAGCTATGGCGCGTGTCGCATTGGTCACCGGGGGCACCCGCGGTATCGGTGAGGCCATTTCGGTAGCATTGAAGGCTGCTGGCTACACCGTTGCGGCAAACTATGCTGGCAATGACGAGGCGGCCAAGGCCTTCTCGGAAAAGACCGGCATCCCCACCTTCAAGTGGGACGTTTCCAATTTCGAGGCCTGCAAGGAAGGTATCGCCAAGGTCGAGGCCGAGGTTGGGCCCATCGACGTGCTGGTCAACAATGCGGGCATCACCCGTGACGCCCCGCTGCACAAGATGACTCTTGAGCAGTGGAATGCCGTGATCAACACCAATCTTTCCAGCGCGTTCAACACGTCTCGCAACGTGATCGAAGGCATGCGCGCACGCGGCTTCGGCCGCATTGTCTGCATTTCCTCGATCAACGGGCAGAAGGGCCAGTTCGGCCAGTCGAACTACTCCGCGGCCAAGGCCGGCGAGATCGGCTTCGTGAAGGCGCTGGCTCAGGAAACCGCCAAATACGGCATCACCGTGAACGCCATTGCACCCGGCTATATCGGCACGGAGATGGTGCGCGCGGTTCCGGCCGATATTCTGGCCAAGATCGTTGCCTCCATTCCTGTGGGCCGTCTGGGCGAGCCGGAAGACATTGCGCGTGGCGTGGTGTTCCTGGCGTCCGATGATGCATCCTTCATCTCGGGCTCCACGCTCACCATCAATGGCGCCCAGTACATCACCTGATCATTTCAGGCGCCGTACAGGCAGGCCGGCCGGGCTTTCCCGGTCGGCTTTTTTATTGCCCGGAGCCTGAAGCGTCAGACGACGAGCTGCTCCATCACAGCACGGATGGGTGCCGGAATCGGCATGGGCCGATGCGTGTTCCGGTCCACATAGACATGCACGAAATGCCCCTGCGCGGCGGCCTGCATGTCCTCTCCCTGAAACAGCCCGATTTCATAACGGACAGAGGATGTGCCCAGATGCACGATCCGCAATCCCGCCTGCACATCCGCCGGAAAATGAAGGCTGCGGAAATAGACACAGCGCGTCTCCACCACCAGTCCAATCACCGGGCTGGTGTGGGGGTCCAGAACACCCTGATTGATGAGGTGTGCATTTACCGCTGTATCGAAATAGGAATAGTAGACCACATTGTTCACATGCCCATAGGCATCCACGTCTTTCCAGCGTGTGGTCAGCGTATGCAGATAGGGAAAGGCGCTGATGGGCAACGGCTCCTGACGCGCGGCGGGCGGCTGGCTCATTCAAGTTTTCCTGTTCTGTCTGTTACTGGCAATGTCACTTCCTGCGCCCCGAGCGCATCGGCAAGGCGCATGCGGGCGGAACCCGGGCGCAGGGGCTTTTGCTGGCTCTCATGCGGTGCCCAGCCCGAAAGCCAGACGATATCGAAAGTGGCGCGCACCCGCCCATCCGGGTCAGAAAACTGCTCGGCATAAATCTCTGCGGCGCGCAGCAGCACAGACCGGCGCAAGGGCACATGCCGGCGTTCCACCAGCACATTCGTTGCCCCCATGCGCCGCAAGTCTGACAGCAGCGTAAAGGGTGAACCGTAGCGCACTGTGATATGGTCCACATCCGTGACAGGAAGAGCAAAGCCGGCGCGTTGCAACAGTCCTCCCAGATCCCGTACATCCACAAAGGGGGCAATGCGGGGGGAAAGCCCCCCGGTAATCTCCGTCTCGGCGATCGCCAGACTTTGTCGCAATTCGGTAAGGCTGGAACCGCCCACAAAGGCCGCAACAAACAGCCCATCCGGCCGCAGAACCCGGCGGATCTGCGCCAGCACACCCGGCAGATCATTCACGCCATGCAGCGCCAGCGCGGAAACGGCAAGATCCAGACTCGCCGGAGCCAGAGGCAGATATTCCTCATCGGCGATCACATCCACCTGCCCGCCTGCCCGCAGCGGACGCAGTGAAACCAGCTTTTCAATCTGCGGGCAGGCAGCCAGAAGGCGGGCCATGGCATCTGTCGGCGTGCCGATATCTGCGGCCAGCGCGAACTGGCGTTTGACCGCGGAAAGGCGGTCGACCATGTCTTCAGCGACGCGCTCCAGCAGAAAGGCTTCCGGCCCGAGCCTGAAGGCACGGGCAAGGCGGCGGCGGGCAAGGGCGCGATCAAAAACCCTGGGGAGCGCATCCGAACTGTTTTTCATGCCCTGCCTATAGCGCTTTAGCTGAAGCGATGCACCCATCACGAAAGGCCCGCGGGATGAGGATATGACGGTAATGGGGCAAACATCCGTGCACTGCAGCAGAGGATGGCAACAGGAAGGCGCATTGCCACGCGTGCAGCGCAACAGAATTGCACTTTGTGCATATCAGCATATTATCTACATTTTTCTATGGCTTACGTATTTTCCCCAGGGTTGCAATTTTATGAAGATGCAGATGAGCCTCATATTTTGTCTTGACCTATGCTGCATTGCACCTAAATTCACGATCGGAGGACCGAGGGGGCTTTCATGACGCCAGGTCTGGAGGCCAACATGACCGGAGAGGTCACACCCGGAACGATGCGCAAACTGTGGGCCGGAGAGGCTACTATCTTCCGCGAGCATCTGCTCAGGCTGGATATGGAGAGCCGTCGTTTCAGATTCGGGTCTGCTGTATCCGATGAGTTTATTGAACGCTACACATCGCGGGCTTTCCGCAATGGCGCCATCGTGCAAGGCTATTTCGTGGATGGCGTGCTGCGCGCCGCGGCAGAGCTGTATCCGCTGGGAGATGTGCTGCCCGGTGAGGCGGAAGCCGCATTCAGTGTGGAGCGCGAATACCAGAACCACGGGCTTGGAACCGCGCTTCTGGAACATGTCATCCTTGTCGCGCGCAACCGCGGCATCCGCTCCCTGTGCATGAACTGCCTGCTGCATAATCGCCGCATGCAGCAGATCGCCCGCAAGTTTGACGCCGATCTCACCTTCGATACGGATGAGGTTGTCGCCCAGCTCAAGGCGCCCTTTCCCACCGCCATTTCACTGGCGCGCGAGGCGGCGACAGATCTGCAAGGCATGGCCGGCATGGCCCTTCAGGCGCAGCGTCTGGCAACAGGCCGTCTTTTCGGCCTGCTGATGCAGGTGAACAATGATGCCGCCGCTGAAAGCCGCAAGGTCAGCAATGGCTAAAACTGCGCCCGCGCGCTGATCCCACAGTGTGTCAAGCCACCCGCCCAGAAAGCCTATGCCTTCTGGGCGGGTGGCTTATTTTTTGGACAGGGTAGTCGCACAGGAAGCGCTCTGGCGAGAGTGACACCCAAATGGCCGATGTGATGCACCGCCACGAATTGGCGGACGAGGAATAAGCGAACATCGCCCCGCTGTTGCCAAACAAGCCGCGCGGGAACGCGCGGGTCGAGCACCGGCGTGTGATCAACGGCATTGTCTGACGGCTGCGTTCCGGAGCTCTGCGGTCCGCGCACCCCCCTCAACACCTGTTTCGTTCGCCAGCGGGCGAATGGGGGTCTGGGACAAGCTGTTGACAGCAGTCTCAGCCGCCTGTGACGGCAATCGCGTGATGATGGACAGCTTCTGCATTCGCGTTCACCAGCTTGGCGCTCCCCATTAAAAGGGGCGAGGACCATCGTTCCATGAGATGCTCCCGGTGTGGCTCACCACCAGGATCCATGCTCTGGTCGATGCTGAAAGCCGGCTGATCCATCTTCTGGTCAGGTGGGCGATGCACCAGCCGAATGAGAGTTTCCGGCCCGGCTCGCGCCGGGCGGCATCCTGCTCACGACAAGGCTTATGAGCACCAATGCCATCCACACCGAGATGGTCAGGCGCGGTGACTCTGCCAATGTGCCGCCGCGCCAATCCGCAAGCGCACCTTTGCCTTCAGTCCGTGGCTCTTTCGACCAGGAAGCCTCGTCGAGCGCTTTTTCAACAGGATCAAACTGATCGGGGCCTTGCCCCCGCTACGACCAGCGACCGGACAGCTCCCTCGCAGCACTCAAGCGCGCTGCCATCCAAATTCGGAAAACGTCTTAGGAGTCCGCCGCCGAGGTTGTGAATGGTCCGGAGCCATTCCCCTACTGGCTCAGGCATTGCCCCGTCGCCCGACCCCGCGCCCATATCCGCGCCAAAACTCAAGCCCCCCAAGTCTGCCCCGGCAAAGCCCGCCATCACCATGCTCTGCATAAAGAAAAAGGCCGGTGGGTCACCCCACCGGCCTTTTTGTCATTCTGCCGGATCGGCAGCAGGTCCCTCGATACGCGGAACCTGAACCTCAGTGCGCTCATCCCGCGTGGCGACGATCAGATCATCGCGGGAGTTGGCCACAGCCCGCAGCTTGTTCATCTGCGCACCGGTACCCGCAGGGATCAGGCGACCAACGATCACGTTCTCCTTCAGACCTTCCAGCGGGTCCACCTTGCCATTCACGGCAGCCTCGGTGAGCACGCGGGTCGTCTCCTGGAAGGAGGCGGCGGAGAAGAAGGAGCGGGTCTGCAAGCTGGCCTTGGTGATGCCGAGCAGAACCGGATGACCGGTCGCCGGCTTCTTGCCCTCTTCCAGAGCCTTCTCATTCGCCTCGATGAACTCGAGACGGTCAACCTGCTCGTTATCCAGGAAGTCGGTCTCACCCGAATCCTCGATCTCGACCTTCTGCAGCATGTTCCGGACGATCACCTCAATGTGCTTGTCATTGATGTGCACGCCCTGGAGCCGGTAGACTTCCTGGATTTCATTGACAAGGAAGGCTGCGAGCTCTTCCACGCCCTTGATGGCCAGAATGTCATGCGGCGCGGGATTGCCGTCGACGATGAAATCGCCCTTCTCGATCAGGTCGCCATCCTGCAGATGGATGTGCTTGCCCTTCGGGATCAGATACTCGACGGTATCGCCCCCATCCGTCGGCTCGATCGAGACCCGACGCTTGTTCTTGTAGTCGCGCCCGAAATGGATCGTGCCGGTGACTTCGGCGATGATCGCCGCATCCTTCGGACGACGTGCCTCGAACAGCTCGGCAACACGCGGCAGACCACCGGTGATGTCTCGCGTCTTGGCACCTTCCATCGGCACACGCGCCACGGCATCACCCGCCTTCACGCGCCCGCTGGGATCCACGGAAATGATCGCTTCCACCGGGAGGGCATAGCGCGCGTCACCGCCACGGGGCAGCTTCACGACCTTGCCGTCACCATCCTTGATGAGGATGGCAGGACGCAGCTCCGGCCCGCGACCGCTGCGCGGATCGGTCACCACACGCTTGGCGATACCGGTGGACTCGTCAACGGTTTCGTTCATCGAGGCCCCTTCGACAAGGTCCTCGAACGCAATGATACCATCCACTTCCGTCAGAATGGGACGGGTATAGGGATCCCACTCGGCAATACGCTGGCCGCGCTTGATGGTATCGCCTTCATCGACCTTCAGACGCGCACCATACTGCACGCGGTTCACCGCGCGCTCGGTGCCGTCATGGTCCACAATAATGACAGCCACATTGCGCCCCATGACGATGAGGTCGCCATCGGAGTTGCGGGCCACATTGCGGTTGCGGATGCGCACCGAGCCTTCGAAGTTCGACTCCACGAAGGACGAATCCGCCAGCGTCGCCGCACCACCAATATGGAAGGTGCGCATGGTGAGCTGCGTACCCGGCTCACCAATGGACTGGGCCGCGATGACACCCACGGCCTCACCCATGTTCACCGGCGTGCCGCGCGCAAGGTCACGGCCATAGCAGGTGGCGCACACGCCATTGCGTGTTTCACAGGTCAGCACCGAACGGATCTTGATCTCCTGGATCGGGGACTTGCTGATGAGCTCCACATCCGGCTCTTCAATCATCCGGCCCTTGGGCACGATGACTTCGCCAGTGGCGGGGTTCACCACATCCTCGACCGCAGTACGGCCCAGCACGCGCGAGGCCAGCGAGGCCACGATCTGGCCCGCATCGACGATGGCACGCATGTGGATGCCATTCTCCGAACCGCAATCGCGCTCGGTGATGATGGAATCCTGCGCCACGTCCACGAGACGACGGGTGAGATAACCCGAGTTCGCGGTCTTCAGCGCTGTATCGGCAAGGCCCTTACGCGCACCGTGGGTGGAGTTGAAGTACTCCATCACGGTCAAGCCTTCCTTGAAGTTCGAGATGATCGGGCTCTCGATGATCTCGCCGGAAGGCTTCGCCATAAGGCCGCGCATGCCGGCCAGCTGCTTCATCTGCGCGGGCGAACCACGGGCGCCGGAGTGGGACATCATGTAGATCGAATTGATCTGCTTGTCCCGCCCCGTTTCCGGGTCCTTCTTCACCGAGGAGATTTCTTTCATCATCTCTTCGGCGATGCGATCGGTGCACTTGCCCCACGCATCAACGACCTTGTTGTACTTCTCACCCTGGGTGATCAGGCCGTCATTGTACTGCTGCTCATATTCCTTGGTGAGCGCGCGGGTTTCCTCCACCAGATCCCACTTCTTGGCCGGCACCACCATGTCGTCCTTGCCGAACGAAATGCCGGCGCGGAACGCATTGAAGAAGCCAAGAGACATGATCTTGTCGCAGAAGATCACACTCTCCTTCTGCCCGCAGTGACGGTACACCGCGTCGATCATGTTGGAGATTTCCTTCTTCGTCATCAGCTTGTTGACGACATCGAAGGACAGCTTGGGATGCTTGGGCAGCAGCTCGCCAATCTTCATGCGACCGGGAGTGGTCTCATAAATCCTGGAATATTCATTGCCATCAGCGTCAAGGCCAATGTACCGGCCCTTGATCTTGGTGTGCAGGGTGATCGCCTTGGCATGCAGGGCAAGATCGATCTCTGCCATGGAAGCGAAGGCCATGCCCTCGCCCGGCTCATTCTCCCGCATGATGGAGAGATAATAGAGCCCAAGCACGATATCCTGAGACGGCACGATGATCGGCGCACCGTTGGCCGGATGCAGCACGTTGTTCGTGGACATCATCAGCACACGCGCTTCCAGCTGTGCCTCAAGGCTCAGCGGAACGTGCACGGCCATCTGGTCGCCGTCAAAGTCGGCGTTGAAGGCGGAACAGACCAGCGGATGAAGCTGGATAGCCTTGCCCTCGATCAGCACCGGCTCGAACGCCTGAATGCCAAGTCGGTGAAGCGTCGGCGCACGGTTCAGCATCACCGGATGCTCGCGGATCACCTCGTCGAGAATGTCCCAAACCTCGGGACGCTCCTTCTCGACCAGCTTCTTCGCCTGCTTCACGGTGGCGGAATGGCCCTTCGCGTCGAGACGCGAATAGATGAAGGGCTTGAACAGCTCCAGCGCCATCTTCTTGGGCAGGCCGCACTGATGGAGCTTGAGCTCCGGACCCACCACGATGACCGAACGCCCGGAATAGTCCACGCGCTTGCCGAGCAGGTTCTGACGGAACCGGCCCTGCTTGCCCTTCAGCATGTCGGCGAGCGACTTCAGCGGACGCTTGTTGGCACCCGTGATGACGCGGCCACGACGGCCATTGTCGAACAGCGCATCCACAGACTCCTGCAGCATGCGCTTCTCGTTGCGGATGATGATATCCGGCGCACGCAGTTCGATCAGGCGCTTGAGGCGGTTGTTGCGGTTGATGACGCGACGGTACAGGTCATTCAGGTCAGAGGTGGCGAAACGGCCACCATCCAGCGGCACCAGCGGGCGCAGATCCGGCGGGATGACCGGAACATGGGTCAGGATCATCCATTCCGGCCTGTTGCCGGAAAGCTGGAATGCCTCGACGATCTTGAGGCGCTTGGCCAGCTTCTTCGGCTTCAGCTCGGTGGTCGCCTCGGCAATCTCCTGACGCAGGTCAGCCGCGATCTTCTCCAGATCCATGGTCTGAAGCAGTTCACGAATGGCTTCCGCGCCGATCATGGCCGTGAAGTTGGTTTCGCCGAACTCGTCCTGCGCGCGCAGATACTCTTCTTCGGAAAGAAGCTGGCGATATTTCAGCGGCGTGGTGCCGGGCTCCGTCACCACGAAATATTCGAAATAGAGGATCCGCTCCAGATCCTTGAGCGTCATGTCAAGCAGCAGGCCAATACGGCTCGGCAGTGACTTCAGGAACCAGATATGAGCGACGGGCGCGGCCAGCTCGATATGGCCCATGCGCTCACGGCGCACGCGCGAGAGGGTGACCTCGACGCCGCACTTTTCGCAGATAATGCCCTTGTACTTCATGCGCTTGTACTTGCCGCACAAGCACTCATAGTCCTTGATGGGGCCAAAGATACGCGCGCAGAACAGGCCGTCCCGTTCCGGCTTGAAGGTACGGTAGTTGATCGTCTCCGGCTTCTTGATCTCGCCGTAAGACCAGGACTTGATCTTTTCGGGGCTGGCGATCGTGATGCGGATCTGATTGAAATTCGGGGCCGGAACCGTCGGGTTGAAGACGTTCTGGACTTCCTGATTCATCTGGTGCTCCCAAACAAGGTGGGCGGCTTAATCGCTGCGCCGCTCCGGCCGGGGTGCCGGAGCGGAAGGCCGCTTTCGCGGCAAATATCTGGTACGAACCTAGCCGTTCTCGAGGTCGACATTGAGGCCGAGCGAACGCATTTCCTTCACAAGAACGTTGAAGCTCTCGGGAATGCCGCTCTCGAACGTGTCTTCGCCACGCACAATCGCCTCATAGACCTTGGTACGGCCGGCCACGTCGTCCGACTTCACTGTGAGCATTTCCTGAAGCGTATAGGCTGCGCCATAAGCCTCAAGCGCCCACACTTCCATTTCACCGAAGCGCTGGCCACCGAACTGCGCCTTGCCGCCCAGCGGCTGCTGGGTCACGAGCGAGTACGGGCCAATCGAGCGGGCGTGGATCTTGTCGTCCACAAGGTGATGCAGCTTCAGCATGTAGATGTAGCCGACAGTCACCTTACGGTCGAAGGGTTCACCCGTACGCCCGTCATAGAGGGTGGACTGCGCGGAACGATCAAGACCCGCCAGCTCAAGCTGGGTCTCGATGTCATCCTCATGCGCGCCATCGAAGACCGGCGTGGCCATCGGCACACCCCTGCGGACATTCTCGGCAAGCTCCGGCAGGTTGTCGTCAGGCAGCGGCCCGATTTCTTCCACGCCGTAAATGGTCTCCAGACGCTCGCGCAGAGGCTTGATGTCCTGCGTTGCGTAATAGGAGTCCACGGCAGCCGCGACCTGCTTGCCAAGGCCCGCACAGGCCCAGCCCAGATGGGTCTCGAGAATCTGGCCGACATTCATGCGGCTCGGCACACCCAGCGGGTTGAGCACGATGTCCACATTGGTGCCATCCTCAAGGAACGGCATGTCTTCCACCGGCACGATACGAGAGACAACGCCCTTGTTCCCATGACGGCCGGCCATCTTGTCGCCCGGCTGGATCTTGCGCTTCACGGCGACGAAGACCTTGACCATCTTCATCACGCCCGGAGGCAGCTCATCACCGCGCTGCAGCTTCTCGACCTTGTCCAGGAAGCGCTGCTCAAGACGCTTCTTGGACTCGTCATACTGCGCCCGCATGGCTTCCAGCTCGCCCATGACGGCATCGTCCGCCACGGCGAACAGCCACCACTGCGAACGCGGATAACCGTCCAGCACCTCACGGGTGACGTCGCTATCCTTCTTGAAGCCCTTCGGACCGGCAATCGCGATCTTGCCGATCAGCGTCTCGGCCAGACGGCCATAGACGTTACGGTCAAGAATGGCCTGCTCGTCATCACGGTCCTTGGCGAGACGCTCGATCTCCTCACGCTCGATCGCCAGGGCGCGCTCGTCCTTGTCCACACCGTGACGGTTGAACACGCGCACTTCAACAATCGTGCCCTTGGTGCCGGGCGGCAGCCGCAGGGAGGTATCGCGAACGTCAGCAGCCTTTTCACCGAAGATCGCGCGCAGCAGCTTTTCTTCCGGCGTCATCGGGCTTTCGCCCTTGGGCGTGATCTTGCCCACCAGAATGTCGCCGGCGTTCACCTCGGCACCGATATAGACGATGCCGGCCTCATCGAGATTCTTCAGCGCCTCTTCAGAGACGTTTGGAATATCGCGGGTGATTTCCTCCGGGCCCAGCTTGGTATCGCGGGCCATGCACTCGAACTCTTCCAGATGGATAGAGGTGAACACGTCATCCTTGACGATGTTCTCCGAGAGCAGGATGGAGTCCTCGTAGTTGTAGCCGTTCCAGGGCATGAACGCGACGAGCACGTTCCGGCCCAGCGCCAGATCGCCCAGATCCGTGGAGGGGCCATCAGCGATGATGTCACCCTTCCGCACCTGTTCGCCCACGCGCACCAGAGGGCGCTGGTTGATGCAGGTGGACTGGTTGGAGCGCTGGAACTTCATCAGCCGGTAGATATCGACGCCCGACTTGGACGGATCGGTCTCTTCCGTTGCCCGGATCACGATACGGGTGGCATCCACCTGATCGACCACACCGGTACGGCGGGCCGCGATAGCCGCGCCGGAGTCCCGCGCCACAACCGCTTCCATGCCAGTGCCGACCAGCGGCGCATCCGAGCGCACCAGCGGTACAGCCTGACGCTGCATGTTCGAGCCCATGAGCGCGCGGTTGGCGTCGTCGTTCTCAAGGAACGGAATGAGCGCCGCCGCCACCGAAACAAGCTGCTTCGGCGACACGTCCATGAAATCCACGCGATCGGGGCTGACCAGCATGACGTCACCGGCGTGACGGCACATCACCAGGTCTTCCTCGAAGCGGCCTTCGGCGTCGAGCGGCACATTGGCCTGCGCGACATAGTATTTCCCCTCCTCCATGGCGGAGAGATAGACCACTTCGTCAGTGACCTTCGTATCCACCACACGGCGATAGGGGGCCTCGATGAAGCCATACTTGTTCACGCGGGCAAAGGTCGCCAGCGAGTTGATCAGGCCGATATTCGGGCCTTCCGGCGTCTCGATCGGGCAGATACGGCCATAGTGGGTCGGGTGCACGTCGCGCACCTCGAAGCCCGCACGCTCACGCGTCAGACCGCCCGGACCAAGTGCCGAGAGACGACGCTTGTGGGTGATCTCGGAGAGCGGGTTGGTCTGGTCCATGAACTGCGAGAGCTGGGAAGAACCGAAGAACTCACGCACCGCAGCCGCCACCGGCTTGGCGTTGATGAGATCCTGCGGCATCACCGTATCGACATCGACAGACGACATGCGCTCCTTGATGGCGCGCTCCATGCGCAGCAGGCCGACGCGATACTGGTTCTCCATCAGCTCGCCGACAGAACGCACACGACGGTTGCCAAGGTGATCGATGTCGTCGATCTCGCCCTTGCCGTCACGCAGTTCCACAAGCGTGCGGATGACCGCCAGAATATCATCCCGACGCAGCACGCGCACGGTATCCGGGCAGTCCAGATCCAGACGCATGTTCATCTTCACGCGACCAACCGCGGAAAGATCGTACCGCTCCGGATCGAAGAACAGCGAGTGGAACATCGCCTGCGCGGAATCAATGGTCGGCGGCTCGCCGGGGCGCATCACGCGATAGATGTCGAACAGCGCTTCCTCACGGGTCGTGTTCTTGTCTGCCGCCAGTGTGTTGCGGATATAGGCGCCGGTGTTCACATGGTCGATGTCGAGGATCGGCACGTCATTATAGCCGGCCTCCTCAAGCATCTTGAGGGTCTTCTCGGTGATTTCCTCGCCAGCCTCGGCATGGATCTCACCGGTCTGAACATCCACGAGATCTTCAGCGATATACTGCCCGATCATCTCCTCATCGGAGATCTTCAGTGCCTTCAGGCCCTTCTCGACCAGCTGGCGGGCGGCACGCACGGTCAGCTTCTTGCCGGCCTCCAGCACCACCTCACCGGTGTCCGCATCGACCAGATCGACGACAGCCTTGAAGCCCTTCATCCGCTTGGGATCGAACGGCACGCGCCAGCCATCCTTGGCCCGCTCGAACTGGATGGTTTCGTAGAAGGTGCCGAGAATCTCCTCCGCATCCAGACCCAGCGCATAGAGCAGGCTGGTCACCGGAATCTTGCGACGGCGGTCGATACGCGCAAACACGATGTCCTTGGCATCGAACTCGATGTCGAGCCAGGACCCGCGATAGGGAATGATGCGGGCGGCGAACAGCAGCTTGCCCGAGGAGTGGGTCTTGCCCTTGTCATGGTCGAAGAACACACCCGGCGAACGGTGCATCTGCGAGACGATGACGCGCTCCGTGCCATTCACGATGAAGGTGCCATTCATCGTCATGAGCGGAATGTCGCCGGTATAGACGTCCTGCTCCTTGATGTCCTTGACGGACTTCGCGCCGGTATCGGGATCGATATCGAACACGATCAGGCGCAGCGTCACCTTCAGCGGCGCGGCAAAGGTCATGCCACGCTGGCGGCACTCATCGACATCATATTTGGGAGGCTCAAACTCGTAGCGCACGAATTCCAGCATGGAGGCACCGGCAAAGTCGGAAATGGGAAATACCGACTTGAACACCGCCTGCAGACCGTCGTCGTCGCGCCCGCCCTTCGGCTCTTCAATCTGAAGAAACTGATCATAAGACGCCTTCTGAACCTCGATGAGGTTCGGCATCTCAGCCACTTCCTTGATCTTTCCGAAGAACTTGCGGATCCGCTTACGACCGGTGAACGTTTGCGCCATCTCGATCCTCGTCCGTACAGGGCCCTCGCGTCGACACCCATCCGGGTTGGCCTTGCCGACACTGGAACCGTTCGCCGTCACACCGAAGAGATCCCCGCCCGGGACCACCCCTTACCAACACCATGACGGCTCTCCTGACAGCCTGCCTGCAGACTGTCGGGGGAACCGCCCAGCTCACCGGAGCCCAGGCCCCATGCGAGAAAGCGCCCCGGGGTGACCCGGGGCGCCATTTTCAAAAACTCACTTGAGCTCGACCTTGGCGCCAGCCTTCTCGAGCTGAGCCTTGAGCTTCTCGGCCTCGTCCTTGTCGACGCCTTCCTTGACAGGCTTCGGCGCGCCTTCGACGAGATCCTTGGCTTCCTTGAGGCCCAGGCCGGTGATGGCGCGGACTTCCTTGATGACCTCGATCTTCTTGTCGCCGGCAGAGGCCAGAACGACAGTGAACTCGGTCTGCTCTTCAACAGCAGCGGCAGCAGCGCCAGCGCCCGGAGCAGCAGCAACCGCAACGGCGGCAGCGGCGGAAACGCCCCACTTCTCTTCGAGCAGCTTGGCCAGTTCGGCAGCTTCGAGGACGGTGAGAGCGGACAGATCGTCAACGATCTTGTTCAGATCAGCCATTGTTCTTCTTCCTGGAGATAGGTTCGAAATAAAAATATGCGTGAAGCAACCGCCTCACGCGGCCTCGTCCTTCTTGGCATACGCCCCGAACACGCGGGCGAGCTTCGCCGCGGGTGCCGTGGAGAGCTGCGCGATCTTGGTTGCCGGAGCCTGAACCAGGCCGACAATCTTCGCACGCAGTTCGTCCAGGGACGGCATGGTGGCCATAGCCTTCACACCATCCACATTCAGGGACGTGGTGCCCATCGCGCCGCCAAGGATGACAAACTTGTCATTCGTCTTGGCAAACTCGACAGCCACCTTCGGCGCCGCCACAGGATCGTCAGAATAGGCGATCAGCGTGGGCCCCTTGAACAGGGGCTCCATGTGGGCAACGTCGGAGCCTTCCAGAGCGATCTTGACGAGGCGGTTCTTTGCCACCTTCACGGACGCACCGCTGGCCTTCATCTGCCGACGCAGGTCGGACATCTGGGCCACGGTGAGACCGGAGTAGTGGGCGACCACGACGATGGATGTGGTCTTGAACACATCCGTCAGCGTCGTGACGAGCTCTTGCTTTTGCGCTCGATCCACGTCTGGCTCTCTTAAGCCTGCGGCAGAACCTGAGTTCCACCTGTTGCGCCTTGTCGCCCGACAAAGCCGGATCCGCCTTATGACGGCATGCCAGCCGCGCCGCGCGACGCTCACATGCCCTGTCCCCTCGGATCCTGACCACGGAACACATCCGGGACGGAACACAAGGCGCTGGTTCGAACCGATCTCAAACAGATGTGAAGATCACTCTCCACATTGAATCCGGTCTTCCCCGTCTATGCCGGCTCTCCACCATCCGCCACAAAGGGCGAAACAATGAGAATTAAGTCTTGCACGGGCAAGACACCTGCAGTCTCGGACAGGACGGCCGCCCGTCACACCACCAGAAGGCAGCAGAGACAGACGACAAGGCCGGGGAGGCTAACCTTCCCGACCCCTCTTACCCGTTAAGGGTAAAAGCCATGATTCCCTAAAAAGTGCTAAACACTTCCATGGGAACGGGTTCATATATAGACATTGAAGAGGCTTGTCACGCCCCCCAACGCATTTTTTATGCCATTCAAACGATTTGCGGATCGCAACCGGAATTGCGACCCGCAAATTCTATTCCTGCCGCGCAGAAGCGGAGGCAAAACTCAGGCGGTCAGAACCGTGGACGGCTCAACCTTCAGGCCCGGGCCCATGGTGGACGAAATCGCCACGCGCTGGACATAGGTACCCTTGGCGCCAGCCGGCTTGGCCTTCACGACAGCATCCGCGAACGCACGGATGTTCTCAGCCAGCTTCTCGGCATCGAAAGAGGCCTTGCCGATACCGGCATGGATGATACCCGCCTTCTCGACACGGAACTCGACCGCGCCACCCTTGGCGGCTTCAACAGCGCCCTTCACGTCCATGGTCACGGTGCCAACCTTGGGGTTGGGCATCAGGCCACGCGGACCGAGCACCTTGCCGAGACGGCCGACGAGCGGCATCAGGTCCGGGGTCGCGATGCAGCGATCGAAATCGATCGTGCCGCCCTGGATGGTCTCCAGCAGGTCTTCAGCGCCAACGATATCGGCACCGGCGGCCTTGGCCTCATCAGCCTTGGCGCCACGGGCAAACACCGCCACGCGAACCGTACGGCCGGAGCCGTTCGGCAGCAGGCACACGCCGCGGACCATCTGGTCGGCATGGCGCGGGTCAACACCGAGATTGATCGCCAGCTCGACAGTCTCGTCGAACTTCGCAGTGGTCCGCTCCTTGAGCAGCTTCAGAGCCTCATCAAGGCTGTAGAGCTGGTCGCGGTCAATGCCTTCGCGCGCGGCGCGGATACGCTTTCCGTGCTTAGCCATTGCGCTCACCCCTGAACCTCGATGCCCATGGACTGGGCGGAACCTTCGATCATCTGAATCGCGGCCTCAATGGTGTCGCAGTTCAGATCGCTCATCTTCTTCTCGGCAATCTCGACCATCTGGGCGCGAGAGATCTTGCCGACAGAGCCGCCCTTGCCCGGGGTCTTGGAACCCGTGCCCGGCTTCTTCTTGGTGTCGAGGCCAGCAGCCTTCTTGATGAAATAGGAGACCGGAGGGGTCTTCATCACGAAGGTGAAAGAACGATCCTGATACGCGGTGATCACCACCGGAATCGGCATGCCCTTTTCCATCTGGGCGGTCTGCGCGTTGAACGCCTTGCAGAATTCCATGATGTTCAGGCCACGCTGACCAAGCGCGGGACCAATCGGCGGGGCCGGATTGGCGCTGCCAGCAGGCACCTGCAGCTTGACATAACCTGCAATTTTCTTCGCCATAAGAACAACTCCCCAAATAAGCCACCCGCACCTTCAAGGGCGGTCATAGCGTGGCTGGGAACGTGGTGCGGTACTCGAAGGCGCTTGGCGAGACGCCCCCTTCCCTCCCACGCGACAAAGGGACAGCATATGCCATCCCACCACTCCTTACGGAGCGGGAACGGGTCAGACCTTGTCGACCTGACCGAACTCAAGCTCGACCGGCGTTGCACGGCCGAAGATGGACACCGCCACCTTCAGGCGCGAACGGGTATCATCCACCTCTTCAACGATGCCGTTGAAGGAAGCAAACGGGCCATCGGAAACCTTGACCGTCTCGCCCACCTCGAAGGAAACGGAGGGCTTCGGCCGCTCGATACCTTCCTGCACCTGATGCAGGATGCGCATCGCCTCGGATTCCGGAATCGGCATGGGCTTGTTGTCAGCCCCCAGGAACCCGGTCACCTTCGGTGTATTCTTGATGAGGTGAAACGCCTCATCGGTCAGGTCCATCTTCACCAGAACATAGCCGGGGAAAAATTTGCGCTCGGTGTCGACCTTGCGACCCCGACGCACTTCCACAACCTTCTCGGTGGGGACCAGAATCTGCTCGAACAGATCTTCCAGACCACGCTGCTCGGCCTGCTCGCGAATCGAGTCGGCAACCTTCTTCTCGAAGTTCGAATATGCGTGAACGATATACCAGCGCTTCGCCATAACCGCCTCACTGACCGAGGGTGAGGAGAGTGGAGACGCCAAACCGGATGATCTGGTCGACGATGAGGAAGAAGATAGCCGCGAGGATCACCATCACGAAGACCATAGCCGTGGTGATCAGCGTCTCGCGACGGCTGGGCCATGTGACCTTTGCCGTTTCCGCGCGGACCTGCTGAAAAAACGCGACGGGACCGTTCTTCGCCATTTGCACCACAGCAACCCCTTGGGATCTCTCCCGGTGGCTACCACCTCTCATTATGGAACAGCCCACAGCCATGGCACATGAGCTGAAACCCGAAAATTCCGCCTGCCCCGATAGCCCAGACTGAACTGGCGCGGCATGCTCAAACGAGATGAAACGTATCACAGACAGTTGTCGGCGTCGTTCCGCTCGAACTCTCGCCGCACTAGGGCCAGGGCGGACAAAGCCTGTTCCTGCCGCTGGCAGGAGTGGAGGGACTCGAACCCCCAACCCCCGGTTTTGGAGACCGGTGCTCTAACCAAATTGAGCTACACTCCTAAAGTCGGCTCCCTGAATACGGCCGCGACAACATTGTGTTATCCTGCCCGCAACTCCAAGGGTAGACTTCGCCGCGCCGGGAAGCCCCAACGCATCGGCTGGCTGTGTGTAGTGGCATGTGAGGGATCTGTAAAGGGCTGACTGTGAACTTCCCCATGAATGGCGTCACAGGTGCACATCAATTACGCGCCAGCTCCTCAAGCACAAAGGCCGCGCGATCCTCAACCGGACATTTGGGCAGCGTCACCAGATTGTATCCGCACGCCTCATATGTCTTGCACATCATGTCACAGGTGCGCCGTGCCTCGTCCCAGTCCTGCTTGCGCTCGGAATCGCTCCTGTAGATCTCCGGCCATGGCGGGGCCACAAAAACGGTGGGACTGTAGCGATACAGGTCACAGGCCCGGCGCAGATGGGCCGGCGCCTCAAGCCCGCACAGCGCCAGATAGCCCAGCACATCGGGAACCCCGCGATCGAAAAAGACCAGCCCGCTCCCCCTGATCTGGTGCGCCTCATGGGAGCGGATGTCCCACATCAGCATGAGCTCGGCGAAGAGTTGCCGGTCGCGCCAGGGCAATGCAGGGCCATCCATGGCCATATGGGCGCGAATGATGGCCCGCCCGCCCTCCGGCGCATGCGCATACCCCATGCGGGACAGGTGAGCCACGAGGCTGCTTTTGCCTGAGCCGGGCCCTCCGGTAATCACCACGAAACGAGATCCGTCAGGCTGCATCTGCTTCTCCACAAGGAACATCCCGAATCATACCCATTGCCGAAATGAAAACGGGCGCCCGAAGGCGCCCGCTCAAACATGCCCTGCGGCACATCAATGGAGTGGTGATCACTCGATGATGGCGGCGACGACGCCGGCGCCAACGGTACGGCCACCCTCACGGATAGCGAAGCGCAGCTTCTCTTCCATGGCGATCGGCACGATCAGCGCAACATCCATCGACACGTTATCGCCGGGCATCACCATTT